>JACPZW010000010.1 GCA_016195265.1 Acidobacteriota bacterium | reverse complement strand
GCCGGACCCGGCCACCCGCGATCTGCGGGCTCTCCTCACTCACCGCATGCGCCTCGTCCGCATCCGCACCATGGTCAAGAACGGCCTGCACGCCATCGCCCTCAACCACCGGCTCGCCCGGGGCCCCAAGCTCCTCCGCCACGCGGGCCTCGTGCAACTTCAGGCTCTCGCGCTCCCACCTTATACCGCGCAGCGCCGGGATCAGAGCCTCGAGTTGCTCGCCGGGCTCAACGCCCAGATCCGCCAGCTCGATGACGCCGTCACCACGGCCGCGCTCGCCCACCCAGACGCCCCGCGCCTGACCACCCATCCCGGCGTCGGCGCCCTGACGGCCCTGGCCACCGTCGTGGTCCTGGGGCCCGTCACCCGGTTTTGCGACAGCAAACACGTGGTCAGCTACGTCGGCTTGGCCCCGGCCATCAACGCCTCCGCCGACAAATACCGGCTCGGACACATCACCAAACAGGGCAATGCGCTCCTCCGCTTCGCGCTCGGTCAGGCGGCGCCCCACGCCGCGCGCGCGGACACCGACCTCAAACGCGTCTACTTCACCCTCCTCCACCGTCGCGGACGGCCCAAAGCCAAAGTGGCTGTCGCCCGTAAGCTCCTCGTCCGCCTCTTCATCATGTTGCGTGATCAGATCGACTACGACGAGTTCCGCCGGCGCGGGCGTCGGGCCCCCGTCGTCGCCTCCGCGTGACAGGAGGTCGCTGACTGAATCCGTCGTCCCACGGCACTCGTTCCAGTGCGGGCGTGCTCGGGGTGATTCATGGTCTTTCATGACCGCTCACTGATTGGGCCGCCCCTCCTCGACGACCCCGCGTCGTCGACGATCGAACACGACATCATGCGCCTCGTGCGCGAATGGATGGCTGGTGGACGCTTGCCCTCTGGGACTTCACGTGCACGCCCCACGCTCGACGAAAGGAGTGATCAACGGAAAGGACCTTGACTCCCAGGGCCGTTCTCATGGATGGATCACCTCCGTTGCCCGGATCGGGATCGACTGGGGGTGTGGCTTCCCATTCACCGACCGACTAAGGGCGTGCGGCG
>JACPZW010000044.1 GCA_016195265.1 Acidobacteriota bacterium | reverse complement strand
CTCCAATGTGTCCATCAGGATCCTTCCTCTCGTGTGCTTGGCGGCTCACGAGCGAAGTTTCTACCGTGGACACACTCCTTTCCCCGTCAAACTTCTACTGCCTCCCCGGCCGAGCCGGGGGGCCTCCCGGGGGCGCTAGCGTGGACGCCGACGCGACGTAAGTGCTCGCATCGGCGACGCCGACCGCAGTCGGTTCGGCCGTGAGTGTCATCCGCCGTGTGTCCAGATGCTGCGAGACCAGCTCCGCCCCACGACGTACCGTGAGCAGTTCGTCGCCGACCAGCCGGTGGCCGCCGGTCAAGCCGTGCTCGACTTCGCGCGGCGCGGATCCGTCCACGGTCCCGACGAACATTCCGACACCGAACACGGTGAAGAGAAAATGCCGGCCATCGGGCAGGAACGATGGACCCTGGTGACTGCCTTCACCAGGGCCGACCTTCGTCACGGCCACCGGCGTTCCGCCGGCTGCCGGCACGCGGTAGACACCCAGGGGCGAACCGAACACGATGACGCCGTCGCCGCTCCATGAAGCCCCTTGCGGGGTCGTCGCGTTACAGATCACCTGGGGCTGTCCGCCGATCGCATCCGTCTTCATCAGCTGGCTGGTCGTCACGTTGTAATAGCCAATCCAGCGTCCATCAGGTGACCAGAACGCCCAGAACGCACCTTCCGTGTGCGGGATCGGGGACGCTTCCGTGGCGTCGAGCGGCCGCAGCCACAGTTGCTTGAGATCATTGCGGTTGATCGCCGCGAACACGATACGGGTGCCATCCGGCGAAACACTCAGTGCGCCAGGACTCGGGGTCAGCGCCACTCCCTCCGGCATGGTGATCGTGAATCGCGTCCGCGGGGCTGACGGCACCGCGGGGGATCGCGTCAGGGCGATCGCGCCGAGGGCGGCCGCGGCGAGCGTCGCGACACCCGCGATCGCCCACCCGAGCCACGGCCGGGCCGCTTTCACAGACGCCGCGACGACTGGCGCGGCCGAAACGGTCGCGCTCGCGCCGTCTTCGGCGATCCATTTCAGCTCGTCGACCAGATCGCGCGCGGACTGCCAGCGCGCGTCAGGATCCTTGGCAAGACACTTGCGCACAACACGGTCGAGGGACGCCGTCGCCAGCGGCGATGGCGTCGTCAACAACGTCAGCGACGGCGGCTCCGCGTGCATGATCGCGCCGATCAGGCTCGCGTGGGACTTTCCTTCGAACGCTTTCCGGCCCGCGAGCATTTCGTAGAGCACGCAGCCGAACGCGAAGATGTCCGACCGCGCGTCCGCGTCGTGCCCTTCGATCTGTTCGGGCGCCATGTACTGGAACGTCCCGACGATCGCGCCCTGCGCCGTCATCGCCGCGGGCGTCGTCGGCATCGCCGTCATGGGCGGAGCAAGCTCCGCCCCTACGTAGGGGCCGACCTTGGTCGGCCCGACGCTGCTCGCCTTGGCCAGGCCAAAGTCCAGCAGCTTGGCTCCAGTCTTCGTCAGCATGACGTTGCCGGGCTTCAGATCGCGGTGCACGAGGCCCGCGCGATGCGCGGCGGCGAGCGCCTCGCCGATCTGGATCGCGATCGTCAGCGCCTCGCTGACTTGTAGGCCGGGGCCTTTGGACCCGGCGCTGGCTGGCGGGTCCGAACCGCCTCCGCCAAGGCTACGGCGGTCCGCCGAAGCTCCGAGCGAAGGCGGAAGGACCCGCCCTACATCACTCAAAGCCCGCCTCGGCGGCGGGTCAGAAATGACCCGCCCTACACGGCCCAGTCGATCCGCGAGCGTCACGCCGTCGAGCAGCTCCATGACGAGGAATTGGACCGTGACCCCGCTTGTGTCTGGTGGCTGGTGGCTGGTGGCTGACTGGCGACTGACGACTGACGACTGACGACCGACGACTGCCTCACCGACGTCGTGGAGCGTGCAGATGTTGGGATGCGTCAGCTGAGAGATCGCGCGCGCCTCGCGATCGAAGCGCTGGCGGAATTCCGGATCGGCGGCGAGCTCAGGCGCGAGTACCTTGATCGCGACGATGCGATCGAGGCGGGTGTCGCGGGCCTTGTAGACCTCGCCCATGCCGCCTGCCCCGAGCGGAGCGAGGATCTCGTACGGGCCGAGTCGTGTGCCGGAGAGAAGAGACAATGACCGGGATTATATGGCTGATGGCTGATGGTTATGGCTGATGGTTATGGGCGATGGCGGCCATTAGCCATTAGCCATCAGTCCCTATCAGGCTTGGGCCGTTGATTCGCCGCGAGGATCCGCTTCCGCAGCCGGATGGCGGTCGGCGTCACCTCGACGAGCTCGTCGTCGTTGATGAACTCGATCGCCTGCTCGAGGCCGAGCTTGCGCGGCGGGATGAGGCGGATCGCCTCGTCGGCGGACGAGGCACGCATGTTCGTCTGTTTCTTTTCCTTCGTGACGTTGACGTCCATGTCGCTAGGCCGCGCATTCTCGCCGATGATCATGCCTTCGTAGACCTGCGTCATCGGATCGATGAAGATCTCACCGCGCTCCTGCAGGTTGAAGATTGCGTAGGACGTCGCGGGGCCCGAGCGATCGGCGACGAGCGCGCCGTTCGAGCGTGCGGGAATCGCGCCGTGCCACGGTTCCCAGCTCGAGAAGATGTGGTTCATGATGCCGGTGCCCTTGGTGTCGGTCATGAACGTCGAACGGAACCCGATCATCCCGCGCGCCGGAATCCGGAACTCCAGCCGCACCCGCCCGCTGCCGTTGTTCACCATCTTGGTCATCACGCCCTTGCGCTCGCCGACCTGCGCGATGACGATGCCCTGGTACACTTCGGGCACGTCGATCACGAGCTCCTCGACCGGCTCGACGATGTGCCCCTTGATCTCTTTCGTGACGATGTCCGGGCGCGAGACCTGAAGCTCGAAGCCTTCGCGCCGCATCATCTCGATGAGAATGGACAGCTGCAGCTCGCCGCGGCCGACCACCTTCATCTGTTCCGGCGTATCCGTGGGCTCAACGCGAATCGATACGTTGCCCAGCAGCTCGCGATCGAGCCGGTCTTTCAGCTGGCGCGACGTGACGTACTGCCCTTCGCGGCCCGCCATCGGCGACGTGTTGACGCCGAAGATCATGGACACGGTCGGCTCGTCGATCGCGATCGGCGGAATCGCGATCTGATGCTCCATGTCCGTGATCGTCTCGCCGATCGTGATGTCTTCGATGCCGGCCAGGCACACGATGTCGCCCGCCGCGGCGTCCTGAATGTCCACGCGCTTCAGGCCGTCGAAGGCGTAGAGCTTCGTTACCTTCGTGTGCTGCACGGCCGTGTCGAGCTTGACGACCGCGACAGCGTCGCCGATCTTGACGCGGCCGTTGAAGATGCGGCCGATCGCAATGCGCCCGAGATAGTCGCTGGAGTCGAGATTGGCCACCAGCAATTGGAGCGGCGCATCCGGATTGCCCCGCGGCGGCGGGACGTGCTCGACGACGGCGTCGAACAACGGACGCAGGTCGGTGCCCGTCCCGTCGGCGTCCAGGGTCGCCGTGCCGATCCGCGCGTTGGTGTAGAGCACGGGAAAGTCGAGCTGATCCTCGTTCGCGTCGAGGTCGATGAAGAGATCGTAGATCTCGTTCAGCACTTCGCCCGCGCGCGCGTCGGGCCGGTCGATCTTGTTGATGACGACGATCGGCGTCAGCCGGCGCTCGAGCGCCTTGCGGAGGACGAACCGCGTCTGCGGCAGCGGCCCTTCGGACGCGTCCACGAGCAGCATCACCCCATCGACCATCGAGAGCGTCCGCTCGACCTCGCCGCCGAAATCGGCGTGGCCCGGCGTGTCGACGATGTTGATCAGGAGGTCCTTGTAGTGGACGGCCGTGTTCTTGGCGAGAATCGTGATCCCGCGCTCGCGCTCGAGCTCGTTGGAGTCCATGGCGCGCTCGGCGACGCGCTCGTTGGCCCGGAACGTGCCGCTCTGGTGCAGCAGGGCGTCGACCAGCGTGGTCTTGCCGTGATCGACGTGAGCGATGATGGCAACGTTGCGCCGGAGCGGATTTGCGACTGAAGACATCCTCCCAGTGTAACGCGACAGTACCTCAGACGAGTAGGGCGGGGCCTTTTGGACCCGCCGGCCAGCCGGGTCCGAAAGGACCCGGCCTACGTGGAGGCGAAAGACTGCTAGGTCCGAAAGGACCCGGCCTACGTCGAGGTGAGAGACTGCCGGATCCGAAAGGACCCGGCCTACTTCAGTCGGCTGAGGATCTCGCGGGCGCGGTCGCCGAATTGTTCGTCGTCCACGACTTTTTCTGCGAACTGCCGCGCGGCGTCTTTTTGCGAAAGGTTCAAATACGCCACGGCCGTGTTGAACCACGACGTCGCGATCATCCGGCGGCCGTTGGCGATCGCCTTCTCGCGCCGCGCGATCTGGCGCTCCTTGCGTGCCGGTGGATCGTCGGACGCGCGAATCCGGTCGATCTCGAGCCGGTAGCCCTGCTCGGCGCCCTCGAGGCACCGCACCGCGTCGCCCAGGACGGCGACTGCCCGCTCCCACGTGCGCTGGTCGCTGTGGACGATTCCAAGATAGAACGTCGTCTCGCATTCGTTGGGATTGCGCTCGTGCGAGATCTCGAACTTGGCGCGTGCGACGTCGAGCTGCTCGCGACGATAGGCAATGATGCCCGCCAGCTTCGGGACGTCGGCGTTGACGAGCAGCCGGTCCGCCAGCTCGATGTCGTCCCAGGCGACGTCGAGCCGGTTCAGCTGCGTCTCGTTCAGGGCCCGCCAATAGCGCGCGTCGCCGAGATACCACTGCTGCTGCAGCAGCTGATCGGTGGTCGCGATCGCGTCCTCCGGACGTCCCAGATACGTCTGCGCGCGGACCTTGCCAAGGAGCGCGTCGGGCGTGCGTTCCAAAGTCAGCGTCCGGTCGTAGAACTCGAGCGCGCGATCGAACTCCTCGCCCGTCATCGCGACGTTGGCGATTGAGGTCGTCACGCGCGGCCACGTGGGATGCCAGTCGTACGCCTCTTGAAACAACGTGTCCGCTTCGTCGAGCTTCGACTGGCCGATCTGGAACGCGCCGAGCAGCGCCGCCACCTCGACGAACCGGGCATCGCGGTCGCGCAGCTCGGTCAGCCGCTCAGGCTGGACGCCGCGGCACGTCAGCCGTCTGAAGGCGAGAAGCGGCGCATCCCGAAACGTGGCCGTCGCGAGGAAGATCTCGGCGGTCGTCATGTCGCGCTCTTCAATCGCCCCGCACATGAGGGAGACCCAGGTATAGGCCGCCAGCTCATCGACGTCGATCAATTCGCGGAGAAACGCCTTCCACGCGACGCGATTGAGGCGCAGCTGGCGCGAGCGTTCAAGGTCCCCATCGGTGATCCACGGACGGCCCGCGCTAAGCAGTCCACCCGGCAGCGCGTCGACGACGTCGAGCATCCTGGCCAGCGTCGTCGCCTGTGGCGGCGCGCCTGGCTGGCCCGCGAGATCGCGCGCGATCTTCAGATAGCCATCGTCCACCATGCCGAGCTCGCGCTCGCGGAGTCCGATGAGGGCGGCGGCGCGGATGGCGCCGGCGGTCGCGCGATCGGTGGCGGCGGGCCTCTGCCGAAGCGCGTCGTACTCGCGGTACGCGGCGGTAAGGCAGTCGAGGCAGCCGGCACGGACCAGCGCGTCAGCCGCGGCCAGGCGTTCGACCGGGGATGGCCCGGGGGCGACCACGGGCCGCTTCGGCGCGGCACACGCCGCGGCGATCGTCACTACAACAAGGATGGAGATGCGGTGCACGGCGATGCCGGATTAGACACCGAAATTGAGGTCGTGGCGCGAGGCTTTCCCGCCTCCGCCAAGGCTACGGCGAGGCCCGCCGAAGCGCCGGAGGCGCGAAGGCGGCAGCCGAGCGTAGAATATCGCTATGCCTCTCTACGAATACGAGTGCCGCGGTTGCCACAACAAGTTCGAATACTTGACGCGCGGCGACCAGACGCCGGCGTGCCCGTCGTGCAAGAGCGAGGATCTGCAGAAGCTGCTGTCGGTCTTCGCCGCGCAGTCGAGCAGCCCCGCCAAGTCGTTCGGCGGCTTCCCGTCAGCGCCGTCGCACGACCACCACGCCGCCGCGCCGTGCGGATCGTGCGGCGACCCGCGCGGCCCCGGCTCCTGCTCGATGAATTGAAGGACTGAAGAACTGAAGTACGGACGGTTGCCACGAAGTCACGAAGCGCACGAAGCGCACGAAGAAGAGAAAATGTGTACTACCCAATCTTCTTCGTGCTTTCGTGTCTTCGTGGCGCATTTCCTTCAGTCGACTGGTTTCACTCCACAAGGGCCAGCGGTCGAATCGGCGATCCGGTCGCGCCGCGGAATTTCAGCGGCACGCCTACAAAACTGAATTCGTGATGGCCGGCGACGGCGAGCTCGTCGAGATTCAGATTCTCGATGATGTGAATGCCGTTGGTGACGAGGAGGTGCACGTGGCCGAAGAGCGCCATGTTCGTCTCGGGATCGCGATCCTCCATCGCATCCCACGCCACGTTGTCCGCGCCCACCGCGACGACTTTCTTATCCGCCGCCCAGATGTTCGCGGACTTTGACACGCCCGCCGCCGTCAGATACGTCGTTTCGTCATTCCAGTAGCGCGCGTATCCCGTGCGCACCAGGAGAACGTCGCCGGCGCGCACGTCGACACCGTGCGCCTTTGCGCAGCCCTTCAGTTCGTCGGCGCTGATCGAATAGTTCGGCGGCAGCGAATCGACGCCGTTCCAGCCGGCGACGTCGAGCAGCACGCCGCGTCCGATCAGCGGCTTCATCGTCTCGGCACCGTACTCTAGAAAGCCGTCGGCGCGCTCGACGTCCTCGACCGCGACGTTCTTGTGCAGCTTCATGTCGCATGCCTGATGACACAGCGCGTCGATATGCGTCCCGCTGTGCTCCATCATCGTCAGGACGCCGGACGATCCGGTCCGCGGACCGAACTTGTCCGGCCTGTACGAATCCTTGTGCCGGCGATGGAGCGCGTAGAAGTACCCGGGCTTGTGCGCGGGGTGCAGCGGCATGCCGGCAAAGCGCGGCTGCTCGAGGTCGAACACGCGCGCGCGGGCTATCTGATCGATGAGCGTCATGGCGCAGGCTCCCTCTCGACTACCACATCGTACGCGCGGGATAGCGGGCGATTTCCGGATCGGGAGTCAGAATGGTCAAGCCGTGAACGACGGCCTGGGCCACCAGGATCCGATCGAACGGATCGCGGTGCAATCGCGGAAGGCGCCAGAGATGCAACGCGGACTCCTCATCGATCGCCAGGGCCTTGATCCCATGTGCGTGACGCTCAGCAGGAACCACCCTCTCCGGCTGATCAGCGAGCGGAAGACGTCCGAGCGCGTACTTCAACGCGATCTCCCAACACGAGGCTGCGCTCAGGAAGATCTCGTTCTCGGGGGCGCGCACGACATCGGCGATGTGAGGCGGCAGGCCGGACCCTTCCACGATCCAGATGAAGGTGCAGGTGTCGAGCAGATACTTCATCGCCCGGCACGACGGCGCGTCGAACGTCGGCGACTGCCGGGAGCGGCGCTCCCACGGGACGAGGGCACGGGGGGAAAGATGGGCCCGTTTTCGAACGCGTCGAGAACTTCGTCCGGCAACGGCTCGAAGAACGCGGGACCGATCTTGATCGTGCCCTTACCGAGTCCGATGGGACGCGGCTCGGTCCGCGGCGCCTCGACGGGCCGCAGTTCCGCGACCGGGCGATTGTGACGGCAGATCACCACGCGCTCGCCCTTCGCCGCCGCGTCGAGACACTCGGACAGCCGGGCTTTGGCTTCGTGGATGTTGACCATAATCATGGTCATAATTATGACCATAACCATGACCACGGATCAAGTCGTTAGGGCCGCCGCGTGAGCCGTGCTGGCCGGCGTCGTCGTGACCGGGAGCGTGCCGCCGGCGGCGGCGTACCTCTTCTCGCTCGGCCGCGATGCGGGCATGCGCACGCTCAACTGGATCGCCGTGATCGCGGCGGCGCTGGCCGCGACATCACCCGCGATCCGGCGCGCGCTTCGCGGCGTGCCCGGCTCCTACCTGCCCCTCCCGCTTACTTCTTGGACGGTATCTTCCGGTCGAGATTCGCGGCGTTGTACGCGTAGGTGGCCATGACGATCGCCGCCTGCTTGATGTCGTTCATGTCCAGGCGATCCTCGGTGTCCATGTTCGTGTGGTGCGTGCGGATGTCGTAGTTGACGTAGTCCTGCACCGGATTGAAGCCCTGCACGCCTGCGTCGATGAAGCTGAGGTGATCGGTGGAGCCGACCGGCTCAATCGTGTTGCGCTTCGCGCCGAGGCTCTTGAGCGGCTCGAGCCACGAATCGAAGATCGGTAGCGCCTCCGTGTTGTTCTGCAGATACCACCCGTAGATCTTGCCGGTGCCGTTGTCGATGTTGAAATAGGTGTCGAACTTCGCGCGCGCCGCGGCGTTGGCGTCCCCGGCGAGATGCTGCTGCACCCATGCCTTCGATCCGAGCAGGCCCTGCTCTTCGCCGCCCCACAGCGCGACGCGGATCGTCCGGCGCGGACGCGCGCCGATTGCCTTCAGAATGCGCATCGCTTCGATCGCGGTCGCCGATCCGTCGGCGTTGTCGGTCGCGCCGACGCCCGTGTGCCACGAGTCGAGGTGGCCGCCGATCATGACGACCTCGTCCTTCAGAACGGGATCGGTGCCCGGCAATTCAGCGATGACGTTGTAGGCATTCCCGCCGTCGTTGTCGTAGAACCTGCCCTGCACGTTGACGCGCACCCTGACCTGGACGCCCGGCCGCTCGAGCGATCGGGCGATCATGTTGTAGTGCTCGCCGCTCAGCGTGATCGACGGCACGGCGCCCGGGCCGCCGTCGCGGCCCGTCACGAACACGGTGCCGTGCTCGCCGATGCTCGGCTTCAGAAGGACGCCGGCGCCGGCGTTCTTCAGCGTCTGCGCGATGCGCTGGGCCGGAGTCGGGCCGGCGCCCGCGCCGCGGCCACGGCCGGCCTGGCCGACACTGGTCGCGTACGCGGCGGAGTTCGGCGCATAGTCGTCTGCGGTCGGGTTGGGCCGATCCTTGCGCACGAAGTTCGCCATCATCGGCTGCGTCATGACGATGGCGCCCTTCAGCTGCGCGCGCATGGCGTCCACCTGCTCGGGCGTCTTGCCGCCAATGAAGACGGGCGTCGCGACGATCTCGCCGGAGGTGGACGCCGACCAGCCGTCCGCGTAGCCGACGAGCGGCATGTAGCGCGGCTCGACCAGTTCGAGAGTGAGCTTCTCGAGCGACCAGCCGCGGCCGAACTGCCAGGGATCGAGGCGCGGGTTGTCGAGGCCGTAGGACGCGAGCTCCGCACGCACGAACTCCGCGGCGCGCTTGTGCGCGGGCGACGCGGTGAGCCGCGGACCGATCTCCACCGTCAGCATGGAGAAGACTTTCTCCACCTGTGAGTGCTGAAGGCCTTCCGCGCGGATCCGGTCGAGGATGCCGCGGTCGGAGGCTGATTGGCCTGAGCCGAGGCCCGTCCACGCAACCACAAGCACGCCGACCAGCGCCAGCTTTCTCATCATCGACATTGAGACGCCTCCATCAAGAACACTGCGACGAAGTAAGGATAAGCCACGGAGACTCGGAGACACAGAGAAGAGAGTATGGGCCACAGAGTCACAGGGGCACGGAGAAAAGATTAACCGCGGAGATCGTTGAGTCTTCAGACAGCGCGCTCATCGGAATTCGGCGGGCGCCGCGAAGCGGCGTCGCAGGCATCACAAACCCGTGGACGAGCGAGAGCCACCATTGCTCATGCCTCGTTCGTCCGCGGGTTTGAGATGCCTGAACGCGGCCTGCTGCGCAGGCCGCCCCGCTGAATTTGCGGGCGCGCCCTCCGTGTCTCTGTGATCTCTGTGGCTACTTCCTCTTCGTCTGCCTTCAGTCTTACTCCGCCGACGCGGGACGCAGGCGGCGTGAGGAGCCGCCTTTCATACGGCTGATCCACTCTCTCCACCGCTGATTCAGGACCGCCTGCTCGATCGCGTCGAACTTGACGTACGCGACGGGCACGAGCAGCAGCGTGAGGAAGAGGCAGAGCGACTGGCCGCCGATGACCGTCACGGCAATCGCCGCGCGGCCCGTGCCGCCGATGCCGATGCCCAGCGAGGTCGGGATCAAGCCCGCGATGATCGCGCTGGTGGTCATCAGAATGGGCCGGAGCCGGGTGCGGGCCGCCTCGACGATGGCGTCGTGCACGTTCAGGCCGCGGGCGCGCAGGATGTTGGCGTAGTCCACCTGCAGAATCGAGTTCTTCTTGACGATGCCCATCAGCAAGAGCATGCCGAGCGCGCTCCAGAGATTGAGCGTCCGCCCGGTAATCCAGAGCGTGAGGAGCGCGAACGGCGCGGCAATCGGCAGCACGATCATGATGACGATCGGCTGCAGGAAACTCTCGAACTGCGCCGCGAGCACCATGTAGACGAAGATCATCGCGAGCCCGATCGCAAGAATCAGGTTCGCCGTCGTCTCGTCCAGAATCTTCGACTGGCCCTGCAGCCGGAACGACATGGTCGGCGGCATCCCGAGGCCCGCCAGCATCTTCCGCACGTCGGCCGACGCCTCGTCGAGCGCGTGGCCGGGCGCCACGTCCGCCGTCATGTTGACCGTGAATTGCCGGTTCGATCGCTGCAGCGCGCTGGGCCCCAGGCCGCGCTCGATGCGCGCGATGTTGTCGATCCGCACGGGCCCGGTCGCCGACGGCACCGTCAGTCGGCCGATCTCCGCGACGTCGCGCCGCTGGTTCTCGAGCACCCGCACTTTCACCGGGTACTGCTCCTGGCCCTCCTTGAAGAACGAGATCTGATCGTCGCCCGAGACGGCCAGCCGCAGCGTGTTGCCGATCGTCGCCATGCGAACGCCGAGGTCGGCGGCGCGGCGCCGGTCGACGGCCACGTGAATCTCGGGGTTCGAGATGTTGAGCATGATCTTGATCTCGGCGAGACTCGGCGTCTTCTGGGCGGCCGCGAGCGCCTTCATCGAGTAATCGGCGATCTGGTTCAGGTCGGGGCCGAGGATGTTCGCCGAGATGGCGTACCCGCCGGCGCCCTCGCCGCTGCCGAGCGCGTTGCGCGAGGTGATGCTCGGCCGGTAGCTCGGATGCGCCGCGAGACGCTTGCGCATCTCGGTGATGATCTGCGGCTGCGTGTTCTTGCGTTCGCCGATCGGCAGGGCCTGACAGAGGAAATGGATGTGCGTGCCGCCGCCCGACGTACTGCCCACGCCGATCGACGGCTCGATCTGCGCGACGCCCTCGATCCCGCTCAGTTCCTTGTAGAGCTGGAACGCCACCTCGCTGGTGCCTTCGAGCGAGGTGCCTTCAGGCGTGTCCATGTGGATGGTCCACTCGCCCATGTCTTCGCTGGGCACGAACTCGCGTCCCACCATGCGGTTCAGCGGAAACACGAGCAGGAACGTCACGACGGAGGCGCCGATGATGACCGCGGGGTGCTTGAGCGACCACGCGACCTGCCGCGCGTACCACACGTCGAGCCAGTGGAAGAACCCGTGTTCCTTCGTCTTGTGGTCGGCCATCGCGTCCGACAGCTTCAGAAAGCGCGAGCTGAGCATGGGCGTCAGCGTGAAACTGACGAGCATCGACACAAGGACCGAGAACGCCATGGTCCACCCGAACGGGTTGATGAATCGCTTCGCGTACCCGTTCATGAACGCGATCGGCAGGAAGATGACGACGAGCGACAGCGTGGTCGCCATGACGGCCAGCGTCACTTCGCGCGTGCCCTGGATGGCCGCCTCGAACGGCGAGCAGTCCTTCTCCTCGATATAGCGGAAGATGTTTTCCAGCACGACGATCGCATCGTCGATGACGATGCCGACGGCGAGCGTGATGCCAAGCAGCGTCATGTTGTTCAGCGTGAACCCCATCATGTTCATCAGCGTGAACGACGAGATGATCGACGCGGGAATCGCGAGCGCCGCGATCGCCACCGCGCGGATGTTCCGGATGAAGAACATCACGACGATCGCCGCGAAGAGGCTCCCGAAGACCAGATGCTCCTCGAGCGAGGCGACCGACGCGTAGATGAACTTCGAGTCGTCGCGGATGACGGTCAGCGTCACGGCCTTCGGCAGCGAGCGCTGAATCGACACCAGCTTGGCCCGGACGCCCTCGATGACCGAGACGGTGTTCTCGCCCATCGCGCGCCGGATGTCGAGCATGACGGCCGGCGTGTCGCCCAGCCACACCGCCGAGGTGGGCCGCTCGAAGCCGTCCTCCGCGTAACCGATGTCCGCCACGCGAATCGGCGTCCCGTTCTTCGTCGCGACGACGACGTTGTTGAAGTCCCCGGTGGCGTCGATGCGGCCCAGCGTCCGCAGCAGCAGCTGGCTCTTCCCCTGCTCGACGGTGCCGCCCGGGATCTCGACGTTCTCGGCCACCACGGCGTCGCGCACCTGGGTCAACGACAACCCGTACGAGTTGAGCTTCTCGATGTCCACGACGATGTGGACCTCGCGGGCGCGGCCGCCCGAGAGCGAGACCTGGCCGACGCCGTTGACCGTCTGGATCGCCCGCGAGACCTGCTTGTCGGTCAGCTCGGTGAGCGTGCGCAGGCTCATCGAATCCGACGACACGATGATCGACATCACCGGATCGGCGTCCGGATCGACTTTGGTGATGACCGGCGGCAGCAGCGAGGGCGGGACGTTCTTGATCGCGCCGGCCACTTTTTCACGGACGTCGTTGGCGGCGTCGTTGAGGTCGCGCTCGAGCACGAAGCGCACCGTGATGCTGCCGCTGCCCTCGTTGATGCGGGCCTGGATCTCGTCGATGCCCGACACGCCGCTGATCGCTTCCTCCATCGGTTCGATCACCGAGGAGGAGATCTCGTCAGGGCTCGCGCCCGGCAGCGACAGCTTCACGCTCACCGTGGCCGGATCGGCCTTCGGGAAGAGGTCGACGCCCAGGTTGCGGAACGAAAAGATGCCGAGCACCACGAGCGACATGACGAGCATCGTGGCGAAGACGGGACGACGAACGCACAGTTCTGAAAGCATATGGATCCGGGTTCAGGGTTCCGGGTTCAAGGTTCAGGGTTCTCGGTTCTCGGTTTTCGCGTCGGCGTTCTTCGGCACCCTCACACGCTGGCCGTCGGCGAGCTTGTCGACGTCGGTCAGCGCCACCACGTCACCCGCCTTCACGCCGCTGGTGATCTCGATGCGCTCGCCGAGCCGCTCGCCGACCTTGAGCTCCTTCGCAGTCAGGTGATCGCCGGTGATCACGAACACGCGGTTCACGCCGTAGCGGTACTGCAGCGCCGCATACGAGGCGGTCAGGACCTGATCGACCTTGCTGCTCACGATGCGCACGCGGGCGAACGTGCCCGGCTTGAGCACGGCCTCGGCGTTGGGCACCAGCGCCTCGAACGCGAACGCGCGCGTCGCCGTGTTCACCGACGGGCTGATGCGCGAGACCTTGCCGGTGAAGGCGCGATCGGGATACGCGTCGACGTGCAGCTCGACCGGCTCGCCGCTCTGGATCCACGGCGCCATTTTCTCGGGAATCTCCGCCGTCACCTTCAGCGGGTCGACGCGCACGACGGCCATCACCGGCGTCTGCACCTTGACGTACTCGCCGAGGTTGACCAGCCGCTTCTGCACGATGCCGTCGAACGGCGCGCGGATCGACGTGTCGCGCAGCTGGCGCGCCGCGAGCTTCATCGCCGCGTCCGACGCGTCGATCGTCGCCCGGAGGTTCTTGGCGTTCTGGAGCGCCGAGTCATAGCTCGCCTGCTTCGACCGCAGCATGGCGTCGGCATCGTCGAGCGTCTGCTTCGGGACGAGCTGCCGTTTGTGCAGCTCGTCGGCGCGATCGTACGCCTGCTT
>JACPZW010000043.1 GCA_016195265.1 Acidobacteriota bacterium | reverse complement strand
GTCCAGCACCAGCCGGACCGCCCCGGCCCTGAACTCCTCCGTGAACTGCCGCCGCGCTCGCCGTCCCGTTTTGCGTGATCCCATTCTGGACATCGTATCCGCCCTTCGGAAAGTGTCCACGAAATCGGATCAAGCTCACCTCCCCGGAATTGAAACGTGGAAGAAAGGCAAAGCGATGTCCCAATACCAAGCCCTCGGGTTGATCTTCGAACCAGAAGCGGATGACC
Source organism: Acidobacteriota bacterium (assembly GCA_016195265.1). GTDB lineage: Bacteria > Acidobacteriota > Vicinamibacteria > Vicinamibacterales > CAVVIG01 > SRVP-36. Next base: position 99,849 of record JACPZW010000043.1, on the reverse strand, counting down.
CACTCGCTCGGCCGCCCTTGGCGCGCATTTACGTCCAGACCTTCACGACCGGTGTGGTTAACGGCTTCAAGGAACCGGTCCACTGCCTTACGCCAATGGAGTACGGACCAGACCAATTCGACGCACACGCTGATCGCCTCATCGAAAACATCACCCGCCTCAAGAAGGAGGCAAGACAGCGATTCGCTCGCGCGGCAGGGAGGCAAAATGTTTCGTAAATCACCTCGCTCACAGCAACCGAAGCCAGTAGTGGAGGATTCCTCGAATGCCGTGTTCGTGTTCGAGAACCCGGCAGATGTTTTCGGACTGACTCCGAGCGTCGGACTTCGGATGGGTCCGCGCTATAGTTCAAAAAACTCACGCGCCCTAAACATGGCACCAGAGAACGCGAGACGTCTGGCAATCGCTCTACTCCTGGCCGCAGAGAACGTTCAGAAAGCACAAAAGGTGCGTCCATGAAAGTTACGATCGCTGGCAAGACGCCGATGGAGCGATTGTCGAATCTCACGAAGCGCGTCATCGCCGTTCCTAAAGAAGAAGTCGAGCGCGAAGATCGGAAATGGCAGAAACAGCGGGCTAAGCAACGGGCTGCGAAGCGTTAGCCGCAACGTCATTCCGCCAGCTTCTCTGCGAGCTTTTGCATAAATGCTTTCACGCTCTCAAAAATCCGCTCCGCTTCGTCCTCTGTGTACTTTCCTCGGGCGTGCATTGTGTGATTGCGCCACGCGTCCTTGATGATGGCGAAGTGGGTTGCGGCGTGCGCGTAGAACTCCTGCTGGTCTTTGCAGTCCGGGAGGTGTTTCCATGCGGGATCGGTGTGCATCTCCCTGATCTTGCGTTCGATCTCGCTAATTGCAGGCGCCCAGTTCGTTCGTGTTAGTGACACGTCGAACACTCGCCCGAGAATGGACAGGCCGATTTCCACGACGCGCATCAGGTGAAAGACAGCGGCCGTTGACCGCATCGTCGCCAAACACAATGCGCTGTTTTCAACGTCATAGGCTACCGATGGGAACTTCTCCGCGACTACATTTCCAAACGGGTGCGGATCGGTCCGCGTCGGCCAAAATTTCGCCCTTTCTGGCGGGATGTACAGAAACAACTTTCCCTTCAGTTCCTTCTCAGCTAAACGCTCAATGGTGTCAGTCTGGTTAATCAGCCAATCAAAACTCTGTTTGGCCCCTCCTCTCAACGTATCGATCAAGTCCTTCGCCATGTCGGCAGTGATTGTCATCCCGACGTGTCGGCAATGTGTTTCTACTGCCTCCAGCGAGGAAAGCGCCTTGTCTCTAGCCTTGCCATCAATGAACTGATACACCGCAAATCCAGGCTCGCCATCGACACACACCGCTGCTGCGGCCAAGCAGTCGGCCCTAACGCTTCTTAGAGCGCGTCCGCACCAAAAGAATCCATTGGCAGAAAATTGAAGCATTTCCAGCAGGCTCCAGAGCCGGTAAGGCTCGGCCTGCCACGGCCAGACCGCTTGGTCCTTGGCGGGGAAGGTGACAGACTCAGCCTTACCGGGGCTCATTATGGCCCTCGGCGGCTGATGTCGCAAGTATATTGTTCCCCTAATTTCTGACTTTGAACCCGAAGATGCGTGTCATCGACCTTTTCGATCAGCCCTTTGTATTGCTTGCGCAGGTAGGTGTTGAGGGTGCCGGGCTTGTCCCACCCGGTAGCGGTGATGAACTCTTCAATCGTGAAGGGTTCTTGGCTCTGTAGATGCTGCCGCAGGAACTGAAATGCAGCGCGTTGCGTCGTGTCGTCGGCCATTACAGCTTCCCGTCATTGGCCCTTCCTACGAACGATTCAAGAGTGAGGATTTCCACTCTGTCCGCGTACCCAATGTACTTCTTGAGCCCGTCGCCGACGTAGAAATTTCGCAGGGTCCAGCCCTCCCCGCCGAGGACCAAGTACGCTTTGCCGAACTGTGCATTTTCCAGAGCCTCAAGGAGGCAGATGATCTCGAACGGGACTTTTTGCTCGGCCGTCCCGGAGACCTGCTGCCACTTCATCGAGACCAAAACGACACGCCCGTCTTTCTCGGCGATAACGTCGACGAAGTGCTGCCCGCATCCGAGCCGCTGACCGATGTTGACCTGAACTTTGTACTTGTAGCCGCCCTGATCGAGGGCCGGGAGAACCATCTGCTCCAACACGCCGCCCGTGCGCGTGTTGCGCGGAGTCATTTACTTCAGGTTTCGAATGGCGAGGACTTCCGGCGCCGGCGTTCGATCGCCTGTGCAACTGATCCGGCGCGGAGCATTGAGGAACTTGAGAGTGAACTTGAGCGAGCGGTACAGATTCACGATCCGTGCTGTCGCTTGGTTCGAGAGAATGACCGGCCCTTTGTGTTTTGAAAGCCACTCGGCCGCGCGTTCCTGCTCGTCCCAATCGAAACCGCCCTTGGAGTACTGCGTGAACTCGACGTCGTAGGGCGGGTCGGCGTAGATGAAATCGTTATCCTCGATCGGGATCTTCTCGAAGTCGGTGCTCGTGAACGTCCAGTTCGCGAAGGCCGCTTTGAATTCCGAAAAGTCGATCTTGTAGTTGATGTTCGCGTAGCTGCCGAACGGAACGTTGAAGCCGCCCTTGCTGTTGAATCGGCAGAGGCCGTTGTAGCCGGTTCGATTGAGGTAGTAGAAGAGCCCTGCAGCTTCCGCCGTGCTCGCTTTGCCGTTCTGCAGCAGCTCGTTGAATCGAACGCGGGCCTTGTAGTACTTCGCCTCGTTGTTCGCCATCTCGAACGAGATGGTGAGGCCGCGCTTCAGCCAATTGTAGAAATGGATGACGTGCGGATTGATGTCGTTGAGGAGTGCCCTCCGCGGCAAGAGCCCCGTCGTGACCGCTAGCCCTCCACAGAATGGTTCGACGAGACGGCGATTCTCGTGGTTCTTCCAGCGCGGCTCGAGGTGCGGGAGCTGCCAGCGTTTTCCGCCGGCCCACTTCAAAGGCGGGCGCAGGAGTTCTCGCGCCGGCAGATCGACGGTAACGGGATAGATCTCTTCCTTCAGCGGGCGCGCAGCCGTTTTCAATGGGGTACTGGTGGTCAAGAATTTAGCACATCGAGTGTACGACTGAACGAACAACACAAGACCATGGGATCAGGCGCCCTAGAAACCACTCCTTCGGCCGAGCGGCGAGTCCCAGCGGGTACGGCACGCGCAGCGTCATCGTCGTCATCTGACCGCCCTGCGGCATCACGACGAAGAACGAGTCCGCGCCGCCGGCCGGATCGTACGTTAGTCGTGAATCTTCAGCGACGTGACCTCTGAGTTGCGCGTAATGCCGCCGATGAACGGCGCTCTATGCTTCTTGCAGAATCGCCGGATCCTGGGAAGAGCCCTCACGATCACCTGACCGGTTTCATCCCCGGTCAAGTCAGTCGCTGTGACGACGAACACGCGCAGATTTGCCGCGATGAGCGCTTGCGCCTCCAACGGCCGGCGCCTGATGTTCTTGTCTTTCGTGAGGACGATCCAGTCTTGGCCCTGCAGCGCGGTCAACCAGTCGACGTCCTTCATTCCTTTACCGAAGACGTCGGCGAGCGTCTACTCATCGACAAAGAACGTGAGCGGTTGGTCAGGCGGCTTCGAGCTCGAGCTCGACGCGGACCGCTTCTTCGATTTCCTCAATCGATCGCCTGAAGTCCGCCGAGAGGTCCTTGAGCGATTCGCCTGCCTTGAAGCGCTCCGCGATCTCCGCGGTAGGAATGCGAGAGCCTGCGATCACCGGTCGACCGAACGCGACTCGCGGGTCGATGGCAATGATTCGTGGCTCGTCCGCGACGTATTCAACGGCCGGACGTTTCCGCGTGAGAGGAAACAGCCGGACAATTCCTGTGACGTCGCGCTCGATTCGCCGCAGATGCGCCTCCACGACTTGGCGCATGGCGAGCTGACCCTCCTGCGAAGCGTTCACGAGATCGCCGTAATGGTCGATGAAGACGCTGGCGCCGTCGGTCCACATGTCCTGGTGGACCAGAGGATGATCCGTCTTGAACTCTCGCGTCAGGTACAGCACGGTCTGCCGAATCTTCTTCATGCGGACCTGGTGCACGCGTCGCAAGGCGTCGAGAACGTGCAACTCCGCCAGGTTGGTGAACGAAAGAAGGTGCCGATCCTCGTTCGCGACTCTGATCAGCGCCGACATCTGTCGGCGCTCGCGCTTCACCCGGTAGGCGTAGCCGAAGGCCCAGTCGAACAAGGTGCGCTCCGGAATGCGCAGGTATCGGGCGGCTTCGGACGTCGTATAGGCGGCGAGCAGGCGCGGATCCTGCCCACGGTACGGGTCGCCGCCGAGCCTGGATTTGCCGGTGGTCACGTCGAGGTCACCTTCTTCCTGAGCATCGTAGCAGGTATATTGCTCTATTTCGCGAGCGGATTCGGCCGGATCTGGAACTTCACAACTTTCGGCCGTGTCCCCTTGCCGCCTTCCTGGTGCCACGGCGTGTACATCGAATAGCTCGACCAGAACCCGCGACCTTTCCAGCCGGCGTTCGGATCGTCGATCCGGCCCGATCCCGCCCGAGCGGCGAAGCCCAGCGGGTACGGCACGCGCAGCGTTAATGTCGTCATCTGACCGCCCTGCGGCATCACGACGAAGAACGAGTCGGCGTTGACGTCGCCGGATAGCACGACGTCCTTCCCGAGACCGAGCGTGTTGTCCCGATCGATCTCGGTCATGTACAGCATGTCCGTGCTCGCATAGTCGGCGGCCCCCTGGAACCTGGGGCCCGGCTTCGTGTACACGGTCCACCCTTCCGGGCACTGCTGCCCGGTGGCGTCGGGTCCGTTCAGCACCTTGCACTTGCGCCGGTCGAAGCTCAACATCTCGTGCGCGCCGCGCCAGTTCTGCCACACGAGACCATCCGTGCCGATGGCGACGCCGCCCGAGCCGGGCAACGGCATCTTGTCAGGCGGCGGTACGTAGACTTCCGCCTTGCACGTTTGCGGCGGATTGGGTCCTCGCTCGAGGCGCATGAGCGTCTTGTCCCTCACGCCGATGCCCGAGCACCACAGGCTGCCATCGATCGGATTGATGGCCACCCCGTAGCATCCGAAATTGATCCGGTGATCCTTCTTCGGATCGATCGGTTGATTCGGTTCGGTCCACTCGGTGATCTTCCCGTCGCCGTTGGTGTCGAGTACCGCCGGACACCATCCCTGCGACGCGGCGGCGTCGTGGGTCTTGTCGAACGTCGTCGTGTCGAGCCAGCCGACGACGTTGTTCTGACCGAAAATGATCGCGTCCTTGTCGTCGAAGTGGTTGTGGTCCGCGGCGAAACACGTGTCGATCATCGTGATCTGTTTCGTCTTCTGGTCGTACAGCTCGACCTGCCTGGCGCTCGGGCCCGCGAGCGGGAAGTACTTGGAGAACTTGTTCGAACCGTCTTTACAAAACGCGGGCTGATCCTGCGGCGCGCGAATCCGGGCCGTCACGAAGACACGTCCGCGGCTGTCCATCACGACGCTCCGAGGATCGGCTGACCGTTGCCAGATCTTCTCGTCGCCCCAATACGGAGACGCCGGCGTGTCCGTGTCGATTCGGGGAGCGTTGGACGGCAGCTTGATCTCGGTCGCCTTGTTCTCGCGCGGGTCGAGCACGGCGATGATGTCCGAGCTCTGGATCGATCCGTAGATCAGCCCGTTCGCGTTCATCGTCGGCGTGCGCTCGTCGGTGGCGGCCACATCAGTCCGTCTGCTGGTCGGCAGCGCCCAGTCCCACATCGAGATCACGAGATTGCGCTCGACGCCGGCCGGACGCGGCGGCGCCTGGGGATACGCGCCCGCGGCGATGCGATCGGTCCAGTCGGCGTACGCCTTCCGCTGCGCGCCCATCCGTTTGAAGTTGGCGGTCATGCCGGGCCCATTCGGTCCCACCGTCACGTGATGATCCCAGGCGTCAAGGCTGGACGTGTACGAGCCGAGGTTCTTCGAAATCTCGCGCGTCACAAGATCGCCGACTTGATGGCACGAGTAGCACGCCTTGGTTTCCAGGAGCACGTCCTTGTCGGACACCTCTCCCTTCGGAATCTCCATGAGGCTCAGCCAGTAATTTGCTGGATAGACTTGCGCGGCGGCGCGTCCGTCCGGTGCGACGATGGCTTTGAGATCAAGACGCTGCCCAACTTTCGCAGGGACTCGTGCCGAATCCACGAGCCCGTACCCGCGGACGAAGACCTGGTAGTTCGCTCGTGGGAGATCCGGCAGGACGTAGCGCCCCTGATCGTCTGTGACCACGATCCTGGCGAACTTCGTCGGCAGATCGGAAGTCTCGGCGATCACCCACACGCCGGCCTCGGGACCGTTCCCGCTGGTGACGACGCCGCCGATGTCGTCGGGGTCGATCGCGACCGGTGCGGCGGGCCTGCTCTGCGTCTGGACGATCGAGGAAATCGCGCCGGCCAATGCGAACGCCAGCAGCGCTGCCCGCACTCGATACTTCGTGCCTGCAGTCATCGGTCCCTCCTCCGGCGCAAATTGTCAGTCTTGGTGCGCCCTATCCTCGCGCGTCCCACTCCCAACGTCAACGAGAGTCAGCAGTGTGAAGGCTTGCCGGGCAGTTCGGAAACCCGTACAGTAAACACATGAGCGGTCTCCGAGCGCGCGTCGAGAAGGGGCTGGTCGCTGACGACGAAGGCGATGACCTCACCGACGAGGAACGCCGCGCCCTGCATGAAGCGCTGTTGGCGTCCTGGAAGTCGGCTGAGGCCGGTCGTCTCAGGCCCGCGTCGGCGATCTTGGACGAACTGCGCCGGCGCCCTAACCCGTGATCGTCGTGGTTTCGGAGGCATTGATGGACGTACACGTCACGCCCGAATTGGCCAAGAAACTGAACGACCTCGCCGCCACGACCTGGCGCGCGCCCGATGAACTCGTTCAAGATGCCCTTGCCGGTTACCTTGAGGAACTGACGTCGCTGCGGGAAACGCTCGACACACGCTACGACGATCTGAAGAGCGGCCGCGTGAAGCCGATTGACGGGGAAGCCTTCTTTGAGAAGTTGCGCAAGCGCGAAGAAGACCTCAGGACACCACAGATCAGATCTGACAACCCGCCCGTTGCGCTTTAGACGCGTAAGGGACTACCTCATTGACGCGCCGATGGGCATCGTGCGGTATTCGGTGACGGCGAAGGATCCGCAGGGACGCACGGGCGAGTTCAAGCCCTTCGAAGTGCAGGCCTCCCAGATCACGATCGTTCCATAGGCGGCGAACCCGCCGTGCGGTTCATGAAACGCACGCGACGTTCCGTACAGGCCGCACATTCCTGCCTGTGTCTCGCGTCGGCGTTCTCCGCTGCGTTGACCGCGTGCTCACGATCGCCAGTCACTCCGCCAGCTGCGACAGCCTCGCCAGGGCCATCGGCCACCAACAAACAACTCGCGACGCTCGTCTGGCTTATAACAAGCCGGCCGTTGCAGGCGCAGCGGTGCATGCGACCGCCAGCGGTCTGCCCGCCGGAAAAACAGTCGCGCTCACGTGGGGCACGGTGGACGGCGGCTGGGTCGTCGAAGACTACTACCACTTCCGCGGCAAGAAATACTCGGAGACGACGCCGCCGCTCGGACAGTTTCCCGCCGCCGCGAGCGGCCGGCTGGACGCGTGCTTCGTCGTGCCCGAGGACTACGGCGGCGTCCACGAAGTGATCGCGCTCGTCGACGGCGCACCGGTCGCGCAGAGCGCCATCAACGTCACGCAGACGTTTGCGTTGACGCCCGCCTCAGGTCCTGTCGGTACGCCGATCGAGTTGAAGGTCACCGGGCTCGGATGGCGCACGATGGAAAGCACGTGGGTGCTGAACTGGTGACATCTCACCTGAAGGGCGTCGGCTGGACCGAGTACGACAACATCTACGTGGCGACGTACGACAATGCCTACATGGGCTACGCCTGCGGATTGAACAGTCACGGCGATGTCGTGATCAACTTCACCGCCACCGGCGAATCTGGCGCGCACCTGATCGATCTGTATCCAGGAATCTATCAGGGCCCTCCGACAGAGCCTCAACAGCTGTATCGGCTGCCGCAGCTCACTTACGCCGACGATCATCCGGGCAACAAGATTCCAGCCCTCCGCTTCATGTTCGACATCACGCCGCCGGAACGGCGCGGACCGAACTCCACTCGCAACTGACAACTTCCCGGACCGCGAAGTTGCAGCGTGCCGGGTCCAAAAGGACCCGGCCTACTTCTACTTCTTGACGAACCGGACCTCACTTCTTGACGAACTTTCTGACGTTCATCAGGAAGTCCGCGCCGTACATGTTCCCCTGCGCATCGACCGTGACGCCCTCGGCGAGGCTCGACGCGGCAGGGTAGGGATACGGACACGGATCCGGCACGAAGGACTGCACGGCGCCGGTGCGCGCGCTGCCGATGCGAATGCCGCGGCGCGTGCCGAGGTTGTAGCCGTACCCGGTCTGCGCGAGCGCGAACCGGCCCGTGTTCGTGCGGCCGTCGCGCGATTCGGAGTCGGCGACGTACAGCGTGTCGGTCTTCTTGTCGATGAACATTCCGCTCGGCCGGCCGAACTGATACCAGACGGCGATGAACTTGCCGTCGGGATCGAACACCTGCACGCGGTTATTCTGCCGGTCGCCCACGAACACGCGCCCGCGCGAATCGAGCACGATCGTGTGCGGCACATCGAACTCGCCCGGGCCCATGCCTTTCCTGCCCCAGGTCTTCAGGAACTTCCCGGTCTTGTCGAACTTGACGACCCGCGCGTTGCCGGTCGCCGTGCCGCCGCCCGTATGACCGTCGGCGACGAAGATGTTGCCGTTGTCGGCGGACGCGACTTCCGTCGGCGCGTCGAACTCGTCGCTGCCCGCGCCGGCGACGCCCTTCTTGCCGAGCGTCATCAGCACCTTGCCGTTCTGGTCCAGCTTGAGCACCTGGTGGGCGCCGTTGTCCGCCAGCCAGAGGTTGCCATCCTTGTCGACCGTGAGCTTGTGCGGGCTGACGAAAAGGCCCGCGCCGAGGGACTTCAGAACCTTGCCTGACGAATCGAGCTGGAAGATCGGGGCAATCGAGGCGCCCTCACCACTGCACGTGGTGCCGCCCGCGCCGGAGTTTCCGCAACGATCGACGACCCAGATCGTACCGTCCGGCCCCGTTGTGACGCTCGCCGTCGAACCCCATTTCCGATCGGGGGGAAGCTGGCCCCAGTCCGCGCCGTCCTTGTAGGGATTGGGCAGATCGTTTCGCGCGCCGAGCATCGACACGGCCGGCAACTGCACTGGGTATTGACCCGCCGGAAAGACCGGCGGCGCGCCACGGCCGGCGGGAGCCGGGTTTGGAGGCACACCGCACGAGTAGGCGAGCGAGCCGGCCGACGAGCTCGTTGGCGGCGCAGGAAACGGCGCGGCGGTCTGGGCTGCTGGCCGCAGTGTCGTCACGGTTACGACCGCGACAGCAGCGAGCGCCAGCGCGGTGACTCCTGCGGCAACCGATCGATTGAGGCGCCAGGTCTGATCCCGCTGGAACATATGTACTTCCTCTCTACTTCGGCGGCTCGGGCGCGCCTTCTTCATCCGTGACAAACACTTTGGCGATGATGCTCACGTGCGCTTCAAACTAACAGGCCTTCACGGTGCGCAGTATGACGCACCGGGCCGTGTTTGTCAGTCGATGTTGGCGGGTTGTGTTGGCGCGTTGGCGGACTATTTCGTCGCGCCGCCCGTCATGGCTGGCGTTACCATACAGGCCGTGAGCGACGCGCTTTCTGACACACCCGACCTCTAAGTCATGCGAGCTTCGGTTGGAGGAAACATGAGACGTCGGCTGGTTCGTTGTTCACTAACCGCGGTGGTCGTCGCGACGGTGGGACTGATGGCCGTGCCGGCGGCCGCTCCAGCGCCCGGCGCGTGCGCGAGCCTGGCGGCCCTACGGCTTCCCGAGACCGCGATCAAGTCCGCCGACGAACTGTCGGCCTCGTCGCCGGCGATCCGGCAAACAATGCGACGCGATCGTACCTGGCCAGACGTTCTTCCGGCTGTTCATGGTGCCCGGCATGAACCATTGTTCCGGCGGACCCGGCACGGACAACTTCGACATGCTCGCCGCGCTCGAGAGCTGGGTCGAACGCGGTGTTGCGCCCGCGCGCATCGTTGCCGCCCATCTCACGGACGGCAAGGCCGATCGCACGCGTCCGCTCTGTCCGTACCCGCAGGTCGCGGCGTATACGGGGAGCGGCAGCACGGACGAGGCGGCAAACTTCGTGTGCCGCGCGCCGCGGTCCTGACCGCAAGTCTCGTGCGTCGGAGATTTCCGCACATTACCTGGTGAAAGTAAGGCGCTGCCACGGAGTTCACGGTGTGGAGCGGAGGTCACGGGTCCTTGAGGGTTATCGACATTGAACTCCGTTCGTTATCCGTGTCCTCCGTGGTAGAGCCGTTCAGTGGGGGACACCTCGAAGGAGGCGCTATGAAGAAGTTGATGATCGCGACGCTGTTGGTGGCATGGTCGGCGGCGCTTGGCGCGCAGGATTCGCCCCTTGCATGGGCGTCTCGGCTGGAGCACGACTATCGGATCGTGCCGAATGTCACGTACCTGACGGCGAGCAATTGGGAGGCGAAGCTCGATCTGTACGTGACGCGGACGCCCGCCAGTCCGCGGCCGACCCTGATTTACATTCACGGCGGCGGTTGGACCGGCGGAACCAAGGAAGGGAGCGCGACCGGGATTCCCGCCTACCTCGAAATGGGCATGAACGTCGTCAACGTCGAATACCGGCTCGCGCGGATTGCACAGGCTCCGGCTGCCGTCGAGGATTGCCGCTGCGCGCTGCGCTGGGTCATCCAGCACGCCAAGGAATACGGCATCGACATCGCGCGCATCGTCGTCGCCGGCGGATCGGCCGGAGGACACCTCGCGCTGACCACCGGCATGCTGCCGGCCTCCGCGGGTCTGGACCGCCAGTGTCCGGGTCCAGATAATCTGAAGGTCGCGGCCATCGTGAACTGGTTCGGCATCTCCGACGTGAACGAGCTGCTCGACGGCCCGAACATGAAGGCGTACGCGGTGACGTGGCTCGGGAGCGCGCCCGATCGCGACCAAATCGCGAAGCGCGTCTCACCGCTGACCTACGTGCGAACGGGCGTGCCGCCCGTGCTGACGATCCACGGCGATGCCGATCCGACCGTGCCGTATACGCAGTCGGTGCGGTTGCACAAGGCATTGACCGACGCGGGCGTGCCCAACGAGCTCATGACGATTCCCGGCGGCAAGCACGGCTTTGACTGTTGCAACCTGGCGGAACGGACGAAGGCGTACGCGAAGATTCGTGAGTTCCTGACGCGGCACCGCGTGCTCGATGCGCTCAAGACGCCATCGACTGGCGGCCAGTTGCCTTAGGTGGGCGAGTCGTAGGCGAACGTCAGGTGATTGTCCGCGACGCCGATGGTCACCGTGCCGCCGTGTTCAAGCGCGCCGAAGAGAATCTGATCGGTCAGCGGGTCCCGCACTTCCTTCTGAATGAGGCGGGCGAGGGGGCGCGCGCCGAACACCCGATCGTACCCGGCGGCCGCCAGCCACGCACGGGCCGCCGGCGTCAGTGCAATCGCGACCCGCCGATCGGCGAGCTGGCTCTCGAGCTGCAGGATGAACTTGTCGACGATGGTCTCCATCGCTTCCGGCGTCAGCGACTTGAACGTGACGATGGCGTCGAGCCGGTTGCGGAATTCCGGACTGAACACTCGCTCGATGGCGGTCTTCGCCTTGCCGGCCGCGGTGCGCCCGCGGTGTTCCTCGCGATGGCCGCCCGCGCCTTCGGCAAACCCGATGGAGGCCGCGCTCATCTCGCGCGATCCGGCATTCGACGTCAGGATGAGGACCGTGTTGCGGAAGTCGGCCTTCCGTCCGGTGTTGTCGGTCAGCGTCGCGTGATCCATCACCTGCAGCAGGACGTTGTAGATGTCCGGATGCGCCTTTTCGATCTCATCTAGCAGCACAACGCTGTACGGGTGAGTGCGCACGGCGTCGACGAGCAATCCGCCCTGCTCGAACCCAACGTATCCGGGCGGGGCGCCGATCAGCCGCGCCACGGCGTGCTTCTCCATGTACTCGCTCATGTCGAAGCGGATGAATTCGTTCCCGAGCAGGATGGCGAGCTGTTTGGCGAGCTCGGTCTTGCCGACGCCGGTCGGCCCGGTGAAGAGAAACACGCCCGCGGGACGTTCCGGCTGTGCGAGGCCGGCGCGTGACCGCTTGATCGCCTGCGCGACGGCGCGGACCGCCTCCTCCTGCCCGAAGACGACGCGTCCCAGCGACTCCTCGAGCGTGCGAAGGCGCTCACGATCGGACGAGGTGGCCTGCTGATCGGGGATGCGCGCCGCGCGGGCGGCGACGCGCTCGATCTCGCGCGCGTCCACGACGGGCGGGGTCAAGAGTGCGGATGGCGCCTCCGCGGTTTGACCGGCTGCGTCCGCGGCCTCGTTGGCGGCTAGTGACTGGATGCGCGTGACCGCTCCGGCTTCGTCGAGGAGATCGATGGCGCTGTCCGGCAGCCGGTAATCGCGCAGATGCCGCGACGCCAGCTTCGCGGCGGCTTCGAGCGCCGCGTCCGTGTAGCGGACGCCGTGATGATCTTCGTACCGTCCGCGCAGCCCGGCGAGAATCTTGACGGTCTCGTCGATCGAGGGTTCGTCGATGGCAATCTTCTGCAGGCGCCGCGCGAGCGCGCGATCCTTCTCGACGTGCTTGAACTCCTCGAACGTCGTGGATCCGATCACGCGCAGATCGCCCGCCGCGAGCAGCGGCTTGAGCAGCGTCGCGAGATCCATCGTGCCGCCGGTGACCGCGCCGGCGCCGACGGTGGAGTGCATCTCGTCGATGAAGAGGATGGGCTTCGGCCGGTGGCCGAGCGCGTCGATGACGGCCTTGAAACGCTCCTCGAAATCGCCGCGGTACCGCGTGCCGGCCAGGAGCGCGCCCGTATCGAGCGCGAAGACTTCCGCGCCCGCGAGCGCGCCCTGCGCATCGTCGTGCAGCAGCCGCGCGGCGAGGCCTTCGGCCATGGCCGTCTTGCCGACGCCAGGATCGCCGACGAACACCGGGTTGTTCTTGCGGCGGCGGCAGAGGACTTCGATCGTCCGCTGGAGCTCGTGCGTGCGTCCGATCAGCGGATCGAGCTTCCCCTGTCGTGCCCGTTCGGTCAGGTTCGCGCAGTACGTCGACAGCGCGTCGACCGTCGGGCGGGGCGCGTCCAAATCGCCGGCGACTTCCCGATCAGCGGGAGCGGCGGCGCCGGCGGCCGGCGGCGTCTTGGCGATGCCGTGCGAGATGTAGTTAAGGATGTCCAGGCGCGTGATGCTGTCGCCGGCCAGGAGCTGCGCCGCGTGGCTCTTGGGCTGCTGGAGAATCGCCGCGAGGATGTCGCCGGCGTTCGCCTCGTCTCGTTGAGCGCTCTGGATGTGCAGAATCGCCGTCTGCAGGACGCGGCGGAACGCCATCGTCTGCTCGGGATCCTTTTCCGCGCCGCGCGGCTGGCGCTCGATCGATTCATCGAGATACGTGCCGAGCGCGCGCCGCAGCCCGGGCAGGTTCGCGCCGCAGGCGGTGAGGATGCGCTCGCCCTCGGGATCGTGCGCGAGGGCGTAGAGCAGATGCTCGAGCGTGAGATACGCGTGCCGCCGCGAGACCGCCTCGCGATACGCGATGTTCAGCACGAATTCAAGCGCGGGTGAAAACACGGCTCTTGATCTTTATGCGTCTTCGATCGTGGCCTGCAGCGGGTAGCCGTCCTCGCGTGCCCGCGACAGCACCGTGTCGATTTTGGTTTCCGCGACTTCCCACGGATAGATGCCGGCGACGCCGCGGCCGTTGAGGTGTACCTGCATCATGATGCGGTACGCCTCGGCCGGCGATTTCTGGAAGACCTGTTCGAGGACGTCGACGACGAACTGCATGGGCGTGTAGTCGTCGTTGAGCAGGACGACGTTGAAGAGCGCGGGCTCTTTGGCGTTGGTGCGGGCCCGTTCCTTGACGGCGCCGCCGGTCCCCACGTCGTCATCGCGCCTCTCGGCCATACCACAGAGTAACGCATGTCGGCCCGGGCGTTTAAGATGGGATGAGTGACGGACTGGGCGACGACACCGCAGCCGGCCGAGGACAGCCGATGGCGTTTTCCGCTGCCGCCGGAAATGCCGGACAGCGACCTCATCAGCCTCGGCGGTGATCTCGAGCCTTCAACGATCGTCAATGCCTACCGGCGGGGCGTCTTCCCGATGGAGACGGCGTCGCTGCCTGGCGTGATCGGCTGGTGGTCGCCGGATCCGCGCGGCGTCGTGCCGCTCGACGGGCTCCGCATCACGAAATCGATGCGCCGGAGCGCCAGACGCTACGAGATTCGCGTCGATACCTGCTTCGAGCGCGTCGTCCGCGCGTGCGCCGATCCGTCGCGCGAGGACGGCTGGATCACCGAGCCCTTCATCACGGCGTACGCGAAGCTGCACGAGCTCGGATGGGCGCACAGCGTCGAGGTGTTCGATCGTGACGGTCAGCTGGCCGGGGGACTGTACGGCGTCCGCGTCGGCGGATTCTTTGCCGGCGAATCGATGTTTCATGCGCGCCGGGACGCGTCGAAGGTCGCGTTGATGGCGCTGGTGGACCTGATGCAGAAGACTGGAATGTTGCTGCTCGACGTGCAGTGGTGCACGGATCATCTCGCGTCGCTCGGCGCCGTCACGATCCCGCGCCAGGAGTACTTCGCGAGGCTCGATGTCGCGCTCGCTTTTCGAAAGGCTGGTGTGCAATAGGGAACAGGTACGCGCGTGCGTGCTGGGTCGCGCCGTTCCGCATCGGAGGGCAGTTCTTCACGGGTCGCTGGGAAGGCAGTCGTGGCCGTGGCCGCTAAGCCTTGAGACTCACGGACGCATGCCCGGGCGGGATGAGAATCTCGTCCGGCGTCGCGCTACGGCGGGGCAGCCTTCGCGTTTGATGATCGGGCGAAGGCTGGCGTCCCCAGCGGGATTCGAACCCGCGTTTTGGCCTTGAAAGGGCCACGTCCTAGGCCTCTGGACGATGGGGACGACTGGCAGGAACCAGAAATCGTATCACACCGGCGCGGCTAGATCGCGCGTCCGCAGCAGCGCGTAACCCGACAGCGTCAGCACGACGCCCACGTTCGACCAGATCGGATCGGCGAACACGAGCGACTGCGCGAGGTGCGTGTGCAGCACGCGGTCCACAGGCGCGGCCACTGACGGCATCCCTCCGAACACGAACAGCACCAGCAGGACCGCGCCGAACGCGGTCGCGCGCCGCCGATCGGTATCGCCGCCAATCGTCGTGATGATCGCCGTCCACGCCGGCAGCATGAACACGAACGTGTGCGGGTGCGTGTGGAACGTCGCCAGCGGCATCAGCGCGAAAAACAGACCGTAGGCCAGCGCGAGACTCGTCGTCTCGGGCAGCGCGTGCCGTCCGTTCAACACGCGGAAGGCGACGAACGCCGACCATAAGTAGAGGATGACGGTCACCGCGTTCGTGATCGTCTGCACGGTCGCCAGCCGCGGATCGGTGTCCGTCATGCCCATCGCGCGCGCGAGCGCCGTGTTCAATCCGACGATCTGGTAGACCGACGGAATCGGCACGATGTGCGACGCCTGCCGCAGCGTGCCGCCGCCCGTGCTCTGGCTCGGGATGAGAACCGCCATCACGGTCTCGACCGGCGACAGCCGCTGGCCGACGCCTACCGCCGTGATGATGACAATGGCGGTCACGGCCGAGGGGATGACGGCCTTGCGCGACGCGCGCAGCAGGATCAGCGGCGCGAAGATCACCGGGATCACTTTCGTCAGCGATGCGACGGTGACCGACACCCACGCTGCGCCTTCCTTCGCCCTCGATGCCGCGTACCACGCCGCCGTCAGGAGCAGCATCTCGAGGATTTCAGGATTCGCCGCGACGGAAAACGCGTAGAAGAGCCACCGGAGACAGCACCACGCCGTGAACGCGGCGAAGGCGGACGTGCGACTCGCGCGCGCGGCGGCGATCGACAAGACGAACGCCAGCACGACCGCGGGCACGTTCGCCAGCGCGAAGAAATGGACCGTGAACACTCGAGGCCACGCGTTCACGAGCCACCGCTCGATGACGAACACCGGCCCGTACATGATGCCGCGGCCGTCCCACCAGTCCGGCTCGTACATCGCCGCGTGGAAGTCGCCGTGAAAGCCCCGGGGCCACTCGTACACGAACCCTTCGAGAATCGTCAGCCGCAGGCCCCAGATCGCGAGAAGAGCGAGGGCAATGACGATCGCGAGACGAGGAAGTCGGCCTGAGACGACGTCTGGGCGCACGGGCTCAAGGTATCACGCCGCGTGCGGGTGCTGATCAGGCGGGTCCGAAAGGATCCGCCCTACTTGGCTGGCTGCAGCAGTTCTTTGATCCCGCCCAGTGACGACATGATCCCGCTGGCCTCGAACGGCAGAAACACCAGCTTGTTCGCGTTGTTCGAGATCTGTCCGAGCGCCTCGAGATACTTCTGCGCGATGAGGTACTGCGCCGGGCTGCCGGCCGCGCCGAGCGCCTGCGCGACGAGCTGAATCGCCTGCGCCTCGGCCTGCGCGACGCGCAGCCGCGCCTGCGCCTGACCTTCGGCCGCGAGGATCGCCGCTTCCTTCGCGCCTTCCGCGTTGACGATCGCCGCCTGCTTCTGGCCCTCCGCGCGCAGGATGGCGGACGACTTCTCGCCCTCGGCCGTCGTCACGACCGCGCGGCGCGTCCGCTCCGCGGTCATCTGCTTTTCCATCGTCAGGCGGATCTCTTCGGGCGGCGTGATGTTCTTCAGCTCGATCCGCATCACCTTCACGCCCCACTGCTGCGTTGCGCTGTCGAGCGCCGCGCGCAGCTGCGAGTTCGTCGTGTCGCGCGACGAGAGCGTGTGGTCGAGATCGAGCTGGCCGATGACGTTGCGGAGCGCCGAGAGCGTCAGCTGCTCAAGACCCCACGGCAGGTTCTGCACCTCGTAGGTCGCGCGCACGGGATCGGCGATCAGGTAATAGATGACTGCGTCCACTTCCATGGTCACGTTGTCGCGCGTGATGACCGGCTGCGGCTCGATCTTCGTGATCTGCTCGCGCAGATCGATCGTCGCGCGGACTGAATCCAGGAACGGCACGATCGTGTTCAGGCCGGCTTCGGCCGTGCGGTGGTACTTGCCGAGCCGCTCGATGAGCTTGACCTGCTTCTGCGGGACGATCTTGATCGTGCGCAGCAGGACGATCAGCACGACGAGGGCGACGCCGAAGAAAACGATGGCGTTCATGTACCTGTAACCTCCAGGACGATGCCGTCGGCGCCGACGACACGGATTTTGCTGCCCGCCGCGAGTGGCCCTGCGCTGCGCGCCGCCCAGTCCTCGCCGCCTACGTTGACGCGGCCGGTACCCGTCGCGGGATCGATGTCGTGCGTGACGATGCCGGCCCGCCCGATCACCTGATCGGTGCGCGACGGCACGCCCCGTCCACCCAGCCGCGCCACGAGACCGGAACGCAGCGTGACGAGCGACACGGTCAGCACCACGATGAATGTGATGAGCTGCGCGGCCGGACCAAAGCCGAGATACGCCACTGCCGCCGCGGCGATCGCACCGGCGCTGACGAACGCCGATCCGAAATGCGGAATCGTCACCTCGAGGATCGCCGCGATGAAGGCCACGGCCAGCCACGTGAGCGCGGACATCTCCGACGCCCAGTTGGAGAGGAACTGCCAGAGCATCCAGATCATAGAGAGAAACGGAACAAGTCGCGCCCGCCCGGCCGGCCCGGCCACGGCATCCCGGCCAGCATCAGCACCGTCGCGAGACCGGCGCAGATGATCAACCGCGTGCGCTTGGCCGCGGCGATCTTCGCCTTGCGCGCCAGCACACGGGCGGCGTGCGCGAGAATCACCGCGCCCATCATCGCCGTGATGTGCTCGACGGCCCAGAACCGCAGCGCCGGGTCCTTCATCGACGCGCCGAAATGATTGAAGATCTCCTGCATGTTCGGGCTCAGGACGAGGTAGAGCACGAGCCCGATCAGCATCTGCAGGTCCAGGGTCATCATCATCACCAGGCCCCAGCGATCGGCCAGCGATCGCTCGCCATCGGTCTTGCCTCGCAGCGCCGCGAGGGTCGTGCCCACGCCCGCCACGAGTGCAATCCAGCGAATCCACGAGTGAAGGAGCAGGACGGCACTGTACATGCGAGTGACGTTAGCACGCCGGGGCAGCAACCTGAAAAAACCGACAGTTTTTGTAGTCGGCGGAAGATTCTGTATGTAACCTGATGCAACGACGGCGGTCTAACGTTCGAGAAGGAGAGATGTGGAGATGGCCGACAGCGCGAAGTTAATCGCACACCTGCTTCGGCGGGCGGGGTTCGGCGTCGGGCCGGACGAAATTGCCGCGTTCGGGAACCTGTCGTACGCGCAGGCCGTCGACCGCCTCCTCAACTACGACACGATTCCCGACACGGTGGACGCGAACATCGGCCAGCCCGGCTACCTCGGGACGACGTCGAACGGCCCGTTTTCGCCGAACACAATCCTGACCGACGCGCAACAGCGATGGCTGTTCCGGATGGTGCACTCGCAGCGCCCGCTCCAGGAGAAGATGACGCTCTTCTGGCACAACTACTTCGCGACGGGCTTCGACAAGATTGCGGGCGTCGTCAACACGGCCCACGCGACGCGTCTGATGGCCGCCAAGGCGTCCGAGGATCCCGCGGGACAGCAGGGGCAGATCGAGATGCTCCGCGCCAACGCCCTCGGGACGCTGCGCGTCCTGCTCATTCAAATCACCATCGATCCGGCGATGCTCTACTGGCTGGACGGCAACACGAACACCAGGGCCCAGCCGCAGGAGAATTTCGGCCGCGAGCTGATGGAGCTCTTTTCGCGCGGCGTCGGCTACTACACCGAGAGCGACGTCTACGCGGCGGCGCGCGTGTTCACCGGCATCAACCTGCAGACCGGCGACATCCGGTCGCCGAATGCTTCATTCAGTTGGGTCTACCGCGCCAATCAGCACGACACAGGGTCGAAGACGTTCAGCTTCCCGATCTACGCTGACGGCGGGAAGACCATCCCCGCGCGAGCGGCGGCGTCGGGCACGCAGGACGCGATCGATCTCATCAACGCGCTCGCGTATCACCCCGAGACCGCGCGTCGCGTGGCGTCCAAGCTCCTGACCTTCTTCTTCAGCGAAACGCTCACGCCGAGGGCTTCCGACCTCGATTACCTCGCCAACATCTATCTGCAGAACGGCACGGCCATCAAGCCGGTGCTGCGGGCGATCTTCATGGCGCCGCAGTTCCAGGACCCGGCGACCTACTTCACGCGCTACGCCTGGCCGGTGGAATACGTCGTCCGCGCGCTCAAGGAAGTGGGGTGGACGGGGTACTCGGCCGCCAGCGCGCTTTCACCGCTGATCAACATGGGACAGAAGCTGTTCGATCCGCCGAACGTGGCCGGATGGGTGCTCGGCCAGAGCTGGTTCTCGACAGGGGCGATGCTGAACCGGATGAACTGGGCGTCGAATCTTGCGGCCAATCAGCAATTCCGCATCGCCACGGCGTCCGCCGGCGCGCGTAGCAGTCCGACCGCGCTCGTCGATTTCCTGACATCACGCCTGGCGACGGATCTGGATCCCGCGGTGCGGGCCGATCTGATCACGTACGCGAGCGCGGGCAGCACGTGGACGGGCTCGGACGCGCAGCTACGGACGAAGGGCGCCGGCGTCGTGCACTTGATTCTCGGATCGGCGGCGTATCAGTTTGTATAGGCGGGTGACCGGTGGCTAGTGGCTGGGAAGATAAACACCAGTCACCAGTCACCAGTCACCGCGGAGTCACTATGTCAATCACACGACGCACTTTCATCAAGAACGGCGTGGCGGCATTCACCGTCAGTCTGGCCGTGCCGAGGTTCGTGTCGGACCTCGCGTACGCGCAGGGGCCCGCGAGCCGTAACCTCATCATTCTGGATCTCTCGGGCGGCAACGACGGGTTGAGCACGCTGGTGCCCTACACCGATCCGTTCTATTACAGCCGGCGGCCGACGCTCGGCATTTCCCCGGGCACGGTGCTGCCAATCGGGAGTGACTCGAGCGGGAAGGCGCTCGGCCTGCACCCGAAGCTGGCGGGCCTCCAGAGCATCTTCAACGAAGGACGGCTGGCGTTCATCCAGCGCGTGGGGTACGCGAACTCGAGCCGGTCGCATTTCTTCGGCACCGACATCTGGTCCACGGCGAATCCAATGAACTCGACGGGGAGCGGCTGGATCGGACGATATCTGTCCACGCTCGCGCCGCCGCTCAGCCCGCTGGTTGCGTGGAACACGGTCGGTGAGGCGCCGCACATGTTTCAGGGAACGGTGGCGGTCGCGTCGATTCCCAACGTCAACGGGTACGCGTTTCAGAGCCCGACGGGCGGCGGCGAGGGCGTGCTGGAGCGCGCGGCGGCGACGAGCATCGCGTCGCACATTCCCGTCGACAAACCGCAGGTGGCGTTCGTGAGCACGACCGTGCAATCGGCGCTCGCCACGCTCGACACCGTCGCGTCGGTCGGCCAGGTCAAGCCGTCGATCGCCTATCCGAACAACGGGTTCGGCCAGGCGCTGCAGGCCGTGGCCGGTGCGATGGTGAAAGACACGGGTACGCGCGTGTTCTGGGTGCAGACGGGCGGATTCGACACGCACGCGTCGCAGGACACGATCGCGGACAACGGTGCGTACGTCCGGCTGATGGTGACGTTGAACGACGGTTTGAGCGCGCTCTACACCGATCTGAAAAACCAGGGCCTGCTGAGCAGCACGCTGCTGCTGTCGTTCTCCGAGTTCGGCCGCCGGATCACGGAGAACGGCAGCCGCGGCACCGACCACGGTGCGGCGAGCGTCATGTTCGCGATGGGCGGCGGCGTGCGCGGCGGCATCTACGGCACGTCGCCGAACCTGAGTCCGGATCCGCAGAACCCGACGCTGGAGAACGCCGCGGGCGACGTCACGTTCGAGACGGACTTCCGATCGGCGTACGCGAAGGTCCTCGACAACTGGCTGGGCGCGGATTCGGTGACGGTGCTCGGCGGAAATTTCAGAAAGACGGGGATCGACTTTGTTTGAAAATTCAGAATTCAGAATTCAGATTCTGAAATTCAGACTTCAGACTTCAGACATTTCGAGTCAGTCAGTCGCTTCTGCGCCGTCAGCAGCTGGTCGTGGGCCTGTTCCCACGCCTGTCGCGCGTTTCGCTCCGCGGCGTCGGCGCGCGCGAGTCGGTTTCCGCTGATTTGATCGCCGCTTCACGCTGCAGGTCCGCCCGAGATTTCACGTCCGCCTGAAGGCGGACGCCACGTACTCGATCCGTGGTGTCCGCCTTTAGGCGGCGGTGAATTCGTCGAGCGCGAGCTGGTAGAGGCCGTCGATCTTCGCGTCCAGCGAGGGCACGAGACTGCCGGGGCTTACGGGTGGGAGACCGTCAGCGTGTACGTCGTGGCCGTCGTCAGCCCGCCGACGTCGAACGCAAGGACGCAGTAGTGCCCCGAGAAAATCTGGCCGGCGAGCGCCTGCACGTTCAGCGTTGCGAACGTGTTCCGCTGGTAGACCTGCAGGCTCGTGCAGTTGCCGTTGCTCGGATCCTGGTACACGTCGATGCCGATGATGACGCTGCTGTTGGGCGCGAGCGCCGTCAGCTTGACCGTGTACTCGCCGGTAGACGGAACGTTGAACGGTTTCGCCGTGTCGCGACTGCCGGGCTGGATCGTGCCGCTGAACGTTTCGGTCACGTTCTTGGACGGGTCGGTGATGCCGCCGCACGCGAACATGATCGCGCAGGCAAGCGCGAGGGCGGCAGCGGGCATCAATCGCGAACGCATGGAATCCCTTTCTCTTTCTTCCTTCGTGCTTCCAACTTCTCTTCACCCTTCAGCCTTCACACTTCAACCTTCAGATTCTCGCACACTCCCGCCATTCCGTTTCCACCAGGCGCGCCATGGTCTGCGTCGCGTGCTCCAGCCAGCGGCCACGCCGGCGGCGCAGATCCGCGGCGATGGGGGCGGAACTGCCCAGATGGATGTTGCCCGTTTCCAGGCCCATCGCCCGCAGCAACCGCCGTTCGTCGCGTTCGCGCGACAGGTCCGCCAGGTCGATGCGCGAGCAGTGCGGCGACAGCCGGCGCACGATCCAGCCGGCGCGGACGCTGAAGAACGGATCGGGATCGCGGACGGCGCGCTCGAGGATGGCGGCGCACAGGCTCGACGCGCGCGCGCGGCCCGAAGCCCACGCCACGGCCGACGGCACGAGCGCCTTGGCTTCGCGCGCGATGCGCGCGCCGTGCGCCGTCGCCAGCGCGACGAACCGGGGGCGGCCCAGGCTGCCGACGCCGGCCTGCCGGGCCACCACGCGGACGGCCAGGCGCCGATCGGGCAGTGCGGCGCGCAACACGCCCGTCGGGATCGCGCCCCTCGCCGTCGGCAGCGCGTCGAGACGCGTCCAGTACTTCTCCGGGTCGCGCAGTTCGCCGAGCGCCATCTTGCGCAGCCAGCCGTGGCGCTCCTCGAGTACGAACGGGCGCCCGCGAAGCTCGAGCGCGCGGTGGTAGCCTTCGAGGATCGCGTCGCACGCTTCGCGCGGCGACACGGCGAGATGCCCGGCGCGGATCGCGAGGAGCGCGCTGGTGGCGAGCCGCGTCAGGTCGTTGGTGTACGGCAGCCGCCACGCCTCGTCGACGTCGTTGATGCCCCAGACGAGTCGGCCTTCGGCGTCGCGCCACGTGCCGAAGTTCTCGACGTGCAGATCGCCGACCGCGAGGACGCGCGGCGCCGCGGCGAGATCCGGGCACGCCTCCGGCCACTGCTGGGCCCAGCGATAGAATGTGCCGCGCAGAAAGTAGAACGCGCTTTCGGCCATGCGCGCGTGCTTCAGCCGCAGATCCGCGGGCACGACGCGCGTGTGGCGGGCGAGCCAGGTCTCGTACGACCGCGTGGCCTCGCGGATGTCCATCGGTTCCGAGTATAGCCTTGTATAATCGGCAGCCATGAGACGCGCCCTTGCCGCCGCGATCGTCCTCGCGAGCGGCGTCGTCGCGGCCGGGCAGTCGGACTGGCGCCAGCCGTTCGATCCCATTCGCATCGTCGGCAACGTGTACTACGTCGGCACGCGCGGCCTGTCGTCGTTCCTGATCGTCACGCCGGCGGGCGGCGTGCTGATCGACTCGGGGGAGGCCGCGTCCGTGCCGTTCATCCGCGCCAACGTCGAGCGGCTCGGGCTCCGGCTGAGCGATGTCAGGCTGCTGCTGGCCGGGCACGCGCACTACGATCACATCGGCGGGCAGGCCGAGTTGAAGCGGCTGACCGGCGCGCTGACCGTGGCGATGGACGCGGACCTGGAAGCGATCGAATCCGGCGTCGATCGCTCGGCGCTCGGCAGCCAAGGCTGGACGCCGATCAAGATCGATCGCGTGGTGAAGGACGGCGAGACGGTGTCCCTCGGCGGCATGACGCTGACGGCCCACCTGACGCCGGGCCACACGCAAGGCTGTACCACCTGGACGACCGACGTGGTCGAGGATGGACGCCGGTACAAGGTGGCGTTTGTCTGCAGCGTGACCGTGAACGAAGGCGTGCACCTGGTCGGCAACGCGCGCGTGCCGGCGATCGCCGATCACTACGCGCGGACGTTCCGCGTGCTCCGCGATCTGAAGCCGGACGTCTTCGTCGCCGAACACGGCTCCGTGTTCGACCTCGAAGGCAAGGCCGAGAAGGCCCGCACGCTGCAGAAGGGGCAGCCGAATCCGTTCGTCGATCCGGAGGGATACGAGCGGTTCGTGACGAAGGCCGAGGACGCCTATCTGACGCAGCTGAGGGCTGAAAAGAAGTGATGGTGCCGGGTGCCGGGTGCGGGGTGCTGGGTGCCGTGCCGGGTGCAGGGTGCTGAGCGCCTCGCGGTTTCGACGCGCGGCGATCGGGGTCGCGGTCGTTGTCGCATTCGTCGCGGCGTTCGCGCTGACGCCGCCCCGCGGGCCGCGGTCGATGCGCCAGTTCAATCCCTCGCGTCTCGCCGATCTCGAAGTCCGCATGTGGCAGGCGTACTACGCGAAAGAGCGCGTGCGCCTGTTCACGCTCCTCGTGACGATGCTCCACGAGCAGTACCGGTATTCGTGGGCGGTCGCCGCGACCGAGGGGTTCCACCTCGCGCGCGCGGCAGCGACATTCGGCGATTTGAAGGGCGGGTACGACGTCGTGCTCCCGGATCTGGAAGCCGCGTACGCGACGGCGCGGTGGTGGACGGACGCGGGGTTCGATCCGCGCGCGGTGGCCAAAGCCGAGCTCGCGTGGTGGGTCGCGCGGCGTGTCCCCGATCAGAACAGCCCCGAGCACGTCGGCGCGCTGATCGCCGACGAATACGCGGCGTTGTACGAGACGTCGCGGAGGAGTGTCGAGACCCCGGCGTTTCTGCGCGCGCAGGCGGCCGCCCTGCGCGACGCGGAAGCGGGTCAACCGGACTGGATCAGGATCGGCGATCTGCTGCAGGCGTCTTACTCAGCGCTCCTGACCGCGCTCGCCAGTGAAAACGTTTAGCACTGAAAGTCTGAAGTCTCAAGTCTGAAGTCTCAAGACGCGAGACTCGTCTTAGCCTTCACACGTCACACTTACAACCAGTAAAGTTACGTCTTCATGTCCTCTTCATCCACTGCCACACTTCCTGTGCCTCCTCTCTCGTTCAGGGACGTGCTGCGCATCGACGTGATGCGCCGCGTCTGGTACGCGCAGGTCATCAGTCTGTTCGGCGATTTTCTGGCGCTCTTCGCCGTCATAGCCGTGGTCTCGTTCCGCATGCGCGGCACGCCGACGCAGCTCACCGGCCTTCAAATCGCCTACATGTTGCCGATCGTGTTCGTCGGGCCGATCGCCGGCGTGTTCGTGGACCGGTGGCCGCTCAAGCCCACGCTCGTCTCGAGCGATCTGATCCGCGCGGCGCTGGCGCTGCTCCTGATTCCCTCGACGGCGGTGTGGCACGTCTACATCGTGCTCGGCGCGCTCAGCTGCGTGTCGGCGTTCTTCGGGCCCGCGCAGACCGTCACGATCCGGACGTACGTGCCGGCCGCCGGACTGATGTCCGCCAACGCGCTGATGCAGGTCGCCTTCATGGGCAGCCGCATCATCGGTCCGGCGACTGCGGGCGCCATCGTCGCGGCGTTCACGCCGAAGGTGTGTTACCTGGTCGACGTCGCGAGCTTTGTGTTCTCGGCCGCAATGATCGGATCGGTCGTGATCAAGCGGTCCGCGGCGATGCCGGCGCAACAGGGGTCGTCCGGGAACCGCATCTACGCGATCTGGAAAGACATGGCCGCCGGGATGAACTTCATCCTGCACCACGCGGCGATTCTGTTCTTCGTGCTCGCGATGGCGGCGGGGCTGTTCACGATCGGCTGCTTCGGCCCGCTGATTTCGATCTACGTGCGCGACACGCTGCACGCCAGCGCCGGGCTGTTCGGATTCGTGAGCGGCAACGTCGGCGTCGGCATGCTGATCGGCACCCAAATCGTCCGGATGCTCGCGCGCCGGTTCTCGGATACGGGGCTGGTGCTCTCGGGACTGCTCGGCATCGGCGCCGGCGTCCTCCTGCTCGGGGCGCTGCCGTACATTGCGGCCGCCCTCGCGTCGACGTTCATCATCGGGTTTGCGTTCGCCGCGATCCTCGTGCCGGCGCAGACGCTCATTCAGCGCGAGACGCCGCACGACATGCTCGGCCGCGTGGGCAGCACGAACGCATCGGTG
The DNA here is from genome assembly GCA_016195265.1 of Acidobacteriota bacterium. GTDB lineage: Bacteria > Acidobacteriota > Vicinamibacteria > Vicinamibacterales > CAVVIG01 > SRVP-36. Next base: position 74,087 of record JACPZW010000043.1, on the reverse strand, counting down.
ATCTTTCTCGGGCAAATTCTCGGGCTCGTGCTGTCCGGCGTGCTGGCCGAGATGATCGGCGTACGGATGGTGTTCTTCCTGTGCGCCGCGCTGTCGGTCGCGCTCGCCGCCGGCGGACGGGTATTCCTGCGCGCGAATGCGTAGCCTACTCAGTTACCAAGCTGAGCGCTGGGTCACGAAGTCCGCCTTCGAGCGCTTCGGCGGGACAGCTTTGCCTGTGAAGGGAGTCAGCAAAGTTGGTGGGCCCCCCGGGGATCGAACCCGGGACACCGTGATTAAAAGACGCGGGAAATGAATCGGGTGTGGGCAGCGTTGCTGACACACACTGACACGCGGCTGCTAACCGGCGACAGTGCCGTCCTCGTCAGTCTTGCGGAGCCCATGGGCCGCGCTTCCAGCACTCGATCGCCTTGGTCACGACTGGATACGGGACATCGAGGGCCCGCGCAATCGCGTTCTTAGATCGGCCCTCTATCCACAACGCGACGATCTCTCGATCGCGTTGTTCACGCTCCTGTTCGCTCGTCTTGATGCGGTCCAACGCGTCCAGCGCGTTCCGCACCGTCTCGCGCGTGATGGTGAGATACGGCCACATCACCCGTAGAAGGCGCGTAAGCTCTTGAGGTCGGCTCACACGCCAACTTGCTGTGTGCCGCCGGTCCAGTCGGTCGGTCTTCTCACCCTGGCCCCCGAATCGCTTCTGGAGGCTCTGGAGGACTGACGCATCACGACCGTGGAGCGTGAGCACGACGCGCCTCGCGCCCACAGCGAGGTCGCCGTTGTGCTCGAAGAGGCACGCCAACCAGGATGCCATCGCGACGTCAGTCCACCGGCCATCGTCGTCAGCGAAGTAGGTCGCCGTCATCAGCGGATTGTGACACGCGGAATGAGGCATTAGGACACTGGTCGTGGGGAATTCAAAACAATGTTCAGTTCGTTGGCCATCGAAGAAGGGTACGTCGCGGACACGCCGCTTAAGTGCGGCGCCAAGACCGTCGTGCATCTCCCCCGAAATGCGGCGATAGCGCGACACCGCCGACTCGCAGAGGGCGAGGAAGCCGCGTCGTTGAAACATGCCGGCGCCCATTTGCACGGATTGATCGTCGCCGCGCTCGAAGCGGGCTGCCGCCTCGGTGATCTGCTCGGGTTGCAGTGGAAGGACATCGAGCAGACGACCGGGCGGGATGGCAAGCCCTTCGCGCGGTACCTGCTGCTGCCCGCGACGAAAACCAAAACCTACCAGACGCGTCGGATGCCCTTGTCGACGAACCTGTGGGCCGTACTCGCCACGCGCCAGCACGATCCGGCCGGCAAAATGTTCAAGGCCGAAGCGTTCGTGTCCGGCAACGAAGTTGGCGAGGAGATCGGATTGATCAAGTCCGCGTGGCGCTTGACCTGCAACCGCGCGAAGGGTTGCGTTTTCACGACTTGCGCCGCGAGTTCAGCTCGCGGCTGGTCGAATTCTGAGCCCCGACGCACGTTGGGCGAGATTTCCTCGGCCACATGAACGTGACGACGACGTCGCGCTATCGGTCGACGACACCACTCGCGCTCGAACACGTGATGCGGCAATTCGAGGCGCATCAGAAAAAATGCCACACGGCTGACACAATGGCGTTGGACGCACCAGCGAAAAGCAGTGAGCTGAACGTCTTAGAGGTGGTAAGGCAGTAACGAGCTGAGTAAATGGTGGGCCCCCCGGGGATCGAACCCGGGACACCGTGATTAAAAGTCACGTGCTCTACCACTGAGCTAGGGGCCCCTTCAGGCGGGATCGCGGCGACGAAAAACGCAACATTGTACTATGCCGCGTGCAACCGTCAGGCGACAGAGGCGCGCTTTCACGTATACTGTGAACCGTCATGACCAAGGACACCGCTCGACTGGTGCTCGTTGTCGAAGACGACGTCTCGGTGCGCCGGCCGCTGGTGAAATTCCTCGAGATGCACGGCTTCGCCGTCGTCACCGCCGAGACGGCCGACGAGGGCCTCGACGCGTTGCGCAAGAATCGGCTCGTGGCCGCCGTCATCGATCTGCGGCTGCGCCGCGGATCCGGCCGCGACGTCGTAGTCGCCACGCCAGCCGACGTCCCCGTCATCATCTTCTCCGGCGTGCCTTCGGAATCGGCGGAGCTCGAACGGCTGCGTCCGCGGACGAGGCTTATCGAAAAGCCGTACTCGCTGGTGCTGCTGGTCGAGACGCTCGAAGAGATGCTGGCGGAATCCGGCGCCGGCTCACAGAATCTTCATTCCTAACGCCGACAGCGCCAGCTCCGTCCCGAGCTGCGCCGTCGCATTGCGGACGTCGAGCGTCGGGTTCACCTCGACGAGATCGAACGACGTCAGCAGCCCCGCGTCCGCGACAATCTCCATCACCATGTGCGCCTCGCGGTAGTCGAGGCCGCCCTTGACGGGCGTGCCGACGCCGGGCGCGATCCCGGGATCGCACACGTCCATGTCCCACGAGACGTGGATGCCGGCGGTCCCGTTGCCGGCCAGATTCACGGCCTGCTCGACGATGGACGCGATGCCCTGGCGATCGATGTCCTTCATCGTGAAGACGTGGACGTGCGAGTCGCGTACCGCGACCTTCTCGCGCTCGTCGAGATTGCGCACGCCGATGATCACGGTGTGCGCGGGCAGCACTTTGGGCGAGAACGTGCCGATCTTCGCGAGCTCGGCGGGCTCCTGGCCGAGGAGCGCCGCGAGCGGCATGCCGTGCACGTTGCCGGAAAGCGACGTCGCCGGGGTGTTCATGTCGCCGTGCGCGTCGACCCAGAGCAGACCGATCGGCAATTCCTTCGATTGCTTCGCCCACGCCGCGGCAGCGGCGACCGATCCGGCCGCGACGCTATGATCGCCGCCGAGGACGATCGGCATGGCGCCTTCCTCCAGCGACTCGAGCGCGGTCTGGTACACCTTCGTGCACACCTTCGCGATGTCGCGGATGTACTTCTTGTGCTCGTCGCGCAGATCCTGCGTCTCGGGAATCGGCGCGGGCAGGTCGCCCTTGTCCGCGATCGTGTAGCCCAGCGACGCGAGCTGCTCGCCAAGGCCGGCGATGCGGAACGCCGACGGCCCCATGTCCACGCCACGCCGGTTGCCGCCGAGATCGAGCGGAACACCGATCAGATGAAGAGCCTTCATAAAGTTAGAACTGAAAAGAGAAAACTGAAAACTTCAGCGTTCAGACCTTAGCAGATGTCTGAAGGAAGGCGTCAACCGCGCTCGCCGTGGCGCGGCCGTCGGCGACGCAGTCCGGAATGCCGGTGCCGCGGAACCCGCTGCCGGTGATGAACAGGCCGGGATGCTTCCCCAGCGCGCGCTCGATCGCGGCGACGCGCGCGAGGTGGCCGACTTCGTGCTGCGCGTTCGACCGCTCCCACCGGAAGATGCGGGTGAAGCGCGGCTCGCCGCGGATGCCGAGGAGCGGCCGCAGCGCGTTCATCGACAGCGCCACTAATTCTTGATCGGATTTCTGCAGCGCCTCGGGATCGCGTGCGCCGCCGACGAACGTCCGCAGCAGGACGTGCCCGTCCGGTGCGCGGTTCGGCCACTTCGACGACAGCCAGGATCCCGCGAGAATCCCCGTGGCCTCGACGCGCGGGACGACGAAGCCGGAGCCGTTGAGCGGGTGACGGACGTCGTCGCGCTTGAACGCGAGCGCCACGGTCGCGGCGGACGCGTACGGAATCTCGCCCGCGAGCCGCGCGATCTCCTCGTCGCGGTCGCGCATGAGCGCGCTCGTCGCGAACGCGGGCGTCGCGAGGACGACGGCGCGGGCGTCGATGGTTTCGGCGTTGGACGTGCGCACCAGGAACGGCCCGCGCCCGCTGATGGCGTCGACTCTGGTGCCCGTGCGGACCTGCGCCGGTCCGAGCGTCGTCACGAGCGCGCGCACCATTTCGCTCAAGCCGCCGGGCAGCGACTTGAACGCGCCCTCCACCGACACGGGTCCCGTGGGCCGGCGGCTGAACGCGCGCAGCAGGCTCCCGTGCGTGCGCTCGGCTTCGGCGAAGCGGGGGAAAAGCGCCTGGAGGGACAGCCGATCGACGTCGCCGGCGTGGATGCCGGCGAGCAGCGGCTCGGCCAGGTACGTCGTGGCCTCGCGGCCGAAGCGGCGCGTCATGAACGCGCCGATCGATTCGTCACCGTCATCGCTGCCAGCGCGCCGCGGCGCGATGAACAGCTCCATGCCCATCCGGATCTTGCCGGGCCAGCTGAACAGCCGCGTGCGCGCGAACGGACCGAATCGCGTGGGGATGCCCAGCACGGACGCGGCGGGCAGGGGATGCAAGGTGCCGCCACGCTGGATGTACGCGAGGCGCGGCGGCTTGGTGACCACGAGGCGATCGCCGAGGCCGAGTTCCTGACAGAGCTGGATGCCGTCAGGCTTCTGAATGAGGAGTGCGTCCGGTCCGCCGTCGATCGTGAAGCCGTCGATCTCCTCGCTGAGAATCACGCCGCCGGCGCGCGCGCCGCGCTCGAGCACGACGAACGACCGGTCGCGTTTCGAGAGCTCGTACGCCGTCGCGAGACCGGCGATGCCGCCGCCCACGACGACGGCGTCGATCACAGGCGGCTCCGGACGAGGTCTTCGAGCAGCGCGATGAATGTCGGCGAGGTGTTCAGCGACTCGGTCCGGCGGAGCGTCGTCGCGAACTCGCGCGCGACCTGCGCGGCCTGGACGTCGATGTCGAACAGGATCTCGGTGTGATCGCAGACGAAGCCGATCGGCACGACGAGGAACTTCCGGAATCCCTCGCCGGACCGAGCGTCGATGAGCCGCCCGAGATCCGGGCCGATCCACGGTTCCGGTGTGCGACCCGCGCTTTGATACGCCTGCGCGTACCGCGTGACGCCGGCGCGCGCCGCCACCACGGCGGCGGTCTCCGCCACTTCGTCGGCGTAGCGATCGCCGGCGTCGATGACGCGCTGCGGCAGGGCGTGGGCCGTGAAGACGACGAGCTCGTCGGGCTTCGGCTGCGCCGCGCGCACTCTCTCGGCGAACGCCTCGATCAGGCGCGGGTGCGCGTGAAAGGAGGGCACGGCGTCGAAGCGCATGCCGGAAGGCAGGGCAGCCGTCGCTGCGTCGGTGTACTTCTGCACGCTGAGCGTCGAGAACTGCGGCGCCATCGGAATGCCGACGACGCGCGTGACGCCCGCGGCGGCGAGCTCGGCCAGCCCGTCCTTGATGAACGGCGTCCAGTTGCGCATGCCGACGGCGACCGGAATCGCCGTGCCCAGTCGTGCGCGCAGCGCGGCGGCCTGCGCCTGCGTGAGGTCGGTCAGCGGCGAGCGTCCGCCGATCGCTTCGTAGTTGTGCCGCATCTCGGCGATCAGTGCCTCAGACGCCGGCCGGCCGCCGCGGACCAGCCGCAGGTACTCCGGCATCTCGTCCATCGAGGATGGCGTGCCGTGCGCCATCAGCAGAACGCCTGTCATCTAGTCACCAGTCACCAGCCACCAGCCACCAGCCACCAGTCACCGTCGAGTCTTCTCGTGCACGTATCTCGCGAGCGCCTGGACGTGTTCGAGCGACGTCATCGGGAGAATGCCGTGGCCGAGATTAAAGATGTGGCCCGGCCGTCCGCCGGCGCGCGCCAGGATGTCGTCGGTGGCGGCAAAGAGGCGGTCGATCGGGCCGAGCAGCAGCGTGGGATCGAGATTGCCCTGGATCGCGCGGTCCGCGCCGATACGCGTCCACGCCTCGTCCAGCGGCGTCCGCCAGTCGGCGCCGATGACGTCGCCGCCCGCCGCGCGCAGTTCGCCGAGGATGCTGCCCGTGCCGACGCCGAAATGAATCGTCGGCACGCCGAGCGGCGCGATGCGTTCGAAGATGCGGCGCGTGTGCGGCAGGATGAACTCGCGGTAGTCGGCCGCGTTGAGCGCGCCGACCCACGAGTCGAACACCTGCACCGCGTCCACGCCGGCATCGACCTGCGCGGTGAGGTAGTCGCCGATGACGTCGGCGATCGTGTCGCAGAAGCGGTGCCACGCGGCCGGCGCCCCGTACATCAGCGCCTTGGTGTGCGCGAACGAGCTGGAGTGGCCGCCTTCGATCGCGTACGAGGCGAGCGTGAACGGCGCGCCGGCGAAGCCGATGAGCGGGACGCGGCCGCCCAGCGCGCGTTTGATCATCCCGATCGCCTCGAGCACGTACGCCAGCGCCTCGCGGGGCTCGAACCGACGCACGCGCGCCAGGTCCGCCTCGGTGCGCAGCGGCTGCTCGATCGCCGGGCCTTCGCCGTGGATGAAGTCGAATTTGATGCCGAGCGGCTCGAGGGGCAGCAGCAGGTCGGAGAACAGGATCGCCGCGTCCACGTCAATCCGGCGCACCGGCTGCAGCGTGACTTCGGTCGCCAGATCCGGCGTGCGGCACAAGTCGAGGAGCGAATAGCGCTCGCGCAGGCTGCGGTACTCACTCATGTAGCGCCCCGCCTGCCGCATGAACCAGACTGGCGTGGCGTCGACCGGCTGCCTTTTACAGGCGTTAAGAAATCGGCTGCCCGGATCCGTCAGTGGGTCACCTTGAGGAGGTTGCGGGCGAGACCGACGAGATCCTCGAGCCAGAGCGGCTTGAAGCGTAACTCGGCGCCGAGTTCACGCAGCTCGGTCGAAACCGTGTCGTCGAGGAAGTAGTCGCCCGTCACGATCGCGACCGGCACGGACCGCTGATCGTCGTGCGCGCGAAGCCGGCGCAGGAACCCCAGGCCATCGAGCAGCGGCATCCGGAGGTCGAGGATGATCGCATCCGGGTGGCTCTGCTCCGCTTCGCGCAGTCCGGACTCGGCGTTGATCGCGGTGCGCACCTGGTAGCCCTCGAGCCGGAGCATCCGGGCGAACGTGTGGGTGACCCCCTCGTCGTCGTCGACGATCAGGATCTTCGCCGCAGCGTCGTCTGAGGTAAGGCTTCGCATCTGTGGCTGTATTTTACCCGACATTCCTATGTTAGACTTCCGCGTTTGATGTCCTGATTATCCAACCGTTTGGAGGCGTCGGTGAGCCCGATTCTGGTGCGGCCGGTCCGTGAGCAGCTGGAGCACGACCGCATAATCCGGTTGTTACAAAACAAGTTTCGTCGCAAGTACGAAGCCGGAATCAATCCCGGCATCGAACAGAATGCGCCTGTCAGCGCAGGCACGGCCATGCTGTTCCCGGATCTTGTCCTCATGACCCAGGACCGGGGCCATCGGCCCCAGGTCGTTGTCGAGGTGGAAACGGGGGAGTCGGTGAACCACCTCGAGGCCCTGGCGCAGTGGGCGCACTTCTCAAAATTGCGCCCGGCGTTCCATCTTTACATTCCGGCCGGGATGGTGGAGGTCGCACGCCGGCTGTGCGAGGACAACCAGATCCACGTGGGCGAGATCTGGAGCTACCAGATGCTCGGCGATCAGCCACGGTTCGCACTGGTCCACCGCAGCCGCGAAACCTCCAGCGCCGCCCGGGCCCGCGCCGCCAGGCCTGCAGCCGGGAAGAAGCCGTCGGCCGCCCGCGCCGCGAAGCCCGCGCGGCGCGCCAAGTCCGCGCGCGCGGCCCGGCCGAAAAAATCCGCCCGGGCCTCGAAACACAAGTAGCGTGGCGTTCCTCAGGTTCTCTCGCGACAAACGCGGGTACGAACTCTTCGCGCTCGTGCAGCCGACGACCAACCGGCGTGGCGCGACGCGTCAGCGCGTGCTGTACGCGTACCGCACGCCGCCAGACGTCAAAGTCGGCCGCGAGCCGTTCGACGACGCGGTCCGCCGCGCGCTCGAAGCGCAGTACCCGGACGTCGCCTTCGACTGGCGGAAGATTCTCGAGACGCCGATTCCGTCCAACGACGCGGAGCGGTGGCGTGAACGCCGCCGCGCCGAACGTGCCGCGCGTCAGGCGGAGAAGGCGGAGGCCGCGGCCGACGCCGAAACGCCGGCCGATGTCGAGCTCCCGGCGCAGACGCGCGAAGCGGCGCACGCAGAGAGCGCTGCGTCCGGCGCCGCCGCGCCCGGCGACCCCGCATCCGCCGTGCCTGACGCGCCAGGAACCGCGGCGACCGTCGCGTCACTCGGCGATGCCACGCGGCGCCACCGCCGGCGCCGGCGCGGGCGACGCGGACGGCTTGAGGCGGCGATCGCCGCTGCCGGGACGGCTGCGCCCGCGAGTGAAGCCGCGGGCGAGTCACGTGACGCCGCGCCGGCCGACGATCCAGGCGACTCCGAGTCCGGCGACACGCCGATCGAATCCTCGGGAGGGTAGGTCATCGCGTCCCCTCGCGGCGCCCCGCGTGGACGAGGTGACAGGGGAGGCGCTCGCGCCGGCGATACTCGTAATGCGGGCGGCCCGGCGGACGCTCGGCGATGTATAATTTGACGATATGAACCTGAAAGCAAACGGTTTCTGGTCCACGGCCTTCCTGGTGGTCCTGGCCGCGGGGCTGTCGGCGCAGGCGCCCGCGTCCGCCCCTCCCGCCGCGTCCGGCGCGGCGCAGGAGAAACCGACCTTCAAGGTCACGGTCGATCTCGTCACCAACGACATCATCGTGCGCGACGAGAGGGGCAACTTCATTCCGGACCTGAAGAAGGATGAATTCGAGATCTTCGAAGACGGCGTGAAGCAGGATATTTCCTCGATGACGGTGGTGACCGGCGGCCGCGTGACCAACGTGCTCGCGCCGCCGCCGCCGCCGCCCCCCGAGGGCATCATTCTGCCGCCCGCGCGGCCGAAGAACGACGTCTCGGGCCGCATCTTCGTGTTCTTCGTCGACGACCTTCACCTGCAGTTCCACAACACGGGCCGCGTGCGCGATCTGTTCAAGCGGATCTCGAAAGAGCTGGTCCACGACGGCGACATGTTCGGCATCGTCTCGAGTGGTCCCTCGTCGATCGCGGTGGACATGACGTACGACAAGTCGCGGCTCGACGAGGCGATCAAGAAGATCGCGGGCAACGAGCTGAAGCCGACCGACATCATCAACGGGCCGTCCGGCGCCGAGGGCCCGAGCGAAGTCCGGTACCGCGCCCACGTCGCGTTCTCGACGATCAACGATCTGCTGACCAACCTCGAGCAGGTGCACAACCGCCGCAAGGCGCTGGTGTACGTCAGCGACGGGTACGACTTCAATCCGTTCCAGGATGCGCGCCTCGGTCTCATGGATCCCAACTCGCCGTTCGCGCAGAACGAATTCGCCAGATCGCAGAATCAGATCCAGGCGCAGGCCAACCAGGACAGCGGCGGCACGGGTGGTGCGGGAACGGATCCGTTCACCCAGCAGCAGAAGCAGAGCGAGACATTCGCCGACGCCGACCTCGCGCGCGAGCTCGGCGAGGTGACGCGCCAGGCCAACCGCGCGAACGTGACGATGTACACGATCGATCCGCGCGGGCTGGTGGGGATGGGTGACATCGACGAGCAGGTCGATCCGCAGCAGTGGAACGAGTACGTGCGCAAATCGCAGGACAGTCTCCGCGTGATCGCCGAAGAGACCGGCGGCATCGCCGTCGTCAATCAGAACGACTTCAGCAAGGCGCTGAAGCGGATCGACGCCGAGACGAGCGACTACTACGTACTGGGCTACTACTCGAAGAATCCGGACGCCACGAAGCGGCGCCGGCAGATCGACGTGAAGGTCGTCCGGAAGGGCGCGCAGGTCTGGTCGCGCAAGGAATACGTGCTCAAGCCCCCGCCAGCCGTTTCGTCGCAGCGGAAGTAAGCGCCGCCTTTCGCATCCGCACAGCCCGCCGCGGCAACACGGCGGCGGCCGCTGCCGTCTCGGACGCGGCAGCGTACGCCTCGCGCGTGCGCGACACCGCCTCCGCCAGATACGTTTCATCCAGATCCGCGCCGATGAAGTTCACGCCCAGGCGCGCGCACGCGACCGCGGTGCTTCCGAGCCCGGTGAACGGATCCATCACCACGTCGATGCGCTTCAGCCCGTGAAGGCGCAGGCACTGCTCCGGCAGCCGCGACGGGAACGTCGCCGGATGCGGCCGATCGCGATCGCGGCGCTGGATCGTTTCGTACGGGATGAACCAGGTGTTGCCGCGGCAGCGGACGCCTTCGCCCGCGCCGCGCCAGCGGCCGATGTTCGACTCGTCCTGGTAGGGGACGCCCAGCGCCAGCCGGTCCAGGGCCGTCGATCCTTGCGGCGTGAAGTGGAAGATGAACTCGTGACAGTCGTTCAGGAACCGCTCGCTGTTGATCGGCTTGTAGTGGCCGACCGCGAGGTCGCGCGTCAACCCGGCCGCGGCGCCGGCCGACGAGCGGTCGATCGCGATCGACTTGATCCAGTGAATGACGTTCTGCAGCGTCAGGTGCGCGCGCGCCGCCTGCGCGACATCCATCGCGGTCCAGGGGTCGGTCGGCTTGGCGCCCACGTTCAGGAAGAGCGACCCGTCCGGCCGCAGGACGCGCGCCGCAGCGGCAATCCAGGTCCCGGTCCAGGCGAGATAATCCGCGCGCGAGAGCGTGTCGCTGTAGGTGTTGTAGTCGATGCCGAGGTTATAGGGCGGCGACGTGACGATGACGTCGACACTGCGCTCGGGGAGTTGCTTGAAGAGATCGATGCAGTCCGTCAGGTAAAAGTTGCACTGCTGACCGCCGACCGGGACGATTCGATACGGTTTGAAGAGCACGGACACGCCTGTGTTTCGGCACAGACGGTCGTCAGCCTTAGGGGGAAGTGACGCGCGGTCGCAACAATGCCTACAGCGGCTGTGGCCGTCGAGTCACAGCGGCAGTCAGGACGCCTTGCGGGCCAGTGCGACCGGTGCAACAACCGCGAGGCGTTCGATCGCGATTGTGTGATTCCGCCGATGCCCGTGGCTGCCGCAGGTCTGGCCTTTTTCCTCGACGTACGTGACTTCGCGGCTCGTGGCGACCTCGCGATACCGGCCGAGCACGCATCCACACGCCAGCGTCGTGAACCCGAGAAGCCGGACCAAACTCATCATGCCCTCCCTCTCCTTCCCCGGACTCGAGCAAGCGGCATGCCGGCCGGCCGCGTGTCCGTTGCGCGACCCTATTACACATATCGGCACGTCGCGCGCCGGTGCCTAGTGCGTGCCGACCATGTCAGCGGGACGAAGAGAGAAGGGCACGCGCCTGCGTGAGTCCGTGCCTGGCGGGCGTCGATGAGGGATCGATGGCGAGCGCGCTGGCGAAGTAGCCGGTCGCTGCCGCGGCTTGCCCGGATCGCAGGCTGAACGTGCCCGCGTTGACGTAGCCCGCCGGGTCGCGCGGGTTCAAGCGGATGTAGGCGTCGAACGCCGGCTGCGCGCATTCGCGTCGGCCGAGCGTGGCGCATGCGGCGCCCAGCAGTCCCTGGGCCCGCGCGTGGTCCGGCGCGGCGTTCACTACTTGCCTGGCGGCCGCCACGGCGTCTTCATGCCGTCCCTTCAGAAACAGGGCGACCGCACGGTAGTAGCGGGGGTCGATCCGATCCGGGAATCGGGCGGCCAGCGCGTCGGCGAGCTGCGCCAGTCGATCGCCGTCGCCGGCGTCCGCCAGAACCGAGGCGAGCTGCTCGCCCGGGCGAGGATCGTCGGGCGCGAGCGGCAGCGCGTCCGACGCGGCCTGAAGCGCGCCCTGCGTGTCGCCGCCGACGGCAAGAATGCGCGACAGCTCGATGCGGACGGGGGCGTTGCGAGGATCGCGCGCCGCGAGCGCCCGGAGCCATTCGCGCTCGTCGTTCAGCCGGCCGGCGCCGCCGGCGGCATCGGACAGACCGGACAACGCGGCGACGTGACGGCTGTCGATGGCCGTGGCCTGGCGGAATGCGTCGTACGCGGGCGCGAATGACTGCGCCCGCAGTTCCATCATGCCGCGCGCCGCCCACGCCGCGGCGTCCGCCCGTTCGTAGGCCTGCTTCACGGCGGGCGGGCGCTGGGGCGCGAGCGCTCGAATGGCGAGGACGTTCTCGTCTTTCGTCCGCCCGTAGATCCCGCGCGGCGCGGAGTACTCGAGCGCCGTGCGATCGTCGGTCTGGATCATCGCGTCGCCGGCGTACCGTGCGATCTCGGCGGGCCCGCCGGCAAACAGGGACAGCAGCGCGAACGGCGCCGTGCCGTCGGTCACGCCGACCGCTGCGAGCAGCGGTCCCGTCGTCCCGAGGCGCGCGCCGGCGTCCACCGCGGCGAGGCGCGGCACGATCGTGTCGGCGTTGGCGCCGATCAGCAGGAGGTCGCCGTCGCCGACGAGCCACAGCGTCGCCTGCGGGAAGACGGACGCGAACGTCCGGACGATCGACCGCAGATCGGCCGGGCTGATGTCATAGGTGTGTGCCCACTGACAGAGCAGACCGCCCGGCTCGAGCTTCGACCGTGCCGCCTCGAAGAACTCGCGCGTGAAGAGTGACGCGACGCCCGCCATCCACGGGTTCGACGGCTCCGACACGATGACGTCGTAGCGGCGCGGCGTGAGCAGCAGATGCGATCGCCCGTCGCCGACAATCAGCCGCACGCCCGGCTGCGCGAGCGCGTGGCCGTTCTCGACGTCGAAGCGGTGCGACGCCTCGACGACCTCCGGCGAGATCTCGACGACGTCGGCGTGGCGCACCGTGCCGGGCGCGAGCGCCGCGCCGGCGGTGACGCCGCTGCCCAGGCCGATGATGCAGATCTCTTCGGCGCGGCCGTGGATGAGTACGGGCAGCAGTCCCAAGAGCCGCTGAGTGAGCATGTCTCCGCCGTTGGACGCGTCCACCTTGCCGTCGATCGAGAGTGATCGTGTGCCGGTCAACTGGCGCACACTGACGGTGCCCGCCGCGCCCTCCTTGTAGTACTCGAGGGTCCCGACGCGGAGCAGCGCGTCGAGATCGGCCGGACCGAGATAGGCCGCGTACTTATACGCGCCGCTCGCCAGGAGCGCGCGATCCCAGGGCGGCGTCAGCGTGATGGCGCCGGCCGCGGCCGCAGCGACGGCGATAGGCAGAGCGGCGGCGCTGAGCGGCGACGTCGCGGCACCCGGGCGGCGGCGCGCCGCCGCGAGACACGCGGCGCCGGCGAGCGCGGCGACAAAGGCCGCGTCGCGAATCGTCGCGCGGAGGCCGAGCTGCGGAATGAGCACGAAGCCGGCCGCGAGCGCGCCGAGGATGGCGCCGACGGTGTTCGCCGTGTACACGCGCGCGGTGTCTTTCACTACGCTGGTCGTGTCGCCGGCGGCGGCCAGCGCCAGCGGAAACGCCGCGCCGAGCGCGAGCGTCATCGGCAGCAGGAGCAGGGCGACCGCGAACGCCTGCGCGACGATGACGCCGGCGAAGTTCGCGGCAGGATCGGCGACCTCGGCCGCGACGGCGAGCGGGAGGCGGGTCGCACCGTACCACGCGGCCACGTTCGCGGCGACGGCGCCGGCCGTCAGGACGAGCGCGAGCCAGACCGCGGGCCGCTCGACACGCCGGGCCAGGCGCGCGCCGGCCGCCGATCCCAGCGCCAGTCCCGCGATGAACGCCGCGGCCATCGTCGCGAACGCGTACGTCGTGGGGCCGATGACCAGCGCCAGCAGGCGCGTCCACGCGACTTCGTACACGAGCGCGGCGAAGCCGGAGATGGCAGTAGCGACCAGCGCGACCGCGGGCATCGGAGAAGGAAGCAACCGCGGAGAACGCTGAGAACGCTGAGAACGCGGAGATGAGTGATGAGTCTTCCTGGATTGTTTTTCCGAGGGCTCTGCGCGCTCCGCGGTTGCTTCCTTGCCCGCGGTTGCCCCTCCGGCGATCCAGAGCGCGCCGGCGGCGGCGGCGAGATTCAGCGCGATGCCGACCCACGTCGTGCCGCGGAGGCCGAGCGCCGGGATCAGCCAGAAGCCGGCGCTCAAGGCGCCCGCGGCCGCGCCGGCCGTGTTCATCGCGTAGAGACGGCCGGCGTCGGCGGCGCTCCGCGCGTACCAGCGCGCCGCGATCGGATACGTGGCGCCCATCGCGACGGCGGGAATGCCGACCAGGCCGAGACAGATCGCGAGGCGAATCACCGAGAAGCGCAGCGGCACGTCGCCGTCCGCGTACGCCCAGGCCAGTGCCGGCACTGTCGCGCGGAGCGCGAAGGGCAGGAGCAGCGCCGCGACGGCGACGGCGGCTTCGAGCACCGCGTACGTCTTCAGCGGCGCGCGGCCTCCGCGCTCGGACGCGGCGAGCGCGCCGATCGCCCACGCGCCGGCGGCGAGGCCGCCCATGAAGGCCGCGAGCACCGCGCTGGCGGCGGCGACCGTGTGGCCGAGTTGCAGCGTGAGCAGGCGCGTCCACGTGACTTCGTACACGAGCGCCGCGGCGCCTGACGCGGTGTAGAGGGCGAGGAAGAGCCGCCGGGAGGACATGCAGTGAGAAGGTAGAACGAAAAAGGAAAAAGGTAAAAGGAAGAACGCAAAAAAAGACCGGCGTCCAGGCTACCCCGAACGCCGGTCTCGACTAACGACTAACAACTAACGACTAAAGAGGACTGACTAGAAGTCGAACTTGAACCCGAGCTTGAACACGCGCGGAGCGACGATCTCCTGCGTGCGGCCGAAGTACGCGACCGTCAGCTTGGCCGCTTCGAAGGCCGCCTGCGTCGCGTTATTGCGAGTCACTGTGCCGTAGTTGCTCTGCCCGGCACTCGAGTTGAGCGCATTGTGCAGTTCGGCGATGAACGACGCGCGACGCGAGCCGTTGAGCCGAAAGCTCTTGTCCGCCCTGAGGGACAGCAGATTCAGGAAGTCGGCGCGATACGTGCCTCGTGGTTCGACCTGGTAGGTTGTCGTGCCCTGAGCAAGGGCGACACTCAGCGAACGATCCCGCGGCAGTCCGCTCAGCGCCTGGTAGTTCGCGCCAAGAGTGACGCCGTGTGGCGCCAGGTAGCTTCCCAGCAACTTGAAAGCGTGAGGCTGATCGTTCGCCCCAAAGCCGGACGCCATACCTTCCGTCAGGTTGTTCGGATCGGTGAAGTCGAGCACGCGGTCGCCATCCAGCTTCGACCACACGTACGACCCCTGCATCTGCCAGTGGTTCGACATGCGCTTGCCGAGCGAGATCTCGATCGCCTTGTAGCGCTGCGTGCAGCTCACCGACACGTTGTTGCCGCAGTTCGTATGCAGGAACGCATCCTTGCCCAGGCTGGCCGCGTTCACGTTGTAAAACGTCAGGTTGCGGTCGTCCGCCGTTGAACGGACGTTGTCCGGGCCTGGATCGAGGAAGGTGGCCCGCACGTACGCGCTCGCCGGAATCCCGATGTTCTGGTTGACGGTCGCGTCGTTGAACCACCGCTGAATCCAGTCGACGCTGAAAGAGACGTTGTCAATCACCTCGCGCTGATACGCGAACATGACTTCATCGTTGCGCGGATCCCGGAGGTTGGGGTCCATCGCATTGCTTTTCGGCGTGAACACTGACTTCGGCGTCGGGTTGTACTCACCAGCATCGACCTTGCCGTTCGCGTTCGCGTCCCCGAACCAGGTGAACACCGCGGGCGGGGCCGTGGTGAGACCGGAGATGATGATGTTGTTGTTGATGGCGTCGTACTCGTCCGTGTACATCACGTTGAAGTACCGGCTATAGCTCGCCTTGACGACGTTCTTACCGTCTTCTGTGAGCTTGATGACAACGCCGGTGCGGGGCGCCAGCGTGTTCCAGCTGTAGGGCGGCTTGACTTCCGGATAGGTCGTCACCGGGAACCATCGACCGCCGCCGCCAGTCTGCTCGGGAATCAAGCCGTCGTAGAACGACCAGCGCAGCCCGAGGTTCACTGTGATACGGGAGTAGCTGGCGCGGTCCTGGATGAATCCCGCGAAGTTCCGCATCCTCGTCTTTTGCGTGAGCGGCGTGTTGTACGCCCAGATCTCGGTCGGTTGCGGCACGCCGCTCGCGTTGTTCGTGTACCGCAGGCGGGTGTCGTTGAACATGTCGTAGACTTCCTGGCCCCAGCCGTACCAGTTCTCGAACCCCGTCTTCAATTGGTGATTCGCGCCCAACCAGTTGTCGACATAACGCGTCAGACCGATGTTGGTTTGGGCTCGGTACGAGTCGCGCAAGTGCTCGCCCCCGGGGTCGGCGCCTGAGTAGATCCCGGTCGAAATATTGAAGCTCCCGGAAGTCTTCTGCGAATCGGGCAACGCCTCGAATTCGTCCGTATAAACGCTCGGCCAGTGCATGTGGAAGTAGGTCGACGACACCTCCAGGAACGTGTTCGGACCCATCACCGACGTCCAGTTGGCGTTGAAGAGGTTCTTTGGCGACTGCTGATTGATTGTGGTCACCGGGCTTGGCTGAGCGACGCCGGCGCCACGATTCGGCTGGAATTTCTTGTTGTACGTCCAGAACGCCGACAGCTGATTGTTCTTGTTAATCTGATACTTCCCGCTCAACGTGTAGTTCCGGAGGTTCGACAAGAACGGGTTCGTCAGGCTGCCGTCAGCGTTCACGACAGTGTAGCCCGGCTGGGCGTCGATCGTCCGATAGTTCCGGAACGAGCCGAACCACCAGAGACGATCCTTCACGAACGGGCCGCCCGCGTTCGCGTTGAAATCTTGCAGCCCTTGCAGCGACGGGTCCGTAATGCCTTGCGACTTCAAATCGTCAGTGATGTTGCTGCCAGTGAAACCGCTCCAGTAGCCTTTGCCAGTCACGCTGTAGAACGCTTCGCCCTTCAACGCGTTGCTGCCGGATTTCGGGATGACGTTGATGTTTGCACCGCCGCCGCCGCCGATTTCGGCGCCCATCGCTGCCGTGTCGACGGAGATTTCTTCGGCCGACCCGAAGTCCATGTAGTACATGGAGCCGTAGTTTGCCGGAGTGTCGGCCGTGACCCCGTAGTAGTTCAGGTTGTAGCCGCTCGCGCCGTGCGCCACCATCCCGGTCGACGTTGCCGCGTTCAGCCCGCCTGGATCCTGGCGCCCCATCGTCATGCCCGGCAGCACCGTCGTGGATCCGAAGATCGTGCGTGACGTCGGCACTGCGGTGAGGATTTCATGATCCAGACGCGCGCCGACTTTGCTGTTCTCCACGTCGATGGTCGGCGATGCGCCGCTGACCGTCACCGTCTCTTGTAGCGACGCGAGTCTCATCGCCGCGTCCACTGTGATGGTCTGCCGAACCGGAACCACGATCCCTTCGCGGATCAGAGGCGCGAAGCCAGCGAGGTCGAATTTCAAGGCGTAGGTGCCAGTGTTGACGCCGGGAAACCGGTACTGGCCCCGTTCGTTCGTGATCGCTGTTTGGGTGCCCATCACCGCCGGCCCGGACAACGTCACGCTGACACCTGGCAGGACGCCGCCCTGGTCGTCGGTGACCTTTCCGACCAGCTCGCCGAACATCTGGCCTGTTTGTGCTCCGGCCGGTGCGAGACCGAACGCGAAGACGATCGCCGAAGCAGCGAGAAGCCGAAGGATCTTGCGCTTCACCATGGACCTCCTCCCAACCAAAGAACACCTGAATGTGCGTGGCTGAACGATACATGGTCTTGCCACACAGTTGGAGACAATAGTTGTCCGATTCCTTACAGGTCAAGCGCCGCACTACGGACGTTTGGATTGTGTTGACCGCAAATGGGTTACCTCGGGCCTCCTCGAATCGTCTCGTGCATGGCCGTGCGGTTGCTGCTTGCGTCCCGCTGACGCGCCGTCGTACTGGCCACCGCTGCTCGACGGTCTGCGTGCGGCCTAGGCGCCGCCCTTGAGCTGTTGAAATCGTGCGAGATCGACGGCGCGCTGGCGCGCTGCGACCGCGCGCGCCATCCCCAGGCGCAGGACGACCAGCGCGTGGGCGCCGCCAACGAAAATCAGTTCCACCGGAACCGGCTGGGCGATCATGACGGGCGCCGCGTTGAAGAGCGTGGCGATCAGAAAGGGCACGACGAAGAGCGGGTCGGGCGCGGCCGCGCCCGCCGGACGGCCGAAAGCCATCGCGGCGTGCTCCCAGCCCGCGCCGCCGGTTTCGTGGAAAACCTGAAGATAGCGTCCCACTCGCTCGACCCCGACGTGCAGCGAAAACACGGCTTCGAACGTCGCGGCCAGGACGAGCAGGGGCAGGAGCGTCGCGACCGGCGCCGACGTGACCGCGGCAGTCGCCAGGGCGAGAGCGGCCCAGGCGACAACACCGGCGACGAACGTGCAGACACGGGCAGTCCCGCGCTGCCGAATCGTGGCCCGGAGCGCCTGGTATTCCGTGTCCTCACGCGTCGTCATCGATCCCCCTCATCTGCGCCCGAGGTCTGCCGATATGTACAGGTAGACGATCCGCGCCCTAATCCCCTTGCGGTCTATGAATTGTCTGGTACAATGCCGACCCAAGTGAACGGAAAAACATCTTTCTGGATCAGCGGTTTGGCGTGCGCCGGCATCCTTTTCCTCGCCGCCGCGCCCGCCTCGGCCCAGACTAGGACTTCAGACACCCAGACCAGCACTCCGAAACCGGCTGCGAAGGCGACCAAGCCCGCCGTGAAAGCGCCGGCCGCCGCCAAGGCGCCCGCGTCCGCGAAGGCTGCGGCGACCAAGGCCGCGCCGCGCCCCGCGTACTCGGCCGAGCGCGCCGAAACGCGCAAGGTCAAGCTGGCGCGTGCGCGTGCGGTCTCGACCGCCCGCGAGATGGCGGACACGATTCTCCCGCGCTACAAGGTGGACGCCAGCGGCGATCTGGTGCCCGACGTGCGGGCGGCCGCCGCGATCATCTATAACCCCGAGACCAACCAGGTGCTGTGGGAGGCGAACTCGCAGAGCCAGCGCTCGATCGCGAGCATCACGAAAGTGATGACCGCGACCGTGTTCCTCGAGAACAATCCGGACCTGACGCAGCCCGTCGTCATCACGCGCGGCGACGTATTCCAGGCCTCGACGACGCGCGTGCGGGCCAACGACAGAGTCACGGCCGACGATCTCCTGCACCTGCTGCTCATCGCGTCGGACAACGCGGCGGCCCGCGCGCTCGCGCGCGTCTCGCCGTACGGGTCCGAGGGTTTCGTGCTCCGCATGAACGAGAAGGCGGCGGAACTCGGGCTCGAGAGCACCAGTTATGCCGATCCGTCGGGCCTGCTGAGCGACAATGTGTCGTCGGCGTACGACATGGCGCGCCTGATTACGCACGCGTCGGCGGACGATCGGATTTCGTCGGTCATGCGCACGCCCGAGTACACGGTGCGCACGGCGAATCGCCGCGTGATCACGTTCCACAGCACGAATCACCTCCTGGGCCGGCCCAACGTGGACGTCCGCGCCGGCAAGACGGGATTCATCTCCAAGGCGGGGTACTGCCTCGCGACGCTGCTGCGGCTGCCCGAAGGCGGACAGCAGGTCGCGGTCGTCGTTTTGGGCGCGCGCTCGAACGCCGGCCGATTCATGGAGACGCAGAATCTGTTTGCGTGGCTCACGACGAAGGCGCCGACGATCTTCGGACCCAAGCCGCCGGTCGTGCCGCAGCCGCAGGAATAGCGGTCAGCGCTCAGTTGTCAGCCTCTCATCTCCCAGCGTCTGCCTTCTGGCTGCCACCTTATTTATAGCCGCGCCGCATTGCCGCGGCATCCAGCGGCAGCGTGGCAATCGAATCCACGGCCACCATCACGGGGCGCGTCGCGCTCCGCGCGTCGTAGGCCTTGAGATAGCGGTGGCACACATCGCATCCGTAGACGCGATACCGGCCGTCGCGGGTCGCGAAGGACGTGATCCCCGCGCGATCATCGTTGCCGCAGAACGGGCAGTCCAGCGGCGCAAAATTCCATTGCGCGAGGCAGCGCCCGCAGATCAGACGGCGATCGGCGCTCGGGGTGATGACGGCGAAGTCCGGCTCCCATCCGCAGAACGGGCAGACCGCGCGATTCCACGACGACACGTCGATCTGCTGGCCGAGCGATTCAGTCGAGCGGGCGAGGAACGGCCGGAGCGCGAGCACCAGCACCTGTTCGAGTCCGGCCGGCGCGTCGGGCGGGGCGGACGTCTCGTCGCTCAGTCCCGCGGTTCGCTCGTACCATTGGGCGACGAGCGGTTCGAGCGCGTTGCCTTCGCGTCCGAGCGCGACGATCTGATCGTAGTCGGCCCGCTCGAGCGCTTCGAAGCGCAGCAGGATGTCCGCGTTCTGCCGCAACGCGAGCCGGAAGTCGGTCCACTCGATCGGCAGATCGCGAAAGCGCATCACGGGCCGGCCGGCCTGATGCTGGCGCGCGAGCCATTCCGCGTCGACCTGAATCCAGGGGAGCGGCACGCGCGACTGGACGCGGCGCTGCACGTCGACGAGCGCGATCTGCATGTCGATCGCCGTCGCCAGCTCGGGTTGCGCGACGCGCAACGCTCGAAGCTCCACGATATCAGGCGGTTCGGCGCGCGGCGGACGAATGGGACGATCGGTCACCCGTTCGATTCTACCGGACGCACGCGACCGCCATATGTGCCAAAATGTCTGACCCTCGCAAATCCGGCGAGGGCGAGACCTGAGTGAGGAGTCTGAATGAAGGTGCATCTCATCAATCCCAGCGGCCTGTCGTTCGGCGTTGGGGTGATCACGCCTCGGTGGTTGTTCGTGCTTGCGGCAGCGACGCCCGCGTCCTATGGCGACCCGATCATCACCGACGAAACGCTGGACCCGTGGGATCCGAGCACGGTGTCGGCGGGTGACGTGGTCGGCATCGGGATCCATACCGGCAATGCGCAGGAGGGGTATGCGATCGGCCGGAAGGTGCGCGAGCGCGGTGGTTACGTCATCTTCGGCGGCATTCACGCCACGCTGTACCCGGAAGAGGCCCTGAAGCTGGGCGGCGCGCACTCCGTCGTCAAGGGCGACGGCGACGTCGTCTGGGCGACAGTGCTCGCCGATTGCACCCGTCAGGCGCCGCAGCCGATGTACGACGGCGGCAAGGTGGAGGGCGGGGAGTTCAAGCCGGCGCGCTGGTCGCTGATGCCGAAGAACAAATACATGTGGGCGTCAGTGCAGACCGTGCGCGGATGCCCGAAGCACTGCTCGTTCTGCTCGGTGTGGAAGACCGACGGGCAGCGTCCGCGGCAGCGGACGGTGGATGCCGTCCTCGACGAAATCGTCGAGTTACGCCGGATGGGCTTCCGGTTCATCGCGCTCGCCGACGACAACTTTTATCCCGTCACCCTCGACGATCTGGCGAAGGCCTCGCGGCGTCAGGACAAGAGCCGCTACGAGGAGCTCAAAGCCATGCGCGCCGAGCGCTTCGAGCTCATGAGCCGGCTCGCCGGACTGCCCGACGACATGGTCTTCTTCACGCAGATTACGATGGAGGCGGCCGAGGATCCGCAATTCCTCGACGCCATGAGAAACGCGCGCATCAAGGGCGCGCTCGTCGGCGTCGAGGCGGTCACGGCCGAGGGACTGAAAGACGTCTACAAGGACTTCAACCTCAGCGGCGAGCAGCTCGTCGATCGGCTGCGCGCGTTCAGGCATCACGGCGTCCACATCCTCGCGTCGTTCATCTTCGGCCTGCCGAGCGATCGGCCCGACACCTTCGCCGCGACGGCACAGCTCGCGGAGCGCTCGGGCGTGACGTTCGCGCAGTTCCTGATGCTGACGCCGTTCCCCGGGACCGTCGATTTCGCGGCCTGGGAGAAGAACATGGCGTCCGATCCCACGCGGATTGACGGGATTCCGCTGACGCGCCACTGGCTCATCCCGCACGGCAAGCAGCCCAAGGTCTACGTCCCGCACCCGCTGATGTCGCCCGACGACATTCGCGCCGGCACGCAGGGCGCCTGGGATCGCTTCTACAACTGGCGGAACATCTGGGCGCGATCGAATTGCGTGGAGTCCATCAAGTCGCGGCTCGCGTTTATGCTGATCTCGAAGCTGTACCGCCAGATGTACGCCAACACCGGCATCGCGACCGACAGCGCGCGGGTCAATCGGTCGGCGACCTGGGCGCGGATGATCGCGAAGCCCTGTCAGCGTCTCTTCGCAGCCACGCCGATGCCCGAACTGCAGGTGCCCGGCACCTAGCGCCGGCGCTGTTTCGTCCATGCCGAAGCCACGCGGCCGTCCGGTGCGCCGCCGCTCCGTTCTCATCATCGGATCGGAGGCGCTTCCTTTTGTAAAGACCGGCGGCCTGGCCGACGTCCTCGGCTCCTTGCCGGCGGCGCTGGCGCGCGTCGGGTGGGACGCCACGCTCGTTCTTCCGAAGTACCAAGGGGTCACGGCGGGCGCGCGGATCGACGCCTGTCCGATCACCGTCGGCGGATGGACGCGGACCGTCGCCTTCTTCGACGCGCCGCTCGGCGACGGCGCGCGCGCAATCCTCGTCGACTGTCCCGATCTCTTCGAGCGGGACGCCACCTACGGACCGGGCGGCGCCGACTATCCTGACAATCCGCGCCGGTTTGCCGTGCTCGTCCGCGCGGCGCTCGAATACGCCGTTCATCACGGCGCGCCGGCGATCGTCCACGCGCACGACTGGCAGGCGGCGCTGGCGCCCGTGTACCTGCGGTCGATGTACGCGTCGCATCCTGTGCTGGCCGGCACGCCGAGCGTGTTCACGATTCACAACCTGGCGTACCAGGGCCTGTGCGAAGCGGACTGGCTGCCGCGGCTCGATCTCGGCTGGGATCAGTTCACGATGGATCGCATGGAATACTGGGGCCGCGTCAGCCTGCTGAAAGGCGGCATCAACGACGCGGACATCGTCACGACGGTCAGCCGCCGGTACGCGGAAGAAATCCAGACGCCGGAGTTCGGCTGCGGCTTCGACGGCATCCTGCGGCGCCGCCGCATGGATCTCGAGGGCGTGCCCAACGGCATCGACGTGGAGGCGTGGGATCCCTCGCGCGATCCGTTTCTGCCCGAGCCGTTTTCCGCGACGAATCTGGCGGGCAAGGCCGCGGCGAAGGCGGCGGTGATGTCGCGTTACGGCTTGCCGGTGAACGCGGCGGCGCTCGCGCGGCCGCTCGTCGGCATGGTCTCCCGAATGGTGGACCAGAAGGGACTCGACCTGATTGCGGCCCTGGCCGACCGGCTGCCGCGGTTGGATGCCAGCTTCGTCGTCCTTGGCGAGGGCGAGGATCGGTATCAGCGGCTGTGGATGACGCTGGCCGCGGCGCACGCGGACCGCATCGGCGCGCGGATTGGCTTCGACGAATCGCTCGCGCACCTCATCGAGGGCGGCGCCGACATGTTCCTGATGCCGTCGCGGTTCGAGCCCTCCGGCCTGAATCAGATGTACAGCCAGCGGTACGGCACGGTCCCGGTCGTGCGCGCGGTGGGCGGCCTGGCGGATACCGTGCGCGACGCGGACGCGCCGGCGCCGGCGACGGGGCCCAGGCGACGCCCTGCGACCGGTATCGTGTTCGAGGCGTACACGCCCGACGCGCTGCTCGACGCGCTCACGCGCGCGCTCGACCTGTTCCGGCGGCGGCGCGCCTGGCGCGCGCTCCAGCGCGCCGGCATGCGCGAAGATTTTTCCTGGCACCGTTCGGCACGGGAGTACGTCAAAATATATGATCGAGCGATCAAGAAGCGCCTGGCTAGTGGCTAGTGGCTAGTGGCTGGTGGCTGGTGGCTGGTGTTCTGAACCCTGGGAGAAGCGATGGCAACCGAAAACGTGCAGACGTTTACTGACGGGAACTTCGACGATAGCGTGCTGAAATCGGGCGGGCCGGTGCTCGTGGACTTCTGGGCGGAGTGGTGCGGGCCGTGCAAGCGGCTGGCGCCGACCGTCGACGCGCTCGCGAGCGAGTACGCCGGGAAGGTCACGATCGGCAAACTGAACGTGGACGAGAACCCCAACGTGTCGTTCAAGTTTCAGATCCGCGGCATCCCGACGCTGCTGCTCTTCAAGGGCGGCCAGGTCGTCGAGTCGGTCGTCGGGCTGGCCGGGAAGGACGATCTCAAGAAAGTGCTCGACAAGCACCTTTCAATCTGAGGATGTCAGATTCTCAGATTCTCAGATTCTCAGATTCTCAGATTCTCAGATTCTCAGATTCTCAGATTCTCAGATTCTCAGATTCTCAGATTCTCAGATTCTCAGATTCTCAGATTCTCAGATTCTCAGATTCTCAGATCCTCAGATTCTCAAATCCTCAGATTCTCAAATCAAAATGGCTCATAACGTTCTCATCATCGGGTCAGGCCCGGCCGGCCTGACCGCCGCTCTCTACACCGCGCGCGCCAATCTCCAGCCGTTGCTCATCGAAGGCCTCGAGGCCGGCGGCCAGCTGATGCTGACGACGATGGTCGAGAATTTTCCCGGCCACAGCGACGGCGTCATGGGGCCGGATCTCATGGCCCAGATGCGCGCGCAGGCGGCGAAGTTCGGGACGGAAATTATTCAGGGCAACGTCGCGGGCATCGATCTTTCACGCCGGCCCTTCGCCGTGAAGACGTCCGAAGCGGAGTACCGCGCGCAGACGCTCATCATCGCGACCGGCGCGTCGGCGCGGCTGCTCGGCCTGCCGTCGGAGCGCACACTGATGGGGCACGGCGTCTCGACGTGCGCGACCTGCGACGGCTACTTCTTCCGCGGCCAGGAGATCGCGGTCGTGGGCGGCGGCGATTCGGCGATGGAGGAAGCGGTATTCCTGACGCGCTTCGCGTCGAAGGTGACCCTGGTGCACCGGCGCGACACGCTGCGCGCGTCGAAAATCATGCAGGACAAGGCGCGGGCGAATCCGAAGATCGCGTGGCAGCTCGATTCAGAAGTCGAAGACATTAAGGATACGGGGAAGGGCGAAGTCACCTCGATGATTCTCCGTCACAACAAGTCGGGCGCGCGCACCGAGGTCCCGGTGACGGGCGTCTTCGTGGCCATCGGCCACACGCCGAACACGGCGCTCTTCCGCGGACAGATGGCGCTGGATCAGAACGGCTACATCAACACCCACGACGGCACGAAGACGAGCGTGCCCGGCGTGTTCGCGTGCGGTGACGTTCAGGATCACATTTACCGGCAGGCGATCACGGCGGCGGGCTCGGGCTGCATGGCCGCGCTCGACGCCGAACACTTCCTCGAGAACGTCCCCGAACACCTCGCGTCGGTCTGACGACGTACAACGAAGAGAGCGCAGAGAGACCGCAGAGAGGCTCTATTTCTTGCGTTGGTGCCACGAAGTCACGAAAGGCGGACTCTGCGTTCGACCCCTCTCTTTTCTGCGTCTCCGTGTCTCCGTGGCCCATTCCCTCCGTGTCCTCCGTGGTGGCATTCTCTTTCTGCTGAACTAGTCGATCCAGCCCCCGCCGACCACGACGTCACCATCGTAGAAGACGACCGCCTGGCCGGGCGTGATCGCGATCTGCGGCGTTTCGAAGACGGCCTCGGCGGTCGACGGCCCGGTGGCGCGCACGATCGCGGGCGCCGGATGATGGCGGTGACGAATCTGCGCCGTCACCGTCCGCGGCTCGACGGGCGCATCCAGAATCCAATTCACGCCTGACGCCGTCAGCATCGTCTGCTCGAGCGACGCTCTCGGGCCGACAACGACCTGCCGCTCGGCCGGCCGCAGTTCCAGCACGTACATCGGGGCCGGCGTGGACAGGCCCAGGCCCTTGCGCTGGCCGACCGTGAAGCGATGGATGCCGCCGTGGCTGCCGAGGACACGGCCCTGCGCGTCGACGATCGCGCCCTCGCGCGCGGCCGCGGGAACGCGCTCGGTGACGAACGCCGCGTAATCGTGGTCGGGGATGAAACAGATCTCCTGGCTGTCCGGCTTGCCGGCCACCGGCAGCCGGCGGCGGCGCGCGTACTCGCGCACCTCGTCTTTCGGCCGATCGCCGACGGGGAATACGGCGTGCGCGAGTTGATCCTGCGTCAGCGGAAATAGAAAGTACGACTGGTCCTTCTCCGGATCGACGCCGCGCTTGAGGAGGAACCGTCCGCTCGCCGCATCGCGCTCGACACGGGCGTAGTGCCCGGTGGCCACCATGTCGGCGCCGAAGCCGCGCGCGCGCTCGACGAGTGTCGCGAACTTGAGGTCGCTGTTGCAGTGCGCGCAGGGAAGGGGCGTCCGGCCGGCGGCGTACTCGTGCACGAAGTTCGACACGACCTGCTCGTCGAACTGCCGCTCGAAATTCAGGATGTAATGCGGGATGTCGATCACGGCGGCGACGCGGCGTGCGTCGTGGAGGTCGTCGATGGAGCAGCAGCTGCCGAATGACGCACGGCCGTCCGCGCCGGACGCGTCATAGAGTTGCATCGACAGACCGATGACGTCATGACCCTGCTCGGCGAGCAGGGCCGCGGCGACCGACGAGTCGACGCCGCCGGACATGGCTGCGACTATCCGCATAGGTGGCTGGTGGCTGGTGACTGGTGGCTGGGATCTCCAGCCGCTAGCCGCCGGCCGCCACGGCTTTCCTTGTCAATCCTCTCAATTTCTCGACGAGGCGTGGCAGGATCTCAATCACGCGATCGACTTCCTCCTGCGTCGAGAACATTCCCAGACTGAACCGCAGCGAGTTCTGCGTCCGGTGCGCGGGCAGTCCCATGGCGCGCAGCACGTGCGATGGTTCGAGCGTACCCGACGAGCACGCTGAGCCGGTCGACACCGCGACGCCTTCGAGATCGAGCGCGATCAGCAGGCTCTCGGCTTCGACGCGGTCGACGCTGATGTTCGTCGTGTTGGGCACGCGCGACTCGCGCGCGCCGTTCACGACGGTGCCGGGCACCGCGCTCAGAATACCGGCCTCGAGCCGATCGCGCAGCGCCGCGACGCGGATCGCCTCGCTCGCCATCTTCGACGCGGCCAGTGCCGCGGCGACGCCGAGTCCCACCAGCGCCGCGACGTTTTCGGTGCCGGCGCGACGGTTGCGCTCGTGCTTGCCGCCCGTCATGACCGGCTGCATGCGCGTGCCGCGCTTGATCCACAACGCGCCGGCGCCCTTGGGCCCGTTGAACTTGTGCGCCGAAACCGACAGCAGATCGACACCGAGCGCGCGGACGTCGACCGGGATCTTGCCCGCCGACTGCACCGCGTCGGTGTGCATCAGCGCGCCGTGCGCGTGCGCGATCGCCGCCATCTCGCCGACGGGCTGCACCGTGCCGATCTCGTTGTTCGCGTGCATGACCGAGACGATCGCGGTGTCGTCGGTAATCACCTCGCGCAGGCGCTCGGGCGACACGACGCCGGTTTCGTCCACGCGCAGCAGCGTCGTCCGCCATCCGCGGCGGGTGAGGGCCTTCACCGTGTTCAGAATCGCCTCGTGCTCGATGGCGCTCGCGATCAGATGACGCCGTCCGGCCGGCTCGAGGGCCTCCGCCGCGCCGCGAATCGCGAAATTGTCGGCTTCCGTGCCGCCGCTCGTGAACACGACTTCGGACTGATCCGCATGGAGCAGCGCAGCCAGCGCTGACCGCGCCTCGTCGAGAACCGTCTTGGCCTGTTGACCGAACGCGTGAACGCTCGAGGCGTTGCCGAAGACGTCCTGTGTGACGCGGATCACCGCGTCGGCCACGCCCGGCGCGGGCGGGGTCGTGGCATTGTAGTCAAAATAGATACGCGTCATGGATGTTCCGATTGTACCACTCCCGTTAACTATTGATAATAAAGGTACTAGACAACGTTTTGGAGCGTCCCGTATACTCGCAGGAACTTCGACCGATAACCACGACGACAGAGCCGAGACGCCTGGTAAGCGGATGGGCGGAGGAACACATGTGGAAACGTGATGAAGCGGTGCGACCCGTAAGTGGACAACCGACGGCGGCGCCGCCACCGTCCGCGCCGCTCCAGGCGGGTACTCCTGGTTCACGCTCAGAAACGAGCCAGCATATGGAGAAGGACATCGTGAATATCGGCAAGTCAGTGGTGATCAAAGGCGAGCTGAACGGGAGCGAGGATCTCACCATCGAAGGCCACGTCGAGGGCACGATCCAGCTCAAGGAACACGTGCTGACGATCGGTCCCAACGGGCGCATCAAGGCGCAGGTGTTCGCCAAGGCCGTCATCGTGCTCGGCGAAGTCACGGGCAACGTGACGGCGAGCGACAAAGTCGACATCCGCGACAACGGGTCGGTGGAGGGAGATATCGTCGCGCCGCGCGTCGCGATCGCCGAGGGCGCGCATTTCCGCGGCAGCGTGGACATGCAGCGCAAGGGCGTCGCGCCGCAACCGCAGGCCGCCAAGCCGGCGCAGGCTCAGGCGCCGGCCGCCGTCGTGCCGCAACCCCAGGCGCAGCAGGCGCCCGTGCAGGCGCCAGGCGCGCCACAGCGCGTCGGCGCGTAAGGCGCGTTGGGTCTCCTCGACCGCATCGCGCCACGCCGAAGCGAGCCCGACGCTTTTCCGGGAGCGTCGGGCGCGGTCGACGATGCGGTGTTCGCCACCAAGGCGCTCCGCAAGTTCCTGACGTGTCTCACGTCGCGCGACGCACCGGTCCTGCTCGATCTGGGACCGGTGGTCGGCACTAACGTCAGCTTCTTCGGCGAGCAGTTCGGCTGCAAGATCTTCATCGAGGACGTCTTCGCCGATTTGAACCGGCACGTCCGTGAAGGGCGGCTCGACGCCCTGCCCGAATTCCTGCGCAAGCGTTTTCCGCAGCCTGGTGGATCGGTGGACGGCATCCTGTGCTGGGACCTGATCGACTACCTCAATCGTCCAGCCGCGCAGGAACTCGCGAACGAGCTGTCGCGCGTCCTGCGTCCCGACGGCGCGCTGCTGGGCTTCTTTGGCACGGCGCAGCCGCGCGACATGCACTACACCAAGTTCGTCATCGTGGACGACGTGAACCTCAAGCACCGGCCGTATCCGGCGGCGCAGGGACGGCAGGCGATTCTGCTCAACCGCGACATCATTAAGTTGTTTCCGAACCTGCGCGTCTCCGATTCATTTCTCCTGCAGAACAACCTCCGCGAGATTCTGTTTCGCAAGCCCGCGTAATAAGCTAGAGGCATGGCCCGGCCGGTCATCGCCCTGCTCACCGACTTCGGCACGCGCGATCATTACGCGGGCGCGCTAAAAGGCGTGGCCCTCGGGATCTGCCCCGACGTCACCCTTGTGGACATCTCGCACGATATTCCTCCGCATGACGTGCTCGCGGGCGCGCTCGAGCTGGCGGCGGTCTATCGCTACTTTCCCGCGGGGACGATCTTTCTCATCGTCGTGGATCCGGGCGTCGGGTCGGCGCGGCACGGCATCGCCGCCGAAGCGGGCGACTTCCGGTTCGTGGCGCCGGACAACGGCGTGCTGACCGCCGTCCTCGACGAGCACCCGCGCCACAAAGTGGTCGAGCTGAGCGAGCGGCGCTACGCGCGCCCCACCGTCAGCCGGACGTTCGAGGGCCGTGACCGTTTCGCGCCGGCGGCGGCCTGGCTCGCGAAGGGCATCGATCTGACCGCGCTCGGCCGGCCGGCCGTCGACATTCAGCGGCTCGCCATCGCGCAGCCGGCCGTGCAGGCCGATCGGATCGACGGGGAGGTGCTGCGCGTCGATCGCTTCGGCAATCTGATCACGAACATCGATCGGAAGTCGTTCGACAGGCTGGCCGGCGCGCCGGGCGTGCCGATCGAGATCCACGCCGGCGGACGTCAGGTGTCGAAGGTTGTCTCGACCTACGCGGACGCCGGGCCCGGTGAGGTCTGCGCGCTCTTCGGCAGCACGGACCATCTCGAGATTGCGGCCAACGGCGCGAGTGCGGCCGCCGAGCTCGCGCTCGGGCGCGGCGCGCCCGTGCACGTCGTCCGCCGCGCGTGATACGATTCCGGTTCCTTCATCATGATTGATTTCAGCCTTGCCGACGAACAACGGCTGCTCGAACAGACCGTCCGCGATTGGGGCGCGCATGAAGTCGCCCCGTACATCCGCGAAAACGACCGGAAGCACCACTTCGATCGCGACCGCATTCTCGGCGGCATGGCGAAGCTCGGGCTGCTCGGGATTTCGGTGCCGCAGGAATACGGCGGCGCGGGGATGGATTACCTCTGCCTCGGTCTCGCCAGCGAGGAGCTCGAGTACGTCGACACGTCGCTGCGCGTGATCATGTCGGTGCACGTGGGGCTGAACTGCCTCTCGCTGCTGACGTGGGGCACCGAGGATCAGAAGCAGCGGTATCTCGTGCCGCAGGCGCAGGGCAGGAAGATCGCCGGCTACGGCCTGACCGAGCCCGGCGCCGGCAGCGACGCCCGCGCGATTCAGACGACGGCGGTCAAGAACGGCGACCGCTACGTCCTGAACGGCGAGAAGAGCTGGATCTCGCTCGCCGACGTCGCCGATAACTTCATGGTCATCGCGTGGACCGATCTCGAGAAGAAGCGCCAACGCGATCCGTCCGGCCTGAGCGCGTTCGTCGTCGAGCGCTCGTTCAAGGGCTTTTCGAGCGGCCCGATGAAGGAGAAGTGGGGCATCCTCGCCGGCAACACCGGCTTCTTCAAATTGGACGACGTCGAGGTGCCGGATGCCAACGTGCTCGGGCGGGTCGGCGAAGGCTTCAAGATCGCGATGTTCGCGCTCGATCAGGGCCGCTACACGGTCGCGGCCGGCGCGACGGGCCTGATTCGCGCGTGCCGCGACGCGAGCGCGGCGTACGCGAAGGCGCGCAAGACGTTCGGCGTCGAGATCGGCCAGCACCAGCTCGTGAAGGAAATGATCGCGCAGATGGAGTCCGACTATCAGTCGGCGCGGCTGCTGTGGCTGCGCTCGGGCTGGCTGAAGAACCACGGCATGCGCAACACGCGGGAGACGGGGCTCGCCAAGTGGTTCGCCACGGTGGCGTCCGAGCGCGCGGCCGGCGACGCCGTGCAGATCCACGGCGCGAACGGATACTCGGACGAGTATCCGGTGGGCCGCTTCTTCCGCAACTGCAAGGGCGCGGTCATCTACGAGGGCACGCGCGAGATTCACAAGATCATGCAGGCCGACTACCTGTTGGGCTATCGCACGGATCGCCCGACGCGCTGTGAGCTGCCGCCCTATCGGGCGGAGGTAGGAAGTGAGAAATGAGAAGGCAGAAGGCGAAAGTGATGCGCCTTCCCTTCTTCCTTCTGCCTTTGTCCTTCTAACTTCAAGGCATCTATGGAATCAGACCTCTCTCTCGATTTCCTCCGCGTCGTCGAGCAAGCCGCCATCGCCTGCGCCCACACGATGGGGCAGGGCGACCGCCGTCATTCCGATCAAGTCGCCGTCGAGGCCATGCGCGCCGTGATGGACACGGTCGCCATCGACGGGACGATCGTGATCGGCGAAGGCGAGCGCGACGAAGCGCCGATGCTGTACATCGGCGAAAAAGTCGGCATGCGGCACGCGAAGCGCGCCATCGTCCACGCCTTGAGTCCGCGGCCGGTCCACTTCGACGAGGTCGACATCGCCGTCGATCCGCTCGAAGGCACCAACCTGTGCGCGACCGGCGCCGCCAACGCCATCGCCGTGCTCGCGGCCTCGAACAAGGGCGGGCTGCTGCACGCGCCGGATCTTTACATGGAGAAGCTGGTCGTCGGGCCCAGCTCGAAGGATCACGTCAGCCTCGACGCACCCGTGCACGAGAATCTCAAAGCGATCGCCCAGTGCCTCGACCGCTCCGTCGAGGACCTGGTCGTCATCGTGCTGGACCGGCCCCGCCACGAGAAGTTGATCCAGGACATTCGCGCGACCGGCGCGCGCATCCGCCTGATCGGCGACGGCGATCTCTCCGCGGGCATTTCCGCGGCCGTCGTCGGGACGGGCGTGCACGCCGTCATGGGCACGGGGGGCGCGCCTGAGGGCGTGCTGACCGCGGCCGCCATGCGCTGCCTGAACGGTGAGATCTTCGCGCGCCTCGTCGTCAGCAAGCCCGAGCACGAAGAGCGCTGCCGCGCGATGGGGATCACGGACTTCAAGAAAGTGTACACGTCGAAGGATCTCGCGCCGGGCGATGAGGTCATCTTCGCCGCGACCGGTGTCACCGACGGCGCGCTGATGCGCGGCGTCCGGTTCTTCGGCGACGGGACGCGCACCAGCTCCGTGATCATGCAGAACAAGCCGCACCAGATCCGGTTCATCGACAGCATTCACGTCAGCGCGTCGAAGGACGTCAAGATTCAGTTCTGACGATGGTGCCGGGTGCCGCGTGCCGGGTGCTTGGTGCCGTTCACCCAGCACCCTTTTGAGCACCTTGCACTCTGCACCGCACGCAGCACCCCGCGCCCCAGCACCAGGCACGCTCTGGCGCCGCAATGTCTATGCAGTGACGGCGGCGTCGTTTCTTGGCTACACGGGCTTCACGCTCGTGATGCCGTTTCTGCCGCTGTTCATCGGCCAGCTCGGCGTCACCGACATCGGTCAGATCGCGATGTGGACGGGCGTCAGCCTCGGCGTGACGCCCGGTCTGACGGCGGTTCTCGCCCCGGCGTGGGGCCGGCTCGGCGATCGCTACGGCCGCAAGATCATGGTCGAGCGATCGCTCATCAGCTTCGTCGTGCTCATGGCCGCCATGGCGTTCGTCACGCGGCCGTGGCACGTGCTCGCGCTGCGCGCCGTGCAGGGACTCTTTGCGGGCTACGGATCGCTGTCGGTGGCGATGGCCGCGGAATCGGCGCCGCGCGATCGCATGCCGCAGGCCATCGGCCTCGTGCAGACGGCGCAGCGGCTGGGGCCGGGCGTCGGTCCGGTGATTGGCGGCGCGCTCGCGGGTCTCGTCGGCCTGCGGCGCGCGTTCGTCGGCACGGCGCTCTTCTACGCCGTTGCGCTCGTCGTCGTGTACTGGTTCTACGACGAGGGCGCGATCGACGCGCAGTGGCCGGGCAGTGGCGACGTTGCCGACGGCGGGCGGGTGACGTTCAAGAACGTCCTGACGTTCCAGAACTTCGTGCTGATGATGGCCGTCATCTTCGGCCTCCAGTTCGTGGACCGGAGTTTCGGCCCCGTGCTGCCGCTGTACGTGGAACAGATCGGCGTGGCGCATGCGAACGTCGCGGTGCTGTCCGGTGTGTTGTTCTCGATCATGGCGGCGACCGGCGCGCTGGGACATCACTTCTGCGGCAAGCTGTTGCGGCGATATCCGGCGCGTCTCGTGATCGCCGGCGGAGGAGCGGCCGCCGCGATCGGATCGGGCCTGCTCGGCGTGGGCAGCTTCTGGGTGCTGACCGTCGCGTCGGTGATTCTCGGCCTCGGGATCGGCGCGGCGATGACGGCCGCCTACAGCGCGGCCGGCAGCGTGATTC
Source organism: Acidobacteriota bacterium (assembly GCA_016195265.1). Classification (GTDB taxonomy): domain Bacteria; phylum Acidobacteriota; class Vicinamibacteria; order Vicinamibacterales; family CAVVIG01; genus SRVP-36. The sequence continues at coordinate 41,101 of JACPZW010000043.1, read as the reverse complement.
CCGCGGGCGCGCACGGCGCGGGCTTCGGCGTGCTGACGAGCGCCTCGCTCGTCGGGATGGCGAGCAGTCCGTTCATCGCCGGGTTTCTCGGTGGCGCGTCGATTCGCGTTGTGTTCTTCGTCGATCTCGCGATCATGGCCGTGCTTGCGGCGCTCGTGTACAGGACGATGGAGTCCGCGGAACTTCTGCAGGGATAATGAACGCCGCCATGCGCCGTGTGTTCGTCGATCCGGGAGCGCCGCAGCGCGACGCGATTCAGGAAGCCGCGATGTGGATCGGCCGCGGCGGCCTGATCGCGCTGCCGACCGATACGCTGTACGGGCTCGCCGTCGATCCGTTTCGCGCGGACGCAGTCGGCCGTGTCTTCGCGGCGAAGGGCCGCGACGCCGACCGCGCGCTGCCGCTCATCGCCGCCGGCACGGACCAGGTGGTCGCGTCGCTCGGTCCGTTGTCACCGCTGGCCGCGGTGCTCGCGGCGCGCTTCTGGCCCGGACCGCTGACGCTGCTCGTCGCGGCGCCGCCGCGGCTGGCGCCGGACGTGACGGGCACGGGCACGGTCGGCGTCCGCGTGCCAGCGTTTGAGGTGGCGCGCGCGGTGTGCGCGGCGTGCGGGCATCCGGTGACCGCGACCAGCGCGAATCGCAGCGGCGAGCCTGCAACCGCCGATCCTGACGTGGTCGAACGGACGCTCGGCGATCGCCTCGACTTTCTTCTCGACGCGGGCCCCACGCCGGGCGGCGCGCCGTCGACGATTGTGGACGTGACGGCCGCCGAGCCTCGACTGGTCCGGGCCGGCGCCATCGCGTGGGATGACGTGATCGCATGCCTCAACAGCGCACGCCCATAGCCCGGCTCGAACGCGCGGCACTCGTCGGCCTGATGGCCGGCCGCGTGCGGCGGCTCGAGGCCGAGCGATCGCTCGACGAGCTCGCCGGCCTCGCGTCCGCGGCGGGCGCGGAGGTCGTCCTGCGCGTGCTGCAGGAACGGCCGAAGCCGGATCCGTCCACATACCTCGGGGCCGGCAAGATCCAGACGCTGGCCGCGTCGTGCTCCGAGCTGCGCGTGGACGTCGTCGTCTTCGACAACGAGCTGACGCCGGCGCAGCTCCGCCAGATCGAAGCGGCGGTCGGCTGCAAGATCGTCGATCGCACGCAGCTCATCCTCGACATCTTCGCCAGGCGCGCGCGGACGCGCGAAGGCAAGCTGCAGGTGGAGCTCGCGCAGTTGAAGTACCTGCTGCCGCGGCTCGTCGGCGCGGGCACGGCGCTCTCGCGGCTCGGCGGCGGCATCGGCACGCGAGGGCCCGGCGAGACGAAACTGGAAACGGATCGCCGCCGCATCCGCACGAAGATTCACGCGATCTCTGAGGACATCGAGCAGGTCCGCCGCCGACGCGGGCAGTTGCGCGAGCGCCGGCACAAGGCGTCGGTGCCGACGGTCGCGCTCGTCGGCTACACGAATGCGGGAAAGACCACGCTGTTCAACGTGCTGACGCGGTCGAACGCGGAGGCGTCGAACGCGCTGTTCGTGACGCTCGATCCGCTCGTGCGGCAGGTCCGGCTGCCGGACAGCCGCGAGCTGCTGGTGTCCGACACCGTCGGGTTCATCGATCGCCTTCCGCACGCGCTCGTGGCGGCGTTTCGCGCCACGCTCGAGGAGACCGCCGACGCGGACCTCGTCCTCCACGTGATCGACGCCTCGGCGAGCGATCGTGACCGGCGGATGGCGGCGGTGCGCGAAGTGCTCGACGAGGTCGGCGCGACCGAGGTCCCGCTGGTCGAGGTCTACAACAAGTGCGATGCGCTGACCGGCGAAGAACGGCGGCGGCTGCAGGAGCAGGAGCCGGACGCCCTCTACATTTCGGCGCTGACGGGGCAGGGCGTCGATGAGCTGGTCGAGACGATCGCGTCGCGGCTCGAGCTCGACGTCCGCCGCGTCACGCTCGCCTTCGACCCCGACGCCGCGGAGGATCGCGAGCGCATCGCGCGCCTGTACCGGCACGCGCGCGTCGTCGAGCACGAAGTCCGCGACGGCCGCGTCTCCATCGTCGCCGACGTGCCGCGGCGTCTGCTCGATCGTCTGGGCGGCCAGCCTCGGTGAGGAGTAAACTTTTGGCGATGCGCAGGAGTGCGGGTCCGGCCCTTTGCGTTGCCGCCGTTCTGCTGGCGGGCGCGTGCGCGCCAAAGACCGTCCCGGCCGCGGCGGTCACCGCGCCCAGGTTTCCCGAATTCATCCGGCCGGCCGTGCCGGCGTCGTACGCCGAGACGCGCGCGGCGCAGGGGTTCGATCGCGGCTGGGCGCTGCTGCAGTCCGGCGACCTCGAGATGGCCGAACGCGAGCTCGAAGGCGCGTTGACCGCGGTCCCTGCGTTCTATCCGGCTGACACGGCGCTCGGGTACCTGGCACTCGCGCGCAAGCACGCCGAGGCGGCGCTGCCGCATTTCGATCGGGCGCTCGCGCGGCATCAGGGCGACGCGGCCGCGCTCGTCGGCCAGGGGCAGGCGCTGCTGGTGCTGAGCCGGACCGCGGACGCGCTCGCGGCGTTCGAGGCCGCCGTCACCGCCGATCCCTCGCTCGTCGACGTCAGGCGCCGTGTCGACGTGCTGAAATTCCAGGTGCTGGAGCAGGGACTCTCACGCGCGCGCGCCGCCGTCGGCGCCGGCCGGCTGGACGAGGCGATCGCCGCGTACGTGGACGCGATCAGGAGGTCGCCGGACAGTCCGTTCCTGTACCGCGAGCTGGCCGGTGTCGAGCGCAAGAAGGGCGATGTGGACACCGCGCTCGCACACTTCCGCAAGGCGATTGCCCTGGACCCGGCGGACGCCGCCTCGAGTGCGCAGCTGGGAGAAATCCTCGAAGAGCAGCGCGACTTTTCCGGCGCGGCCAGAGCGTACGCCGACGCGCTGGCCGTCGAGCCGAGCGCCGACCGCGAGGACATTGTCCGGCGGCTCGAGGCCGTGCGGACGCGGGCGGATCTGGCGCGGCTCCCGGTCGACTATCGCGCGATCGAGCGCGCGAATCAGCTGACCCGCGCTGATTTGGCTGCGCTCATCGGCGTCCGGCTCGGCGCGTTGCTCGAGGGCGACGCCCGCGGCGACGCCGCGCTGATCACCGATATCCGCGGGCACTGGGCCGCGACATGGATCACGGCCGTCGCGAGAGCCGGCGTGATGGAGCCGTTCTCCAACCATGCGTTTCAGCCGCGCACGGTCGTGCAGCGCGCGGATCTCGCGCAGGCCGCCGCACGCCTGCTCGCGCGCGTTGACGCCAGGCGGCCGGGACAGGCCCAAGCCTGGGCGTCGGCGCGCACCAGGTTCGCCGATCTGCCGCCGGGCCATCTCGCCTATCCGGCCGCCTCGATGGCCGTCGCGGCCGGTGTCATGCGCACGGTCGGAGAGAATTCGTTCCAGCCGTCCCGCGCCGTGACCGGCGCCGAAGGCATCGACGCGATCGGACGGATCGCCGCGCTCGCCGGACTCCGATGAGCGCGTTCACGATCGCGAACCAGCTCACGTTGCTGCGGATGCTGATGATTCCGGCCTTCGTCCTGCTCGTGGTGTACGGAGAGCTGGGATGGGCGCTGGTGGTTTTCGTGATCGCGGGGATCACGGACGCGCTGGACGGCCTCATCGCGCGATGGTCGGGCCAGAAGACGACGCTCGGCGCGTGGCTCGACCCGATGGCCGACAAGCTGCTGCTGCTCGCGACGTTCGTCGTGCTCACGCTGCCGGGGTTGGATCTCGCGAACCGGATGCCGGTCTGGCTGACGGTACTGATCATCAGCCGTGACGTGGGCATCGTGCTGACCGTCGCAATCGTGAACCTCGCGATCGGCCGTCGCACGTTTCATCCATCGGTGTTCGGCAAGATCGCGACCGGGACATACATCCTGACCGCCGTGGCCGCGATCTTCTTCAATTACCTGCGCGTGCACTCGGTCGTCGTGGACTTGTTCATCTACGCGTCGCTCATCATCACGTTGGTCTCCGGCTTTCATTACATCTGGCACGCCGCGCGGATTGTGGACACGCCGGCGTCGTAGTCAGGTAGGGCTGGTAGGGCAGGTGGGGCTGGTGGGACGCGTGGGGCAGGAAAGGCGGGAAGGGCAGGAGGGGTGGGCCGAGGAGGGCGGGGCGGGAAGGGTAGATCAATGATCAAGAAAAGCGCTGCCTGGTTGGCGATCACGCTTTCCGTGGCGTCCGGCTTCAGCCTGGCCGTGCGCACTCAGGCCCCGCCCAAGCAAGCCGTCGTCGAAACGAGCGCGGGGACGTTCGTCATCGATCTCGCGCCCGATCTCGCGCCGAACCAGACCGCGTACTTCATGAAGCTCGCCTCCGACGGCGCGTACGACAGGACGACGTTTCATCGCGCGGTGAAGTACGGGATGGTCCAGGGCGGCGATCCGCTGACGAAGGATCCGTCCAGGCGGGCGCTGTACGGCAGCGGCGGGCTCAACATCATCAAAGCGGAAGCGCGCGCGCCGAAGATGACTCGCGGATCCGTGGCCGCGGTCCTCGTGCCGGGCAAGCCCGACAGCGCGGGCGCGCAGTTCTTCATCGTCCTGGCCGACCAGCCGGCGCTCGACAACCAGTACACGGTCTTCGCGCACGTCGCCGACGGGATCGAGGTGCTGCAGAAGATTTCTGAAGTGCCGGTCGACGACAAAGGCGTGGCGACCGAGCGCATCGACATCCGCCGCGTCACGATTCGCGACACGCCCGCCGAACCGTTCGTCAACGAGACCGTGCAGGAATTGGCCGCGTATCGCGCCGTGCTGGACACGAGTTCCGGGCCCATTACCGTCGAGTTCTTTCTCGACAAGGCGCCGGACACCGTCCGCCAGTTCATGCGGCTGGCGGCGGCGGGCGTCTACAACGGGATGGCCTTTCATCGGGTGGCGCCAGGATTCGTGATTCAGACCGGCGCGCTCTCGAGCCGGACGGCGCCGCTCACCGCGAAGCAGCAGGCGCTCGTGCGCAATCTGGCGCCGGAGTTCAATGACACGAAACACGTGAAGGGGATCGTGTCGATGGCGCGCGGCGATGCGCCCGACAGCGCGCAGACGTCGTTCTTCATCTGCACCGGCGCGTCGGCCGCGCTGGACGGCACCTACACGGCGTTCGGCCGCGTGGTGGAGGGAATGGCCGCGGTGGATGCGATTGAAACGACGCCGCGCAACGGCGAGACGCCGACGACGCGCGTTGAACTGAAGACCGTGCGGATCGTGAAGTGAAAAGCAAGAAGGCCTTTTGCCTTCTAACTTCCCACTTTCATCAGACTGACTTTCACCGGCACGCCCACCACGTATTCGACCTGAATCCGGTCGCCGGGCTCCAGATGGTTGGCGTTGACCGCCTCCGGCCCGACGCGAGCCATGTGGGTCTGGCCGTCCGGATCGTCGACGTCGGTGAAGAACACGTCCCACGACACCTGGCCGTGAATGCTCACCGGCTGAACTTTCTTCAAGATCCCGTCGCGCGTCCCCTTCAGCATCGTTTACCTTCTCAAATCCCCAAATTCTCAAATCCTCAAATCTCTACCTTCCTATCTTATCCTCCATGTCCTCCGTGTCCTCCGTGGTTAATTCTTTCTCGTCGTCGAATGGCAGCCTCTCCGGATCGATCAGGTCGGCCTCCGTACAAAAGTTGTGGACGCTCACGCCCAGCAGACGGACGGGCCGCCGTCCGGCGTCGGTCTTGTCCAGCAGCTGCACGGCGCGGGCCGTCAATTCGGCTTCGTCCCGTGTGGGCGCCGCCGTGTGGCTCCGCGTGATCGTCGTAAAGTCGTCGTAACGGACCTTGATGGTGACTGTCCGCGCGAGTATCTCCCGGCGCGACAGCCAGCTGATGGCGTGGCCCGCCATCTCGGCGATCTCGCGGCGGATGGTGTCGAGGTCGGTCAGGTCCTCGGGGTACGTGTTCTCCGACCCCGAGGACTTGGCCTCGCGATTCGGCACCACCGGCCGGTCGTCGATCCCCTTGGCAAGCTGCTGCAGCCAGTCGGCGAGGCTGCCGACAGTCTCGCGGAGCGTCTGAAGGTCGGCCGCGCGGACGTCCACGAGCCGATCGATACCGCGCGCGCGAAGCTTCTTCGCCGTCACCGGCCCGACGCCCCAGAGCGCGTCCACGGGCAACTGCTGGAGAAACGGCTCGACGCGCTCGGGGCTGATGACCGTCAATCCGTCGGGCTTTTTCCATCCGGACGCGATCTTCGCGAGGAACTTGTTGGGCGCGACGCCGGCCGACGCGGTCAAGCCCGTCTCCGCACGAATCCGCTCCTTGAGTCGTCTGGCCACCGCCGTCCCGAACGTCTCGCCCCAGGCGTTCTCGGTGACGTCCAGGTAGGCCTCGTCGAGCGACAGCGGCTCGACGAGCGGTGTCACCTCGCGGAAGATCGAGAAGACGGCGTTCGACGCGGCCTTGTAGCGCTGAAAGTCCGGTGGGACGATGACGAGAGCGGGGCAGAGGCGCACCGCCCGGGACATCGGCATCGCCGAGAAGACCCCAAACGCGCGCGCTTCGTAGCTGGCAGCGGCGACGACGCCGCGGCCTTCTGGCCGTCCGCCAACGGCGAGCGGCTTCCCGCGCAGCGCCGGATCGTCGCGCTGTTCGACCGACGCGTAGAACGCGTCCATGTCGACGTGGAGGATCCTGCGGATCATGAGATGTCAGATTTAAGAATTCAGATTTCAGATTTGATGGTGGAGTGCGGTAGTGGGTCAGTTTGAGATCCAGCGACGGACTAGGGTCTTTAGAGCTTTCCCGAGGCGACGGTTCATCTCTCGATCTATTCGAGCCTTCCAGACAATCAAGACCGCAGCCGCTCCAAAGGCAATGCCCATGCACACGGTGTCTGGCCACCAGGGCATGGATTCGCTGGCGACCATGTGCAGGACGATCGGAATGATGACTCCGACAATCAGAAAAGCTTGTACGTAGACCTTCACTTCCGTATTCAGAAAACCTGCGCGTACGCTACGTCGTCGCCACCCACGAATCGATCCATCACCGAGGGCTATTGTCGCTGGCTCGCAACATCCTACGCCTCTCGGCGAGGCCATCCGGATTGGCGCTGATCTTTGCCTCAAACTGACCCGCTGCCTGGATTGCAGATCGATTGCAGATTCGATGTGCAGATTGTACGCTATACAGACGCGCGCACGGACGGCCGCGAAATCTACAATCCACCAATCAATCTGAAATCTGCTTTCTGAAATCTGAAATCTCGACTAGCCACTATGCCCCAGTTCATCTACACCATGAAGGGTCTCGGGAAGGTCTACCCGCCCGACGCCAAAGTGCTCGACGACATCTGGCTGTCGTTCTACTTCGGCGCCAAGATCGGCGTGCTCGGCCCCAACGGCGCCGGCAAGAGTTCGCTCCTGAGAATCATGTCCGGCGAGGACACCAGCTTCATCGGCGAAGCGTTCCCGGGCGAGGGCATCTCGATCGGCTTCCTGCATCAGGAACCGCGACTCGACGCCTCGAAGAACGTGCTCGGCAACGTCGAGGAAGGCGTCGCTCCGATCAAAGCGCTGCTGACGCGCTACGACGAGGTCAACGCAAAGCTTGGCGAAGCGCTGTCGGCGGACGAGATGGACAAGGTCCTCGAGGAGCAGGGCAAGCTCCAGGACAGGATCGAGGCGGCCAACGCCTGGGACCTCGACTCGCGGCTCGAGCTCGCGATGGACGCGCTGCGCCTGCCTCCGCCGGACGCTGACGTTGCGAAGCTGTCGGGCGGCGAGCGGCGCCGCGTCGCGCTGTGCCGCCTCCTGCTGCAGTCGCCGGACCTGCTGTTGCTCGACGAGCCGACCAACCACCTCGACGCGGAGTCGGTCGCGTGGCTCGAGCGGTTTCTCAAGGACTATCCGGGCACCGTCGTCGCCGTCACCCACGACCGCTACTTCCTGGACAACGTCGCCGGTTGGATTCTCGAGCTCGACCGCGGCCGCGGGATTCCGTGGGAAGGCAACTACTCCTCGTGGCTCGATCAGAAGCAGAACCGGCTCGCCCAGGAAGAAAAGAGCGAGACGCGGCGGCAGAAGACGCTCGAGCGCGAGCTCGAGTGGATCCGCATGTCGCCCCGCGCGCGGCAGGCGAAGGGCAAGGCGCGCTTGAATGCGTACGAGGACCTGCTCAATCAGGACACGGCGCAGAAGATCGAGACCGCGGAGATCTTCATCGCGCCCGGCCCCCGGCTCGGCGACATCGTCGTCGAGGCGCGCGGGCTGAAGAAGGGCTACGACGACAATCTCCTAATCGACAACCTCGACTTCACGCTGCCGCGCGGCGGCATCGTCGGCGTCATCGGGCCGAACGGCGCCGGCAAGACGACGCTGTTCCGCATGATCACGGGGCAGGAGAAGCCGGACGGCGGCACGCTGAAGATCGGCGAGACCGTGCAGGTCGGCTATGTCGATCAGAGCCGCGACGCGCTCGACGCGAACAAGAGCGTGTTCGAGGAGATCTCGGGCGGCAACGAGGAGATCGAGCTCGGCAAGAGGAAGGTCGCGTCGCGGGCCTACGTCTCGTGGTTCAACTTCAAGGGCGCGACGCAGCAGCGCAAGGTCGGCGCGCTGTCGGGCGGCGAGCGCAATCGCGTGCATCTGGCGAAGCTGCTGAAGCGCGGCTGCAATCTGCTGCTGCTCGACGAGCCGACCAACGACCTCGACGTCGACACGCTGCGCGCGCTCGAAGAGGCGCTGCTGAACTTCGCCGGGTGCGCCGCGGTCATCAGCCACGACCGATGGTTCCTGGATCGCATCGCGACACACATGCTCGCGTTCGAGGGCGACAGCACCGTCGTCTGGTTCGAAGGCAACTACCAGGACTACGAAGCCGACCGCAAGCGCCGTCTCGGCGCGGACGCGGATCAGCCGCACCGCATCAAGTACCGGAAGCTGACGCGATAGGGGGTAAGGCGGGCGATCCTGTACGTAGGGCGGGTCCGTTTGGACCCGCCGGGCGGCGACTGCGAGCCGGGTCCGAAAGGACCCGGCCTACGTACCGCGCGCCGTTGTGAAAACGGCGTCCTATGCGTCAGGTCAGCCCGCGTTCCTGTGCCCGCAGCACCAGCTCGACGCGTCCGTTCACGCCGAGCTTGTCGTAGATGTTATGGAGGTGCACTTTGACCGTGCCCTCGGAGATCGACAGCCGTTCCGCGATCGCGCGATTGCGGAGGCCCTGCGCGATCATCCGCACGATGTCGAGCTCGCGCGGCGTGAGCGCGGCGCCGGCCTCGCGCAGCGCGGCCTCGCGATCGAGCACGCTCTGCAGCGCCTTCGTGACGGTCTCCCGCTGAATCCACTGCTCGCCGCTCGCGACCCGCCGGACACAATCGATGAGGGCGTCGGGCTGCGACTCCTTCAGCACCAGCCCGCGCGCACCCAGCCGCATCGCTTCAACGACTTCCGCGTCCGTGATCGCGGCGGTGAGCAGCACCGTCGGACACGTGTGCCCGCCGATCGCGAGCGCGCGCAGGACGGCGAGGCCGCTCTGATCCTGCATGCGCAGGTCGAGTACCAGCACGTCTGGCCGTTCCGCCTTCACCGCCTCGATCGCGGCCGCGCCGCCCGCGCAGCAGGCGATGACCTGGAAGTCCGGCAGTCGCTCGAACATCTGCTGCAGCCCGTGCAGCACGATGGAATGATCGTCGGCCAGGACGATGCGGATCGCCATGTCAGTGCGTGGCGCGCTCGAGAGGCACGGCGATGTTCACGCGCGATCCGCTCGGCGTCGAGTCGATGCTCATCCGTCCGCCCAGCGACGCCGCGCGCTCGCGCAGGCTCGCCGAGCCCAGGCGCCACGTCTCCACGGCGTCCTGATCGTAGTTCCCCTGGAACGGGAACCCGTGCCCGTCGTTGCTCACGGCGAGATGCAGGAGGCCGGGCTCGGATCGGATCTCCACATGGACGCACGTGGGATGCGCGTGCTTCATCGCGTTGACGATCGCTTCGTGGGCCATCAGGACGACCGCCTCTTCGAGTTCCAGCGGCAGCGCCTGCGCCGGCGGCGTCAGGCGAATGGTGACCGGCAGCTTCCATTCGAGCGCCACGCGTTCGCGCAGCGCCTCCATCCGGCCTGACAGCCCGGCGCCCGGTCCGCGGTCGGGCTTCAGCTCGTCGATGAAGAGGCGGAGCTCCCGCTGTTCGATGGCCAGCGCGCGCTCCATCGCCAGCAGACGATCCCGGGCGGCGTCGGCCGGCTCGTCGGCCAGGTTGGTCGCGACCGCCTGCAGCTCGTAGCGAATGCCGGTCAACGACTGCAGGACGCCGTCGTGCAGGTCGCGCGCCAGCCGCACGCGCTGCTCGCGTACCGCGAGCTCGCGCAGCTGCTCGCTCGACTCCATCTGATCGAGCGACGAGCCGACCTCGCGGGCGACCACTTCGGTGAGGCTCAGGGTTTCCGTCGCGTGGTGGCCGAGATCGCTGAAGAAGATGCGGCCGCTCACGCGGCCGCTGTTGAACGGCGCCGAGGCGAGGCCGGTGCCGCCGAGTCGCGCCTGCAGCGCGGCGTGAATCGGCAGACCGCGCCACTCGAACGCCGTGTCGGCGTGCGCGCCCCGCACGCGCGAGGTGTCGGTGACGCCATCGTCGCACACGTACGCGGCGCCGGCGAGCGCGGCCGGCACCAGCGGCGTGCACTCCTCTGGACCGGTGCGCGTGATCGACAGTTCACCCGATCGCCACACCGCGATCCGCTGCCAGGGCTCATCCTGAATATCCCAGGCGACGAGCGCCCGCCCGGCGCCGAGGAGGCCGGCGGCGTGAGCGATCAGTCGCTGCAACGCGTCGGTCGTGTCGAGGTTGGCCGTTGAGGGCCAACGGGCCAGGCGTTCGATCTCGGCGCGCAGCCGGATTTCATGCTGCCCGAGATATGCGAGCAGCAGACCGACCATGGCGAGATAGGCGATACGAATGATGAATCGGTTGAGCTCGAATTCCGTCGGTCCGAGGGTCCGGCTCATCCACGCGCCCATGGCCACGTACGAAGTGAGCACCAGGGCTGACGCGCTGAGCGTGCCGCGCCAGTCCCAGCGCAGCGCACCGCAGAACAGCGAGAACACGAAATACACGAAGAACGGGCTCGACGGCCCGAGCGTGAGGTACTGGAACACGGAGAACAGGACGACGTCGGCAATGTGCGTCGCGAGAGGCAGCCGCCCGGTCGTCGACCGGTTCCACATCACGGCCGCGAGGCTGATCGAATAGAGCACGTAGAGCGCGTGGAGCGAGTACGTCTGGACGACGTATCGGGCCGGCTCGGTGGGATCCAGCCAGATCGCAAACAGCGACCACGCGGCCAGCACGACGCGTGACGCGGCGATGGTACGTTCGGTCCGGCCGGCGAAGATGGAGAGCCTCGGTGCCACAAGAGTGTGCCGTATCGTCACTCAGATGTTCAGTGCGAGGCAACGTGCCGCGGCGTGCCTATACCGAACGATATAACGCAGCCCTATCGTTCCGCGTATTTACGCGCGACGGTCGATCGCGTACGCTGGCGTGGATGGTGCGCGTCTCCGACGGCGGCAAACACGACGATCTGTTGACGAGCGACGAGGTCATCACTCGGCTGCTCGCCGACGCGGCCCTGCGTCGCCTGGCGCTGACGTGCGTGTTGCCCGCAGTGAAGCACGGCGATGAGTGGTGCTACCGGCGTCACGACCTCGAAGAGTGGATTCGCAAGCAGCCGCGCGCGGTCGCGCACGACGACGGGATGCACGCGAAGTAGGCGCTACCTTCGTAAGTGCCGGCGCACATCTGGCCAGAACTCCTCCCACGCGTTGCCGCCGAGACGGCTCAGCAGTCCGAGCACACTGCGCGTGATCGTTTGCGCCGGCGTCGTCGCGCTCGGCGGGAGCCAGGCGTTCTCAATCAGGTTGTTGACGACGTTGCCGGCGTAGCGGCCCCACGCGGGCGCGAGGCGGCCGTCACGGCGTTGCGCCAGGAACGCCGTCTTGATCGCATAGCGCGCGCGCGGGCCGATGCCGCGGCGGCCCGAGGGAATGTACCGCGGGTCCTCGCCCCACAGCGCGCCGAGTCCGGCTTCGATCGTGTTGGAAATGGCGACGTCCGCTTCGCGGTGGGCGTAGCGCTTCCCGGCGCCGCTCCAGGACCGCTCCCACTCGGAGGGCCAGTTGAACGCCGTCTGCAGGCTGGTCCCGGCCGGACCGACGATGAAGAGGCTGCGCGGGCCGATCGTGCCATCGACGATCCAGGTCAGGCGCTGCGTCCCGGTCACCGGAACGTACGCACTGGCCGTCAGGGGTGCGGCAGGATCGGGCTGGTCCGCGGCAGGTTCGCCGTCGACGGGCTGAGCGGCCGCCGTGGGACAACGACAGAGCAGGACTCCAACGAGAAATATCGAACGGAATCGCGCGGCCACATGACACACGAAGACAATTATCCGCTATGCTATGGCCCTTCGCGCGAAACCCTGCTGAGCTGAGGTGGGAGCGGCTGAAAGCTGATGACCTTCCGTGACGGCCGGACGGCGTGGTGGGTCGCACTGGCGCTTGGGGCGCTGACTCCCGCGACGGTGTTCGGTCAGCTGCGCGGTGTTGTTGTCGATCAGACGGGACTGCCGTTGCCGGGTGCGCATGTCGAGGTGCGCCGCGCCGGCCAGCTCGTCGTCAATCTCGATACGGCCCTCGACGGCGCCTTCGATCTGGCGGACGTGCAACCCGCCGACGTCATCGCCGTTTCCCTCGACGGATTCGAAACGAAGTACGTCACGCCGGCCGATGCGCAGCGCGTCGTGCTCCCGCTCGCGCACGCGACGGAAACGACGGAAGTCGTCGCCTCGGCGCTCACGACGGCGGGCGCGTCAATGGAGCACCTCGGCAGCACGATGACGGCGCCGCTCGCACAGCGCCTGCCGACGGCGCGCCCGCGCATCCTGCAGTCGCTGCCGCTGCTGCCCGGCGTCGTGCGAGGCCGCGATGGGCAGTTGAACATCGGCGGCACGCGCCCGCACGAGTCGACGCTGTGGATCGACGGCTTCGACATCACCGATCCCGTGCGCGGCATCACCAGCCTCGACCTACCGGTGGAGGCCGTTCGCGGCATGGCCGTCCTGCGCGAGCCGGTATCGGCCACGTTCAGCGACGTGCTGGGGTCGGCGGCGTCGATCGAGACGACGCCCGGCGGCGATCAGCTGAAAGCAGGCGTGCAGGGTTTCATCCCGCGGCCGCGGCTGAGCCAGTTCGGCTTCGGTCGCATCGAAGCGTTCTTCCCCCGCGCGTACGTCGGCGGCCGGCGGGGCATAGCACGGTACTTCGCGTCGGCCGAGTTCAGCTTCGAGCGCGTGCCCGTGCCCGGTGTCACGGGGTCGACGGGCCAGCCGAACATCGGGACGACGGGCGTCACCTCGTTCGGCCGCTTCGACCTGCAGCCGTCGACGCGCCACAACATCACGCTCGAAGGGCTGTTCGCGCCGTCGACGACGACCGACGCCGCGCTGAGCACGCTGCGACCGGCCAACACTGCACCTGACGTGAAGCTGCAGGACGTGTTTGGCGGCGTGACCGATCGTCTCGTCCTGAGCTCGCGCGATCTGCTGACCGTGCGGGCCGGCGTCATCTGGCACCACACCACGCTGAACGAAACGGCCGTCGGAGACCCGATCCTCACGCCCGAGGGCTGGCAGCAGAACTGGTTTTCGTCAGTCGACGTCTCCGGCGCGCGCGAGACCCTGTCGGTGAGCTGGGACCACGCGGGACTCGTCGCCCGGGGCATCCACAATGTGTCCGTCAATGCGGATGTGCACCGCCGTTCGATGAGCGGCTCGCTCGTCGATCGCGATATTCACGTCAGCGACGACAGCGGCCGGCCCACGCGTTTGGTGCAGTTCGGGCTGGCCGGATCGCTCTCACAGGACGAAGTGCACGGCGGCATCGGGCTGCGGGATCTGTGGGATGCGAGCCCGCAACTGCAGCTCGACTTGGGTCTGCGTCTCGACGGCGGCGCCTCGTCGGATACGGTCGTGCCCGGGCCGCGGCTCGGCGTGCGGTACCTTGTGGACGCAGGCGGCCGGACGACCTTGCGGGGCAGCGTCGGGCGCTATGTCGGCCGCGCGCCATTGGCGGCTGCCGCATTCGGCCAGTTCCCGGGACGAACGACGACGATGTTCGACCTGGTCACGGGCGCGCCGAGCCGGACGATGCAGTATCAGCCCGCGCTGTCGCCGCTGCCCCTGCCGCACGCCGATGCCGTCGCGCTGGAAGTGGAGCACCACGTCAATCCGGCGCTGGAAGTGCAGGCGGCGGTGCGCGCGCGTCACGGATCGCGGCTGCCCACGGTTGACGTGCCGGCGAGCGGCGGTCTCGCGCTGCTCGCGGGCACCGGCGAAAGTCAGTACTACGAGTTTCAGCTCGCGGCGCGGCAGACGTGGACCCCCGACGCGATTCTGTTTCTGAGCTACGTGCGATCCTCGTCGGTGGGGGACTTCAACGATTTCGGATCGTTCTACACCAATCTGGACGCGCCGCTGTTCGAACCGGCTGGACAGGCCCCGACGTCGGCCGATGTGCCGCATCGTCTTCGCGGGTGGGCGACGTTCGCCTTGCCGCGCCATGCCGTCGTCTCGCCGGCGGTCGAGTGGCGAACGGGGTTTCCCTACTCGGTGCGCGACGTGTTCCAGCGTTTCGTCGGCGCGCCGAACAGCGAACGATTTCCCACCTATTTTTCGGTGGACGTCACGGCGTTCAAGACGTTCGACGTGCTCGGCCGCAAGATGGACCTCGGGTTGCAGCTGTTCAACCTTAGCAGTCACGACAACCCGCGCGACGTCATCGCGACGCTCGGCTCGCCGAGCCTTGGGCAGTTCTCGAACAGCTTCGGGATCACGCTCGCGGGCTACATGCAGGTGCGCTGGCAGTAAGGTCTACGCGTCCCGTCGGGGGATCCTCGACGCCAGGTACGCCGCGAACCCCTCGTTGAACAACGCGCCCGGACGCCGTTCACGAAGACGCGCGACCGCCGCATCACCCGGCATGCCCAGCTCGATCAGAATCAGCCCCGCCACGAACGCCGATCGGTTGTAGCCCATGCCACAGTGCGACAGCACGCGATGGCCGTCGGCGATCAGCGCCGCCGCGAGCTTCGCGATCGCCCCGAGCCGCACCAGGCACGGCAGCTGCTCGTTGTCGTCGTCGATGGGGAAGTAGACGTAGAGGCAGTGGTTCGCCGTTGTCGGGATGTGATCGTCGAGTCCGCCTTCGAGATCGATGATGGTGTCGATCCCGTGCGCGGCCAGCGGGTCCCAGCTCTCGATCGCGGGCGAAATGAACAGCTGGCCGTTGTCGTCCACCTGATAGACGTCCATGGCGGCGGAAGCTTACCAGAAGTGGCGGGTCCGACCGCCTACGCCAAGGCTACGGCGGTCCGCCGAAGCATTTGCGAAGGCGGAAAGGACCCGCCCTACTTGTCCCGCCCGCGCCGGGCGCGTTACTGTGGCGGAACACATGGGGACCGCGCTCGCTCCCGGTTTGTGGCAGGACGTCCGGTATGCCGCGCGGCTGTGCCGGCGGCAGCCGGGCTACGCGCTGATCGCGACGCTGACCATGGCGCTCGGGATCGGCGCGACGACGACGCTGTTCAGCGTCGCGTACGGCGTCCTCGCGCGGCCGCTGCCGTGGCCCGACGCCGATCGGCTCGTGCGACTCACCGAAACACGCAAGGGCAACACCGGCCGCATCAAAGGGACGATCACCAACGGCACGTATCTGTCCTGGAACGACCGGCCGTCGACGGTCGAGGCGATCGGCGGGTACTTTTCATCGACGGTGACGGCCGCACTCGACGCCGGTGAGCCGTTGCGTCTTCAAGTGGGACGCGTGACACCGACGCTGTTTCCTCTGCTGCGCGCGCGTCCGCTGCGCGGCCGGCTCTTCCTGCCCGAAGAAGGCGCGGCGGGCGGCACGGGCGCGCCGATCAACACTCCTGTCGCCATCGTGTCGTTCGGGGTGTGGCAGCAGTGGTTCGGCGGCCGAGACGACGCGATCGGCCGCGTCCTGCAGATCGACGGACGCCCGTTCACCGTCATCGGGGTCATGCCGCGCGACTTTGCGTTTCCGGATCGCGAGACGCAGTTGTGGGTGCCGAACCCGATCGGTTCGGTCCTCGGCGAGCAGGGCGGGCGACGCATGCAGATCTTCTCGGCTCTGGCGCGCCTGAAGCCGGGCGTGACGCCGGCGCAGGCGTCGGCCGAAGGCACGGCCCGCGCGCGGAGCGCGCCCGATCCGGGCATGACGGCGATGGCGCTGTTCGGCAGCACGGCGCCGCCCGACATCACCGCGACACCAGCGGTGGAGGCGATGACCGCGGAGGTCCGCCCCGCGATTCTCGTGCTGCTGGCGGCGGTCGCGCTTCTGCTGATCACGGCGACCGCCAACGTGGCCAGCCTGCAGCTCGCGCGCGCGACGACGCGCCGGCGTGAGATGGCGCTGCGCGCGGCGATCGGTGCGGGCGCGGGCCGGTTGACGCGCCAGCTCGTCGTCGAAAGCTCGATGGTCGGCCTCGCCGGCGGTCTCGCCGGACTGCTGCTGGCAGCGATCTTCAATCGCGTGCTGCCGTCGCTGCTCCCGGCCGACTTCCCGCGGCTTGCCGACATCGCGATCGACGGCCGCGTGCTTCTCTTTGCGATCGGATTGTCGATGGCGGCGAGCGTCGCCGCGGGACTGCTGCCGGCCGCGCAGGCGCGACGGATCGATCTCGTCGAGGCGCTGGCCGAAGACGGCGCGGCGTCCACCGGCGGCGCCTGGCGGTCGCGAAGCGGGCGGATCCGTAGCGTCATCATGGCGGTGCAGGTCGCCGTGGCGTCGATCCTGCTGGTCGGCGCGGCGCTGCTCGGGCGGTCGTTCGTCGCGCTGATGCACGCCGATCGCGGTTACGACCCGGTCAACGTGCTGACGGCTCGCGTGGATTTGCCCTCCGCGTACACGGTGCCGCGACGCGTGGCGTTCGCCGACGCGGTCCTCGATCGCCTGAGTGAGGCGCCCGGCGTCACGAGCGCCGCGATTGGGAACGCGCTGCCGTTTCTGAGCATGGGGGGAAGTTTCGGATTCCAGATGCCGTCGCCGCGCGATCCGGCCATCAAGGTCCCGGTGCAAACGATGACGCGCGTCGTCAGCCCGGAGTATTTTTCGACGCTCCGGCTCCGGATCGTCGCAGGACGGGCGCTGGCCGACACCGATACAGCGGCCTCCCGTCCCGTCATCGTCGTGAACCGGTCATTCGCCAAGCGGTATCTTGCCGAGGCGCCTCTGGGCGCACGCGTGCCGATGTCGTTTGGCGAAGGCAAGCCCGACTGCGACGTCGTGGGCGTCGTCGACGATATGCGGCAGGGCGACGTCACCGACGCTGAAGCGGCGGAGATGTTCATCTCCTATCGCCAGATGCCGATCCGGCTGACGAACGGGTCGCTGTTCGTCGTGATGCGAACCGCCGGCGACCCGGTCTCACACGTGGCGGCGCTGCGCGCGGCGGTCCGCGAACGGGATCCGGGGCTGGCGATCGATTCGGTCATGACGATGGAGGATCGAGTCATGACGAGCCTCGCGCGGCCGCAGACCTACGCGGTCCTGCTGTCGGCGTTCGGGGTGTTCGCGCTGCTGATCGCCGGCGTGGGCCTCTTCGGCGTCCTGTCGTACAGCGTCGCGCAGCGGTCGAGGGAAATCGGCGTCCGGACCGCGCTCGGCGCGCAGCCGCGCGACATCGTCACGCTGGTGATGCGTCAGGGTCTCGCGATCGCCGTCGGCGGGATGACGGTGGGGTTGTCGCTGGCGTACGCGCTCGGCGGGTACGTGGGGAGCTTCCTCTACGGCGTGACTCGATACGACGCGGTCAGTTTCGCGATCGTCGCGGCCACGCTGGCGATGGCGTCGGTCGTGGCGTGTGTCGTGCCGGCGAGGCGCGCGGCGCAGGTGGATCCGCTGACGGTATTGAAGGCGAATTGATCCGGCGGGTCCGAAAGGACCCGCCCTACAGTTTCCCTACCCGCCCCACCAGCCCCACCTGCCCCACCTGCCCCACCTGCCTTACCTGCCTTACCAGCCCCACCCGCCCTACCCGACTTTCGTTCTGAAGTACTCGATCGTCTTGACGAGGCCTTCGTCGAGCTGCACCTTCGGCTCCCAGCCGAGAATCGTGCGCGCGCGGGTGATGTCGGGCCGGCGCTGCTTTGGATCGTCCACCGGCAGCGGCTTGTAAATCAGGCGGCTCTTCGACCCGGTCATGCGGATGATCGTCTCGGCGATTGCCTTGATCGTCATCTCGCGCGGGTTGCCGAGGTTCACGGGATCGTTTTCGTTCGAGAGCATGAGCCTGATGATCCCGTCGACCAGATCGCTGACGTAGGTGAAGCTCCGCGTCTGGCTGCCGTCGCCGAACACCGTGACGTCTTCGTTGCGGAGCGCCTGCGACATGAACGCGGGCACCGCGCGGCCGTCGTTCAGGCGCATGCGCGGGCCGTAGGTGTTGAAGATCCGCACGATCTTCGTGTTCACCTTGTGCGTGCGGTGATACGCCATCGTCAAGGCCTCGGCGAAGCGCTTGGCCTCGTCGTAGACGCTGCGCGGTCCGATCGGGTTGACGTGGCCCCAGTACGTTTCCTTCTGCGGGTGCTCGAGCGGATCGCCGTAGACCTCTGAAGTTGACGCGGTCACGAAGACGGCGTTCTTCGCCTTCGCGAGGCCGAGCGCGTTCAGCGTCCCGAGCGATCCGACTTTCAGCGTCTGGATCGGCAGGTCCATGTAGTCGATCGGGCTCGCGGGGCTCGCCCAGTTCAGGACGTAGTCCACGGGACCGTCGACGGTGATGTAGTTCGAGACGTTGTGCTCGATGAACGTGAAGTCGCGGCCGGCCCGGTTAGCCATGCCCGCGATGTTGGCGCGATCGCCCGTCACGAAGTTGTCGAGGCCGACGACGGTGTAGTCGCGGTCGAGCAGCGTTTCCGCCAGATGGGAGCCGATGAAGCCCGCGGCTCCCGTGATCACAATTCGCTTTTTCATGGCTGAGGGCTGATGGCTGAGGGGCTGGCAGCGTTCAGCTGTCAGTAGGCATGCTTGTGGAAGAAGCCCCGCACGAGCGTGAGCCACATGATCTTCAGGTCGAGCCGCACGGACCAGTTCTCGATGTAGTAGAGGTCGTACTCGATGCGCTTTTCGATCGACGTGTTGCCGCGCCAGCCGTGCACCTGCGCCCAGCCCGTGATGCCGGCCTTCACCTTGTGGCGGAGCATGTACTGCGGGATCTTGTTCTTGAACTGCGCGACGAACAGCGGGCGCTCGGGCCGCGGCCCCACGATCGACATCTCGCCCTTGAGCGCGTTCCAGAGCTGCGGCAGTTCGTCGACGTTCGACCGGCGGAGCAGCCTGCCGAGCGGCGTGCGCCGGGGATCCTGCTCGCTGGCGAAGACCGGGCCGGAGACGGCCTCGGCGTCCTCGTACATCGATCGAAACTTGTAGATCATGAAGGGCTTGCCGTCGAGCCCCATGCGCTCCTGCCTGTAGAACACTTCGCCGCGCGACGTCAGCTTGACGAGCAGCGCGATGAGCCAGAAGGGGATGGCGAGCACGACGAGCGCGGCGCCGGAAATCGCGATGTCGATCGCGCGCTTGACGACGCTGTTGAAGCCCTGCAGCGGCACGTCGTTGATGTTGATGACGGGCACGCCGTCGAGATCGTCCAGGCGCGCGCGCAGCGCGATGACCTGGAGCAGGTCGGGCACGACCTTGACGTCCACGCACTCGCGGCTCGTGTTCTCGATGAGCTGCAGCATCTGCACGTGCTGCTCCGGCGGGAGCGCGACGTACAGGTGATCCACGGCTTCACGGGCGGCGATCTCGGCCGCCTCGCCGAGTCCGCCGAGCAACGGCAGGCCGCGATAGCCGAGATGATCGCCGTCGCCCTTGTCGTCGACGAAGCCGACGATCTGATAGCCGAGCTCGCGGTGTTCGATGATCTTGTCCGCGACGAGCCGGCCGAGGTCGCCGGCGCCGGCGATCAGGATGCGCTTGAGCCCGATGCCCGCGCGCCAGCGCCGCTCGAGAACTTCGCGGACGAGCTCGCGCGACGCGAAGGTCAGCGCGACGTTCAGGACGAGAAAGATGATCCAGACGATCCGCGACACCTCGAACGTCCCGGCGGCTTTGGCCGCGGCCGTCGCGAAGTAGACCTCGACGAACAGCGTGGAGACGATGCCGAACACGACGGCGAGGATGCTGCCGACGAACACGGCGAAGAAGTCGTCCACGCGCGAGCGGCCGCGCCGCAGCCGGTAGAGCCCCTGCAGGTGGAAGCCGAGCGGCACGAGCAGCGCCACAAACGGCATCACGAAGACGTAGTTCCAGAGCGGCGGGACGCCTTTGGTGACCGGGATGACCGTGTGGAACCGCAGCAGGTAGGCGACGATGAACGCGGTGACGCCAAGCAGCGCGTCAGAGACGATGTGGAACGCGACCAGCAAGCGGTTGTGCCAGCTCACCATGCGTGGGCGGCTCCCGCGCGCGTCTCGCTGACGATTGCGTCCATCGCGTCGCCGAATCTCGCGCGGCCGAAGGCTTCCGCGTGACGCCGGATTGCGGCCGTATCGAACGAACGCGCGAGCGCGGATCGAATGCCGTGGGCGAACGCGTCGCCGCCCGGATCGTCGACCAGCACGCCGGTCTCACCGTCGACGATCGTTTCGCGGGCGCCGCCGCGCGCGAGCGCGACGACCGGGCGTCCGCAGGCCTGCGCTTCGAGCGGCACGATGCCGAAATCCTCTTCGCCGGGCATCAACACGGCCGCGGCCCGCTGGTACGCGGCACGCACGTCGGCGTCGCCGAGGCGGCCGAGGAATCGGATGTCCCCGCCGCGTTCGGCGGCCACGCGCTCCAGTCGCGCGCGCTCGGGACCGTCGCCGACAATGGCGAGGCCGACGCCGGCGATGCGGCACGCGTCGATGGCGATGTCGATTCGTTTGTAGGGCACCAGGGCTGACACGATGAGGCACTCGCGCCGCGCGGATTTTCCGGGGGCGGCCGACGCGTCGGGCTGAAAGAACGCGGTATCGATCGGCGGGTAGACGACACTCGCGTCACGATTATAGTACCGCCGGATCCGGCGCGCAACATGTTGTGAATTGGTCACATAGCGCTGCACGCGGTCCGCGGTCGCGCGATCCCAGCGCGCCAGGGCCGCCAGCACCGGCCGCAGCAGCGCGCTCGCCGCGCGGCCCACGCGCGCGGGCCCGAAGTAGGCGTCGAACTGATCCCAGGCGTACCGCATCGGCGTGTGGCAGTAGCACACGTGCACGGCGTCCGGCCGCGTGAGGACGGCCTTGGCGACGCAGTGGCTGCTGCTGATCACGACGTCGTAGCGATCGAGATCGAAGTGCTCGACGAGCAGCGGAAAGATCGGCAGCGCCTCCCGGTAGTACCGCCTGGCCGCCGGCAGATACTGCAGCGGCGACGTCACGATGCGGCGGCGCTCGATGACGGGCGAGACCGATCCGCGCACGTGGAGCAGCGTGAAGAGATCCGCGTCCGGATACCGCTCGCACAGGACCTCGAGCACGCGCTCGCCGCCGCGCATGCCGGTCAGCCAGTCGTGGACGATCGCCACACGCGTCGGCATTAGGAGAAGACCTCTCGTGGAGTCCCAGCGGAGACTGTCACGGCGAGAAACGCAGAGAACGCAGAGACGAAGAAGCAAGGGCCACAGAGACACGGAGACACAGAGGCGCGCGGTTGGATTCGGCGGGTCGGCCTGCGTAGCAGGCCGAGGTCAGGCGTCACGAACCGGCGGGCGAGCACGCTCAGAGCAATTGACCACGCGTGTTCGTCCGCCGGTTTGTGGCGCCTGTGTCGCCGCTTCGCGGCGCCCGCCGAATCCTGATCGGCGCGCTCCGCGGACTCTGCGGTCTCTGCGGTCCACTCTTTTCTCTGCGACTCCGTGACTCTGTGGCTTGTTACTTCTTCGTCTCCGTGTCCTCCGTGTGCTCCGTGGTTAACGTGGAAGCTCATCAGCGGCCTGCCTCCGAGTAGATCTCCCGGATGCGCCGCACCGACTGATTCCACGAGAACTGCTTCGCGCGCGCCAGGCCCTTGCTCCGCAGCTCGTCGCGCAGCGCGTCGTCGGTCAGCACGCGCTGGATGCCGTCGGCGATCGCTGCCGGGTCGTACGGATCGACGAGCAGGGCGGCGTCGCCCGCGACCTCGGGCAACGAGGACACGTTCGACGTCACGACGGGCGTGCCGCTCGCCATCGCTTCGAGCGGCGGCAGGCCGAACCCCTCGTAGAGCGACGGAAACACGAAGACGCCCGCGAGCCGGTACAGCGCGGCCAGTGTGTCCTCCGGCAGGTAGCCGAGGAACCGGACGTACTTGTGGAGCTGGTGCTGATGCACGGCGCGCCGCAGCGCCGCGTACTTCGAGATGTCGTCGCCGATCAGCACGAGCTTCACGTGATCCAGCCCGCGCTTGCGCACGAGGTGGAACGCCTCGATCAGGCGCTCGAGGTTCTTGTGCGGCTTCACGTTGCCGGCGTACAGAATGAACGGATCCTGCAGCTGGTACCGCTCGCGGACGCGCAGCACGTCTTCGTCGTGCGGCTCGACGCCGAACCGCTCGTCGTACGCGTTGTGGATCACGTCGATCTTGCCGGGCGGCGCATCCACGAACCGCAGGATGTCGCGCTTCGAGCTCTCCGAGACCGTGATGATCCGCGTCGCGCGCCGGGCCGCCAGCGCGATCGACGTCCGCGCGTACCCGAGCGCGAGGCGGCTCGGCAGGTACTGCGGAAACATCAGGTGAATGCAGTCGTGAATCGTGACCACCGACCGGCAGCCGACGAGCGGCGGCAGGACGTAGTGCGGCGCGTGAAACAGGGTGACGCCCTCGCGCTTCAGCGCGAGCGGAATCTTCACCTGTTCGGCGATGGTGTAGTTGCCGGCGGTCTCCACGACGGCCCGGAAATTCGGGCCGAGGACGTTGAGCCCCAGGCGGTCCTCCGGCCTGCAGAGCACGACGAACTCCGTGTCGCGATCGAGCCGGGCCAGTTGCCGTAACAGATTTCGAATGTAGGTGCCGATGCCGAAGTCGTGCAGCTTCCGGGCATCGATGCCGATGCGCACCTTGCGATGATATAGGCAGGAAGGGCAGGAGCGGTCAACCTTCCCGCCCCTCCCGCCTTTCCTGCTGCTCCCGCCCTAACGTTCCCACCCGGCGTAGTCCAGTTTGTAGCGGCGGAGCAAATCGCGGCGCGTGCCGGGCAGGACGTCCGCCCGCCGCGCCGCTTCGTTGGCCGCCATGACATCGTCACGGATGCCCTGCGCCGCGCGGCGCAGGTCGCCCCAGAGGGACTCGCACTGGGGCGCGACGGCGCCCGGCAGCGCCTTCGGATCCCAGAACCCGAACCACTCGCGATCGAGGTGGGCGACGCTGCCCGAATAGCAACCCACCTTGAAGCTGCGCCAGCGGTCGTCGAGATCGGTCGCGCGGCGGGCCAGGCCGTCGAGCGCCTGTTGATAGGCGCGCTCGGCGCCCGCGCGCCGCTGATCGGTCTGTGACGGGACCGACGGCGCCAGCGGCGCGAAGGCCGACGGCGCCGCGCCGGTCGACGGTGGCGCGAGCCGCCGCTCGAGCAGCGCGCGCGCGTGGTCGATCGCGATCGCGAACGACAAGCCGTCGCGCCCCGCATAACCCGAGTTGACGATCCCGAGCGCCACGCCGTGGCGGTCGAGCAGCGGACCTCCGCTGTTGCCGGGGTTGATGGCGGCGTCGGTCTGCACCAGGGTCACGCCGTTGACGTCGCGCAGGCCGCTGACGATGCCGCGGCTCACGGTATTCTGGAGGAACCCGAGCGGCGTGCCGATGGCGATCACTTCCTGCCCCACGCGCCCGCTCGCCGCCGATCCCATCGAGATGATGGCCTGGTCCGCGCGGAAGCCGAACACCTTGAGGATCGCGATGTCGTACGCGGGCGCCGTCGCGTCCACGCGCGCCGTCGTCGTCGTGCCGTCCGTGCGGCGGATCGTCACGGTGGATTCGGCGCCGACGACGTGCACGTTGGTGAGGATGGTGTCGGGCGCGATGAAGAACCCGCTGCCGCGCCCGGTAGGTGTCTGAATGATGATCACCGCCTGTGTCACGCGCGCCACGAGATCCTCGAGCGGAGGCGCGGGCGGTTCCGCGGCGGGCTCGGCGTCCGGCGGCGGCGCGTCAGCGGCCAGGGGCGTCGGCGCTTCGGTGGGCGGCAGTGCGGTCAGCGGTGGCGCGCCGGCGCGAGTCGTCGACGCGGTCCGCGTTGGCGCAGCGGCCGCGGAGTGCGTTGGGACCGGGGAAGACGTCAGCCTGTACCAAGCGGCGGCGACCGCCGCGAGGACCACGACGGCACCAACGACGACACCGGCGGGGCTCGATCGCGCCGGCGTCGGCGCCTGCGTTGACTCGGGCGCGGGCGTGGCGACCGGCTCCTGTGCTGCCGGGGGAGACGCCTCGCGGACCGCCCCGCACCGGCAGGTCGTCACGGACGCGGGCACGCGGCGTCCGCATTCCGGACAGAGCCAGCTGAACGCCGGCGGGGGGGATTCGGTCATGTCTGGGTCTCGTCGGTTTATCGGGCGCGATCGCGGAGTCGAATATAGAGGCGGAGCCATGGGGCCCACGCCGGGTGGTGCTTCTCGTAGAACGCCAGCTGGCTGCGGCGATAGGCCGCATGGGTGGCGTCCGGGATGCTGGCGACGGAGCGCCCCCGGGCGTGCACAATCTCGACGTCCGGCGTGAACAGCACACGGCGCCCGCGGGCGCGAATGGCCGCGCAGAAATCGACGTCCTCGGTGTACATGAAGAACCGCTCGTCGAGCAGGCCGGCCGCGTCCGCGTCGGCGCGGCTGACGAGCAGGCACGCGCCGCTGACCCAGTCGGGATAGTGACGCCGGCGCGCGAGTTGTTCCACCAGCCCGCTGCGCGCCGCGCGCTTCTGCCGCCACTCGGCGAACGGCGTGATCATCCGCCCGAACGACAGCTCCGCGCGTCCAGCCTCGTCCACGAGGCGCGGGCCGACGACGGCGACGTCCGAATTCCGCTGGAGTTCCGCGAACAGCGCGTCGATCGCGCCGGGGGGAATGATCGTGTCGCTGTTCAAGAGAAGGAGATGCGTGCCCTCGCTGGCGCGGATCCCGATGTTGCAGGCGCGTGCGAATCCGACGTTCGCGCCCGCCTCGATCACGTTCACGCGCACGCCGGTGCGGCCCCGCGCGGCGGCCGCGCTGCCGTCGGCTGACGCGTTGTCCACGACGACGATCTCATGCGGCGTCGCGGGCGGCGCGTCGCGCAGCGAGTCGAGGCACCGCTCGAGGTCGGCGCGGGCGTTGAAGGAGACGATGATAATCGAAAGGACCGTCACGAGAAGATCACCACGGAGGACACGGAGGACACGGAGAGAAAGACGCTAAAGACGGCGACGACGCTGAAGACGCTCACGATACGCACCGCTCCAGAACCGCGAGGGTCTCACGCGCGGCGCGGGGCCAGTCGTACTTCGCGAGCGCGACTGGCGCGGCGGCCAGCAGGCGCGCGCGTGCCGGGTTGTCGAACAGCGCGGTCTCGAGGGCACGCGTCGTCGCGGCGAGATCGTTCGGCGGGACGTAGAGGGCCGCGTCCTGGCAGCTCTCGCGCGCGACCGGCGTGTCGAGCAGGACCGCCGGCACGCCGGCGGCGAGCGCTTCAAGCGGCGTCAATCCCAGGCCTTCGTATTCGGACAGAAACGCGAACGCGCGTGCGCCGGCGTACAACTCGCGCAGTCGATCGTCGCTCACGTACTCGTGCCAGAAAACCTGCGCCTGCACGCCTTCGGCGGCGATGGCGCCGCGCAGATCTTCCAGCGGCGTGCTCCGATTGTCGCCGACGATGGCGAGCGACGCGCCAGGATGCGCGCGGGCGATGGGCGCGAACGCGCGGATGAGGTCGGGCACGTGGCGCCGGTTGAAAATGGAGCCGACGAAGAGCACTCGCGGGTGGCTGCCGCCTTCGCGCCTCTGGCGGTTCGGCGAGCCTGGCCGTAGCTCGGTGGAGTTGCCGTCGAGCTGAGGCCGGGTGGCTGGTGCCTGGTGGCTGGGGACCTCGACACCCGGCGGGATCACATGGATCTTCCCGGCAGGTACGCCGAGCCGCTGGCGAATCTCCTGCCGCGAAAACTCGGAGATCGTGACGATCGCTGCCGCGCGTTCCACGGCCGCGCGACAGAGCCAGCGCCGGCGGATGCCTTCGCGCGCGCCGAACCACTCAGGGTGCGCCACGAAGGACACGTCGTGGATGGCGACGACTCGCGGCACGTGCAGACGGAGCGGAATGCTGTACGCCGGCGAGAACCAGACGTCGAGGTGATCGCGCGCGGCGACGGCGGGGAGCCGCACCTGTTCCCACCACGTCCCCGGCGTGCCGGGGACCACTCGCGAGGCGAACCGCCGGGCGTCCAGCGTCGCCGCCGGCGGCTCGGCTGCGTACAGGACGAACTCGTGGCGCGGCGCGCGTGCGTCGCGCGCCCACTCGCCAAGCAGGCCGGCGAGGTACCGTCCGGCGCCGGTGGCGTGGCCCGCGAGCTCGCGCGCGTCTATGCCGATGCGCATCGCCGATGCTCGATCGCCTGTTGATACACGTCGTACACCCGCCGCGCCGTGCGGTCCCAGCGAAAGTGGCGGGCCCGCGCCAGTCCCTTCGCCACGCACCCGGCGGCGAACGGGGCGTCGTCCAGCATTCGTGCGATCGCGTCCGCGATCGCGGCGGGCTGCTCGGGATCGACAAGCAGTCCGCCGTCGCCGAGCAATTCCGGCAGCGCGCCGCGGTCGGCAGCCACCACCGGTACGCCGAGCGTCATCGCCTCGAGGACCGTGATGCCGAAGCCTTCTTCGAACGAGGGCTGGACGAGCAGGCGCGCGCCTTCGTACAGCGCGCGCCGGTTCGCCGGATCGACGTAGCCGATGTGACGCGCACGGCCCTTGAGCGGAGGCCGCTCGAGGCGGTTCAGCCACGCGCGCGCATCGTCTGTCGCCTTGCCGGCAAGTACCAGATCCGGTACGGGGCGTCGGACTTCCGCCTCCGCCTGACGCGTCGGCGAACCGGAGCCCCCACGAAGGCGGTCGGCGGGTCCCGCCAACAATCGCTCGTACGCGTCCAGCAGGCCGCCGACGTTCTTGCGCGGCTCGAGCGTCCCGAAGAACAGCACGTAGCCGGCGTCCGGCGCGGCCGCGCGCGGCGTCCAGGCCGGCGCGCCGGGCGGGCAGACGGCGACGCGATCGCGGGGCACGCCGAGGCGCCGTTCGACTTCACTCGCGGTGAACGCGGACGGGACGATGACGGCGTCGGCGCGCAGCGCGTGCGCGCGCGCCAGCGGCGCGTAGTCACGCCGGATCTCGGCGCGGGTCCGCTCGCGATGCGCGAGGAAATGCAGATCGTGAATCATGATCACGTGCGCGGCGGCGCGGGCGGGCAGGAGCAGCGGCGACAGCGAATGGGCGACGTCGAACGTGCGGCCGGTCAGCGTCTCGGCGGGCGGCCAGCCGAGGCGATGCCACAGCAGATTCAGCACGCTCACGGGCACGCGCCGATCGATCGCCGTCGCGCCCGCGAGGCCGGACGCGTCGAGCCGATCCTTCCACGAGCTCGAGAAGATCGTGAGATCGAGCGGCCGCGTCGCGCCGCTCGCGGGAAACGCGGCCAGCAGGGCTCTTGCCAACTCGTGGGTGTACTCGCCGACGCCGCTCGGTTCGCGCAGCGCGGGGCGGTAATCAATGAGGACGCGCACTTGTTTAAGTCTTTCCGACTCAGTATCTTATTGTGAAATGAAAATCGCCGTCGTCGGAACCGGATACGTGGGGCTCGTCCTGGGCGCGTGCCTCGCGGAGAACGGGAACTCGGTCACGTGTGTCGACAAGGATGTCTCGAAGATCGCGATGCTCGTGGCCGGCCAGATGCCGATTTACGAGCCGGGCCTCGAAGAAATCGTCCGCCGCAACGGCCACGAAGAACGGCTGCACTTCACCACGGACCTGACGGCGGCGGTGCGCGCGTCGGAAATCGTGTTCATCGCCGTCGGCACGCCCCAGGATGAGGACGGCGCGGCCGATTTGCAGTACGTGCTCGCGGTGGCGAGCGACGTGGGCCGCGCCATGCAGAAGTACACCGTCGTGGTAGACAAGAGCACCGTGCCCGTCGGCACGGCCGCCCAGGTGCGCGAGGCCGTCGGCAGGGAAACCGCGCAGCCGTTCAGCGTCGTCAGCAATCCCGAGTTTCTCAAGCAGGGCGCCGCGATTGAAGACTTCATGAAGCCCGACCGCGTCGTCGTCGGCGTCGAGCGCGGCGACGATCGCGCCGCGTCGTTGATGAAGGAGTTGTACGGGCCGTTCACGCGGACGGGCGCGCCGATCCTGATGATGGACACGGCCAGCGCCGAGCTGTGCAAGTACGCGGCGAATTCGTTCCTGGCCTCGCGGATTTCGTTCATGAACGAGATCGCCAACGTGTGTGAACTGGTCGGCGCCGACGTCGATCACGTACGCAAGGCGATCGGCGCGGATCGCCGGATCGGGACGTCATTTCTCTTTCCGGGCGTGGGCTACGGCGGGAGCTGTTTTCCGAAAGATGTGAAGGCGCTGCTGAAGTCCGCGCAGGACAAGGGGTACGACTTCAAGATCCTGCGGGCGGTCGAGCGCGTGAACGACACGCAGAAGGAGCGGCTGGTCGACAAGATGGAGCGGCACTTCACGAGCCTCGCGGGACGCACGGTCGCGATCTGGGGCCTCGCGTTCAAGCCGCGGACCGACGACATGCGCGAGGCGCCGGCGATTCCGATCATCGAGCGGCTGCTGGCGCGCGGCGCGACGGTGCGCGCCTACGATCCGGCGGCCGGCCCCGTGGCGCGGCGCGTGTTCGACGGCCGGATCACGCTGTGCGAGCGAAGCTACGACGCGCTCGCGGGCGCCGATGCGCTGGCCATCGTGACCGACTGGAACGAATTCCGCGAGCCGGACTTCGACAAGATGCGCGCACTGCTCAAGGCGCCGGTCGTGTTCGACGGCCGCAACATCTACTCGCCCGAGCACATGCGCGCGCTCGGCTTCACGTACTTTTCCATTGGGCGCTAGCGCGCGCGCCGTCCTCGTGACCGGAGGGGCCGGCTACATCGGCAGCCACGCGGCGAAGGCGCTCGCCCGCGCCGGCTACGACGTCGTGGTCTTCGACAACCTCGTCGCCGGGCATCGCGCGGCGGTGAAGTACGGCGAGCTCGTCGAGGGCGACATCGCGGACGTCGCGACCGTCCGGAGCGCGCTGCGCCGCAAGCATGTTGTCGCCGTCATGCACTTCGCTGCGTTCCTCGACGTCGGCGAATCCGTCCGCGATCCGGTGCGCTACTATCGCAACAACGTCGTCGGCGCGCTGGGCGTGCTCGAGGCCATGGTCGCCGAGTCCGTGCCGTACTTCGTGCTGTCGTCGACCTGCGCCACCTACGGCGAGCCCGTCGAGACGCCGATCGCCGAAACGCATCCGCAGCGCCCGATCAACAGCTACGGCGAGACCAAGCTCGCGATCGAGCGCGCGCTGCCGCACTTCGAGCGCGCGCATGGCCTGCACTCCGTCGTGCTGCGCTATTTCAATGCGGCCGGCGCCGATCCCGACGGCGAGATGGGTGAAGATCACGCGCCGGAGATCCATGTCATTCCGCGCGCGCTCGACGCCGCGTCCGGTGGGGCCGGCCTGCAGGTGTTCGGCGACGACTACCCGACGCCCGACGGCACGTGCCTCCGCGATTACATCCACGTGAGCGACCTCGCGGGCGCCCACGTGCGCGCGATCGAGTCGATGGTCGCGACCGGCCGCTCGGCCGCCTACAACCTCGGCACGGGCCGCCCGCATTCGGTGAAAGACGTTATCGGCGCGGTGGAGAAGGTGACGGGGCGAACGGTGCCGTGGACGCTGGCGCCGCGCCGTCCGGGCGATCCGGCCGTCCTCTATGCGGCCGCCGGCAAGGCGCAGACCGATCTGCGCTGGCAGCCGCGCTACGCGGACCTCGAGACGATTGTCCGTACGGCGTGGGACTGGCGCCGCGCGCATCCGCACGGATACGGGGACATATAGGTGCCGAGACAGCGCGTCACCCTGCGGCGACTCTTCGGCTACGCACGGCCATATCGCGGGCGGCTCGTCTGGGCGATGCTCGGGATGATTGTGTACGGCGCAGGCACCGCGGGACTCGCGTGGTTGATCCAGCCGGTCGTCGACAACGGGCTGCTCAGCCAGCAGGGCGTGGCGTTTGTCGCGTGGGCGATCGTCGGCGTGTTCTTCCTGAAGGGCGTGGGATCGTACGTCTCGTCGTACTTGATGTCGGACGTCGGCCTGCGCGTCGTCATGGACATGCGGAACGAGCTCTACCGGCACATCCTCGATCAATCCGCCGGATTCTTCGCGCACGGCGCGACGGGGAAACTGCTCTCGCGGATCAACAACGACGTCAGCCAGGTGCAGCAGGCGGTCTCCGAGACGGCCGGCGATCTGGCGCGCGAGTCGCTCGCCGTCGTCTTCTTCGCGGCGCTCCTGTTCTACCGCGACCCGCGCCTGACGCTGGTGTGCCTGACGGGCGCGCCGTTGATCGTGTATCCGCTGATCCGTCTCGGCCAGCGCGTGCGCCGAACGACGCGGCGGAGCCAGGAGGCGCTCGAGTACCTGTCGCATCTGGGCGCGGAAGCGTTCACCGGCCACCGCATCGTGAAGGCATTCGGCACAGAGAAGCACGAGGCCGAGAAGTTCAATCGCGCCGGCTACCGGCTCTTCCGCACGCAGATGAAGGTGACGGCCGCGCTTTCGAGCCTGCCGCCGCTGATGGAGCTGCTCGGCGGCTTCGGCGTCGCGGCCGCGCTCGTGTACGGCAGCTCGCGAATCGCCGCCAAGGAGCTCACGGCCGGCGAATTCGCGATGTTCATCGGCACGCTGCTCCTGATGTACGGTCCGGCGAAGAAGCTGAGCCGCGTCAACGCCAACCTGCAACAGGCGATCGCGGCGTCCGAGCGCATCTTCGAGATGCTCGACACGCACACCGAAGTAATCGAGCGTGCAGGCGCGGCGCCGTTGGCGCCGTTCAGGCAGACGATCGAGTTCCGCGACGTCACGTTCGGCTATGACGGCGAGCCGAATCGGATTCTGCGCGGCGTGTCGCTCCCCGTGCGCGCCGGCCAGATGATCGCGATCGTCGGCCGGAGCGGCGCCGGCAAGACGACGATGGTCAATCTGCTGCCGCGCTTCTACGACGTCAGCTCGGGCGAGATCCTGATCGACGGCGTGGACATCCGGCAGGTGTCGCTCGCGTCGCTGCGCAAGCAGATCGGCATCGTCACGCAGGATACCGTGCTGTTCGACGACACCATCGCCACCAACATCGCGTACGGCTCGCCGGACGCGTCACCGGCGCAGATTGAAGCCGCCGCGCGCGCCGCCAACGCGCACGATTTCATCGCGGCGCTGCCGGAGGGCTACGCGACGCTCATCGGCGAGCGCGGCCAGCGCCTGTCGGGCGGACAGCGGCAGCGGCTCGCGATCGCGCGGGCGCTGCTGAAGGATGCGCCGATCCTCGTGCTCGACGAGGCGACGTCGGCGTTGGACGTCGAAGCCGAACAACTAGTACAAGTCGCGCTCGCGAACCTCATGAAGAACCGGACGTCGTTCGTCATCGCGCACCGGCTGTCCACGATCCGCCGCGCCGACGCGATCGTGGTCCTGGAGCGCGGGCGCGTCGTCGAGATGGGCAGACACGACGATCTGGTCGCGCGGCCCGATGGCGTGTACGCCGCCCTGTATCAGATGCAGTTGCTCGAAGGCCGCAAGGCCGAGCGCAGGATGGTGACTTCTTGACGAAGATGAACCACGGAGGACACGGAGGACACAGAGGTGGAAATGTGTACCTCTTGCCTCCGTGTCCCCCGTGTCCTCCGTGGTTATTCTTCTTATGATTAAATCGATGACAGGCTTTGCGTCGGTGACGCGCGAAGACGAACGCGCGAGCGTCGCCGTGACGATTCGCGCGTTGAACCACCGCTACCTCGATCTACAGCTGCGCACGCCGCAGACACTCTCCGCGCTCGAAGCCGAGATTCGCGCGCAGGTCGGGAGGACCGTCGCGCGCGGGCGCGTGGAGCTGAGCGTGTCCGTGCAGGTCCGGGAGACCCAAGGCGTGGACGTCGAGTTCAACGAGGACTTCGGGCGGGCGCTCGAGGCGGCGCTGGACAAGGCGCGCGCGCGCGGGCTCGTGCAGGGAGCGCTCACGCCCGGCGATCTGCTGCGGCTGCCGCAAGCCGTGACGATTCGCGAGCGTCAGGCGGGCGACCCAGGCGAGGACGTCACGGCCGCCGCCGCGCTGGCGGCGCTCGCGCGCGGCGCCGTCGAGCAGGCGCTCCGCGAACTGGACACGATGCGCGCACACGAAGGCGATCACGTCCGCACCGATCTCGATACGCGGCGCTCGTTCGTGGCGGACCTGGTCGAACGCGTGGCGGTCGCGGCCGACGAAGGACGCGCCGCGATGGAACAGCGCCTCGCCGAGCGGGTGCGCCAGCTGCGGACCGAGCTCCAGGCCGACGAAGCCTCCGTCGCGCAGGAGATCGTGCGCATGGCGGCGCGGTCAGACATCAGCGAGGAGGTCGTGCGCTTCCGCGGCCACGTGTCCCACTGGGTGACGCTGTCGGACGGCGCCGAGCCGTGCGGCCGCAAGCTCGACTTCCTGCTCCAGGAGATGAACCGCGAGGTGAACACGATGGGCTCGAAGGCCGACGGCCTGCGCGTCTCCGAGCTCATCATCGCCGCCAAGGCCGAGCTCGAGAAGATGCGCGAGCAGGTGCAGAATGTCGAGTGACCCTTCGACAAGCCCGGGGCTGGGCCCGTCGACAGGATCAGGCCGGGGCTCGCCGACAGACCCCGGGCGCGGACTGCTGTTCATCGTCTCGGCGCCGTCGGGCGCCGGGAAGACGACGATCGTCGAG
Organism: Acidobacteriota bacterium; assembly: GCA_016195265.1. Classification (GTDB taxonomy): domain Bacteria; phylum Acidobacteriota; class Vicinamibacteria; order Vicinamibacterales; family CAVVIG01; genus SRVP-36. The sequence continues at coordinate 8,096 of JACPZW010000043.1, read as the reverse complement.
CAGCTGGTCGAGCGGACGCCGAATCTCAGAATGTCACGGTCGTACACGTCGCGCGCGGCGCGCGCCGGGGAGGCCGACGGCGTAGACTATAATTTCGTGAGCCGCGACCGCTTCGCGGCGATGGCGGCGGCCGGGGAGTTCCTGGAATGGGCCGACGTGTTCGGCAACTTCTACGGCACGCGCACCGCCGACACCGAAGCGCTGCTCGCGTCGGGGCAGGACGTCGTGCTGGTGATCGACGTGCAGGGCGCGCGGCAGGTGCGCGAACGCGGGCTCGCGTCGCTGACCGTGTTCATCATGCCGCCGTCGCTCGCGGTGCTCGAACAGCGGCTGCGCGGGCGCAGCAAGGACAGCGAAGGGGCCATTCAACGCCGGTTGCGGGTCGCACGGGAAGAGGTCGCGTCGTTCGCCGAATATGAATTCCTGGTGGTCAATGACGATTTGGCCGCCGCCGTGGATCGGCTCGGAAGTATCGTCGTGGCCGAGCGCGCGCGCCTGCAGCGCATGCGCGCCGAGGCCGAAAGGATAGTCAGGACGTTCACATGATTGATCGCAGCAAGTTGCCCAACTCCTTCGAGTTCGTCGTGACCGCCGGCGCGCGCACGCGCCAGCTGCTCGCCGGGTCGACGCCGCGCGTCACCGTCGGCGAGCACAAGAAGACGACGGTCGCCCAGCAGGAAGTCATCACGAAGCAGGTCGAGGCGATGGAGAGGGAAGAGAAGAAGGCGATTGAGTAGTTGGGTGGTTGGGTAATTGGGTAGTCGATTGCGGAAGCCATTACCCATTTACCCAATTACTCAACTACCCAATTGATGTTTTTATGCTGATTGCTCTCGGAGTCACCGGCGGCATCGGCGCCTACAAAGCGGTCGAGGTGGCGCGCGGGCTGCAGAAGCGCGGGCACGACGTCGTCGCCGTGATGACGCCGGCCGCGACGCGCTTCGTCGGGCCGGTCACGTTCGAGGCGATCACGCGGCGGCGCGTCATCACCGATCAGTTCGAGGCGGGCGCCAACGCCGACATCGAACACATCGCGCTGGCCTCCACGATCGATCTGCTGCTCATCGCGCCGGCGACGGCCAACATCATCGGCAAGCTGGCCAACGGCCTCGCGGACGATTTTCTGTCCACGCTCTACACCGCCACGCGCGCGCCGCTGCTGCTCGCGCCCTCCATGAACACGCAGATGTTCGCGCACGAGGCCGTGCGCCGCAATCTCGACACGCTCGCCGCGCGCGGCGTGCGATTCGTCGAGCCGGGCGAGGGCTATCTGGCCTGCGGCTGGATCGGGAAGGGCCGGCTGGCCGAGCCCGACGAGATCGTCGCGGCCGCCGATGCGATCCTTCGCCCGGCCGGACCGCTGCGCGGCCGGCGCATCCTGATCACCGCGGGACCCACGCTCGAGGATTTCGATCCCGTGCGCTTCATCGGCAACCGATCGAGCGGCCGGATGGGCTACGCGATCGCCGCCGAAGCCGCGCGGCGCGGCGCCGACGTCACGCTGGTGACGGGACCGACCTCGCTCGAGGCGCCCGCCGTGCGCGAGGTGGTCAAGGTGCGCGGCGCCGTGGAGATGCATCAGGCCGTCATGTCCCGCGCCGGCGACATGCAGATCGTCGTGATGGCCGCGGCCGTCGCGGACTACACGCCGGTCGAGCGCGCCGACCGGAAAGTACCGAAGGGCCGCGACACGCTGACGCTGACGCTCAAGCGCACGCCCGACATCCTCGGCGACCTCGGCCGGCAGCGACTCGCGAGGGGCGGCGGCCCGCTGCTCGTCGGGTTCGCCGCCGAGACCGAGGACGTCGTCGCGCACGCCGCGGCGAAGCGCGAGGCGAAGCACGCCGATCTGATCGTCGCCAACGACGTCTCGCGCGCCGACGCGGGCTTTGACGTCGAGACGAACGCAGTGACGATCGTCGGGCCGGACGGTGCCGAGCCGATCCCGCTGCAGTCCAAGGCGCGCATCGCGGCCGAGATCCTGAATCGTGTCGAGCGCCTGCTTGTCACGCGTTCCGCTGAAGCCGGACACCACGTGTAGCGCGCGCGGCGTCCGCCTTCAGGCGGTCCACCTCAATGAACCGCGATCAACTCGCCGAACATCTGACATTCGCCGCCGAGCTCGGTGTCGACGGCGTGAGCCGCGATCCCGCGTGGCGGGACAGAGGGGACGCGTCTCGACGCGTGCCAGAGTCGAGATCCGTCCCCGTGGACAGAGCCGTCCCCGTCTTCAGCGACGCGGCTGAAGCGCTCGCCGCCGTCAGGGCGGACATCGGCGACTGCACGCGTTGCAAGCTGCACACGCTGGGCCGGCACCAGATCGTGTTCGGCGTCGGCAATCCGAATGCCGATCTGATGTTTATCGGCGAGGCGCCGGGCGCGGATGAAGACATTCAGGGCATCCCGTTCGTCGGCCGGGCCGGACAGCTGTTGACGAAGATCATCGAGGCGATCGAGCTCAAGCGCGAGGATGTGTACATCGCCAATGTGATCAAGTGCCGGCCGCCGCAGAACAGAAATCCCGAGCCGGACGAAGTCGACACGTGCGAGCCGTTTCTGTTCCGGCAGATCGACATCATCAAGCCGAAGGTGATCGTCGCGCTCGGCAAGTTCGGCGCGCAGACGCTCCTGCGGACGCTCGATCCGATCTCACGGCTGCGCGGCCGCGTGTTCGACTACCGCGGCGCGAAGCTCATCCCGACGTTCCATCCCGCGTACCTGCTGCGCAACCCGTCCTCGAAGCGGGAAGTGTGGGAAGACATGAAGCTCGTGAGAACCCTTCTAAAGTTAGAAGGGAAAAGTTAGAAGCGAAAAGTGAAGTAGTAAAGTATCGTTAGCTCCTTTTCAGTTTTCAGTTTTCACTTTTCACTTTCATTTTGCTCATTCTCGTCGCCGTCCCCGTTCCCTCCCTCGACCTCCTGACGTATCGCGTGCCCGATGAGCTCGCGCCGCCGCAGATCGGCGCGCGCGTCGTCGTGCCGCTCGGCTCTCGCGTGGTCACGGGGATTGTCGTCGAGCGGGCGGTGCCCGCCGACAGCGACGGCGAGATCAAGCCGGTCAGGCAGGTGCTCGACGCCGAAGCGTTCGTGCCGCCCGACGTCGTCACCCTCGCGCGCTGGACCGCGGAGTACTACGCCTCGGGCGTGGGCGACACGATTCCTGCGCTCCTGCCGCCGATGGCGCGGGGCGGCCGCGCGGACGCGCACAAGAGGACGCGCGTTGTGGCCATCACCGCCGCGGGCATCGACGCGCTGAGCGTGGCGGCCGGCCTGCGTGCCGGCCCGACCGAAGGCGCGGAGCCTCGTCTACGGGAGACACAACGCGATGCGCTCGCGTTGATCGCGGGCACGCCCGCTGGCGTCGCGACCGCCGCGTTGTCGTCGCGCGGCATCACGTCCGACATGATCGGCCGGCTCGCGCGGCTAGGCCTGATCAGCGTCCGCCAGGACCGCGTGGACCGCGATCCATTTGCAACTTCTGCCACCGGTTCTGCAATGTCTGCCCCAGGGTCCGACCCTGATCTGACCCCGGTCCGACCCGGATCGGACCCCGATCGGACCCTGACGGCGGAGCAGACGGCCGCCGTCGATCGACTGCTGGCGCTCGCGGGCGCCGGCGAGTTTCGCGTCGCGCTCCTGCACGGCGTGACCGGCAGCGGCAAAACCGAGATCTACCTGCGCGTCGCCGCGGCGACGCTGGCGGGCGGCCGACGCGCGCTGATGCTCGTTCCGGAAATTGCGCTCACGCCGGTCACCGCGGCGCTGTTCCGCCAGGGCTTCGGCGAGCGCATCGCCATCCAGCACAGCGGCCTCTCCGACGGCGAGCGGCACGATCAGTGGCAGCGCATCCGCCGTGGCGAGATCGACGTCGTCGTCGGCACGCGCTCCGCCGTTTTCGCGCCGCTCGAGCGCGTCGGCCTCATCGTCGTGGACGAGGAACACGACGGCTCGTACAAGCAGGAGGAGAGCCCGCGGTACAACGGGCGCGACGTGGCCATCGTGCGCGCGCAGCGCGCCGGCGCGCTGGTCGTGCTGGGATCGGCGACGCCATCGATGGAAAGCTACCACCGCGCGATGACCGGGAAGTACGAGCGGATCGTCCTCGAGCGGCGGGTCCTCGATCGCCCCCTGGCCGCGGTGACCGTTGTCGACATGCGCGAGGAGTACGCGGCGGAAGGACCGGACGTCATCCTGAGCCGGGCGCTGCGAGAAGGGTTGCAGCAGCGATTGGCTCCGAAGGAGCAGGCGCTCGTGCTGCTGAACCGCCGCGGCTTTGCGACGGCGGTCTTCTGCCGCCAGTGCGCCGGGACGATCGACTGCCCGAACTGCAGCGTCTCGCTTGTCGTGCACGGCGAGGGCGCGGCCCGCCGCGCGCGCTGCCACTACTGCAATTACACGTCGCGCGTGCCGCCGGCATGCCCGCTGTGCGCCGGTCCGTACCTCGAGCAGGCCGGCTTCGGGACGGAGCGCGTCGAGGCGGAAGTGAAGAAGCTCGTGCCCGGCGCGAGGGTCGCGCGGCTGGACCGTGACGCGATCCGCCGAAAGGGATCGCTCGCCGGACTCCTCTCGCGGTTTCGCGACGGCGGGATCGACGTCCTGGTCGGCACCCAGATGATCGCGAAGGGCCACGACTTTCCGCGAGTGACGCTGGTCGGCGTCGTCTCGGCGGACGTCGGGCTCGGCCTGGCCGACTTTCGCGCGTCCGAGCGTACGTTCCAGTTGCTGACGCAGGTCGCGGGCCGCGCCGGACGCGGCGAGCAACTGGGCGAAGCGATCGTGCAGACGATCTATCCCGCGCACTACAGCATCCAGCTCGCGTGCCGGCAGGACTACGCGGCGTTCTACGAGCGTGAACTGCAGTTCCGCCAGACCATGCGGTATCCGCCGCTCGTGTCGCTTATCAACATCGTGGTCCGCTCGCGGACGTTCGCGGGAGCGATGGACGATGCGGACAGCCTCGGGCAGGCAGTACAGCGCGTGGCCGGCCGGAACGATCTGCGGGTGCTCGGCCCCGCGCCCGCGCCGCTCGGTCGCTTGCGCGGCGAATACCGCGCGCAGCTGTTGATAAAGGGCACGAACCGAAGGCGGATCAGGGAAGCGCTGCAGGCGGCGATGGCCAAGCGGCCGGAATTACAGAGGCGCATCATCGTCGATGTCGATCCGATGAGCGTGATGTGAGAGTTCAGATTTCAGAATTCAGATTTCAGATTGATTTCAGATTGATTTCAGATTGGAGATTGGTCCATGCGTGCGTGCGGTCTTCTAATCTGAAATCTGAAATCTGAAATCTGAAATCTCACCGCCCTATTAATTCCATGGGCTGAATTGGCGCCGGTGTGAAGCAGAGGATGAACATCACGAGCGCGAAGAGCGCGAGGAGGACTCGGGTGCGATCGAGGGCGACGTCCTCGTCGAAGACGCGCGGGTGGCGCGGGCCGAAGGCGAAGAGCATGAAAACCATCAGCACGGTCCACACGATCCAGCTGCTCGAGAAATACGCCAGGACGATCACGACGCCCACCATCGCGAACGTGACGTAGGTGGAACGCGGGCCGAGCACGGCGTACGAAATGTGCCCGCCGTCGAGCTGCCCGATGGGAAACAGGTTGAGGGCCGTCGCCAGCAGGCCGAACCAGGCCGCGAACGCCATCGGGTGCATGTTCAGCGAATAGCCGTCCGGCTGTGTGCCCCAGAGCAGCCACGACGCCGCCTTGAACAGCAGCGGCTCGCCGAGCTCGAGCAGGTCGGCCGAGTTCGCGGGAATCCGGACGACGTGCGACATCGAGAGGCCGATGAAGAGCGCCGGGACGGCGACGAGGAATCCGGCGATCGGACCGGCGATGCCGATGTCGAAGAGCATGCGCTTGCTGGGAATCGGCTCGCGGATCCGGATGAACGCGCCAAGCGTGCCCGTCAGCATCGGCGGCGGCACCGGAAGAAAGTACGGCAGCGACGCGTCGACGTCATAATAGCGGCACGCGAAGTAGTGCCCGAGTTCGTGGCAGCCGAGAATCGCGAGGATGGTCGCGCTGTACCAGAAGCCGCTGGCGACCAGGCTGAGCGAGAGCCCAGGGAGTTGCGCGGGCGTGAAGTCGGATTGGTACGAGAGGTAATGACCGATGCCGGCGAGCGTCGTCGAGCCGATCGTCAGCAGCAGCAGCAGGGCGTGCAGCCAGACGCGGTCCCGGAACTTCGGCCGCCGATGCCAGACGACGACCGGCGGGTCCGGATCAGTATTGGTTATCGGGTCGACAGGTTCGAGAGACGTAGGACGAGCCTTTAGCCGATGTTCTGGAGGTCCTTGCCCGGCTTGAAGCGAATCGTGCGCCCGGGCGGGATGCGCACTTCCTTGCCGGTCCGGGGGTTGCGGCCGATGCCACGCTTGCGCGGCTTCACCTGAAACACGCCGAACCCGCGCAGTTCGATCCGTTCGCCCCGCTGCATGGAGGTCCGCATCGCGTCGAACACCGCGTCGACGGCCACCTCGGCTTTCACCTTGGTGATGTCGGCGATTTTCGACACTTCGTTGACGATGTCGACCTTGATCATGCTTAAGGGCTCCTGACGGCTGGTAAAGACTATAGATTCTGAGACTTACACTGTCAAGGAATAGGCTAAGTTGAAGCAGTGCGCAACTCATAGATGTCCAGGAAAACCGCATCGGTCGTTCTCGTCGGGCGCCCCAACGTGGGGAAGTCCACGCTCTTCAACCGGATTACGGGCACGCGGCGCGCGATCGTCGCGCCCGTCGCCGGCACGACGCGGGACGCCCTCGCGCGGCCCGTCGTCTGGCGCGGCGTGGGCTTCCAGGTGCTCGACACGGGTGGACTCTTCGGCGCCAGCGAAGATCCGCTGCACGAACTCGTCGTCGTCCAGGGCCAGCGCGCGATCGCGGGCGCGGATCTTCTCGTGCTGGTCGTGGACGGCCGAGAGGGACTCCTGCCCGGCGACGAGCAGATTGCGCGCGAACTGCGCGCGACCGGCCGTCCGCTGCTGCTCGCCATCAACAAGACGGACGACAAGCGCGCGCAGAAGTCCGTGATGGAGTTCTTCCAGCTGGGCATCGATCCCGTGTTCGAAATCTCGGCGGAACACGGGACAGGAGTCGCAGAGCTGCTCGACGAGATCGTCAGGAGGCTGGTGGCTGGTGGCTGGAGACTGGAAGAATCGTCTCCGGAATCGGCCGCGGCTGCGGGCTTCGAGGCTTTCCCAGCACCCAGCCCCCAGTCCCCAGCCACCGACAGCGAAGTGAAAGTCGCCATCGTCGGGCGGCCGAACGCGGGCAAGTCGTCCCTCGTCAACCGGCTGCTGCGCGAGGAGCGCGTGCTCGTGAGCGAGATGCCGGGGACGACGCGGGACGCGATCGACGTGCCGCTGCTGTGGCACCGGCGCCGCTTCCGCATCATCGACACGGCGGGCATGCGGCGGCCGGGCCGCGTGGGGCGCGGCGGAAAGGTGGAGATGGTCAGCGTCGCGCTCGCGAAGGAAGCGATCGCGGACGCGGACGTCGTCGCGCTGATCATCGACGCGCAGCAAGGCGCGACCGATCAGGACGCCGCGATTGCCGGCGAGGCCGACCGCGCCGGCCGCGGCATTGTCGTCCTCGCGAACAAGTGGGACCTGGTGAAGAGCCAGGATCCGAAGTTCGCGGAGGCCTTCGACGAGAACCTGCGGCACGGCATGCGGTTCTTGGATTACGCGCCGCTGCTGCACATCTCGGCGCTGACCGGCGATCGCGTCAGCAAAGTCATCGAGACCATCGACAAGGTGGCCGCGGCGCGCCGCACGCGCGTGCCCACGCCGGTCCTCAACACGTTCATCGAAGGCGTGACGGCGGCGAATCCGCCCGTGAGCCCGGGAAGCAAGCACGTCCGGATTCTGTACGCGGCGCAAATCGGCATCGCGCCCCCGTCATTCGTGTTCTTCACGAACGTCGCGACGACGTTTCATTTCTCGTATCAGCGCTTTCTGATCAACCAGCTCCGCGAGAAGTTCGGCTTCGTCGGGTCATCCATCCGCATTCAGGTGCGGCGGCGGAAGAAGGGCGGCCGGGAGCCCGAGAAGCGAGGGCCGGAGAGTAAGGCAGGTAGGGCGGGT
>JACPZW010000042.1 GCA_016195265.1 Acidobacteriota bacterium | reverse complement strand
GGACGAGCAGACCGGCGCCGATGAGCAGGACGACCGCAAGCGCAAACTCCGCCACCACGAGAGCACGGCGGATTCGACGGGTCGCCGCTCCGCCCGAGACACTTCTGCCACCCTCCTCGCCGGAGGGACGCAAGTCGCGGCGCAACGCCGTCATCGCGGGCGCCAGTCCGACCAGGATTCCCGCCAGAAGAGAGATGGCCAGGGCCCAGCCGAGCACGCGCAGATCGAGGCTCACCTCATTCAGACGCGGCAGGTTGCCAGGCGCGAAGGCGCGGATGATGCGAATGCCCACCAACGCGATCAGCGTGCCAATCAGTCCTGAGACGGCGGCGAGCAGGACGCTTTCGGTGAGCAACTGTCGCACGATCCGTCCGCCACTCGCGCCAAGCGCCGCGCGAACGGCCATCTCGCGCGCGCGCGCGACGCTGCGCGCCAGCGAGAGGCTCGCGACGTTGGCAGCGGCGATCAGGAACACGCAAAATACGGCGGCTCCCAGCATCCACAATCCCAACCGCGATTGGGATCCGACCATGTAAAGGCTCAATGGGACGACGCTGATGCCCCGGTTCCGTTCGGCCGCCGGCAACTGATCGTTCAGCCGGCCGGCGATTGCGCTCATCTCCGCCTGGGCATGGTCGAATGTCACGGTCGGTCGAAGTCTCCCAATGACGAACCACGTGTCTCCGCCACGCACGCTGGTAGACATCGTTTGCGGCTCCCACACGTCCGCATTGAGCGTCGCGATCTGGAAACCCGCAGGGAGGACGCCGATGATCCGGGAAGGAAGACCGTTGAGCACGATGGTCGCGCCAATCGCCTCGTTCGAGCCTCCGAAACGCGCTTGCCAGAAGCGATGACTGATCAGGACCAGCCGTTGCCGCTGCTCGGCTTCTTCGGTCGAAAAGCCGCGTCCCCGTGCGGGCTGAACGCCGAGGAGTGGCAGCAGGTTGGGCGAGACGCTGGCGCCGACGATCTGTTCCGCCCCATTTGCTTCCGTCAGCGTCGTGGACACGGCGTCGAAGACGGCCAGGTCCGCGAAGCTCTGACTTTGGCTCCGCCACTGTGCGACATTCCAGAGCGCTGATCGGCCCTCACGAAGGTTTTGAGTCGGATCCTCCGTCCACAACATCGCCAGCTGCTCCGGGGCCCGATACGGAAGCGGTCGAAGCAGCACGGCATTCACGACGCTGAACATGACGGTGGTCGCGCCAATCGCCAGAGCCAGCGTGGCCGCGGCGGTTGTCGTAAACGCCGGACTCTTGCGCAGCGTCCTCACCGCGTAGCGCACGTCCTTCCACAACGAGTCCAGAAGCGGGAAACCCTGTCGATCGCGATACGCCTCGGCGGTCTGAAGGGTACCGCCGAACCTCAGCGCCGCCGCCCGGCGGGCGTCGTCGAGCGACAGCCCGCGGGCGACATGATCCGCGGTGGACAGCTCGAGATGGGCCGACATTTCGTCAGACAACTCGTCGTCGAGTTGTCGGCGATGAAACAACGCGAGCAGCCGAGCGAGGAGGGGCCTCATTTCAGTTCCTTCGAGAGTTCAAAGAACTTCGTCACGATGCCTGCGGCACGCTGCCAGTCAGCGGCTTCGGCGGTGAGTTGTCGTTCACCGCGGCGCGTGATCGAGTAGACCTTCACGCGGCGCCCGGTGCTCGATGCTCCCCACTTGGTCGAAATCCACCCATGCTGCTGAAGCTTCAAGAGCGCGGGGTAGAGCGTCCCCTGGTTGATGGCGAGCTGGTCGGCGCTGACTTGCTCGATCCGTCGGGCGATCGCGTATCCATGCAGTGGCCCCATCGCGTGGAGCGTCTTCAACACGATGAAATCAAGCGTGCCGTGAAGGATGTCAGACTTATCGGCTGGCATGTGTTGGAAGTCTACAGCTCTGATGTGTTGAGCGTCAACAGGTTCAGGCCCAGCCTGTTGAAGGTGGGCGGGTATTGCGAAAGGCGATTCGCCCGGGGCGCGCTCGGCCAGTGGCCTCAGGCCACGTCTGCGCCTTCAGAAGTGCTGGAGGGACGTCCGATGCGCCCTCGACTGCTCAGCCAGTGGTGGGCGCACCTGGTGGGCGCACTTCGAGTTCACCCGCATAAACAGGACGCCAACTATCCTCCGCAAAAAGATCGAGGATTTGCCGAGGCGCGCACGTCGACATCGGTCGCAGTTCAGCATCCCACAATGGGAAAGTGGGGTAGATACTCCCTACGCCGGTTGGTACAACTGAATCAGGTTGCCGCAGGGCGAGCTCCAGGTCGTCAGACCCTTCCGGCGAGGTGACCGTGATCCATCGGTACTCGCCGACTGGAATGTCGTGCTTCTTCCTGAAGCCCAGAACCTCTGTGTAAAACCGAAGGGCTTTGTCCTGGTCGTCCACCATGATGCTCGTGAGCTTGATGCGCATTGAGACCTCCCCAACCGACCACAGGGGAGTGTGCCCGAATTGCGTGGCTTATGCTTCTCGAAAACTGCGAACCGAGCTCGCAAACCTAGACGGTGACAGGCGGCCCATGAGACTGAGGCATCCCGGCGTCAGGTCGGCGGGGGTCCCAGGCACCTGCACCATCGCCCGAACGCGGCGTCGGTACGCAGACGGTGCCTCCCCGATCCGCCGCTTGAACAGGGCACTAAAGCTCCCCAGGCTCGAGAAGCCGATTTCCATACAGACGTCGGTCACGGAATGGTGCCCCATCGCGAGCAGGTGCTTGGCGGCGTCCAGGCGTGTTTGGATACGAAACTGGTGGGGCGTGACGCCGAACACGGCCTCGAATTGCCGGATGAAATGAAACGGCGAGATCTGCACCTCGCGCGCGAGGTCCGCGATCGACGGCCAGGGCTCACGCTGTTCCCGGAGCAGGTCGCGAGCCCGGCACAGGCGCCGGAACCCTTCATGTCTCAGGTTCTCGGTTTAGTGTGATTCCGATGAATCGTGGCGGCGGGCGATTTCGGCTAATCCCACGACGGCGTCGGCCACCTGCGTGGCGTAGACTCGATTTGTTCCCAGCGAAATGTGGTCAGCGCCCGCGATGACTCGGTGTGAGCCGCGTGAGGAGAGCGTTGCCAGTTCCCGGTGCATCTCGAGGAATGCTTGCAGCTGGATAGAGGCAGGATTCGTCCCCCCAGCGCTGATCACGATTAGTGGCAGGTCCCCGAGTGGGCGCGTGGCGCGCGCCTGGGCACACGTCTCCGCCCACAGCGCGCGCTCAGCGTTTCCCGACGATAGTGTGGAAAAGTCGGCGGAAAATGCCTTGACCTCTCCAGCCTGTCTCGGCGGGCGAGCACAACCAGGTGGTTTTGGCGAAAAGACCGCTTGCCCAGCAGTCTCTCAAAGCGGGCGTCCTGGCCGGGATGGGAGGAATCCACCAGAGCGAGACCGGCCACATCCTCCGGGTATTGGTCGGCGTACACGCGAACGAGCAGGCCTCCCGACGAAGCACCGGCGAGCACGAAGGGCGGGGTCTCGCCTGCATTCCGAAGCAGCGTGTGCAGCTCCCGGACGATATGCAACGCGTCGCGAGGCTCTGGGCCAGGCTCGCTCCACCCCAGCCCCGCCCGGTCGTAGGAGCAGACGCGGGTGTGGCGAGCAATCAGAGGTTGCACCCAGCCCGCAGTCGATGATATCGCCAAGGCACCCGCTTCGAAGATCACCGTGGGGTGGCCGGCGCCCACGCAATTGATGTGCAGCCGGTATCCGCCCACATCCACCAGCTTGCCGGGAGGAGGAAAGTTACGGCGATCGACTCGCGTGGCGAGGGCTTGCCAGACCATCCCTGCGAGGGCAAGCGCAACCAGCGCGACCACGGCCCCAGTAGCCCCGCGCCTCGCCCACCCCACCCACCGTCTGTCCGATACTTTTGCTCGCAAAGTGGCACGATTGTAAACCCTTCGCCGTCTATCGCGACGTTGGAAGCAGCGCTGACGCGCCCGTCGCCGGCGTCCAATGGCTCACTGTGGTGGAAGATCCTTCAACAGGTACCTGGCCGAGGACAGGTAATAGTTTCGGGCGATGGCGTTGATCTGCCGCTCGCCCAGCTCAGTGAGTGCCTGGGCCTTGATCCTCTTCGCGACAGCGTTCGCGCCGTCGTTCGCCAGCACGTAGTCGGCGAGTTCGGCGGCCCATTTGAACTCGCGCGCAGCCAGTGCCTCGCGCCCGCGTGCCAAGACCTGGTCGGGGCCACCGATGAGGCCGACCAGCTTTGCTGCGCGATCCTTCTCCGGAAGCGGATACAGTGTGGTGGCATTTCCGTCGAACCAGCCCTCGCGGTCCGCGTAGATGCCCCGCACGGTCCACTCGACGCTGCCGTAGAACTCCTGGAGGTACGGGTTCCCCGCTAGATCGGGCGGAAGCTTGACGTGCTGCACCAGTTCGTCGGGGCGCTCGCCCTGCCTCATGCCCTGGATCGTCTGGCCCAGAATGGACGTGATGCCGTCGCGGTACGCCGCGAGTGCGGCGCGCGCAGCGCCGCCACCCATGACCGGCCGCGTGTGGCTCGGCACCACGTACTCCGGTCCAAGCTCGATCATCTTCTCGAGACTGGCGATCCAATCCTCGGGAATACGCAGCCGCGCGCCACGGATCGGGCTGATGTTCGGGAACGCACGCAAGAAGTCGTCTCCGGGCATCAGCACGCGCTTATCAGGCAGCCAGACCGAGATCGCGTCTGCCGTCTCGCCCGGCGTGTACAGCAGCTGCAGTCGCACGCCGGCAACCGTGAGCAGCAGTTGGTCGCCACTGAACGTGCGAGTGGGAGGCAGGTAGCCCTCCCGAGTCGGAGGCGTGACCCGCCCATATTCCATTTGAACGCCTGCGTTGATGTACAGCGAATCCGGCAGCGCCATACCGAACTGGTCGCCGCCATCGCGGCCCGCGCGGCCGATGTCCGGAACGGCCTCCAGGAGGCGCTGATGGCTGTAGATCTCAGGATGATCATTTCCGGCAAACACACGCGCACCGCCGGTATGGTCCGGGTGGGAGTGGGTGTAGATGATCGCGCGCACCGGCAAGCCGAGGAGCTTCCCGAATGCGGTCCTGATGGTGCGCGCGGCAGCTGGGTCGGTGGAGGTATCCACGACGATCGACCCGCCGCCGCCCTGGATCACGATCACGTTGCTGGCCGAGTAACCAACGGCCACGTACACGCCGTCCGTCACCCTGATCACTTCCTTGCGGAGCTCGTTCGACTGTGCCCGTAATTTCTGGCGGCCGGCGTAATCCTGCGCCGCCGCAGAGACGCACCAGGCGAAGAGCATCGTTACCGCCACAGCCGATGTCCGACAGGCCGAACCCCGCATCAGCTCACCGCTTTCTTCACGAGCGCGCCGATCCTCGCCTCGTCGGCGGCGGTCAACTCCTTCAGCGCGAAGGCGACCGGCCACACGGTGCCTTCGTCGAGATTCGCCTTGTCGCTGAAGCCGAACGTCGCGTACCGCGCCTTGAACTTGTGCGCGCTTTGGAAGAAGCAGACGACATTGCCGTCCTTGGCGTACGCGGGCATCCCGTACCAGGTCCTCGGCGAGAGGGCTGGCGCGCTGGCTTTGACGATGGCATGGAGCCGCTCGGCGGTGGCGCGATCCGGTTTCGGCATCTCGGCAATCTTCGCGAGCACGTCCCTTTCCCCGTCCGCCTTTTTCGCGTGAGGGCCGGGGCGCACTTCCGCCTTCAGCTCTCGGGCGCGCTCCTTCATCGCGGCTCGTTCCTCGTCCGTGAATCCCGTGACCGCCTTGCCGGTCACGGTGGCGCTCTTGGCGGACTTCTGTGTATGCGTCTTTGGGCTCATAGAGCCTCCTCGTACTAACTTTCAGGACGGAACCTTTGCCCTGAACTTTCTGGCCCGCGCCGCGAGCGTCGTCAGCCACTGGATTTCCAGGTCGGTGCCCGTGCGGAACAGGTCGATCCACTCCGGCGGGAGCACCGAGAAGTCGATCGTGTGGCGCCCCCAGTCCGGACGCCGGCCGTCGTAGTCGGTGAAGCGGTACTCGCGCGCCAGCTCCCACGAGCTGAGGAGCAAGCCCGTGCGGTGCCGCACCTTCGGATCCGCGGCCAGCGCGGCGACCGCGCGCCCCACGAACAGCGGCGACTCCGACACCAGGAAGTTTGGATCCTTCCTACCCGCCTCGCGCCAGGTGTCTTCGGTCACGCCGAAGTGCTGCAGCGTGGATTCCGAGCGGAGGAAGCCGGGTGTGATGGCGAGGACGGTGATGCCATGCGCCGCGAGCTCGGTGGCCCACTGGAGCGGGAGCACCTTCTGCGCGATCTTGACGGCATGGGCCATCGGGTTTGCACCGCCGCCGATGATGTCGTTTTCCGTGACTTCCACGATCAGGCCACGCTTCGCCGGCATCATCGCGCGCGCGGCATGCTTCGCCGTGATGATGCGCGAGGTGAGCCCCTGCCGAAACATCGCGTCGGCGTTCCTGAGATCCGTCTGCCAGAGGAAGCCGTGCTGCTTCAGCAGCGGGTCTTCTCCCGCCACGCTGTCGACGACGATGTCGAGTCGGTGGTGGGTGCGGAGGATCCGGCGGAACAGCGCAGTGACCTCGCGTTCGCTCGTGTGATCGACGCGCACGGCGATTGCGGTGCCGCCCGCGGCCGTGATCAGCGTCGCGGTCTCGTTGATGGTCTCGGGCCGCCCGTACGGCGACGGCTTGCCGGTGACGCTGCGGCCCGTGCAGTAGACCGTCGCGCCGGCTTCGGCGAGCGCGCGAGCGATGCCGCGCCCGGCGCCTCGCGTCGCGCCGGCCACCAGGGCCACGCGTCCAGTCAGAGGCCTCGAACCGGCCAGCGCCTTCTTCTTTGCCATCTTCCGCCGGTCATGACGCACGCGTGCAGGCGACCAGGATTCGACATCCCCTCATCGTGCTCAAGAGTATCGCACGAGAGCGGCGCCGCGGTCGGCGAGCAGCTCACGCATGATCGAACGGTGACAGCGCCGTTCATTTTCACAATAGCAGCCGATCGAGAAATCGGTTGAGTGCGACAACGCGGCCAGAAGATCCCAGACCTTGCTGACGTCTGGCCGCGTCATTTCCGCGCGGTACTTCCGCACGAACGTCTTCCAGCTCTTGTCGTCCTTCGCGCCGAGTCCCAGTTTCACCAGCGCCTCGCTCGGCGCCAGCGTCGGCAGCCACACATCGTAGAAGTCGCGCGTCGCGAAGTCGGCTTTCGGCACGCCGCGCGGCGGCCGCCGGACCGTCCCGACCCGCAATCCTTCGCGCGTCGCCCGCGGACTTCCCAACCTGACTATTCGAATCGCCATGGCGACAGAATACCTCAGCCATGAGCTCTCAGCCCTCAGCCCTCAGCCCTTAGAATGTGTTCGAGGAGTCTCACATGTCCGCACCGACGCACTATCGCTGGGACGCAGTTGCCACCAAGGAAGTCACGCCAGGCATCGTTCGCCAGTTCGTGAGCGGCGCGCGCGTCAGCGTCGCGAAGTTCTCTCTCGCGCGCGGCACGTCGGTGCCGTCGCATGCGCACGAAAACGAGCAGGTGTCCTACGTCGTGCGCGGCGCGCTGAACTTTCGCTTCGGCGATCGCGACGTGCTGGTTCGCGCCGGCGAGGTGATCGTGATTCCTTCGCAAGTGCCGCACGGCGTCGAGGTCGTCGAGGACTCCGACGCCATCGATGTCTTCAATCCGATTCGGCAGGATTGGATCGACGGGACGGACACGTACTTTCAAAAGCGGTGAATTTGAGGATGTGAGGATCTGAAGATGTGAGGATCTGAGGATCTGAGGATCTGAGGATGTGAGGAAGTAAAATACGGTCCATGGATCTCAGGCTCAGGGACAAGGTCGCGATGGTTGGCGGCGCCAGCAAGGGCCTCGGCTACGCCGTGGCACGCGCGCTGGCGGCCGAGGGCGCGCTCGTGTCCATTGCGGCGCGGGATGCAGACGCGGTGCGGCGGGCGGCGGAGGTCATTCAGCGCGAGACGGGCGGACGCGCGATCGCAGTAGCGGCGGACCTGAGCCGCGCCGATGCCATCGAGCAGTGGCATGGGGCAACGATCAAGGAGTACGGCGGCGTTGATCTGCTGTTCGCGAACACCGGCGGCCCGCCGGCGGGGACCGTGCTGGGCTTCGACGACAACGCGTGGCAGGCCGCGTTCGATCTGCTCCTGATGAGCGTCGTCCGCACGGTGCGCCTCGTCGTCCCGTCGATGCGGACCCGGGGCGGCGGTGCGATTCTGATCGGCACGTCATCGACCGTCAAGGAGCCCGTGCCGGCCCTGGCGCTGTCCAACGTCATGCGATCCGGCGTGACGTCGCTCGCCAAGACGCTGTCGGTCGAGCTGGCGCCGGACAAGATTCGCGTGAATACGCTGCTGCCCGGCAGGATCGCCACGGATCGGCTCCGGCAACTCGACGAGATGAACGCGAAGCGGACAGGCGTCACGCCGGAAGAGTTGAGCCGGCGGTCCGTGGCGGCGATCCCGGCCGGTCGCTTTGGCGCGCCTGAGGAGTTTGGCAAGGCGGGCGCGTTTCTGCTGTCGGAGGCCGCGTCGTATGTGACGGGTGCATCGATACAGGTCGACGGGGGATTGATCAAGGGTTTGTTGTAAATGCGGATTGCGGATTGCGGATTGCGGATTCCAGACCTCACGGTAATGCACCTCTCCAATCCGCATTCCGCATTCCGCACTCCGCATTGGGATGTGGCCTGGTGTCTCTAGCCCGCAAATTCCTTCTCGCTCTTTCGACCAACAGCTGGTTGCGTGAGAAGGCCACGCGCACCGCGTTCGTCCGGCGGTCCGTGTCCACGTTCATGCCCGGCGAGCGGCTCGAGGACGCGATGGGCGCGTCGGCCGCGCAGCAGACGCTGGGCATCGGCACCATCTTCACGAAGCTCGGCGAAAACATCACCAACCTCGATGAAGCCGACGCGGTCGTCCGCGACTATCTCGACGTGCTGGACAAGGTCGGCGCGGCGGGCCTGCGCGCGCAGATTTCCGTCAAGCCGACGCAGCTCGGCCTCGATCTCGACAAGGAAATCTGCTTCCGTCACCTTCAGCGCCTCGTCGACCGCGCCTCCGAGCGCCGGAACTTCGTGTGGATCGACATGGAGAGCTCGCCGTACGTCGATCCGACGATTGAGCTCTTCCGCCGGACGCGCGCGCGCTCGCCGCTGGTCGGCCTCGCGCTCCAGGCCTATCTCTACCGGACCGAGAAGGACATCGAGGCGCTGCTGCCGCTCGGGCCGGCGATTCGTCTGGTCAAGGGCGCGTATCTCGAATCGCCTTCGGTCGCGTTTGCCAAGAAGGCCGACGTCGACGGGAACTTCTACAGGTTGTCGTGCCGTTTGCTGAGCGAGGACGCGCAGCGCGCCGGCGGGACCCTGCACATCGCGACACACGACCCTCGCCTGGCCGACCGCCTGGCGGCATATATAGATGAGAAGAACGTGCCCAAGTCGGCCTACGAGTACGCGATGCTCTACGGCATTCAGCGTCCGCTCCAGCAACGACTTGTCCAGGCGGGGCGGCCCTTGCGCGTGCTGATCGCGTACGGCGAGTACTGGTTTCCCTGGTACATGCGACGTCTGGCCGAGCGGCCGGCAAACGTGTGGTTTGTGGCGAAGAATCTGCTCGCGTGAGCCGCCGGGTCCGAAAGGACCCGGCCTACATGCCTATATCACGTGGAAGTCGTAGGGCGGGTCTGGAAGTCGTAGGGCCTGGAAGTCGTAGGGCGGGTCTGGAAGTCGTAGGGCCTGGAAGTCGTAGGGCGGGTCCTTTCGGACCCGCCTGACAAAGGTCGGTCATGAAAACATCGAGAGCGATCATCAGAGGCCTGCTCGTCACAGTATTCATCGCCGGGTGCCTGGGCGTCATCGCCATCGCGCAGCGGCGCGGCGGCGGCGCGGCGCCGGACGGCCTGGCCTTCCGCTTCGTCGGCCCCGCCGTCGGCAACCGTGTCGCGTCCATCGCGGGCGTGCCCGGCGATCCCTCCACCTACTACGCGGGCGCGGCGTCGGGCGGCGTCTGGAAGACGACCGACGGCGGTGGCCGCTGGACGCCGGTGTCCGACATGTTGCCCGTCGCGGCCATTGGCGCGCTGGCCGTCGCGCCCTCCGATCCGAGCGTTGTCTGGGCCGGCACGGGCGAGGCGTGGGCGATTCGCGACAGCGACGTGATCGGCGACGGCATTTACAAGTCGGTCGACGCGGGGAAGACGTGGACGCACATGGGTCTCGATGAGACGGGCCGCATCGGCCGCGTCATCGTCCACCCGACGAACCCCGACATCGTCTTTGCGTGCGCGATCGGCCGCATCACGGGGCCGCAGCAGGAGCGGGGCGTCTATCGCACGACCGACGGCGGGCAGCACTGGGACCGCGTGCTGTTCGTCGACGAGAACACCGGTTGCTCCGGCCTGTCGATGGACGCGAAGAATCCTCGAACGCTCTTCGCCGGCACGTGGCAGGTCGAAATGCATCCGTGGGCGGAGTTGAGCGGCGGCCCGGGCAGCGGCGTCTACGTATCGCGCGACGGCGGCGCGAAATGGACGCGCGTCGAGGCGCAGGGCCTGCCGCGGTCGCCGCTCGGGAAAATCGACGTCGCGGTCGCGCCGACGGATTCGAACCGCGTCTACGCGCTCATCCAGACGAAAGATCAGGGATCGGTGTGGCGATCAGACGACGGCGGTGGATCGTGGCGCGTCGTCAACTGGCAGCGCGGGCTGATCGGTCGCGCGGGCTATTACATCCGGATTGCTGTTTCGCCGACGAACGAAGACGAAGTCCTCGTGTCGAATAGTTCGTTCTGGCAGTCGACGGACGGCGGCCGGACGTTCGAAGAGCGGAACTGGGGCGGGGACAATCACGACATCTGGTGGGATTCAAAAAACGCCGACCGCTTCGTCATCACGCACGACGCGGGCCTCAGCATCACCGAGCAGCACGGGCGCAGCATCCAGCGCGTCAATCTCCCGATCGGCCAGATGTACCACGTGACCGTGGACAACCAGGTGCCGTACTACGTGTACAGCAACATGCAGGACGACGGCACGATGCGCGGCCCGGCGAATGCGGCGGAAGGCGCCGGCGCGGGCTACAACGGCAACGGGAATCTCTGGGACCACGGCATCGGCGGCTGCGAATCTGGCCACACGATGCCCGATCCGGCCGATCCGAACATCGTCTGGTCCACGTGCTACGGCAACAAGGTGACGCGCTACGACGCGCGGACGAAAACGCCTCGATCGGTCGCGCCGTATCTGATCACGCTCGACGCGCCGCCGACCGAGTCGAAGTACCGCTGCCATTGGACGGCGCCGCTCGCGATCGATCCGTTCGATCACACCAACGTGTATTACGGCTGCAACGTCATCTTCCATACGAACAACGGCGGTCAGAGCTGGAAGATCCTCAGCCCGGATCTGTCGTCGCAGGATTCGAGCAAGATCATGCCGTCGGGCGGCATCGTCGGCGATAACCTCGGGCAGTTCGCGCCCGAGGTCATCTTCGCGATCGCCACCTCCGAGGTCGAGCGGGGGCTCATCTGGGCCGGCACCAACGACGGCAAGATCTGGTACACGCGCGACGGCGGCGCGAAGTGGAACGACGTCTCGAAGAACGTCACGGGCATGCCCGCGTGGGGCATCGTGTCGAAGATCGAGCCGTCGCACTTCAACGGCGGCACGGCGTACGTCGCGGTCGACAACCACCTGATAGACAGCCGCGAGCCGTACATCTTCAAGACGACGGACTACGGCACAACCTGGAAGCGCGTGAACGGCGATCTGCCGAACACTCATCCGCTGTCGTACGTGAAGGCGGTCGCCGAGAACCCGAACAAAGCCGGCTTCCTCGCGGCCGGCACGGGTCACGCGTTTTACTACTCGGCCGACGATGGCGCGCACTGGACGGAGATCTCCGCCGGACTCCCGCGGGCGCCCGTCAGCTGGGTCGTCTTCCAGAAGGCCTTCCACGACATCGTCGTCTCGACCTACGGCCGCGGGCTGTACGTGCTCGACGACATCACGCCGCTCGAGCAGACGACGCCGGCCACGACCGACGCGGCGGCGCACTTGTTCACGCCACGCTCGACATACCGCTGGAGCCAGCGTGGCCGCGCGTACGTCAACTACTCCGTGAAGTCCGCGCCGCGGACTGCGCAGTTGCAGGTGCTCGATGCGGACGGCAAGGTCGTCCGCTCGTTGCAGACGACGCCGCGCCCCGGGCTGAACCGCGTCCCGTGGGACCTGCGGCACGACCCGCCGCGGCTCGTCGCGTTGCGGACGACGCCGGCGGACAACCCGCACATCTGGGAAGAGCCGCGCTTCCGCGGCCAGGACACCCGTCCCGTGACGCACTGGGGGCTGGAGCCGGCGCAGGTGGGTCCGGTCGTCGTGCCGGGGAAGTACACCGTCAAGCTCACGGTCGACGGCCAGTCCTACACGCAGGCCATCGACGTGTTGAAGGATCCCAAGGTCACGGCGTCGCAGGCCGATCTCGATTTGTCGGTGAAGCTGCAGCTCCGGCTGCGCGACGACATCAGCGCCGCGGCCGACATGATCAACACAATCGAAGTCATGCGGAAGCAGCTCGAGGACGTTCAGAAGGCGTATCGGAACGACGCGAGCAAGGCCGCGCTGCTCGCGCAGGTCGCCGAGATGGACAAGAAGCTCTACGACGTTGAAACCAAGCTGCTCGAGCCGGCGCAGATGACGAGCGACGACAAGTACTTTCAGCAGGCGTACCGCGTGTACATGAATCTGATCTGGCTCAACGGCGAGGTTGGTCCGGGCGCGGGTGACGTCGCTGGCGGCGCGGACTTCCCGCCGACCGATACGTCCGTGAACATGATGGAAGGCATCGAAGCCGATCTCAACAAGGCCAAGGCAGACTTCAAGACGCTGCTGGATCGCGATGTCCCCGCTTTCAACCGGGCCATCGGCAACGCGATCACGCCGTTAACCGGCGGAAAGTGAAACGATCTTCACGTCCTGAATTCTCTTAAGGAGCTATGGCGCGTTCGACGACGTCGCCAAGCTCGCGGCGGAATGCCGGTTCGCGGACTGCACACACGCGAGCGATTAGAATAGTCGGTCATGCGCGCGGCGGCGGTCATCCTTCTGATTTGCAGCGCGGGCCTTCCGCCTGCGCGAGTCGCGCAGGACGCCGTGCGCGAATTCCGCGTCCGGCTGGATACGAGCAAGGGACCGATCGTCGTCGCGGTACACCGTGACTGGGCGCCGCGCGGCGCCGATCGGTTCCGCGAGCTCGTGACCGCGGGCTACTTCGACGACAATCGCTTCTTTCGCGTCGTGAAGGGCCAGTGGGCGCAATTCGGGATCAACGGCGATCCGAAGGTCGCGACCCGGTGGCGCCCGAACACGATCCCGGACGACCCGCGCGGGCAGTCCAACGTGCGAGGCCGCGTGGCGTTTGCCTTCAAGGATCCGAACGGACGAACGACGCAGGTCTACATCGCACTCAAGGATCTGTCGGACCCGCAGGACGCGCAGGGGTTCGTGCCGTTCGGCGAGGTCGTCCAGGGGATGGACGTCGCCGACGCGCTCAACAGCGAATACGGCGAGACGGCCGGCGGCGGCATTCGCGCCGGGAAACAGCAGGCGGTCTTCGACGGAGGGAACGCCTACCTCGACCGCGAGTTCCCGCGGCTCGATCGCCTGCTGAAAGCGACGGTGATGCGATGAACCTTCAGGATCTGCGAACGCTGCTCGATTACCACTCCTGGGCCCGCGATCGTCTGCTCGAGGCGATCGATCCATTGACGCCCGAGCAGTTCAACCGCGATCTCGGCAGCAGCTTCAAATCGATTCGCGAGACCGTGGTCCACATCTACGCCGCCGAGTGGGCCTGGCACTCGCGATGGCAGGGACAGTCGCCGACCGCGCTCATGACGAGCGACGCGTTCCCGGACGTCGCCGCGGTCCGGCGCGCGTGGACCGAGCACGAGACGAAGATGCGCGCGTTTCTCGAGAGTCTCGGCGAGGCGGGGCTGGGGCGCGTGTTCGAGTACAAACTCCTCAGCGGCCAGCCGGGCGCGTCGCCGTTCTGGCAGATGCTGCAGCACGTCGTGAACCACGCGAGCTACCACCGGGGGCAGGTGACGACGATGCTGCGGCAACTGGGCGCAGCGCCGGCAAAGTCAATGGACATGATTGCGTTTTATCGGACGAGAAGCTAGTGGCTGGTGGCTGGGGGCTGGTGGCTAGAGACTGGGGCCAGGGCTGACGTTCCGAATATTCTCGCTCGCGTTGTTCTGCTTCGCGGCGGTCGCCGTGCTCGCCTTCGGCTGGCAGGATGGCGAGCCGTGGACGGCCGCGGCGTTCGTCGTCTTCTTTTCCTCGAGGGTCGCCCGGTCCGTGATCAAGCGTCCGCTGAGCGGGATCCGCGACATGCCACCCGCAAAACACGTCGGTCGTTTCATCGCGGCGACGGCGGCGGGCTGGCTGGGATCGGGCACGCTCGCGATCACGGCGGCGCTGGCCGGTGAAGGCCAGGAATGGTGGTACGTCGGGCCGTGCTTCCTGATCCTCGGCGTGCTCAATCTCTGGATTCTTTTCCACCGTTCACATCGTTAGCCCAGGACGAAGGCGGAACGGTTTACCACGATGGGCTCCTGCGAAATGCGTTACTCCTCGTCCGGCGGCCCCCCGCCCGACTTCGCGACATCCTCTTGTTTGACCCGATCGACGTTGAACTTCGCCGCGCCGGCGATGATCTTGTCCAGCGTGTCATCAAAATCGAAAGACGTGGCCTTCGAGAAGCGCGTGTAGTTGACGCGCGAGACGACAAACGATCGCAGGTAGGGGCTCGTCAGGCCGCGCGCCTTGAGCTTGTCGACTGCCGCGCTCACCGCGTCATCCAGCTTCAGAATCTTCCGGCCGCGGCGCTCGCGCTCCTTGAGCGCCTTGGCGATCGGCTCGTCGAGGAACTCGTCAACGCGCCGCAGGATGGACTGGTACGCGCCGCCGCTGATGCGCGGCCGCTCCTCGTAGCAGACGCCCAGCGTCAGAAACGCCGGCTGCTCGAACTCGAAGCCGAAGGAGGCCTCGGCTTCGGCGCTGTTGTCTGAGCGCCTGGCGAGCGCCCGCGCCATCCGGATCGTCTCGAGCGATTTCTCGCGGAGATTGTGTGCCTTCTCGGTGTTGAGCGCGAGGATCTTGAACGCCACCTCGGGGTCGGGCACGAGCAGCGCGACGATCGTCCGGACGCCGAGTTTCTTCAGCGCCTGCAGGCGGTGGTTGCCGTTGGGCGTCCAGTACTGATCGTCGTGGCGAATCGCGATGATCGGGTCGAGGAAGAGGCCGATCTTCTCGACGACTCCCATCAGTCGCTTGACGTGCGTGTCGGACGGATCGCGCTGATACGGTGTCGGCTCCACGCGATCGACGGGCAGCGCCGCGAACAACAGGGGCTTGCCGCCGAACGGATCGCGATACCGGCCGAGCACGGCGCCGCCGTCGCTGCTGACCTGCGCCGCCAGACGGTCGAGTTCGGGACTCGCGGTGTTCGCCGTTTCAGCGGCGGTCAGGCCAATCGATCCGGCGGCGGCCTTCTTGCGGCGGACGGCTTTCTTTCGCTGGGGCATGTGTCTCACGGCAGCCCTGAAGGGCTGCGCTACAGCGTCACGGGCTGCGCACAGCGCGGCCGTAGCGCAGGCCTTCAGGCCTGCTATTTCCTCGCCGCCGGCGTCAGCATCGTCTCGACGCGCCTGCCCTGGCGAAGGTACACCAGTTTGGCCGGCTGGCCGATCTTCAGCGCGTCGAGGGCGTACATGTAGTCGTAAATGTTGGCGATCGTGAGGCCGGCGATCTCGACGATCACGTCGCCTTTCTGCAGACCGGATTGTTCGGCTGGTCCGCCGCCGATGACGCCACTGAGCAGCAGGCCCTTGACGTCGGTGGAGTAGTCCGGGATCGTGCCGGTGAAGATGCGCGTGCCGGCGCGGCCGACGCCGGGCTGCGTCTGCTGCTCGACTTTCGTGAACTGCGGCGCATCGGCGGTGTCCTCGAGCCGGCGCACGATCGCGGCCGCGAAATCCGCCACCCGATCGAGATCCTCGTAATCGATCTTGTCCGCCGTGTCCGACGGCTTGTGGTAGTCGGCGTGCGTGCCGGTGAAGAAGCTCAGGCACGGGACGCTCGACGAATTGAACGTGGACACGTCCGTCGGCTGATACGGATCCGTCTGCAGAAGCAGATCGAAGCCGGCCGCGATGTTGGTCTGCTCGATCAGCTTCGCCCACGCGGGGCTCGTGCCCGTCGCCTGGACCGTCAGCTTGTTGTCCTGCATCCGCCCGACCATGTCGAAGTTGAGGTACGCGGCGAGCGAGTCGAGCGGGAGCGGCGGCGCCGAGGCGAATGCCGCAGATCCGATCAGGCCGAGCTCTTCACCGGACCAGAAGCCGACGAGGACGTTGCGGCGCCTGGGCTGCTTCGCGAGCGTCGCTGCGATGTCGAGGACGGCCGAGGATCCGGACGCGTTGTCGTCGGCGCCGAAATGGATCTTGTTGGCGTCCGCATTGTCCGCCAGCGTGTTGCCGGCCTCGCCGTGCCCGAGATGATCGTAATGCGCGCCGATCGCCACCCATGGCTTGGCGAGCGTCGTCACCGGGACGGTCGCAGGCAGGTAGGCCACGACGTTGTTGCCGGTCCGCTTTTCACGGACCACGGCCGCGTGGACGCGCGCGGTGACGCCGGACAGCTCGAATCCGGCGACGTGCGGGTTCGCGGAGTCGAGCGCCTTCTGTGACTCTTCGAGTGTCTTGCCCGTGCCGGCGAACAGCGCCTGACCGACGGCGCCGGTCACGCTGATCGCCGCGATGCCGGACCCCGCGAGCGCCGTGTCGAATGTCATCGGCGCCAACTCACCGGCGTTGGGCGAGCGCGGACCGGTCACGACCACCAGCGCCTTGGCGCCATGCTGACGGGCGGCCATGGCCTTGTAGCGCAAGTCGGCGTAGCGCGCGAGAATTCCGCGCGTCTTCTGATCGGCGTCCTCGGGGAAGTACCGCAGCACGAGGACGATCTTGTCCTTCACGTCGAGCGTCGCGTAGCTGTCGTACCCGAAGTCCTGGCTCTCGGGCACGACGATCCCGTAGCCGGCGAAGACGACGGGGCCGGTGACGTCGCCGTTGTCGGAGAAGGAGAGGGCGCGGGCGCCGCCGGGCATCTCGCGCGCGCCGGCGATCGTCGATCCGCCGTCCTTCGTGCCGGCCGTGAATTCGAACGGCAGCCGGAAGTCGCGCTGGCCGGGCAGCGGCTTGGCGCCCATCTTCCGCAGTTGCTCGACGAGGTAATCGCTCGCGAGCTTTTCGCCGTTCGAACCGGCCAGTCGTCCCTCGAGGCGCGTCGATGCGAGGGTTTCGACGTGCCGGCGCGTGCGGGACGGCGTGTCGGCCGCGGAGAGAACAGCAACCGCCGAGACCGCGGAGATCGCAGAGAACAGGAATGTACGCTTCATTACTTCTTGCTCGGCTTTCTGGGCGGCGCGGTGCGGATCGCTTCGAGCGCCTTCTCATGATTCCACTGGGCGAGAAAAAGCTGGCCGGCGGCGCCGCCCGATCGGCTCGACGTCCACGCGAGCTGTTTGCCGTCCGGAGACGGCACGGGCAGGCCGTCGAATCCGTCGGAGTAGGTCACGCGGACCGGCTCTTTCGTGCCGGCGGCGTCGACCATGAACAGCTCGAAGTTCTCGAACCCGAGCTTGTTCGACGCGAAGATAATGTATTGCCCCGACGGGTGCATGTACGGCGCCCAGCTCATCGAGCCGAAATCCGTGATCTGGCGCTGATCGGTGCCGTCCGGATTCATCATCCAGACGTCGGCGATCAGGCCTTTCTCGTCGAAGCGGCGCCAGACGATCTTCTTGCCGTCCTGCGTGAAGAACGGCCCGCCGTCGTAGCCGTTAGCCGTGGTGAGTCGCGTCTGTCCGGAGCCGTCGGCGCGCATGATGTAGATCTCGGCGAAGTAACTCGGGTCCGTCTCCAGCTGCTTCTTTTCCGCGTCGCTCAGCGTGCGGTTGTAGGCGTCGCGCATCGACGTAAAGACGATCCACTGCCCGTCGGGAGAGTAGCTGCCCTCGGCGTCGTAGCCGCGCGCGGTCGTCAGGCGCCTCATGGCCTTCGTCTTCTCGTTGTACGCGTAGATGTCCATTTCGGGGTCGTAGTCCCACGCGTAGCGCCGCTCCTTACCCGATGCGCGGAACGCGAGTTCTTCATCCTGGTACTGCTTTGACTTCGGATCGGCGTGCGTCGACGCGAATTCGATCTCGTCGGTGCCCGGCCTGAAGAACGGGCACGTCGTCTTGCCCAGGCCGGGCGAGACACGTGTCGTTTCGCCTGTGCTCAGATCGAGGACATAGATCTGAAAAAACGGATTGCCGGGTTCGCGTTCGCTCTCGAACACGAGCCGCTTGCCGTCTGGCGACCAGTACCCTTCTCCAGCGCGCCGCCCCTCGACGGTCAGGCGGCGGACGCGCGTCAGAAAATCGCGCTCCTGATAGCTGGCAGGTTGCTGGGACACGACCGGGACGACGAGGACGGCGGTCACGATCGCAGTGCGCAGGACGCTCATCGGGCACCTTAACTTAAGGGTGATGGCAACGGAAATTAAGAGTGACGGCAACGGAGCATTATCGTCGGACAACGGGCTCGACGCCACTCGTGCCGACGTGAGCCTATGACGTACTTGATATGACAAAATGTTCTATTACATCCCATCGTGTTCTTATTCGGAACATATTCTAATAAACATCTATTCAACAATAGTTTGAAATGTGTTTTCAGCCAAAATGTCTCGATAATGAACAGACTTGATGAGACACTATACCCAGAAGCGTATCTGATATTATCCCGTAACTACTTATTTTTGAATCACTTACGACTCATGTCTCAAGATACGACGATATGGCTCCGACTTTGCTGTTCCTCTGAGCATGAATCCACTCGTCCTTCAGCGTATTCGACGGAAAGCTGTCTGGGGATCGAGGGTCACGTTCGCGGCCCTTGCGCTGTTTCTCCTTGGCTTCGCGCCTTCGACGTCCGCCAAGACGCATGACGCCGCGAAGAAAGAGGTTGTCAGCCGCCACGTCCGCAAGGCACCGACCAAGAAATCGGTGATGCCCGGGGCGAACGTGCAGCTGCGCAAGCTCGACGATGAAATGGAGCGTCGCGCGAGCTACGGCAACCCCAACGAAAAATCGAAAGTCATCGTCATGCTCCAGCCCGGCGCGCGCGTGCCGGAGGAGTTCAAGAAGTACGTGCGGGGCGAGAAGCTGGGCCTCATCAACGGCGTGCCGCTCGAATTGCCCAACCGGGTGATCCGCCAGCTCGAGAAGCACCCGAACTTCTTCCGCGTAGTCGAGGATCGCCCGATTGCGACGCACAACTTCCGCACGTCCGTAACGGTCGGCGCGCGGACCGTCCAGGAGTACCTGGGCTACACCGGCACCGGCGTCGGCATCGCGGTGATCGATTCGGGGATCACGAGCTGGCATGACGACCTCACCAAAGGCAACAGCTCGACCGTTTATCCCTACGGCAACCAGCGCGTCACGAAGTTCGTGGACTTCGTGAACGGGCGCGCGCTGCCGTATGACGACAACGGCCACGGCAGCCACGTGGCCGGCATCATCCTCGGGAACGGATACGATTCGTACAGCCAGAAGAGCGGCATTGCGCCGAAGGCGTCGCTCGTGTCGCTGAAGGTGCTCGATCAGAACGGCCAGGGCTCGATCAGCAACATCATCGCCGCGCTCGGCTGGGTCGCCGCCAACGCGCGGCCCTACAACATTCGCGTCGTGAATATGTCGGTCGGCGCGCCGATTCGCGAATCGTTCTGGACGGATCCGCTGACGCTGGCCACCAAGCAGGTCACCGACCTGGGGATCACGGTGGTGACCGCGGCGGGCAACCTCGGCAAGAACGCGGCGGGCGCACTGCAGAAGGGCGGCATCACGGCGCCGGCCAACGCGCCGTGGGTGCTGACCGTCGGGGCGTCGAGCACGATGGGCACGCTCACGCGCAACGACGACACGATGGCGAGCTTCAGCTCGTCAGGGCCGACCTACAAGGACTACCTGGCCAAGCCCGATGTCGTGGCGCCCGGCGTGGGCACGATTTCGCTGGCAGTCCCCGGCAGCACGTTCTACGCGACCAAGACGGCGTATCTGATCGACGGGAAGATCAGCCTCGACTACAAGCCATACCTCAGTCTGAGCGGCACGAGCATGGCGGCGCCGGTCGTTTCCGGAACCGTCGCGCTGATGCTGCAGGCGAATCCGAATCTGACGCCGAACCTCATCAAGGCCATCATTGAGTACACCGCGCAGCAGTACCCGGGCTACAGCGCGCTGCGCGAAGGCGCGGGCTTCCTGAACACGCTGGGCGCGGTGCGACTCGCCAGGTTCTACGCAAGGGACGAGGTAGGCAGTCGCATGCCGGTGCAGAAGGTGTGGAGCCGCCACATCCTCTGGGGCAATCACATGTTGTCGCGTGGCTACATCAACCCGAAGGGCAACGCTTGGGCGGCCAGCGTCGTCTGGGGCACGGTGAAGACCCTCGGCGACACGGGCGAGAACATCGTCTGGGGCACGGAGTGCGCCGACACGACGTGCGACAACATCGTGTGGAGCACGGCTGACGACAGCGGCGAGAACATCGTGTGGGGCACCGCGGCCGACGAAAACATCGTCTGGGGCACGGAATGCGCCGACGCGACCTGCGACAACATCGTCTGGGGCACCGACACCGGCGACGAGAACGTCGTGTGGGGCACGGACTGCGGTGGCGCCGACTGCGAGAACATCGTCTGGGGCACGGAAGATTCCCTCGACAACATCGTGTGGGGCACCGCCGACGCGGGCGAGAACATCGTGTGGGGCACGTCCGGCGACGAGAACATCGTGTGGGGCACGAGCACCGACAGCGACGTGACGTGGGGCGCCTCGAGCGACGACGCCGTCCTGTATCCCGATGATGCCGACACGGCGCCCGTGCCGGATGCGGCCGCCGAGTTCGGCGACCTCACGACAACGACCGTGACAGACCCGGTGAGCGGTGTCACCACCATCACGGTGACGAATCAGCTGACGGGTGAGACGACGGTGACGGTCATCAATCCGCCACCGCCGCCAGACCCGCCGCCGGCCCCCGCGCCGGCCCCGACGACGACGACCACGACGGCGACCGACACGTCGACGGCGCCTGACGGCACGACGACGACCACGACCACGACAACGACGTCGTCCACCGCGGCGGACGGCACGGTCACGACAACGGTGCAGACCGACGTGACGACCACCGACCCGTTGGGCGCGACGACGACCTCGAGCACGACGAGCACCACCACAACGCCGCCGCCGGCGGCCCCGGGTGGAGTCATCTAGTCATGGAAAAGATGCCGTACCAGTCGACACTGGACGTGCACTTCGTCCAGATGCCGACCGCCGACGTCGTGAGCACCGACTGGCGATCTGGTCTGCCGGTGCTCAGTGGGACCATGGTCACGCTGCGCGAACTGCGCGCGTCGGATGCGCAGTCGCTCTTTACGATGCTGACCACGGAGGAAGTCTCGCGGTTCATTTCGCCGCCGCCGACCACCGTGGACGGGTTTGAGAAATTCATCGCGTGGACGCACAGACAGCGTCGCGCCGGAACGTATGTCTGCTTCGCGGTGACCGTGGGTTCCACGGATACGGCGATTGGCATCTTCCAGCTCCGCGAGCTGGAGCCCGGGTTCGGGACGGCCGAGTGGGGGTTCGCAATCGGTTCTGCGTATTGGGGCACAGGCGTGTTCCAGGAAGGAGCGGAGCTTATGGTAACTTTTGCGTTCGACTCGGTCGGCGTGCACCGGCTCGAGGCGCGCGCAGCCGTCCGCAACGGACGAGGCAATGGCGCCCTTCGGAAGATCGGCGCCATCCAGGAGGGACTCCTCAGAAAGTCCTTCTACAAGAACGGCGAATATCTCGACCAGACACTGTGGACCATCCTCGACGAAGACTGGAAAGCCAAAGCGGTTTGGGAGGGTCCGGTCCACTAACCAGACTGACATCGGTTAGTGGCCACGAGGGCGGGATGGGCAGGGCTGGCCTGAATCCCGCCCTT
Source organism: Acidobacteriota bacterium (assembly GCA_016195265.1). Taxonomy (GTDB): domain Bacteria; phylum Acidobacteriota; class Vicinamibacteria; order Vicinamibacterales; family CAVVIG01; genus SRVP-36. Next base: position 19,389 of record JACPZW010000042.1, on the reverse strand, counting down.
CTGCTTGTACCGGGATGTTGGTGCTAGGATGCGCCGCATGGTGCGCCCCCACGCATTTGCCGCTGTTGCTCTCGCGGCCGGCGTCTTAAGCGCCGTTGCACCGGCCCGGGCCGACGTGACGCGGGCCGTCATCACGACACGCGCCGACGTCGGCGCCTCTGGCTACGAGAAGATCGCCGGCACGATTCACTTCGCCGTCGATCCCTTCGATGCGCACAATCGCGTGGTCGTCGATCTGGACAAGGCGCCGCGCAACGCGGCCGGCCTCGTCGAATTCTTCGCCGACCTGTACGTCCTGCGGCCGAAGGACGAGCGGCGCGCGAACGGCGCGGCGCTGATCGAGGTCTCGAACCGCGGCAATCGCGGCGCTCTTGCGGGATTCGATCGCGGTGGGTTTCCCGACCCGAAGACGGAAAACGATCTGGGCGATCGGTTTCTGATGCGATTCGGCTTCACGCTGGCCTGGGTGGGCTGGGAATTCGACGTCCCCGAGCAGCCCGGCCTGATGCGGATCCACGCGCCGACCGCGACCGATCAGGGCAAGACGATCACGGGCGTCGTCCGCGCGGCGTTCACGCCGGCCGCGCGCGTCACTGAATTTGCCGTCAGAGATCTCGCAAGCTACGATCCGGTGGATCCGTCCGGGCCGGACAGCCAGCTGACCGTCCGGCCGACGGTCTTCGCCAGGAGCGAGCCGATCGCCCGCGCGCGGTGGCGCCTTGCCGGTCGCGCCGTGATGCTGGACGGCGGCTTCGAGCCGGGCAAGACGTACGAGATCAGCTATCGCGCGGCGAATCCGCCGGTCGCCGGCCTCGGATTCATCGCGATGCGCGACTTCGCCGCGTGGCTGAAGCACGAATCTGCGGCCGTCGCACCCGTCCGGTACGCGTACGCGTTCGGCGCGTCGCAGAGCGGACGCTTCCTGCGTAGTTTCCTCTACGAGGGATTCAACATCGACGAGCACGATCGCCAGGTCTTCGACGGTGTGATGGCGCACATCGCCGGCGCGGCGCGCATCAACCTCAACGAGCGATGGGCGACGCCGGTCGGGCTTGGAGTGCACAGCGCGACGGCGTTTCCCTTCGCCGACGCGAGCCTGCGCGATCCGATCAGCGGCGCGCAGGAAGGCCTGCTGGACAATCCGCGGGCGCGGGCGCATCAGCCGAAAGTCTTCTACACGAATACGCCCGTCGAGTACTGGGGCACCGGCCGGGTGGCGGCGCTGATTCACACGACGCCCGGCGGCACGGCCGACATCCCGTTGCCAGACAACGTCCGCGTGTACTTCTTTGCCGGAACGCAGCATTCACCGGCACGCTTTCCGCCGATCCGCAATGCCGGCCAGCAACTGGACAACCCGGTGGACTACTGGTGGTCGCTGCGCGCGCTGCTGCTGGCGATGCACCGGTGGGTGAGCGCGGGCGCGCCGCCGCCCGCCAGCGCCTATCCGACGCTGGCGGACCACACGCTGGTCCCCGCCGCGGCCGTTTCGTTCCCCGTGATTCCCGGCGTCGCGTCGCCCCGCGCCCTGACCGCCGGCGCGCGGATCGCGAACCCGTTTCTGAAACGCAACGGAGACGGCGGTGCGGGCGCGCCGCTGCCGCTGCTCGTGCCCGACGTCGACGCGGACGGTAACGAGCGGGCGGGGATTCGACTGCCTGACGTCGCCGTGCCGCTCGGCACCTACACCGGCTGGAACTTCCGGCAGCCGTCCACGGGCTCGCCGGGCGAACTGGTCTCGCTGCTCGGATCGTATGTGCCGTTCGCCGCGACGACCGCCGATCGCGCCGCCGGCGACCCGCGTCGCGCGATCCAGGAACGCTACGCGTCGCGTGACGCGTACCTGGATCAGGCGCGACAGGCCGCCGAGGCGCTCGTCGCGCAGCGGTTCCTGCTGGTGGACGACGTCGAACGCGTCGTGCAGCGCGCGACCGACACCTGGGACACTTACGCGGTTACTGCGCGATCGCCTGGACCGAAACGCTGATCTTCACCTCGTCGCCGACCAGGAAGCCGCCGGTCTCGAGCGCCGCGTTCCACGTGAGGCCGAAGTCCTTCCGGTTGATCGTGATCTCGGTTTCGAAGCCGACGCGTGTCTGGCCCCACGGATCCTTCGCCGCGCCGAGATAGGTCACCGGCAGCGTGATCTCCCGGCTGACTCCGCGGATCGTCAGCGCGCCGATGACGTCGAACAGCTCCGCGCTCTTGCGGACGACGCGCGCGCTCGTGAAGGTCAGCGCGGGGTGCTTGTCCACGAAGAAGAAGTCCTCCGACCGCAGGTGCGTGTCGCGGTCGGGCGTCGCGGTGTCGATGCTCGCCACGGTGACGGAGAAGTCCACGCGCGAGTCCTCGGGTCGCGCTTCGTCGAACTGGACGGTACCCGAGAAATCCGTGAAGCGGCCGCGCACCTTGGTGACGAGGTGACGGACCTGGAACTGCACTTCCGAGTGCGCCTTGTCGATCGCAAACGTCCGGACGGGGGTGGCGGTCGTCGTGGCGGTGGTCATGATGGCTCTCCTTGTGAGCGTGATGAACGTGACGTGTTGATAGTTGACATGTCAATCATTGAGTCCAAAAAAGACTACTGATGCGGCGCGCGGATCGCCTCCATCAGGCGGATGAACGTCGCCCGATCTTTCGCCCGCAGGCCCTTCATCGACTCCTCGTGCGACCGCAGCGCCGCCTCGTCCAGCTTCTGGAGCAGCGCGAGCCCTTTCGGCGTGATCCAGCACAGGTGCTGCCGTCGATCCTTGGGGCAGCGCTGGCGCCGGACGAGCTCCTTCGCCTCCAGCCGGTCGAGCAGCCGGGTGACGCCGGGCGTCTGCTCGATCATCCGGTCGGCGATCTCGAGGGTCGGCACGCCGTCGCGCGCCTCGCTGCCGGCGCCGCGCAGGATCCGCAGCACGTTGAACTGCTGCAGGGTGATGCCCTGCGGCCCGACGAGGGCGGTCATCTGGCGGCGGACCATGTCGGCCGTCCGGATCAGCCCGACGACGGCCTCGTGAGCCGTGGACTGGAAAGGCCGGTTCTGGCGCAGCTCGCGTTGCAGGCGACCCATCGGCAATAGATTACACAACAATAGTTGACATGTCAAGTATTGATAGGATAGCGGTCCCATGGCCCACGCCCCTGCGACCAATCGCCGGATTCTCCTGAAGAGCCGCCCCGTCGGCATGCCCTCGGCCGCCAACTTCGAGGCCGCCGACGCGCCGCTGCCTGCCGCCGGCGACGGCGCGGTGCTGCGCCGCACCATCTACCTTTCCCTCGATCCCTACATGCGCGGCCGCATGAGCGACGCCGAGTCCTACGCCCAGCCCGTGGCCGTCGGCGACGTGATGTGCGGCCACACGGTCAGCCAGGTCGTCGAGTCGCGCAATCCGGACTTCCGGGCCGGCGACTTCGTGACCGGCTACGACGGCTGGCAGCAGTACGCCGTTTCGAACGGCAAGGACCTGCGCATCCTCGATCCGAAGAGCGCGCCGATCTCGACCGCTATCGGCGTCCTCGGCATGCCGGGCATGACCGCGTTCGTCGGGTTGATGGACATCGGCCAGCCGAAGCCGGGCGAGACCGTCGTCGTGTCGGCCGCGTCGGGCGCCGTCGGCGCCATCGTCGGCCAGCTCGCGAAGATCAAAGGCTGCCGCGCCGTCGGCGTCGCCGGCTCGCCGGACAAGTGCCGCTACGTCGTCGAGGAGCTCGGGTTCGACGCGTGCGTCAACTACAAGACCGACGATCTCGTGCCGGCGTTGCGCGCGGCGTGTCCCAACGGTATCGATGTCTACTTCGAAAACGTCGGCGGCGCGGTATTCGCCGCCGTGCTGCGCGTGCTCAACAAGGGAGCTCGCATTCCGCTCTGCGGGATGATCTCGGAATACAACGCGACCGCCGATCCCGGCGGACCCAACCTCCGCCCGCTTCTCGTCAGGCGCGCGATGATTAAGGGCTTCATCGTCAGCGATCACTCGGATCGCGCGCCGGCGTTCCTGAAGGAGTGCGCACCGCTGGTGAAAGAGGGCCGGTTGAAGTACCGCGAAGACATCGTCGAAGGGCTGGACAACGCGCCGGCGGCGCTCATCGGCTTGTTCGAAGGCAGGAATTTCGGAAAGATGCTGGTCCGCGTCTCGGCCGATCCGACGCGGGTCCCGTAGTGCGGCCCTTTCCGCCTTCGCGTGAAGCTTCGGTGGACCGCCGTAGCCTTGGCGGAGGCGGTCAGGGCCGCGAACAGACCCCAGGGCATGTTCGAATTCGGACGCCCGCTTCCCACCAACGGGCGGTCGACCGGTCGCCAACCAATCATGTCTGTCGCCGGTCAAATGGTTACGACGCACCGCCGCAGGCACGGAACGTGTAACACCCGGTCCGGCTGAAGCCTGCCACAAAGATTGATGGATACCCTCCTCAAAGACGTGATCTACGCCGGGCGGGGGCTCCGGAAGAACCCCGGTTTCGCGACCGTGGCGACCTTGACGATCGCGCTGGGCATCGGCGCGTGCACGGCGATCTTCAGCGTCGTGAACGCGGTGCTGCTGCGGCCGCTGCCGTACTCCAACGCGCAGCGTCTGGTGATCGTCTGGGGCGAGCTTCGCGCGCGAAACGTGCACGACTGGCCGTTCTCGCCGCCGGACTTTCGCGACCTCCAGTTGCAGACCGCCGACAGTTTCGACGACATCGCCGCGGTGACGGCCGCCGGCCGCACGCCGCTCGACGACAAGACCGGAGAGGCCGAGCAGATTCGCGTTGGCGGCGCGACCCCGAATTTGTTTCGCGTGCTCGGCGCGCGCATCCTGCTCGGCCGCGACTTCACCGACGATGACGCCACGCCGCAGCCGCAGGCGCCCCCCGGCCAGGCGGGCCAGCAGGCCGCCGGTCCGCCGCCGGCGCGGCTGCCGATCATCGCGATTCTGAGTCACGGCTTCTGGACGCGCCGCTGGGGCGGCGACCCGGGCGTCATCGGACGGAATGTGGATCTCGGCCAGGGACGCGCGCAGATTGTCGGCGTCCTGGCGCCGGAGTTCGAACTGCTGTTTCCGCCGCGCGCGAACATCGACCGCGCGCCGGACATATGGACGGCGGTGCGGATCAACTACGAGACCGCGAACCGCAACAACGTCATGTTCCGCGTGATTGGGCGGCTGAAGCCGGGCGTGACGCTGGAGCAGGCGAGCATGCAAGCGGATCGGCTGGCCACTGATTTGCGGAAGAACTTCGCGATCAAGCAGACGGCGGGGCTGTACTTCCACGTCGTGCCGATGTACGAGGATCTCGTCAGCGGCGTGCGGCCGGCGATTCTGTCGCTGATGGGCGCAGTCGGCTTCGTGCTGCTCATCGCGTGCGCCAACGTGGCCAATCTGCTCGTCGTGCGCGCGTCCGCGCGCAGCCGCGAGCTGGCGGTGCGGGCCGCGATCGGCGCCAGCCGCGGGCAACTCGTGCGGCAGATGCTTGCGGAGAGCCTCGTCATCGCCTCGATGGGGACCGTGCTCGGCCTCGGGCTCGCGCGCGCGGGAATTCAGTGGCTCATCGCGCTCGGCCCGAAGGATCTACCGCGCCTCGACTCCGTGCACATGGATCCGATCGTCCTGTCGTTTGCCGCGCTGGCCGGGCTCGTGACGGCCGTGCTGTGCGGCGTTGTGCCGGCGCTCCGGGCGTCGCGCACCGACCTGATGGACGTGCTCCGCGAGGCGGGCGGCCGCGTGTCGGGGCTGCGCGGCGGGCGGCGGTTGCGCCAGGGCGTGGTGATCGTCGAGGTCGCGCTGTCGTTCATCCTGCTCATCGGCGCCGGGCTGATGCTGCGCAGCATCATCGAGCTGAGCCGCATCAATCCCGGGTACGACGCCAACAACGTCCTGACGTTCTTCGTCCAGCCGCAATCGCGACAGCCGGGCGAGCGGCAGGCGTTCATGCAGCAGGTGCGTCAGCGCGTGTCGGCGATTCCCGGCGTCCTCGGCGTCACCGCGGCGCTGCCGCTGCCGCTCGACGGCCAGCTGATCAACGGCCGCTACGGACGAGAAGCGGCCGCGTCGGATCCGGCGGCGTTCCGTCAAGCCAACTACCACGCCGTCCTGCCAGGGTATTTCGAGACGATGCGCACGCGGCTGATCGCGGGGCGCCTGTTCACGGACGCCGACAACAACCGCGATCCCAACAGCCCGAAACAACTGATCATCGACGACTTGCTCGCGGCCAGGGCGTTTCCGAACGAATCGCCGGTCGGCAAGCGGCTCCTGATCCGCATCGTGACGCCCGAAGCCGAGTGGGCCGACGTGATCGGCGTGGTTGCGCATCAGCGTCACGCGTCGCTCGCCGATCCTGGCCCCGAAGCGATCTTCATCACCGACAGCGTGTTCGGCCACGGCGCGGCGGGACGCTGGGCCGTGCGCACGAGCGGCGATCCGAACCTGATCACCGCCGCCGTGCGCGCGGCGATCGCCGCCATGGACCCGCGCGTCGCGCTCGCCGAAGTGCAGCCGATGAGCGCGTACGTGGAAAAAGCGATGGCGCCCTTGCGTTTCACGGCGACGCTGATCGGCATGTTCGCGGTCGTGGCGATGCTGCTGGCGGGGGTCGGGCTCTACGGTGTGCTCTCGACGATCGTCCGGATGCGCACGGCGGAAATCGGTCTGCGGATGGTGTTCGGGGCCGAGTCGGGCAGCATCCTGGGTCTCGTGGTCGGCGAAGGGCTGAAGCTGAGCGCGGGCGGCATGGCCATCGGTCTGGCGGGCGCGCTCGCGATCACCCGTGTGATGGCGAGCATGCTCGTGGGCATCCAACCGACCGATCCGGTCACCTTTGGTGCGATCGCCGTCCTTTTTTGGCTCATCACGCTGGCCGCGTCCTGGATCCCAGCGTTCCGGGCCTCGCGCCTCGACCCGATGGCCGCGCTTCGTGAGGAGTAGGTTTCACCAGCCACCAGCCACCGACTATCAGGCACGCCTTATGCGACCTTCCGTCCTATGCGGCGAAGTTGCCGGATTTCCGGCAGGAGGTCGTTATGTGGAGGCTGACCCTCATCCTTTGGCGCAGGTTCGCGCTCGGCGCCCTGGCGATGTTTCTCGCCGGCGCGTGCAGTTCCGTGACGCCATTGCCGATTCGCACCGGCGACGCGTGCTTCCGGTGCAAGCGGCCGATCGCCGACATCCGGCTGGCCGCGCAGGCGATCGGCGGAGGCCTCGCGTCGAACTTCAGGACCGCGGGCTGCCTCGCCAAGTACCTGGCCGATCACCCCGACGAGAAGAACATCGTCTTCGTGAGCGATTACGCCGGCGGCAAGATGGTCCTGGCGGAGTCGGCGGTCTATGTGCCGACGCTCAATCGGGACAACGGCGAGCGCGACTACATGGCGTTCAAGGATCGCGCGGCGGCGAACGCGGAAGCGGTAGCGCGACAGACGTCACCGGTGACGTGGGCTGACGTGCTCGCGCAGGCGAAGAAGGATCAGCGGGGCAACTGAGCTCAGCAGGCCGACCAAGGTCGGCCACTACGGCCGGCCCGTCCGTTTCGCCGGCGCTGCCACGGGCTTCGGCTTCGACGGCAGGTCGGTCAGCGCGCCGTTCAGTGCGGCGACGGTCCGCGAGACGTCGTCGAACGTCCAGTCGAGCTGCTTCCGTTGATCGGCGGTGGGCAGGCCCGAGTAGCCTTCGAGGGTGCGCGACAGGCCCGCGGCGGTCCCGAGTTGCGCGTTGATCTCCGTTTGCGCCCGCGTCAACCCGCGCTCGAGCCGTTCGTCCAATCCGTGTCCGCCCCGGCCCAGCGCATCCAGTTCACCGATCGCGGCGCGAACGGCCGTTCGCGCCGCGCCCAGCGTCTTCTGCAGCTCGTACAGTGAAAGCAGAACGGTCTGCCGCGCCCGCCGGTCCGCGTCCGTCATCGATACGCGCGGGTCGCCTTCCACGCGCAGCTGGCCCTTCAGCTCACGTCCGCCGGCGCGCACGGTGACGGTGTACGTGCCGGGCAGGACCAGCGGTCCTTGCGGCGCGCCGCCGAACCCGCCAGGGCCGGCGGATTCGCGATCCGGCGTCGGCGGCTCCATGCGGAGATCCCAGGAGATGCGATTGAGTCCGCGCCGCGCGGGGCCGTGCATCGTGCGCAGCACCGTCCCGCCCGCCTCGGCGAACGTGATCTGCGCAGCGTCTGCCGCGCCGTCGCGCAGGTGATAGTCCACGATGCCGCCAAAGTCCGGGTTAGGCGCGAAGAACTGGCCCGCGCCGTACCACGCCTGCGGGTTGTAGATGCTCAACAGCCGCGCGCGCGCGGGCGGCACGAGAAACGCGTCTTTCGCCGCCGATTCCGGCGTCAACGCTTCGAGCGGCCCGATGTTGTCGAGGACCCAGAGGCTGCGGCCGTGCGTACCGGCGATCAGATCGTTTTCGCGCGGGTGGATCAGGATGTCGTCCACCGGCACCGCCGGCATGTTGAGTATCAGAGAGGACCAGTTCGCGCCGCCGTCGATCGAGACGTGGATCCCGCGCTCGTGTCCGACGAACAGCAGGCGCGCGTTGCGCGGATGCTCGCGCAGCTTGTGGACCGATGTCTCGGGCAGCCCGGCCGTGATCGAACGCCACGTGCGGCCGTAATCGTCGCTCACGTAGACGTACGTGCGGTAGTCGTCGTTGTAGTGGCCGTCGAACGTGGCGTAGACGCGGCCGGCTGCGTGGCGTGACGGCAGGACGCTGCTGACGTACGTGTTCGGCGGCAGCGCCGGCACCCGATCCGTCAGCGTCGTCCAGGTCTGGCCGCCGTCGCGGGTCACCGCGAGGCGTCCGTCATCGCCGCCCGTGTAGAGCACCTTGGCGTCGAGCGGCGACTCGCCGATCGTCGTCAGCGTGGAGAACGACGTCTGTCCGTCGTGCCGCGAGAGCGCGCGCTCCGGAACGGGGCCGCCCATCATCTGCAGCGTTTCGCGATTCACGGCGGCGGTCAGGTCCCCACTGATCGGCTTCCATGTGCCCCCGCGATCGGGCGAGCGGAACAGAACATTCGATCCGATGTAGAGCACTTTCGGATCGAAGGCGGACATGACGATCGGGGTGTTCCAGTTCCAGCGATCGGCGGGCGCGTCTCCCGGAACCTCGGCGGGGAGACCCGTCCCCGCTCTGCCGAGACCCGTCCTCCTCGTCACGGGCGCGATCGGCTGCCGCTCGAGCGTCGGGAGGTTCACGCGGTTGGCGCGGCCGTCCTGCGATTCGACGATGACCGTGCGCGAATCGGTCGGGTCGAGGCGCGTGTAGAAGCCGTCACCGCCGCCGATGTTGAAGCCGTCGTGGTTCGAAATGCCGGTGCGCGTGCGCGTGGCGCTCGGCACACACCAGTGGCCGTTGTCCTGGAGCCCGCCGCAGATGATGTACGGGTCGGCCATGTTGGCGCTGATTTCGTAGAACTGCCCTACAGGCAGGTTGTCGCGGAACAGCCAGGTCGCGCCGCGATCCCACGAGATCGACACGCCGCCGTCGCCGCCGACCAGCAGGTGATTCGGATCGTCGGGATCGATCCACAGCGCGTGATCTTCCGAGTGGACCGTGCTGAACACGTCGCGGAACGTGCGTCCGCCATCGTCGGACACGTAGAAGCCGCGATTCGATCCCAGCAGGTACACGTGGTTGCGGTCCTTCGGATCGATTCGGATCTGGCTGAAGTACATCGGCCGCGGGTTCAGCGGCACGAGCTTGTCCCACGAGTCGCCGCCGTCGGTCGTGCGATAGACGCCTCCGGCGCCGCCCGGCGCTTCGATGACGGCGACCACGACGCGCGGGTCGGCCCGGTAAATGTCGAGGCCGATTCGGCCCTTGTCGCCGGACGGCAGTCCCCTGGTCAGGCGCGTCCACGTCTCACCGCCGTCGCGCGTGCGGTACAGACCGCTGCCCGCGCCGCCGCCGTTAAAGCCCCACGCCTTGCGCTGGCGCTGGTACATCGCGGCGTACAACGTGTCCGGATTCCCCGGATCGATCGCGAGATCGGTCGCGCCGGTGTTGTCGTCGACGAACAACGACTTCGTCCAGGTCTGTCCGCCGTCGACCGTCTTGAAGACGCCGCGCTCCGCGTTCGATCCCCACAAGTGGCCGACCGCGGCGACGTACGCAACGTCCGGATTCGACGGATGGACGATGACGCGGCCGATGTGCCGCGTCTCGCGCAGGCCCATCGCGCGCCACGTGCGGCCCGCGTCCGCCGACTTGTAGACACCGTCGCCCCACGACGAGCTCTGCCGGTTGTTCGCCTCGCCGGTGCCGGCCCAGACCACGTTCGGATTCGACGGCGCGACGGCGATCGCGCCGATGGACATCATCGCGTCCACGCGGTCGAACACCGCGGTCCACGTCGTGCCCTGATTCGTGCTCTTGAACACACCACCGCTGGCGGAGGCGACGTAGATCGCGTCGGGCACGCCGGCCGCGCGCCCGATCGCGAAGTCGTCGATGCGCCCGCCGGTATTCGCGGGACCGATGCTGCGCCAGCGCAGGCTGCTCAGCTGCGATGGGTCGATGGCCGCCGCGCGCCGGCTCTGAGCGCCACCCTGACCCATGACCGGCGCGCCGGCGCCCGCGGCAACGGCGAGCGCGCACGCGATGGACAGAGTGGTGCGCAGGAAGGGGAGCGAATGCCGTGTCGACGTCATCGGGGCGCAGTATAAGCCGTCACAGATATTTCACGCCGCCTAGAGGTGCAGCGCTTACAATTTTCAAATATGCCGCCCGCCGACCGTTCCGAAGGGATCGCATGAGAGTCAGGTTCGCGCTCTCCGTACTCGTCACCACGCTCGCGGTAGGCTGCAGTCAGTCCAGTGATACCTCCAACGCGACGCCGACGACCACCACCGCGCCGACCACGACTCCGACAACGGAAAACTTCACGGGCACTGTTCCGGTCGGCGGCGCCGATGTGAAGCCGTTCAACATCCTGCTGGCCAACGGACAGCTGAACATCATCCTGACCGCGGCGGGGCCGCCGCCGACGATCCAGATGGGCCTCGGGGTCGGATCGTACAGCGGGACCACTTGCACCATCTTTCAGGGCGGATCCGTGATAACGGCGGCGGGCGCTACGGCGCAGTTGGCGGGCACGGCGATCAGCGCCGGTCAGTACTGCGTGCAGGTCTCGGACGTCGGCAATCAAGCGTCGCCGGTCACGTACGCCGTCACCGTCATCCATTTTTGAGGGCGGAGCTGGCTCCGTCCCTGCGAACTACGAACGCCGAGCAAGCTCCGCGCGGGCCAATCTTGACGTGGGGACCGACCTTGGTCGGACCTGGACTAACGGCCTGCGGCGACGGCGCGGCGCCGCGTGAGACGCTCCGCCTGACGCAGCGCCAGATCCATGGCCGCATCGAACCGCTCCGTCACGGCGTGTCTGTGGCTGCGCGTGTGGAGCTTCAGGTAATCCGACTGCAGGCGCACTTGATCCGGCGACCGCCAGGTCGCCGCGCGCCGCCGCAGGTGCCGCTTGTAGGCCTGGCGGCACGCCGCTTCGACGAGCGGCGCCGGAAGACCCAGCACCAACTCGAGCGCCCGCTTCGCGCGCCCCAGCCACCGCGGGAACGTCCAGGCGAACCCAATGGGCGGGCCATCCACGCGCGCGTTCGGATAAACACGCGCGACGAAAGGATTCTCCGCGCGCAGCGTCGTCAGTACCTCGGCGCCGACGAGCGGCTTGAGGTGGATCACCTGGTTGGCCGTGAACAGATCCCGGGGCTCGAGGCGCAGATGCGAATCCGCGAGGACGAAGTTGAAGCACAGATCGCGGCGGCGTCCGAGGATCCTGGTCAGGACGATCGCCGCCAGTGTCACGGTCCACACGCGAGGGCCGCGCGTGATGATGAACAAATCGAGATCGCCGCTGGCCTCGAGATTCATGTGCGCGATGCTGCCCGACAGCGCGACGGCGCGCGTGAATGGAATCGCGCAAATCACCTGCAGCAGCCGCCGCTGGCGCTCGAGAAACGCGAGGCTGCGCGCTTCACGGCGGCGCCGTTCGGGCAGCAGGTCGTCCCGGCCGGCGGGGAAGAAGAACCCGTCGCGATACTCGAGGATATGCTGGAGGCGTTCGCTGCCGTCGAACACCGCCAGGATTTCCTCCCTCGACTGCTCGGACTCGATCAGGCTGACGTGCAGCTGCTCCAGCGTCAGCGGGTAGTCGAAGAGCGACGCGTAGATGACGCTGCGAGCAATGGCGATCTCGCGCGGCGTCATGACTGCACCTCGACACTCGGCACGCCCGCACGCTGCACGGCACTCTGCACCTCCGCACCCGGCACCCCGGCACCCGATCGTCTGGAACCGATCAACCAAATTCCCGCGCAGCATCCCACCGTCAGGAACGCCTCGGTCGCCAGCGTCGCCCACGCGGCTCCCTCGATCGACCACAGGGGAATCAGCCGCGCGTTGAGCGCCACATTGACGACGAGCGCGAGCCCGCACAGCGTCGCGTACGTCCGCTGTCCGTCCCAGCCGATCAGCTGGTGCGTCAGCGCGTAATTCAGCGAGAGCAGCGGAAACGACAGCAGCAGGATCCTGAACGCGGGGACCGCTCCGAGATACCGATCGCCGTAGACAAGCGGAATCACCCAGCCGGCGGCGAGCCACAACCCCCCGCTCGCGACCACGGCGAAACCGGCGACCGGCCAGGACACCTGCACTAGCGTGCGGAGATCGCGCGCACGGACGAGGGACGGGAGCGTGACCGCCAGCACAGCGGCCGGAAACAACCGCAGTGCTTCGACGAGGCGGAACACCGCGTTATACAGCGCAACCGACTCGGTGCCCGACCAGAGTTGAACGAGGAAGACGTCGATCCGGAAATAGAGCGCCGACAGCACGATGCCCGCGCCGATGGGGAAGACGTCGCGGAAAAATGCCGCGCCGGGGTGGAAGGATATGTAGGGCGGGTCCTTTGGACCCGCCTGATCAGCCGCGTCCGAACCGCCTTCGCCAAGGCTACGGCGGTCCGCCGAAGCTTCACGCGTAGGCGGAAGGACCCGGCCTACGTTTCCATCCAACCGCATCGCGATCCGCAGGCTGGCGACGAACGTGACCACAACGGGCAGCAGCATTGCGATCGCCAGCACGGTGACGTCCGGCTTCCACGCGAGCGCCAGCAGTCCGCAGACGAGCGTGCCGCCGCGCTGCCACAGGATCAGGGACGACTCGAGGTCGCTCCGCGACAGACCGCGGTAGAAGTAGTGCAGGAACTCGATGAGGCTGGCGACGGCGTACATCGCGGCGAACACGGTGACAGGCGGGCCGTAGACGTCACGCCACGGCGAAGCGAACGTGCAGACGCCGACGACCGCCACGGCGGCGCCCGCCATCCACAGCCGGATAAACAGCCAAGTCCGCAGGAGTACAGCCGCGTCCGACGGACGCCGGGCGACTGCCCGGGCCAGGTGCAACTGGATCCCGAAGTCGGTCGCGACCGCGACCAGCCACCCCAGCGTCGCGCCAATGGAGAAGACCCCGAAGGCTGCGGGCGACAGCCGACGCGCCGCCGCGACCGTGATCACGAACAGCGATCCCTTGCCCGCCAGATCGGCGAACGCCTTGTAAGCGATCAGCAGCGCGTTGCGCAGTTTCGCGTTTCGAAACGTGCTTTCGTCCACCGTAAAGGTTTCCACCACAATCAGATGCTCAGCTTCGCGCATTCACGCTGTATGCAGCAGCCGTGCCTCTCTTTCGCTCGCATTCGCGCGTGGCAAGGTTCTTGGACTGACATTCGCCGTGGCGACAGCTGCATTCATCGGCGTTGCGCTGCTGGCGCTCGTCGCGCCCTTCGAAACGACGGAACCGCTCGTGCGCTTGCCCCAACAATCCATCAGCAACCTCGAGGCGGCCGTCGTGCTGGCGATGGCGGTCTGGGGCCTCGCGCTGGTCAGGTTCCGGCAGCTTCCGGCATGGCGGACGCCGCTGACCCTTCCCTGGGCGACCCTGATGGGCGCGCTCATCCTCGCGTCGGCCGCCGCGCCCGCGTTCCGGATGAACGCCTTTCACATGGCTGGCCGGCTGACCGCGGCCTTTGCCATCTTTCTGCTGACGGTCACCGGTCTCACGACTCGCGCGCGCGTGCATATCGCGCTCGGCCTCGTCGTGGCGTCGGGACTGATCGTGAGCACCCTGGTCATTCTCGAGTACGCGCAGGTTCGGCCGGTCCTCGACGGCCTCAAAGCCTTCCGCCCCGGGATCACCGTCGTCGGGTCGCAGCTGCGCGCGGGCGGATCGCTTCAGTACCCGACCATCGCGTCGATGTACCTCGAAGTCGTGTTCGCACTCGGCGCCGGCCTGCTGCTGTCGGAGGTTGACGCCGGCCGATCCGGACGCGCCGCGCTCTGGTTTGTCGCCGTCCTCGTCGTGGCCGAGGCCATCACGCTGACGTTCACGCGCGCCGGCCTGATCGCGATGGCGGCCGTCCTCGGCCTGCTCGGTGCGCTGCGCTATCGGCACCGCGGGACCGACGTCGGCGTTGGACTGGTCGCGGCGCTCGGCGTCATGGTTGCCGTGCTGTTTGCGGGATCGCGGTCGGCCGAGTGGATGTGGCTGCGATTCACCAGCGGCGGACAGGAATCCTGGTATCGCGCCAAGGTGGAGGCGCCGACGGATCTGGCGATGGCGACCGGCGCGACGTCCCTCGTGCCGATTGAGATCACCAACACCGGGCGCATCGCCTGGGACCCGCAAGGCGAGCCGCCCTTCTACCTGTCGTACCACTGGATGCCGGCGGAAGGCGATCGCTTCGTCGCGTTCGACGGCGCGCGCACGCCCTTTCCTGCGCCTGTCGAACCAGGATCGACGATCGCGATGCAGGCGGAAGTGCGAGCTCCGCGACAGCCCGGGCAGTACCGGCTCTCGTGGGACGTCGTGCTCGAGCACCAATTGTGGTTCAGCACCGAGCCGGGCGCGATGCCGATGCTGTCTCGCGCGACGGTGTCCGGCGACGCGCTCGAGACGATCGCACGTACGACGCCGCCGCCGAAGCCGACGGTGCGGCCCGGACGCTTGCAGTTGTGGACGGCCGCGGCGCGCATGATCGCGGCGCATCCGCTGCTCGGCGTCGGTCCCGACAACTTCCGCCTGTCGTACGGCGAGTACGCCGGTCTGACGCCGGCCGATCCTCGGATCCACAGCAACAACATGTATCTCGAGGTTCTCACGGGCAGCGGCGTGGTCGGCGGCCTGGCGTTCGCGTGGCTGTTGTGGCGATCGGCCGGCGTATTGCTACCGAACTGGTCCGCCCCCTCCGGAGCAGCGGCGATGGGGGTGGCGGCGGCGCTGCTCGCTGCCGCCCTCCATGGCTGCGTGGACTCGTTCCTGAGTTTCGGTCCGACGTACGTCCTGTTTGCCCTGACGCTGGGATTCGCCGTCGCGTGCGCGCGCGGTCCCTCGCCACTCGAGATGATGCCGGAGGCCGATGCGCATCGCGTTTGACGGAACGGCACTTCGCCCGCGCAGGACCGGGATCGGGTACTACACCGAGCACCTGCTGCACCATCTGGCGCGCCTGGCTTCAGACGACGAGTTGATTGTCCTGTCGAACCGGCCCATCGAGACGACGGCGCCGCTTCCCCCGCGTGTGCGCGTGGCCGCGCCGTCGTGGCACGCACCGCGCCTGGTCTGGATGCAGGGTCTCGCGCCGACGGCGCTGCGGCAGGTGGAAGCCGACGTCGCGCATTTCACGAACGGCATGATCCCGCTCGCGTCGCCGGTGCCGACCGTCGTGACGATTCACGACATGAGCCTGCGGCTGTATCCGCGGTTTCATCCGCCGCGGCGCGTGCTGCTGAACGGGCCGCTCGTCGATCTCGCCGCGCGCCGCGCCGACGCCGTGATCACGGTCTCCGAGAGCGCGAAGCGCGACATCGTCCGGCTGTACGGCCTCTCGCCCGAGCGCGTGCACGTCGTCTACGAAGCCGCGGCGCCGGGATTCCAACCGGTCCGCGATCCGGCGGTGCTCGAACGTGTCCGCCGCACGTATGGGCTGGACGAGCGCATCATTCTTTATGTCGGCACGATCGAACCGCGCAAGAACCTGCCGAAGCTCATCGACGCGTTCGCCGCGCGCCGGCGGACGGGCGATCTGAGCCATCAGCTCGTGTGCGTCGGGCCGTACGGCTGGCTCTCGCGCGGGCTCGAAGACCGGATTACGCGCTCGAACGTGGCGCACGCGATCAACTTCACGGGCTACGTGCCGTTCGACGATCTCGCGGCGATCTACAGCCTCGCCGAGATTTTCGTATACCCGTCGATGTACGAAGGGTTCGGGCTGCCGGTGATCGAAGCGATGGCGTGCGGCACGCCGGTCGTCACCGGCGGCGCGGCGGCGCTGCTCGAGATCGGCGGCCGGGCGATCGTGCACGTGGACGATGTCCAGGTGGATTCGCTGGGGGAGGCCCTCGTCGCCCTGGCGCGCGACCGCGAACGGCGGATGGAGCTGTCCGCGGCGGGCTTGGCGCGCGCCGCGGAATTCTCGTGGGAGCGCGCGGCGCGCGAGAGCCTCGCCATCTACCGGCGCGTGGCGGCCGGGGAGACCGTCCCGGCACAGGCGGGTCCGAAAGGACCCGCCCTACAGCCGATCGAGATCAGCAGGCCGGGTCCTTTCGGACCCGGCACATCGACAAGTAGGCCGGGTCCTTTCGGACCCGGCGCCGCCGCATCGACCGACGTCCTGTTCGGCCAGGCGTACTTCCTCCGCTTCGATCCGAAGCTGTGGGAGGCGCGGCAGCCGTACGCGCCGCTCGGCGCGTTGTACGCGGCGGCGTACGTGCGCGATCGCGGCTACCAGGTCGCGCTGTTCGACGCCATGCTCGCCGAGTCGGTGGACGAATGGTCGGCCGCACTCGACAGGCATCAACCGCGCTTCGCCGTGATCTACGAGGACAATTTCAACTACCTGAGCAAGATGTGCCTGCTGCGGATGCGCGAGGCCGCCCTGTCGATGATCGACGCGGCGCGCGCGCGGGGCATCGCCACGATCGTCGCCGGTTCGGATGCCAGCGATCATCCCGCGACCTACCTCAGCCGCGGCGCCGACGTCGTCGTCACGGGCGAAGGGGAAGTCACGCTCGTGGAGCTGCTCGACGTGCTGACCGGCAAGTCCGACGGCGGACTCGATCAGGTGAACGGGTTGTGCCGCTTCGATCCGGACGGCCGCGTGACGCGCACGCGGCCGCGCGAGATCATTCGCGATCTGGACGCGATGCCGTTCCCGGCCTGGGATCTGGTGGACGTCGAGCGCTACCGCGCGATCTGGACATCCCGGCACGGGTATTACTCGATGAACCTCGTGACGACGCGAGGCTGTCCGTTTCACTGCAACTGGTGCGCGAAGCCCATCTACGGCCAGCGCTACACCGCGCGGTCGCCGGAGAACGTCGTCGAGGAGATGGCGTGGCTCAAGCGGACGTTCCATCCGGATCACGTGTGGGTCGCCGACGACATCTTCGGCCTCAAGCCAGCGTGGATCGAACGGTTCGCGGCGCTGCTGCGCGCACGCGACGCCGCGATCCCGTTCCGCTGTCTGCTGCGCGCCGATCAGGTGACGGCGGACACGGCCGCCGCGCTGCGGGCCGCGTCGTGCCAGACCGTCTGGCTCGGCGCGGAATCCGGATCGCAGCGGATTCTCGACGCGATGGAGAAGGGCACGCGCGTCGATCAGATCGGGACGGCCACACGGCTGCTGCACGACGCGGGCGTCGCGGTCGGTTTCTTCCTGCAGTTCGGCTATCCGGGCGAGACGCGCGACGACATCGAGCGCACGCTGCAGATGGTGCGCGACTGCCGGCCCGACGACATCGGTGTGTCGGTCTCGTACCCGCTGCCGGGCACGACGTTCCACCGCCGCGTGCAGGCGCAGCTCGGCCGGAAACAGAACTGGGTGGACTCGAACGACCTCGCGATGATGTATCACGCCACGTACGTGCCGGACTTCTACCGCGCGCTGCACGCGCTGGTGCACACGGAGTTCCGCGCGCGCAAGTCGGCGGCGCTGCTGCGCCAGGCGCGGACGCAGCCGCTGGCCGCGCGGATGCGCCACGCGCGGGCGCTCCTGCACTACGTCGCGCATCGCGTGATGCAGCCGATCCTGCAGTCGCGCGTCGATCGGCTCGCGCGGCTGGCCCCGGCACAGCCGACGGTCGTTCCCCTGCCGATGTTGACGCCCCAAGTTGCGGCCGTTCCCAGCGAGCAACCCCGCTGAAGCCCATGTCCGCGATCACGCCGATGCCCGCGCGCGTGTCGCCAGCTGCGCTGAAGACGGCCGCGCTGGTGCGGCTCGGGGAGGTGAGCAACCGGACCTTCGTCCTGCCGCTGCTGATCTTCTATCCCACGTCGCGCTGCAACAGCCGCTGCCTGTCGTGCGACTGGTGGAAGCAGAGCGGTGCGGAAGACCTGACCCTCGGCGAGATCGAAGGCATCGCGGACGCGCTGCCGCCGCTTGGCACGCAGCTCGTGGTCTTTTCGGGCGGAGAGCCGCTGCTGCGGCCCGAGGTGTTCGAGGCCGCCGCGCTCTTCCGCGCGCGCGGGATCACCTTGCACCTGCTGACCAGCGGCGTGCTGCTGGAGCGCTTCGCCGATCGCGTCGCCAGCGATTTCGCGCGTGTCACCATTTCGCTCGATGCGTCCACGCCGGCCCTGTACGAGCGGATCCGCGGCGTCGACGCGCTCGGCACGATCGGTCGAGGCGTGGCAAAGCTGCGCGCGTTGGCCCCGGGCGTCCCCGTGACGGCGCGCGCCACGCTGCATCGCGAGAACTTCCGCGAGCTGCCGCGCCTGATCGACCGCGCGAAGGCGCTGTCGCTGGACGGCATTTCGTTTCTGCCGGCCGACGTCTCGTCACGCGCGTTCGGCCGTGCCGAGGCGCCCGAGCGCGCGATGCTCGTCCTCGACCGCGCCGAGATCGCCGCCTTCCAAGAAACCGTGGAGCACGCCATCACCGCGTATGAAGCGGAGTTCGCGTCGGGATTTGTGGCGGAGTCGCCCGACAAACTGCGGCGGCTGCCGCGCTACTACGCAGCGCTCGGCGGCGACGGACCCTTTCCCCGGGTGACCTGCAACGCGCCGTGGGTCTCTGTCGTCGTCGAGGCGAACGGCGCTGTTCGCCCGTGCTTCTTTCACACGGCGATCGGCAACATCAGGCAGACGCCGCTCGAGGCGATCGTGAGCCGGGACCTTCGCGCGTTCCGGCGGTCGTTCGACGTGTCCGGCAACGCCGTCTGCCAGCGCTGCGTGTGCTCGCTGAACGCGTCGTGGAGGCATGCGCCGTGGGCCTCCTAGCCGCAATGCCTTTCGGAAATTCCGAGTCGACGAGTCATACCAGTTGAAGAGTCCACGACTGTTCGATCGATTCCGGCTTCATGAGTCGAGGCCAACGTGTGACGGGCTGCCGGACCGCGCGTGGACAGGTGCGCGGGCGTCG
>JACPZW010000035.1 GCA_016195265.1 Acidobacteriota bacterium | reverse complement strand
CGGATTTCCGGGTCCGAAGGACCCGGCCTACGTACCGATAAGGTTGTAAAATGCGTCGCATGAAACACACACTTCGCCTTTCGGCAGCCGTGGCCGCCGTCGCGGTCCTCGTCGCGATCAGCCACCCGGCCGGCGCGCAGACGCCGGCGAAACAGCTCGGCTCCATCCACTTCCCCTCGTCCGCGAAACCCGCGGCGCAGGCGCCGTTTTTGACGGGCGTCAAGGCGCTCTTCAACTTCGAGTTCGACATCGCCTACGACGCGTTCATCGAGACGCAGAAGGCGGACCCGGACTTCGCGCTGGGCTACTGGGGCGAGGCGATGAGCTACAACCATCCGCTTTGGGCGCAGCAGGATCTGGCCAAGGCACGTAAAGCAATGGACAAGCTCGCGCCGACCGCGGCCGCGCGGTCCGCGAAGGCGCCGGCCGGCAAGGAGCGGATGCTCGTCGAGTCGATCGAGGTGCTCTTCGGCGCCGGCGACAAGCTGACGCGCGACATCGCGTACGCCGACTCGCTGAAGCGGCTCCACGAGAAGTACATGGCCGACGACGAGATCACGACGTTCTATTCGCTCGCGCTTCTCGGCACGGCGCGCCCGGGCGACAAGTCGATCCGCAACGCGATGCTCGCGGCCTCGCTCGCCGAAGGCGTCTTCCAGCGCAACCCGCAGCATCCAGGCGCGGCGCACTACATCATTCACTCGTTCGACGATCCCGACCACGCGATCCTCGCGCTGCCGGCCGCGCGGGCCTATTCGAAGATCGCGCCGTCGGCGGCGCACGCGCTGCACATGCCGTCGCACATCTTCGTCCAGCTCGGCCTGTGGGACGACGTGATCGCCTCGAACATCGTTGCGTACAAAGCCGCGGACGATCTGGCCACCGCCAAGTCGCTGCCGCGCGGGCGCGAGGACTTCCACACGCTGTCGTGGCTGCACTACGCGTACCTTCAGGAAGGCAAGATCGACGAAGCGACGAAGACGCTCGCGACCGCGAAGGCCGTGGCCGACAAGGATCCGAGCCCGGGCGTCCGCGACGGCTACGCGGCGATGAAGGCGCGGCAGGTCGTCGAGACCGCGAAGTGGGAGCCGCTCGCGCTGCCCGGCGGTGCGGTAAAGGACGGCGGCGCGCCCGCGTACGACGGCAGCGCGGCCTACGTGCTCGCGGCCGGACTGAGCGCGGCGCACCTGGGCGATCTCGTGACGGCGAAGATCGCGCTCGACAAACTGACGGCCATCCGCACGCAGGCCGAGTCCGGCTCGAACGCGTATCGCGCGCGGCCGTTCTCGATCATGGAGAAGGAAGTCGCGGCCGAGATTGCCATCGCGCAGAAGGATGCGGCGGCCGCCGAAAAGCTGCTGAAGGAAGCGACGGCGATCGAGGCGGCGCTCGATCCGCCGTCGGGTCCGGCCGAGCCGATCCAGCCGTCCTTCGAGCTGTACGGCAACCTGCTGCTCTCGATGAACCGCGCGAAGGACGCCGCGGCGCAGTTCGAGCAGTCGCTGCAGCGCATGCCGAACCGAAGGGCAGCAGTACAGGGACTACAGCGGGCCACAGCGTCCAAGACGACAACTGCCGGACAGTAGACTGATCGTGATTGCGGATTGAGGATTGCGGAATGCGGATTTCCGGAGTCCTCGGTCCGCATTCCAATCCGCAATCCGAATTCCGCAATCCACAATTGATCCGCAATCCGCATTCCTCAATCCGCAATTTAGGGAGGCGTCATGACCAGGATTCTGCGACTGTTCTTAGGTCTCGCCATTGCAGTGACCACGGCCCGGGCCGCTGTTCTTGCTCAAGAGACGAGGTCATCCACTCTCCTGACCACCGAGCACTACCTCGACTGGGAGCGTGCCAGCGACGCGCAGATCTCTCCCGACGGCACACGCATCGTCTACACGCGGCAGCACGTCAACACGATCGAGGACAAATGGGAATCCGAAATCTGGATCCTTAACGCGGACGGCGCGCAGCATCGCTTCTTCGTGAAGGGATCCGCGGCGCGCTGGTCATCTGACGGCAAGCGCGTGATGTACGTCGCGGACGGCGAACCGAAGGGCGCGCAGATTTTCGTCCGCTGGGTGGACATCGATGGCCCGGCCACGCAGGTCACGCACGTCGCCGAGGCGCCGCGCGGCGCAAAGTGGTCGCCTGACGGCCAGTCGATCGCGTTCTCCATGTTCGTCCCCGAACCGGCGAAGTGGTCGATCAGCATGCCGAGCGAGCCCACGGGGGCGAAATGGACGGCGCCGCCCCGCATCATCGACACGCTGCACTTCCGCCAGGATCAGGTCGGCTTCATTGAAGACGGCGCGATGCGCATCTTCGTCGTGCCCGCCGCCGGCGGCACGGCGCGCGAGCTGACGCCGTCAAAGCTGAACGCCGGCGCGGGTGAGCTGCGCGGCGCCGCGTCGCTCGACTGGACGCCCGACAGCAAGGCGATCGTCTTCAACGGCA
Organism: Acidobacteriota bacterium; assembly: GCA_016195265.1. GTDB lineage: Bacteria > Acidobacteriota > Vicinamibacteria > Vicinamibacterales > CAVVIG01 > SRVP-36. The sequence continues at coordinate 24,181 of JACPZW010000035.1, read as the reverse complement.
ATCGCGCGCAGGACGCCGACCTCAAGTACGAATCCTCGCAGCTCTATGTCGTGGACGTCGCGACCGGCGCGATGCGCGATCTCGTGACGAAGCCGGGCGAGTGGGCCCGGCCGGTGGTGTCGCCTGACGGACGGACGGTCGCGTTCTCGGGCCACGCACCGACGGCCCACACGTACACCGTGAGCGATCTGTTCGTCATCCCGCTGACGGGCGGCGCGGGCGACATGCGCAAGATCAGCGGCGACTTCGACCGCGATCCGATCAACATCCGCTGGGCGCCCGACGGCACGGGTCTGTATTTCGACGCCGACAGCGCCGGCGCGAGAAACGTCCAGTTCGCGTCGATCGTCGGCGGCGTGAAGCCGGTGACGACCGGGCGGCACATGCTGTCGTTCGACTCGGTCTCGAAGGACCTCGTCGCGGCCGGTATCTCGGCCGATCTCGATCATCCGCAGGACGTCGTGAAGTTCAGCCTGAAGACGCCGGGCCCTGTGAACAATGTCAACAATGTGAACAATGTCAACAATGTCACGCGGCTCACCGATGTGAACGGCGACGTGCTGCAGGGCAAGCAGCTCGCGAAGAGCGAAGAAGTCACGTACACGTCGAGCGGGAACGCGAAGGTGATGGGCTGGATCATCAAGCCGCCGTCGTTCGATGCCTCGAAGAAGTATCCGCTGATCCTCGAGATTCACGGCGGGCCCTTCGGCAACTACAACGTCGCGTTCAACTATATGTTCCAGAATTTCGCGGCCAACGGCTTCGTCGTCCTCGTGACGAACCCCCGCGGCAGCACCGGGTACGGCAGCGAGTTCATCAACGGCATCGATCACAACTATCCGGGACCCGATTACGACGATCTCATGGCCGGCGTCGATACCGTCGTCGGCAAGGGCTCCATCGACACGTCGAGGATGTACGTCTCGGGGTGCAGCGGCGGCGGTGTGCTGTCGAGCTGGGTGATCGGCCACACCGATCGCTTTGCCGCGGCGGCCGTGCGCTGCCCCGTGATCGACTGGCTGAGCATGGCCGGCCACACCGACATCCCGCTGTTCACGTACAGCTTCTTCCAGAAACCGTTCTGGGAGGATCCGTCCGACTGGCTCGCGCACTCGTCGCTGATGTCAGTCGGGAAAGTGACGACCCCGACGCTGCTGATGACCGGCGTGCTGGATCGGCGGACGCCGATGCCGCAGACCGAGGAGTACTACGCCGCGCTGAAGGTGAAAGGCGTGCCGGTGAAGCTGCTCGAGTTCAACGACGAATATCACGGCACCGGATCGAAGCCGTCGAACTACATCCGCACGCAGCTGTACATGATGAGCTGGTTTAGCCAATGGACTCGCGCGGCGAGCGGCAGGGTCACGACCGCTGCGCTGCAGTGACCCGTGTCATTGCGGATTGAGGATTGCGGAATGCGGATTGAAGAGCACGAACCCGCCGCAATCGCGGAGCACGCAGGTAGGGAAAATGTAGGGCGGGTCCTTTCGGACCCGCCGGAGAATCGCATGCGTCGTTTCTTGTGTCTCTTCGCCGTCAGCGCGCTGTTGGGCATTACACTGCGCGCGCAGGCGCCGACGATGGTTACCGCGATACGCGCCGGACGGCTGCTCGATCCTGAAGCGGGCCGGATCCTCACGAATCAGATCATCCTGATCGAAGGGACGCGGATCAGAGACGTCGGACCGAACGTCGCCATTCCGGCCGGCGCGCAGGTCATCGATCTGTCGCGGATGACGGTCCTGCCCGGACTCGTCGAGGCGCACAATCATCTCGCGCTGACGTACAAGCCCGAGCCCGAGAGCAACATCTACTACTACACGTACGTCCAGGAATCGACGGCGCTGCGCGCGATCCAGGCGGCGTCGAACGGCATGCAGATGCTCAACGCGGGCTTCACGATCGTCCGCGACATGGGCAACAACGCGCTGTATGCGGACTCGGCGCTGCGCCAGGCGATCGAGCAGGGCTGGATTCCCGGGCCGACGATCATCAACTCGGGCATCATCATCGGCGGCATGGGCGGACAGTTCTTCCCGACGCCCGAGATGGTGAAGGAACACAATATCGTCTATCCGGAGTACCTCGACGCCGATACGCCGGATGAAATCGTGAAGGCGGTTCGTCAGAACGTCCTGTTCGGCGCGAAGGTGATCAAGATCTGCGTGGACTGCAAGCCGTACGGCTACACGGCCGACGACATCCGCCTGTTCATCAAGGAAGCCGCGAAGGTGGGGATGAAAGTCGAAGGCCACGTGCAAACGGAGGCCGGCGCGCGCAACGCGATCGACGCCGGCATCTGGTCGATCGCGCACTCGACCGGCCTGAACGACGAGATGCACAAGCTGATGGCGCAGAAGGGCATCTGGCGCGCGGGCACGGATACGCCGATGGGCCTCGACGGGCATCCGGTGTCGCCGCAGGCGTATCAGCGGATTGTCGAGAGCCTGAAGAACGCGTACGACAATAAGGTCCCGCTGACGTTCTCGACCGACGCGGACTACTACGTGGCCGGCAAGACACGCGGCGAGGTCGTGATCGACTTCCTGAGAACGTGGAAGGACGCCGGTATCCCGAATGCCGACATCCTGCGCGCGATGACGATCAACGGCTACAAGGTCAGCGAGACGGAGAAGACGCGCGGGCCGATCAAAGCGGGCTTCTTCGCCGATTTCATCGCCGTGCCAGGCAATCCGCTCGACGATGTCGATGCGCTGAGAAACGTGCAGTTCGTGATGAAGGACGGGCAGGTCTTCAAGAAAGACGGCGTGATGACACCCGCGTCGTTTTTCCACGGCGGGCCGGTAAACGGCTGGAGAATCCGTTGACGGAACTGAGAAGTGAGAACTTGGAAGGCAGAGGGCAGAGGGCAGAGGGCAGAAGAGCAAGAATCTGAAATCTGAAGTCTGAAATCTGAAATTCGGAGGCGTCATGACTCTTGACCGTCGACAGTTCTTGATGAGTGCTGCCGCGCTGGCCGCGGTGCCGGCGCTGCCGTGCGACGTTGCTGCAACCGACTCGGGGATCCCGGTGTCGGTGCGGGCGGACTTTCCGATCGCCTCGAACGAGACGTACCTGAACTCGGCGGCCATCCATCCGATGAGCCTGCCGGCGGCGCGCGCGCTGGAGCAGCACATCGCGTTCCGCACGAAAGGCGGTGGCGAGGGTCGCTCAGACTTCGGCGCGGAGCAGCAGGCCGATCTCAAGCTCCGCTTTGGCAGGTTGATCGGCGCGAAGCCGACCGAGATTGCGTTCGTGCAGAATACGTCCGACGGCGAGAACATCGTCGTGATGGGCATGGATCTCGCGAAGCGCGGCGGGAACGTCGTCCTTGACGAGTTGCACTTCGAGACGTCGCTGTACATGTACAAGTCGCTCGAAGCCCGGGGCCTCGAACTGCGCGTCGTCAAGCACCGCAACTGGGCGATCGACATCAAGGACATGGATCGCGCCATCGACAGGAACACGCGGCTCGTCTCGATGGCGCTGGTGTCCAACGTCAACGGCTACCTGCACGACGCGAAGGCGATCAGCGATCTCGCGCACGCGCGCGGCGCCTATGTTTTTGCGGATATGGTCCAGGCCGCAGGCGCGGTGCCGATCGACGTTCGGACGATGGGCATCGACTTTGGATCGACGGCCACCTACAAGTGGCTGATGGGCGAGCGGGGGTTCGGCTTCCTTTACGTCCGCGACGATCTGCAGGGCACCGTTGTGCCGACCACGCGCTACGGGCACCGGCAGATCGCGAACTTCGACCGCGTCGGCATCACGTGGGAGCCGCTGCCCGGCGCGGCGAAGTACGAAACCGGCACGTTTCCGAACGCGCTGGCGCTCTGCTCGCACACGTCGCTGCAGTACATCGAGCGGTTGGGGCTGGCGAACATCCGCGCCCACGCGCGTCAACTGATCGATCGGCTGCAGAAGGAGCTGCCCGCGCGCGGCTATCCGTCGGTGACGCCGCTGGGCAACGAGACGCCGATCGTGGCGTTCGAGCTGAAGGACGTCGCGGCCACGGCGAGGAAGCTGAGGCAGGGACGCGTGACCGCGACGATCATCGAGAACGAGAAGCGCCTGCGGCTGGCGGTCTCGGTGTTCAACACGCAGGACGACGTCGACCGCCTGCTGAGCGCGCTGACGGCAGGATAGGTGTGTTAAACTAACATTAGTTCAATGAAGGCTGTCAACATTCACGCCGCCAAGACGCACTTGTCCCGGCTCGTGGACGAGGCGGCCGCCGGCGCGGACATCGTCATTGCGAAGTCCGGCAAGCCGCTGGTCCGGCTGGTGCCGGTGACCAGTCCCGACCGGCGTCGCGGCTTCGGCGCGATGAAAGGCAAGATTCGGATGTCCGCGTCGTTCGACACGCCGCTGCCGGCCGCGATCGCTCGCGCGTTCGGCATCAAGAAGTGACGCTGCTCCTCGATACGCACACGCTGATCTGGTGGCTTGAGGGCAATCGCAAGCTTGGACGCCGAGCGCGCGCAGCGATCGAGGCCGCCGGCGCCGTGGTCTGGATCAGCACGGCGAGCGCATGGGAAATTGCGATCAAGGTCGCCCTGGGCCGACTCGACCTGTCTGAACCTCCGGAGGTGTGCCTACCGCGGGAAATGAAGCGCAGCCGTTTTCAACCTCTCGCCGTGAGCCTCGTCCACGCGCTGGCGGTGCGGACGCTGCCCGCGCATCATGCGGATCCGTTCGATCGGATGCTCATCGCCCAGGCCGAGGCGGAGGGCTTGACCCTGGTGACCGCTGACGCGATCTTCAAACGCTACAGCGTCCAGACACTCGACGCCCGGCAGTGAGTGCGCCGCTCCTCGAACTGCACGACGCCACTGTCATCCTCGGCGACACGCGTGTCCTCGACCGCCTCACGCTGTCCATTCACGAAGGCGATCACACCGCCATCCTCGGACCAAACGGAGCCGGGAAGTCCACGCTGATGAAGCTGCTGACGCTCCAGCTCTATCCGGTGGCCCCTGCCGGCCAAGCCAACGGCGTCCCGCCGATTCGCGTGCTCGGCCGCGACCGCTGGGACGTCTTCGCGTTGCGCTCTCAACTGGGCATCATCTCCGCCGACCTGCACGATCGCTTCGTTCAGGGGAATTCCAGCGGCGTCATCACCGGACTCGACGCCGTGCTCTCCGGGTTCTTCGCGACCTTCGGCGTGTTCGCGCACCAGCGGGTGACGGACGCGATGCGCGCGCAGGCGCGCGAGGCGCTCGACCGCGTCGATGCCGCGCGGCTGGCGGCGCAGCCGGTCGCGACGATGTCCACCGGCGAAGCGCGACGGATCCTGATCGCTCGCGCCCTTGTGCACCGGCCCGAGGCGCTCGTGCTCGACGAGCCGACGCGCGGCCTCGACGTCCTCGCGCGCCATCACTTCCTGGAACAGGTGCGGGCGCTGGCCCGGGACGGGGTGACGCTGCTGCTCGTCACGCATCACGTCGACGAGATCATCCCCGAGATCGATCGGGTGATTCTCCTGAAAGGCGGGCGCGTGGCCGGCGACGGCCCGAAGATCGAAATGCTGACCGGGGTCCGGCTCGGCGACGTCTTCGGATCGTCACTCGAAGTCGAGACCGCCGGCGGCTACTACAACGTGCGGGTGGCCGGCGCGTGATGTCTACACTTCCTCGGCCGCCCGCAGCGTGGGCGCGCCGCGCCATGACGAGCGCCAGCCAGCCCGGAAGGTGATGAGCGCGTGCAACGCGCACGCCGCGGCTCCCGCCATCATCGCGAGAACGAGAAACCCGGGCCCGAACGAACCCGCGCTTCGCTTCACACCACCAAGCAGCGTCGGCAGAAGAAAGCCCCCGAGGCCGCCGACGGCGCCGATGACACCGGTCGCCATGCCGATCTCGTTCTGATAGCGCTGCGGCACGACCTGAAATATCGCGCCGTTCCCCATGCCCAGGCACACCATGCCCAGCACGAGCAGACTCACCAGGGGGCTGAACCCTGGTAAGCGCGCGACCGCGACATAGGTCCCGCTGATGCCGAGCAGCAAGAGCTGAAGGAGGCGGAGCCCGCCCATCTTGTCGGCGAGATACCCGCCGAGAGGCCGCACGCCGCTGCCGACGAGGGCCGCCAGCGCCGTGATCGATCCGGCGGCGACGGGCGTGACGTGGAGCTGATCCCGGAGGAACAGCGGAAGGAAGCTGCTCAGCCCGACGTATCCGCCGAACGTCACGCAGTAGAAGAGACAAAACCACCACGTGTCGGCCTGCGCCAGTACACGAAACGATCGCGAGACCGCCTGCGGCGCGACGTGGGGACGGTCCCGCGCCATGAGCGCGAACAGGATCAGCACGATGGTCAACGGCAGGATCGCGAGCCCGAACACGCCGTGCCACCCGATGATCATCGCCAGGCGCGGTGCGAAGACGTTGGCGAGCACGGTTCCGCTGTTGCCGGCGGCGGCGATGCCCATCACCAGCCCTTGACGTTCGGCGGGATACCAGCGGCTCGCAAGCGGCAGGACGACGGAGAAGGAGGCGCCCGCCGTTCCAAGCATCGCACCGAGCACGTAAATGCTCGCCACGCTGTTGCCGGCGAGCCATCCCAGCGTGAGGGGCGCGAAGAGGAACACCAGAATCGCAAGACCCACGCGTCTGCCGCCGATGCGGTCGCTCAGCAGCCCCAGCGGCACGCGAAGGAGCGACCCCGTGAGCACGGGCACGGCCACGAGAAGACCTTTTTGCGCGGCGTCCAGACCGACTTGTTCGGCGACAAACACGCCGAGCGCGCCGAGCATGACCCACAACATGAAGCACACGTCGAAATGCAGAAAGCACGCGGTGAGCGTGGACGCGTGACCTGTGGGCGTCGGGGGAGTGGGCACGGAAGTGTTCGTCTGCAGCAACTCTCGTGCCCGATTCTGCGATATCTCGTCGGGCCACGCGGCAGCAAGAGCCGTCGCGACGGGACAGAAATGTCTGGCGTGCGCCGCAAAGCGCACACAACTGTCGGTGGTTTGGTTCGCATCGAGTCGACACACGCAGACGGCGGCTCAGATTAGAGGGCGAAGCAACAAAAATGCAGCGATCGTGAAATGACCAGACACGATTGTCTGTCTGCGCATCGGCCCGCTGCGAAGAGCGAGGGGAATCGGCGAAGTCATTGAGGAAATCCGCGAAGAGGCGCGCGCGGCTCGTGAGGGCCATTGTGGTGCGCGTCTTGCTTTGACGGGTGGAGCGACGCGACCGCCGCGCACGAGAGGCGCATGACCGCGCCGCAGTCCATGGAATCGTTGCCGACGATCGGGCCGACAGACAGCGTGGCGACGCATTGTCCGTACTGCGCATTGCAGTGCGGGATGTATCTCGCCGGTCGCGGCGCGGCGACGCGCGTGCTCGCGAACGCGGAGTTTCCCGTCAACGCGGGCGGCCTGTGCGTCAAAGGCTGGTCCGCCGCTGCGACGCTGACGCATGCCGATCGCCTCCGCTCGCCGCTGGTGCGCGACGGTCACGGCGCGCTGGTGCCCGCGACTTGGGATGCGGCGCTCGAACACACGGCGCGGCGCCTCGAGGACGTCCAGCGGCAGCACGGGCGAGACGCGGTGGGTGTGTTTGGCGGCGGCTCGCTGACCAACGAGAAGGCGTATCTGCTGGGCAAGTTCGCCCGCGTCGCGCTGGGCACCGCGAACATCGACTACAACGGCCGGTTCTGCATGTCATCGGCCGCCGCGGCCGCGTCGAAGGCGTTCGGTCTGGATCGCGGCCTGCCGTTTCCCCTCGAAGACCTTCCACGCGCGAAGACCATCCTGCTGGCCGGTGGCAACGTCGCTGAAACGATGCCGCCGATCATGCGGTACTTCGAGGCCCAACAGGTGGAAGGCGGCACGCTCATCGTGGCCGATCCCCGTCGATCGGCGACCGCCCAGTGGGCGCGGCTGCACTTGCCGCTCAAGCCGAGCAGCGACACCGCGCTCGCCAACGGTCTTCTGCACGTGTTGATTCGCGACCGGCTCATTGCCGACGACTACATCGCCGCGCGCACGCATGGCTTCGATGACGTGCGCCGGACGGTCGCAGCCTACTGGCCGGAACGCGTCGAGCGATTGACCGGCGTGCGCGAAGCCGACGTCGTCGAAGCGGCGCACCTGCTCGGGCGCGCCCCCAGCGTGATGATCCTGACCGCGCGCGGACCAGAACAGCAGTCGCAGGGAGTCAACAACACCCTGGCCTACATCAACCTGGCGCTCGCGCTCGGCGCCGTCGGCAAGCCTTTCAGCGGCTACGGCTCGCTGACGGGACAGGGCAACGGTCAGGGTGGCCGCGAACACGGGCAGAAGGCGGATCAGCTTCCCGGATATCGCCGGATTGACGACCCGGTCGCCCGCCGACATATGGCCGACGTGTGGGACGTTCCCGAGGCGGCGATTCCCGGCCCCGGCAAGCCGGCGCCGGAACTGCTCGAGGACCTTGGCCCTGACGGCGGCGTGCGCGCCCTGTTCGTCATGGGATCCAACATCGTCGTGTCCGCCCCGGACGCGCTGCGCGTCGAGCGCCGTCTCAAGGCCCTCGATCTATTAGTCGTCGTCGATTTTTTCCTGTCGGAGACCGCACAGCTCGCCGACGTGGTGCTGCCCTCGGCGCAGTGGGCCGAGGAGGACGGCACGATGACCAACCTCGAGGGGCGCGTGATCCGGCGGCGACGCGTCTTCGATCCGCCCGACGGCGTGCGGACCGATCTTGATGTGCTGACCGGCCTCGCGGCGCGCCTGGGGAGACGGCGTCAGTTCACGTATCACAGCAGCCGGGACGTGTTCGAAGAACTCTGCCGGGCCACCCAGGGTGGACCGGCCGACTACTCCGGCCTGTCCTACGATCGGCTCGACGCGGAGGACGGCGTCCACTGGCCGTGCCCGGCCGCCACGCATCCGGGCACGCCACGTCTCTTCACCAGCCGTTTCCCCACACCCGACGGCCGCGCGCGGTTTCATGCGGTCGCGCATCAGCCGCCCGTCGAGGAGTGCGACGAGGAATACCCGCTCCATCTGACGACGGGCCGCGTCATGGCGCAGTACCAGTCGGGCACCCAGACCCGCCGGATCGAGGCGCTGCAGGACCTGGCGCCGGAGGCCGTGGCGGAAATGCATCCGACGGCCGCGCACCTGGCCGGTCTGCGGGACGGCGGGCACGTCACGCTGGCCACGCGTCGCGGCACCGCCACGTTCAGGCTGAAGGTGACCCGATCCATTCGTGAAGACACGGTGTTCGTCCCGTTTCACTGGGGTGGCGACCAGTCCGCCAATCGGTTGACCAACGGCGCCGTCGATCCCATCAGCAAGATGCCGGAGTTCAAGGTGTGCGCCGTGCGGGCGTCGCGCGCACCGGAAGAGGCCGCCGAATGAGCCGTCAGGAGCGGCTGGTCGTGATCGGCAACGGTATGGCGGGAGCGCGTTTCGTGGAGGACGTGCGCGCTCGCAGCGGTGGCGGCGGTGGCGGCGGTGGCGATCGATATCAGATCACGGTCTTCGGCGACGAGCCGCACGGCAACTACAACCGCATTCTGCTCTCGAGCGTGCTCGCCGGCAGCCACGATTCCCGGGACATCTTCATCAACCCGTTGTCGTGGTACGCAGCGAACGGCGTCGCGCTTCACGCCGGCGTTCGAGCCGACGCGATCGACGTGCCGACGAAGACCGTGACCGGCGCCGGCGCCGCTGGCCGTATTGTCGAGCCGTACGACACGCTGGTCATCGCCACCGGCAGCGCCCCCTTCGTGCCGCGCATGAGCGGCCTCACGAACGACACTGGCGGCTTCGTTCCAGGCGTCTTCCTGTTTCGCACGCTCGACGACTGCGATCGCATGCTGGCGTACGCCGCGCAGGCCAGAACCGTCGCCGTCATCGGTGGAGGGCTCCTCGGTCTCGAAGCCGCGCGCGGTCTGCTGAATCGCGGCCTCGAGGTCCACGTCGTCCATCTCATGCCGCACCTCATGGAGGCGCAGCTCGATGCACCCGCCGCGGCCGTCCTCCAGCGACAACTCGTGCAGATGGGATTTCACCTGCACCTGGAAACGGTGACGGCGGCCGTCCTCGGTGCCGAGCGGGTTACGGGTCTCGTGTTCCAGGGCGGCTCGACGCTCGAGTGCGACATGGTCGTGATATCCGCCGGCATCCGTCCCAACGTGGATGTGGCGTTCCGCGCAGGCCTCGAGGTCGAGCGCGGCATCGTCATCGGCGACGATCTCGCGTGCCGTCCGGCGCCGGACGTCTACGCGATCGGCGAATGCGCGCAACATCGCGGGCGCGTGTACGGTCTGGTGGCGCCCGTCTGGGAGCAGGCGCAGGTGCTCGCCGACCGCCTGACCGGGAGCCGCCCCCAGGCGCTCTATCGGGGATCGAGAACCTCGACGAAGCTCAAGGTCGCCGGCGTCGACGTCGCCGTGATGGGAGACAAGGAGCCCGCGGAAGACGACGACGAGGTGGTGAGCTACGCGGAACCGGCGCGAGGCGTCTACAAGAAGCTCATCGTCCGCAAGAACCGGCTGGCTGGCGCCATCGTACTCGGCGACCCCACGATTGTGCCTTCCCTGGTCATGGCGTTCGCCGACGCGAAAGCGCTGACGGAGAACCGCGCGGAATTGTTGTTCTCCGCGCCGGAGGCGGCGAGGCTCTCGTCCGCTGAAAGCATTCCCGACACCGCCCAGATTTGCGACTGCAACGCGGTCTCGAAAGCGCAGATCATTCAGGCCGTGCTCGAAGGCGCCCGCGGCCTGAAGGGTGTGTCCGACGCGACCCGCGCATGTACGGGCTGCGGCTCGTGCAAGCCCGAAGTCGAGCGCATCGTGGCGCTGGCGTGTCAGGGTCTGATGGCGCCCGAGGTGTTGGCCGCGCCCGAACGCACGGAAGAGCCGGCAGCGACGGTGCCGGACGCCGGCCCCGTGGTGGTCACGCTGAACAAGATCGAACGATTCAAGCGTGAGAAGGACGGCCTCGACATTCTGGCTGACGTGCCTCGGCTGGCGAACGAGGGGTGGGAGGCGATTAACGAAGGCGATCGCGAGCGGCTCAAGTGGGCCGGCATCTTCTTCCGCCGGCAGACGCCCGGACGCTTCATGATGCGCGTCCGCATCTCGAATGGCATGACCAATGCCGCGCAGGTCAGGACGCTCGCCGAGATCACGCGCGAGTGCGGCGTCGGCTTCGCGGACATCACGACGCGCCAGCAGATTCAGCTCCGGGGATTCGAGATTGGCCAGGTGCCGGCGATCTGGGATCGGCTGGAAGCGGTGGGACTGGCGACACTGCAGACGGGGCAGGACAACATCCGAAACGTCGTCGGGTGTCCGGCGGCGGGTCTGACGCCGCACGAGCTGTTTGACGCCTCGCCTGTCGCCCGGCAGTTCACTGCGATGTTTCTCAGGGACAAGGCGTACACGAACCTTCCGCGCAAGTTCAACGTCGCCATCACCGGCTGCACCGAACAGTGCGTGCACGCCGAGACGCAGGACGTCGCGCTCACGCCGGCCCTGAAAACGACGGGCGGAGCGGAGGTCAAAGGCTTCAACGTGGCGGTGGGTGGGAAGATCGGATCTGGAGGACATCGCCTCGCCTCCGCCCTCGACGTCTTCGTGGCACCGGAAGACGCGGCGAGCCTCTGCAGTCACATCACGCTGATCTTTCGCGACCATGGACTCCGCGCCGCGCGCAATCGCGCACGCCTGGCCTTTCTGATCGAAGATTGGGGAGTGAAGAAATTCCGGGCAGAACTGCAGCGCCGAATGGGCCGACCGCTGCCGGCCGCCGGCAGGGATATGCGGGGCCGCAGGACCACCGATCACCTTGGCATCGTCAAGCAGAGGCAGGCAGGGTTGAATTACGTCGGGCTGGCGGTTCCCGTCGGCCGGATTACCGCCGATCAACTCTTCGACGTCGCGCGCCTCGCCGACCGATACGGCAATGGGGACATCCGCATCACGACAAGCCAGAACCTCATTGTTCCCAACGTGCCGGACGAGAACATTGCCGCCCTGACCGACGAACCCCTCTTGCGCGCGCTGCCTCACGATCCGTCCGAGGCCATGCGAGGACTGGTGAGCTGCACGGGAATTGACTACTGCCACTTCGCCCTGATCGAAACCAAAGAACTTGCGCTCAAGACGGCGCGAGGTCTGGAAGCGGCGCTTCCGCCCGGCCGACGCTTGACGATGCACTGGTCAGGCTGTCCTGCGGGTTGCGGCAACCATGCGGCAGCCGACATCGGTCTGCTCGGGAAGAACATCAGAGTCGACGGCGCGCTCGTCGATGCAGTCGACATCTTCATCGGCGGCAGGTCGGGGCCCGACGCGCGGCCGGGCACCAAGATCCTGGAAGATGTTCCCTGCGAGGAATTGCCTCAGGTGCTCGAGCGTGTGATTCCGTATCTATCCAGCAAGCGGCCTGTCGCGGCGGCGTCTCCCGCCGCTGGCGCGACACCTCGGGCCACTCCACCGTTCCATGCCCACACTTAAGGGCGCCCGCGTGGCGCTGCTCGAGGCGCGCATGACGGGGGAACTGTCGGATCTCGTCCGACGCCTCGGCGGCGTGCCGCACGCCGTGCCGGCTCTCCGGGAGGCGCCAACTCCTGAACAGGTCCCGCTCTTCATCGATGCGTTGTCCACCGGACGGCTGTCAGTGGTCATCTTTCTCACCGGCGTCGGCGTCACCGCGCTGTTCCGCGAGGCCGAACGCCTCGGCCGGCTCGACGAAACGCTGACCGGCCTGCGAGTGACGACGAACGCCTGCCGGGGACCGAAACCGGTCGCGGCGCTGAGACGACACGACGTGCCCGTGCAGATCGCCGCGGCCGAACCCTATACGACCGGGGCCCTGCTCGACGCGTTGAGCGGCGTGGATCTGCGCGGCAAGGGCGTCGCCCTCGTGCATTACGGTGAGCGCAACCAGGCGCTGGCCGATGCGCTCACCTCGCGGAGTGCACGGCTGGAGGAGTGGTGCCTGTACGAATGGCTGATGCCGGAGGACCGCGCGCCGCTCGCCGGACTCGTCCGCGAGCTCATCGATGAACGCATAGATGCGATCGCGTTTACGAGTCAGATCCAATGGCGGCACCTCTTCAGGGTCGCCACGGATCTCGGCGAGTCCTCCGCGCTGGTGGAGGTCCTGAACCGTCACACGATCGTGGCGGCGATCGGTCCGGTCTGCGCCTCGGCCCTGCGCGCCTGCGGCGTGACGCCGGACATTCTTCCCGCCCACTCGAAGATGGGATCGCTCATCGTAGCGCTGGCGGACTACGTCGAGCTGACAGGGGAAGGTTAGAAGAAAAGTAGAAAGAGAAAAGTGAAAAGTGAAAAGTTGAGAGAGACGTCAAGAGTCAAAGTAAAGATTGAAAGTTCGTATCTGTGGAGGTAACGTCAAGATCTCAGTTTTCAGTTTTCAGTTTTCAGTTTTCAGTTTTCGGTTTTCGTTTTGATTTCTCGTTTCACCGTGGGCGAGCGCCCCGGTGCCGCTATCCCGGCATGGCGACCGGAGGGGCTGAATGTTACGCGTCGTCTCTTCCACGTCGGCGGCCTCGCGGCTCGACGCCGCGCGCCGCTTTCTTTCCGGACGCCCTCCCGCCGAAGAAATCGTCATCGCCGGCGCATCTCGCGGCGCGGCCGACGATCTTGCGCGCGCGATCGCGCGTGACGCCGGCGCGACGTTCGGTCTGCATCGGTTCAGCCTGACGGAACTGGCGGCGCGGGCTGCGGTGGCCGCCATGGACGGCGGGCGGCGCGCGCCGGGCAGTCAGGCCGGGACCGAGGCGATCGCCGCGCGCGCGGTGTTCGACGCGCTTGGCGCCGGAGAGCTCGAGTACTTCACGCCGGTCGCGTCCTTGCCCGGTTTTCCAAAAGCGCTGGCGCGGACGCTATGGGAATTGCGGCTGGCGGGGATCTTGAGCGAGAGACTGATCGATCAGGCGGGTCCAAAAGGACCCGCCCTACAAATGGCCAGTAGGCCGGGTCCTTTCGGACCCGGCGGAACGGCGGCCAGTAGGCCGGGTCCTTTTGGACCCGGCGCGGCGCTTCAGGACATAGGCCGGCTGCTCGCGCACTTCGAACGACAGCTCGACGCCGCTGTCGTTGACGATCGCGCGGCGCTGTTTCGTCTTGCCGCCACGGTCTGTCGGGCCGGTCGCGTCCGGTGGGCGAGCCTGCGGATCCTGTTGCTGGACGTGCCACTCGACTCGCGCGCGGAGCAGGAGTTCGTGTCGGCGCTCGTCGGTCGATCCCCCGACGTGCTCGCGACCGCGCCCGCGGGCGATCACTTCGCGCTGCGCGCCCTTGCGGCGATGGACGGCCGGCTCGACACGGCGCCAGACGAGGCGCCGGCTGATTCGGACCTCGGCCGGCTGCGGCAGTTCATCTTCGAGCGGGAGCGGCCGCGCGAGCGGGCGCGCACCGGAGACGTCACGCTGTTCTCGGCGCCCGGCGAAGGACGCGAGGCCGTGGAGATCGTCCGCCGCATTCTCGATGAGGCCGCCGGCGGCGTGCCGTTCGACGAGATGGCCGTGTTCCTGCGGGCCCCGCAGCAGTACCTGGGGCTCCTCGAGCACGCGTGCGCGCGCGGCGACGTGCCGGTCTATTTCGATCGCGGCACGCGGCGTCCCGATCCCGCGGGGCGCGCGTTCGTCGCCCTGCTGTCGTGCGCCGTCGAAGGACTCTCGGCGAAGCGCTTCGACGAATATCTGTCGCTCGGCCAGGTCCCGCGCGTCGGCGAGGCGCCTGACAACGGACTCGCGGCGGGTCCGCAAGGACCCGCCCTACAAATGGAGCCCGATTCAGACGACGAGGCCGTTGTCGCGGGGACGCTGCGCTCGCCGTGGAAGTGGGAGGAGCTGATTGTCGAATCCGCGGTCGTCGGCGGCCGCACGCGATCGGACGGCGCGGCGCGCTGGCGCCGTCGGCTCGACGGTCTGGACGCCGACTACGCGTACCGCATCGCGGAACTCGAGAAGGAAGAACCCGAGTCCGCGCGCATCGCACGCTTCAGGCGCGACCGCCGGAACTTGAAGCACCTGCGCCAATTCGCGCTGCCGATCGTGGACGCGCTGGCCGAGTGGCCGACGAGAGCGACGTGGGGCGAATGGCTCGATCGTTTTTCCGCGCTCGCGACGCGTGCGCTCTGGCGACCGGCGCGCGTGCTGCAGACGCTCGTCGACCTGCGCCCGATGGCGGCCGTCGGTCCCGTGACGCTCGAAGAGGCGCGCGACGTGCTGCACGACCGGCTCGTCACGCTCGACTGGGATCCGCCCGCGCGGCGCTACGGCTGCGTGTTCGTCGGCACGCCGCACCAGGCGCGCGGCCGCGTCTTTCGCGTCGTCTTCGTGCCCGGCCTCGCGGAGCGCGTCGTTCCGCAGCGGCCGAGGGAGGATCCGCTGTTGCTCGACGACAGCCGCGGCGCGGTCGATGTCGGCCTCGTCGATCAGAAGCAGCGCGGCGACGCCGAGCGGCTGCTGCTGAAGATCGCCATCGGCGCGGCGCGCGAGCGGCTCTACCTTTCGTATCCGCGTCTCGACGTCGGCGAAACGCGCGCGCGCGTGCCGTCGTTTTACGCGCTGGACGTCATGCGCGCGATCACCGGCCGCGTGCCGGACCATCGCGTGCTCGCGTCCGAGGCGGCCGACGAAGGCGGCGCGAGCCTCGCGTGGCCGGCGCCGAAGGATCCCGATCGCGCGATCGACGATCTCGAGCACGATCTCGCGACGCTCAAGCCGCTCCTCGAATCGCGCGACGTCGCGTCGGTGAAGGGGCACGCGCACTACATGCTCGGCCTGAACGAGGCGCTGCGCCGGTCGGTGATCAGCCGGTGGGCGCGCGGACGGCCGGCGTGGGCGTCGAGCGACGGCTTGATCAAGGTGGCGCCGGGCACGCAATCGGCGATCGACGCGAATCGTCTGAACGCCCGCCCGTACTCGCTCTCCGCGCTGCAGCGCTTCGCGACGTGCCCGTATCAATTTCTGCTGGCGACCATCTATCGCCTCGAGCCGTGGGACGAGCCCGAGCCGCTCGTGCGCATGGACCCGCTGACGCGCGGGAGCCTGTTTCACAAGGTCCAGGCGGAGTTCTATCGCGCGATGCAGTCCGCGAACGCGCTGCCGATCACGCGCGCCGCGCTCGACCAGGCGATCGCCACGCTCGATCGCGTCCTCGGCCATGTCGCGGCGGACTACGCTGAGCGGCTGGCGCCGGCGATCGACCGCATCTGGCGCGACGAGATCGGCGAGATCCGGCGCGACCTCGGCATCTGGGTGCAGAAGCTCGCCGACGATCCGACGTGGGTGCCGGCGTACTTCGAGTTCAGCTTCGGTCTCGCGGACGAGGGCCGCGATCCGCGCAGCCTCAAGGATCCGATCACGATCGACGGCCGTTTCGTCCTGCGCGGGTCGGTCGATCTCATCGAGCACCACCCGCAGCTGGACGTCCTGCGGGTGACCGATCACAAGACCGGCAGGAACCGGTCGACGCCGGGCTTGATCGTCGGCGGCGGCGCGACGCTGCAGCCGGTCCTCTACAGCGTGGCGATTGAGCAGGGGCTCGGCAAGAAGGTGTTCGCCGGCCGGCTCTTCTACGCCACGACGGCGGGCGGGTTCATCGAGCACGAGATTCCGATCAACGACTACACGCGCGGGCAGGGCCTGCAGGTGCTGACGATCATCGATCGCGCCGTCGAGCTCGGCCTGCTGCCGGCGGCGCCGGCCGAGCGCGCGTGCACGTGGTGTGATTTCCGTCCCGTGTGCGGGCCGCGTGAAGAAGAGCGCGTGCGTCACAAGGCGCAGGACAAAGTGGCCGACCTGATGGCGCTGAGGTCCATGCGATGAGCGCCCGCGTCGTGAAGTTTCCGGCGTCTCCCGGCAGCGGGGACAAGGGCGACGCGGCCGCGCGCGCGGCGATCGCCGACGACCTCGACACGACGCTCGTCGTCGAAGCCGCCGCCGGCACCGGCAAGACGACCGAGCTCGTGAAGCGGATTCTCCGCGTGCTCGCCACCGGCCGCGCGACGATGGTCCAGATCGTCGCGGTCACGTTTACGGAGAAGGCCGCAGGCGAGCTGAAGCTTCGTCTGCGCGAGGCGCTCGAAAACGATCGCGCCGCCACCGAGGACGAGGCCGTGAAGCGGCGGCTCGAAGACGCGCTCGAGACGCTCGAAGAAGCCCACGTCAACACGATTCACGGCTTCTGCGCCGAACTGCTGCGCGAGCGGCCGGTCGAAGCGCGCGTCGATCCGCAGTTTTCCGTCCTGACCGAGCCGCGAGCCGTTCGCGTGTACGCGCGCGCGTTTCACGCGTGGCTCGAAGACGCGCTCCAGGACCCGCCCGAAGGCGTGCGGCGGGCGCTGCGGAGATCGAGCGCGCCGTCGTTCATGGGCGGCGGCGACAGCAGCGGTCCCGTCGACCGTTTGCGCGGCGCGGGCTACACGTTGGCGCAGCAGCGCGACTTTCCCGCGCCGTGGAGCCGGCCGCCGTTCGACCGCGCGGCCGGGATCGACCGCCTCGTCGCCGGGCTCCATCGCCTGGCGAAGCTCTCGGCGGGGCCGTCGTACGAGCGCGACAACCTGTTCGTCGATCTGGATGCGGTGCGCCGGCTGAGCCGGCAGATCGAGCTCGAGCAATCGTTCAAGCCGCCGCCTCCGCCCGTTCCGGGCGTCGGCGTGCCTCGCCACAGCTCGGTTGCGCCGCAACCGGGTGCAGGCGGGCGCGATCTCGACGGCTGGGAAGCCCGGCTTGTCGATCTCACGCGCGACCGCGGGTTCTCTCGGACACGCAAGGGCAGCGGCTACAAGTACAACAAGGACGTCACGCGCACGGAGGTGCTCGGCGCGCGTGACGCGCTGTTCGCCGAGATGCAGCAGTTCCGCAAGGACGCGGACGCGGATCTTGCAGCGAGCCTTCAGCAGGAACTGGCCGGCGCGACCGCGCGGTATCAGGATCTCAAGCGTGCGGCCGGCGCGCTCGACTTCACCGATCTCCTCGCGCGCGCCAGAGATCTGATCAAGACCGATGAAGGCGTGCGCCGCCATCTGCAGCAGAAGTTCATGCGCATCTTCGTCGACGAATTCCAGGACACGGATCCGATTCAGGCCGAGATCCTGCTCCTGCTCGCCGGCAACGTGCCCGGCAAGCTGTTCATCGTCGGCGATCCGAAGCAGGCCATTTATCGCTTCCGCGGCGCCGACGTCGAGACGTACTGGCGCGTGCGCGATCAGTTGAGAGACGCCGGCGGTCGCGTACTCCAGTTGACGACAAGCTACCGGAGCGTGCCGGCGATCCAGCGATTCGTCAACGCCGCGTTTACGCCCATCATGACGGGCGACCGGTACTCCCTTCAGGCGGACTACGTCCCGCTGTCCGAGTCGCGCCAGAGCGACGACTCGCAGCCCGCCATCGTCGTGCTGCCGGTGCCCGAGCCGTACTCGAAGCGCGGTCCGCTGAAGGCGTCGCCGAAGGCGATCGAGGCGTCGCTGCCGGACGCCGTCGGCGCGTTCATCGCCTGGCTGGTCGACGAGAAGAACGGCTGGGGCATCCAGCCGCGCGACATCGCCGTCCTGTTCCGCCGCTTCGTCACCTTCGGCGAGGATGTGACGCGCCAGTACGTGGACGCGATGGAAGCGCGCGGCGTGCCGCACCTGCTCGTCGGCGGCAAAGCGTTTCACGGCCGCGAAGAAGTCGAGACGATCCGCGCGGCGCTGGCGGCGATCGAGTGGCCGGACGACGAGCTGTCGGTGTTTGCGGCGCTGAAGGGGTCGCTCTTCGCGATCGACGACGAGCCGCTGCTCGAGTTCCGGCATCGCTTCGGGGCGTTTCATCCGTTCCGCGTGCCCAAGGAGCTCGGCGGCAACAGCGGCCAGGATCTCGTGCTGACCGGCGAGCCGACGGCGCACCTGATGCCGATCGCCGCCGCGCTCCGCGCGCTGCAGCAGCTGCACCGCGGGCGCAACTACCGTCCCGTCGCCGACACCATCGGCCGCCTGCTGACCGAAACGCGCGCGCACGTCGGCCTCATCCTGCGTCCTGCCGGCGAGCAGGCGCTGGCGAACGTGCTGCACATCGCCGAGCTCGCGCGGCAGTACGAGGCGGGCGGCGGGATTTCGTTCCGCGGCTTCATCGACGAGCTGCGTGACGCGGCATCCGAAGACGCCGCCGAGGCGCCGATCCTCGAGGAGGGCAGCGACGGCGTGCGGCTGATGACGGTCCACAAGGCGAAGGGCCTCGAGTTCAAAGTTGTCATCCTCGCGGACCTGACGTGCCGCATGAGCCGCGCCGACGCGAGCCGCCACCTTGACGCGTCGCGCGGGCTGTGCGCGACGAAGATCGGCGGCTGGGCGCCGCACGAGCTGCACCAGCACGAACAGGAAGAAGTCGCGCGCGACGAAGCCGAGGGCGTGCGCCTGGCCTACGTCGCCGCGACGCGCGCGAAGGATCTGCTCGTCGTCCCGGCGATCGGCGACGATCCATGGGAGGGCGGCTGGATCAGCCCGCTCAACACCGCGCTGTATCCGCCGGCGGCGTCGCGACGCGACGGGAAGCGCGGGCCGAAGTGTCCCGCGTTCAAGTCGAAGGACTCCGTCGTGCGGCGGCCGAACGACGAGGTCGCGAGCCCGACGACGGTCGCGCCGGGGCAGCACACGTTCGATGCGGGCTACTCGGTCGTCTGGTGGGATCCGAGCGCGCTCGATCTCGGCCTGAAGCCAACCTTCGGCGTCCGTCGCGAAGATCTCATCGTCAAAGACGTCCCGAGGAGTATCGTCGGCGACGGGCGCAGCAAGTACGACCGCTGGCAGCTCAAGCGCGCGGATGCTCGCGCGGCGGGAGCTGTGCCATCGCTTGTGGTTGAAACCGCCCGGGAGCGAAGTGAAAAGGTGGAAGTTGGAAACCTGAAGGAGCGTGAGACGACTCCCGACTCCCGACTACAGACTATCGACTTACGCTCTTCCAGCGATGCGGAGCGATCGGGTGGCGCGGGCTTTGGCACGCTCGTACATGCGATCCTGGCGTCCTCAGACTTCAGCCTTCCAACTTCAGACTTCCGCGCGCTCGCGGACCGCGCGCGCGTCGAGGCGCGTGTGCTGGGCTTGACGGAAGAAGACGCGCGTGCCGCCCGCGACGTGGCCGCGCGCGTCCTGCAACACGATCTGCTGGCGCGCGCGCGCGCCGCCGAGGCGCGCGGCGTCTGCCGTCGGGAGACGCCCGTGACGTGCACGCTCGATGACGGCACGCTCGTCGAGGGCGTGGTCGATCTCGCGTTCGAAGACAACGGGCGCTGGATCGTCGTCGATTACAAGACCGATCGCGAGATCGCGGAAGACGGAGAGGACCGGTACCGCCGGCAGATCTCGCTGTATGCCACGGCGATTGCGCGGGCGACCGGTCTGCCTGCGGAATGTGTATTGGTGCGGTTGTGACGACACGACTGCGTACGTAGGCCGGGTCCTATGGACCCGGCTGTCTGGCGGGTCCGAAAGGACCCGCCCTACGTACCGCAAGGACTACTACCGCAAGGACCCGCCCTACGTCCCGCGCGGAGATGTAGGCCGGGTCCTTTGGGACCCGGCATCAATCCCCCAATAACGCGAGAACTGCGAGCGGATCGACGCGCGCGCCGCCGGCCCGAATGGCCCAATGCAGATGCGCGCCGGTGACGCGGCCTGTGGCGCCGACCTTGCCGACGATCTGATCCGCGTCCACGCGATCGCCCTCATGTACGTCGATCGCGGACAGGTGCGCGAGCATCGAGAACAGGCCGAGCCCATGATCGATCACGACCGTGTTGCCCGAATAGTAGAGGTTGCGGGCGAGGACCACGCGGCCGGCGTTCGGGGCGTGGATCGGCGTGCCGCTGGGGCTCATGAAGTCGGCGCCGCCATGCGGCGTGCGCGCCTTGCCGTTGAAGATGCTGCGCGAGCCGAACGCGCTGTTGGCCGCGCCGGGCACGGGCCGGACGAAGTGGTCGGTCCACAGCCGCCGCGGCGAGGGAGACGTCCACGTGTCGGCCAGGAGTTTCGCGTCGCGCGCGATGCGCGCTTCTTCAGAGGCCGGCGGCGTGACAAACACCTGATCGACGGTCAGGCGCCGTGTCGGAAACCTGTGCGGCGCGACCGCGAGGTCGTAGCTGGCGTGGAGTCCGCCCGCATCGACCGTGATGGGATAGGTGCCGGCCTTGACGTCGAGATCGATGCCGACGAGCGCGCGCCACTGGCGGTCGTTGTCGGCGAACGTCACGGCGTCGCGATCGAAGGCGCGAACAGTCACGCGGTCAGCATGCTGGGGGAGCGTGATATTCAGCACGACGAGCTCGCCAGGTTGCATCGCCCGGGATCGCGCGGTGATCTCAATCCCGTCGGCACCCAGCACCCAGCCTTCGCGGGCTGCGCCCGCTTCGGCGGGGCTAGCCTCGCACCAGGCACCGATCACCGCGAAGCCCGCGCCCAGCACCGCGAAGCCGGCACCCAGCACGGCACCCCGCACCACGCACCCCGCACCCGGCACCCGACGTCTCTTCACAGCTTCGGGCGGGTCAGGGGCGTCGCGACGTAGCCGTTGCGCGCGCGGACGCGGTGGTCGGTGCCGGTGATCTTCACGCGGATGCTGTGGAACTCTCCGTCGGCGGGGTGCGGCGACACGTAGCCGAGCATGTACTGGCGGTTGAGCTCCTCGGCGATCCGCGCGGTCGCGTCCTTCAGATTCTCGGACGACTGGACGACCTCGGTCCGCCCGCCGCTCTCGGAGGTGATCTCGCGCAGCGCCTGGACGTTCACACTCGTGTTGATGGCGCGGCGATCCGGCGGATCGATCGCGATGGCGTAGACGAACGTGTCGCTGCGCAGGAGCGCCGTGTGCAGGTCGCGGAGCGTCGCGTTGCTCGCGGTATCGGCCCCGTCCGAGATGACGACGATCGCGGCCCGATCGCGCTCGCGCCGGTCGATCATCGGCAGCGCCTCGACGATCGCGTCGTAGATGGCCGTCCCGCCCGACGGCTTGAGGGACTCGAGCGCCCGCTCGACCTCGGCCCGCGCGCGCGTCCAGCCGGTCATCGGCCGCGGCCGGTGGTTGAACGCCATCAAGAAGAACTCGTCGGACGGATCGAGCAGATCGAACAGGAAGCGATCGACGGCGGCGCGCGCGTCCTGAATCCGCTTGCCGAACATGCTGTCGCTGATGTCCAGCAGCACGCCCAGGCCGATCGGCACGCGGTCGTGCGTGAAGTTCGTGATCGGCTGGCGGATGTTGTCCTCGTACACCTCGAAGGCTTCGCGCGGCAGGCCGGTGATGAGGTGGCCGTCCTTGTCCAGTACGGTCGCCGTGATGGTGGTGACTTCGACGCCCGAGCGGAAGGGGTGCGTGTCCCGGAAGCCCTGCGGGGCGGGAGCGGTGGGCTGCTGCGCGTGCAGGGTTGCGGCCGTCACGGCGCCGGTCAGAGCGAGCCGCAGGACGAAGGCGCGCACGCTTCATGCTACACTACGCGCACATGAACGTCGTCCGCTGTTGCAAATGCTCGTGTTGCCCGGCCGGGGACCTCTCCGGCCTTGCCCGCGTCGAATTGAATTGGGCCGCCGCAACGAGTCGCAGGATGTAACAGCGTCGCAGCGGGACGTTCAGATTCAGCGCAGCAGGCCCGGGAGTTCCAGTTCCCGGGCTTTTGTTTTTTTCAGGGAGTCTTGAAATGAAAACGAAGACCTTGCTTCTGTCCGCGGCCGTGATGTTCAGCCTTATCGCGCGGCCGGCGCCTGCCGGCGCGCAGTCCCTCGCTGGCATGTGGGACGCCACCGTCATCGTCAACAACGCCGGTCTCGAGATTCCGTTCCGGATGGAATTCTCCGGTTCGGGCTCCGGCGTCAAAGGATCGTTCTTCAACGGCGACGAGAAGGTGACGTCGACGACCGGCACGTTCTCGAACGGCGCTCTGCGGCTCAGCTTCGACGAGCTCGGCACGACGCTCGAAGCGACCCTGAGAGACGGCAAACTCGAAGGCCAGTACGGGCGCGGCACGCGCGGCACTCCGTATCCGTTCAGCGCGAAGCGCTTCGCGCCGGCGCCAGTTGGCGACAAGGACATCCCGTCGATTGCCGGACTCTGGACCATTCCGACGACCAGCTCGAAAGGCGAGTCGGCCTGGCATCTCATCGTCCGGCAGGCCGGCGCCGAAGTGTCGGCGTCGATTCTGCGCATCGACGGCGACACGGGCGCGCTGACCGGGTCGTACAAGAACGGCAAGTTCGTCCTGAGCCATTTCTCGGGCATGCGTCCGGCGCGCCTGGAACTGACACTGAATGCCGACAACACGCTGTCGGTCGTCCAGAATGCCAGCGCGGCTCTGAGCGCCGTGCGTGCCGAGCAGGCGCTCGCGAAGGGTCTACCGCAGCCATCCGATCCCACGCGCTTTACCAGCGTCAAGGATCCGAGCGAGCCGCTGCGCTTCAGCTTCCCGGATCTCAGCGGCAAGCTCGTGTCCAACACCGACGCGCGTTTCCAGGGCAAGGTGCTGGTCGTCAGCATCGGCGGCAGCTGGTGCCCGAACTGCCACGACGAAACGCCGTTCCTCGTGGAGCTCTACAAGAAGTACAAGAGCCGCGGTCTGGAAGTGGTCGAGCTGTCGTTCGAGGAAGAGGCGCAGCTGAAGAACCCCGTGCGCGTGAAGGCGTTCATCAAGAAGTACGGCATCGAATACACCGTGCTCCTGCCCGGCGAGCCCAGCCAGCTGAACGAGAAGGTGCCGCAGGGCGTGAATCTGAATTCGTTCCCGACGACGTTCTTCCTCGGGCGCGACGGTCGCGTCCGCAGCGCGCACGCGGGATTCCCGGGCGCGGCGAGCGGGAAGTTCCACACGGAAGCCAAGGAAGAGATTACGGCGCTCGTCGAGCGGCTGCTCGCGGAGCGCGCGCAATCGTCTGCCGGACAGTAGCGGAGATCGTTGCACCGACCGCTTGAATCGGCACGCGTACTGTTTACCAAATCGGCGATCACCGGACTACTGGGCCGGTTCTCCGCCGTAGCACGGGTTTGAATCCCCAGCGCGTTTGGCTCAGATAGGTGGGTGGCTGCGGCGGGCGGCCTAAGCCCAATGCCTTTCGGAAATTCGCTGACGTGAGATTCCTCTTGTACATTTCTCCGGAAATCGGTACTTACGCTGGGGATGTCGAGCCATTCCCCAAGCGAACGTCGACAATCGCCGTCCGGCTTTCTGGGCGCGTGGGAGG
>JACPZW010000034.1 GCA_016195265.1 Acidobacteriota bacterium | reverse complement strand
GATTCACCCAGGCTTCCGCTTTCCAGAAGGCGTCGTAATCAGGGTGCGAAACGATCGAGTTCCAGTACGGAATCGAGCCGTGCAGATAGCGCGCGTTGATGTTCGACAGCGGACCGAGATTCAGATACCAGGAGTAGGTGTCGTAGGTTTCGAACGCGAAATGCGTGTTGGCGTTCTTGTCCGCCTGCTCGTACACCGCGTACTCGAACGCATAGCTTTCCCGCAGCGCACCGAACCGGTGGTCATCGTCGTTCATCCACTGATCCGCCGGCGACGCCTGTTCGGAGATCGCCTTAAGCGCCGGATGCGGGTGCAGCAGCGTCATCGCCGCCGTCAGGCCGTCGTACGACACTCCGTACATGCCGACGTTGCCGTTGCTGTGCGGCACGTTCTTCACCAGCCAGTCGATCGAATCGTAGGCATCGGTCGTCTCGCTCGTGGCTGTGGGATTCTGTACGTTCACTTTCGACGACAGCTCGAACGTTCCTTCCGATCCGAACCGTCCGCGCAGATTCTGAACGACGAAGATGTAGCCGTCGTTGACGAGGTCCTTGAGCGCGGCGCTGCCCATGCCGTTCGCGTTCGCCGGCACTCCATACGGCGTGCGCCGGAAGAGAATCGGCAGTGGACCGCTCGCCTTTATCGGCGTGAGGATCACCGTTTCCAGATGCACGCCGTCGCGCACGGGGATCATGACGCGCTGATACGTGAACGCGGGACCCTGCGCGGATCCCTGAAGAGCCAGAAGCCCGAACAGCAATCCTGAAATCAGGAATCGTGAATCTGAACTCTGAACTCTGAACTCTGAAATTCTCATGTCATTCCAGCATCAGCGGCTCGCCACGTTCGTCGGACGCCGGCACCAGCCGGCGGTCACGCATGATCAGGCGGGCGCACGTGTTCCACCGAAGCAGCGCATCGTCGTTGCCGGGTAGCCGAACCGCCGCGGCCCGTTCGTACCAGGTCATGGCCTCGCGCAGCCACTCGTAGGCGCGCGGTCCGGCGTCCGGCACGCCGCGCCGGAGCCGCGCTTTGGCCCGCCGCTCCCAGATGATTCCAGTGAAGTAGGCGCGGTCGTACGCGTCACGGATCCGCTCCGCGCAATTCCAGGCCTCGGTCACCGGAGTTGTCGCGTCCTCGTCGAACTGGTCCGTGAGCGCCAGCAACAGCATCACCACGGCGTCCTGGTTTTCCGGGTCCGCCTCAAGGGCGTCCAGACAGATGCTTTCGGCCTCTCCAGGTTCGTTGAGCAGCCGATAGCGCTCCGCCTTCGCCAGCGCCCTGGGCACGGCGTCCGGTGAGAGCGTCTTGAGTTCAAACATCATGGCGACCTCCGCAGCATTCGGAACAGTTTCGCGACCGGATCGTACAGCTGGTCGATCACGCGCTCCTTCAACGGAATGATCGCGTTGTCTGTGATCGTGATGCCCTCGGGACAGACGTTGGTGCAGCACTTCGTGATATTGCAGTAGCCGACGCCGTGCGTGCGCTTCAAATCGCGCGCACGGTTCTCCGTGTCGAGCGGATGCATCTCCAGGGCCGCCGCGTACACGAGATGGCGCGGCCCGATGAACTCGTCGAACAGCCGGTGCTCGCGAAGCACGTGGCAGACATCCTGACAGAGAAAGCACTCGATGCACTTCCTGAACTCCTGCACGCGCTCGACGTCCACTTGCGCCATGCGCCACGTGCCATCGGGCGCATCGGGAGGGCGCGGCGTGAACCGCCTGATGCTCTTCTTCGCACCGAAATTCCACAACACGTCGGTGACGAGATCTCTGATCGGCGGAAACGCGCGCATCGGTTCGATGCGGACAGGCTGGGCAAGATCGAGCTGGTTGAGCCGGGTCATGCACATCAGGCGCGGGTCGCCGTTCACCTCGGCCGAGCAAGATCCACATTTGCCCGCCTTGCAGTTCCAGCGTACGGCCAGATCGTTCGCCTGGTCGGCCTGGATCTGATGCACCGCGTCGAGCACCACCATGCCTTCGGACACGCCGGTCTGGTAGTCCTGGAACTTCCCGCCTTGCGCATCACCACGCCAGATTCTAAACGTCGCTGTGGCCATGCAACCTCGTCTAATGCACGGATGCACAAATGCACGAATGCGTTTCGGGCATTTCTTGCATTCCTGCATTCCTGCATTCTTGCATTCCTGCATTCTTGCATTCCTGCATTCCTGCATTCCTGCATTTCCACTACTTCATCTCCTCAATGATTCTCTTCAGCTCATCTGGCATTTCCGGAATCGGTGCACGTGAGACTTCCATCCGGCCTTCCCGTCCCTTGCGAACGATGATGTTGAACATCCCGAAGCTCGCGTCCTTGTTCGGATAGTCGTCGCGGAAATGGCCGCCGCGGCTCTCGCGCCGCTCGATCGCCGACCGCGCGATGGCTTCCGAGACCGTCAACAGACTGTGCAGGTCGAGCGCAGCGTGCCAGCCCGGGTTGTATTCCCGATGGCCGCCGACACCGGCCCGGTTCGCCCGTGCCCGCAGCGGGCCGAGACCTTCGAGCGCGCGTTGCATCTCGGATTCCGTTCTCACGATGCCGACGAGGTCCTGCATCATCTCCTGCAGCGCATACTGCACTTGATACGGCCCCTCGCCCCCGGTGCCGCGCTCGAAGGGTTCGAGCGCCGTCCGCGCCGCTTCATCGATCTGCCGCGCGTCGACCGCCGCGCTCGGCGCCGTCTTCGCAAACCTCGCCGCGAACTCGCCGGCGCGTTTGCCGAACACGATGATGTCGGAGAGCGAGTTGCCGCCGAGGCGATTTGCCCCGTTGATGCCGGCCGCGCACTCGCCCGCCGCAAACAGGCCGGGCACGCTCGACATCTGTGTGTCCGCGTCCACCTTCACGCCGCCCATGATGTAGTGCGTCGTCGGGCCGATTTCCATCGGCTCCTGCGTGATGTCGAGGTCGGCGAGCTGCTTGAACTGGTGGTACATGCTCGGCAGCTTCTTCTTGATGTGCTCGGCGCCGTTCGGAATCCGTGCCTTGATCCACGCGATGTCCAGGAACACCCCGCCGTGCGGGCTGCCGCGGCCGGCCTTGACCTCGCGCATGATGCAGCGGCTGACGTGGTCGCGCGTCAGGAGCTCCGGGGGCCGCCTCGCGGACTTGTCGCCCTGCGTGTAGCGCCAGCCCTCTTCTTCGTTGTCCGCGGTTTGCGTTCGATAGTTCTCGGGGATCTCGTCGAACATGAACCGGCGGCCCTCGCTGTTCCTCAGGACGCCGCCTTCGCCGCGCACGGCTTCGGTCACGAGAATGCCGCGAACGCTCGGCGGCCAGATCATGCCGGTGGGATGGAACTGCACGAACTCCATGTCCACCAGCTCCGCGCCGGCATCGTAGGCGAGCGTGTGGCCGTCGCCCGTGTATTCCCAGCTGTTGCTCGTGATCTTGTAGGCGCGGCCGATGCCGCCGGTCGCCAGCACGATCGCCTTCGCGCGAAACAGCTTGAAGCGGCCGCGTTCGCGCTCGTACCCGAACGCGCCGACGACGCGGCCGCCGTCCTTGAGCAGGGTCACGATCGTGCACTCCATGTGGACGTCGATCCCCTGATGGATGCCGTGATCCTGGAGCGTGCGGATCAACTCCAGGCCGGTGCGATCGCCGACGTGCGCGAGCCGGGGATACCTGTGGCCGCCGAAGTTCCGCTGCAGGATGCGCCCGTCCGGCGTGCGATCGAAGACCGCGCCCCACGCCTCGAGCTCGCGGACGCGTTCGGGCGCCTCCTTCGCGTGCAGCTCGGCCATGCGCCAGTTGTTCACGTACTGGCCGCCGCGCATGGTGTCGGCGAAGTGGACTTTCCAGTTGTCGCGATCGTCCACGTTGGCAAGGGCCGCCGCGATGCCGCCCTCGGCCATCACCGTGTGCGCTTTGCCGAGAAGGGATTTGCAGACGAGTCCGACCGAGACGCCGCCTGCTGAGGCCTCGATCGCGGCCCTCAATCCAGCTCCACCTGCGCCGATGACGAGCACGTCGTGTTCGTGCGTCTGGTATTCCGGCATCAGAAGATCCTGACGTCCGACCACACGCCCATGGAGCACAGGCGGACGTACAGGTCAGCGAAGCCGACGGCGAACAAACTGGTCCAGGCCCACAGCATGTGCCGGCGGTTGAGGCAGCTCACGCAGTCGTAGGCGCGCACGCCGAGCGGCGCGCGCGAGAGCTGGTCGACGCAGCCGCCGGCGACGTGGCGCATCGAGTGGCAGCCTAAGAGATACCCGCTCAACAGTGCGACGTTCGTCGCCAGGACCAGCGTGCCGACGCCGACGCCGAACGACACGGCGCCGGTCGCCGGATCGGTGAACCACAGCGCTTCCCACACGTCGATGCCCAGGATCAGAAGGATCCAGACCGAAATGAAAAGCATGTAGCGGTGTACGTTCTGCAGGATGAGCGGAAACGAATTCTCGCCCCAGTAGGTCGAACGCGGCTCTCCGACGGTGCACGACGGCGGATCGGCCCAGAAGGCCTTGTAGTAGGCGCCGCGGTAGTAATAGCAGGTGAATCGAAACGCCGCGGGAATCGGCAGGATGAAGAGCGCCGGAGAGAACGGAAGCCACCCAGGCCACGACAGCGGCTTGGGGCCGAACCAACTGTGCGCCGACACGCCGAAGATTTCCGGCGAGTAGAACGGCGAAATGTACGGTCCGAAGACGTAGTGCTCGTTCTGGAACGCCGCCCACGTCGCGTAGACGAGGAAGGTCGACAATCCGAGGAATACCAGGAGCGGCTTGATCCACCACACGTCGCGCCGCGCCGTTTCGCCGAATCGTCGCCGAACCAAGGCTACCGGTACCGTCGACACAGCCATGCAGAACCTCGCATGTTGGGCGTGAGTCCGCCTACCATACCGGCCGCGGCTGTGGTTTTCAAGCGATGAACGAGTGCGTCAGGGAAACACGAGGTGACCGGTGAGAGCGACAACGACGATGAGTGAATGTTTGCGGATCATCGCGCCTCATTCCGGCTCGTAGACGCGGAGTTCGAGGCGCCGCCGCGCTGCCTCCGCCCGCTGGTCGGGCTTCAACCCCTCGAATCCGTACGCCGGGAACGTCTCGTAATGCCAGGATGACCAGCGACGCGATCGCGTTGAACGTGACGGGAATCAGGAGCGAATACGGATTGGAGGGCGAAATGCCGAAGGCGAACGGGATCGACTGGAGCGCGGCGGGAATCAGCTGCAGCGCCGCCAGTCCGGGACGCGCGCTGTTCCACGACATGTGAAAGACTGCGGTCGAGAGGTGGCCCTGCCGCAGCTCGCCGAGGGCCAGGACGGCCTTGAAATAGTTCGTCTCATCCAGCCACCAGCCACCCGCCACCCGCCTTCGCGGCTGCGACCGTTTCGGCGGGGCAAGCCAGCCATCAAAACTCTAAACGATCCCCGTCAGGTAATACACGGCGATCACCACGAAGACCGCGCTGGTCTTGATGCAGGTGATCGCGAAAATGTCGCCGTACGACTGCCGGTGCGTCAGGCCCGTGATCGCCAGCAGCGTGATAATCGCGCCGTTGTGCGGGAGCGTGTCCATCCCGCCGGCGGCCATCGCGGCGACGCGGTGCAGCACGTCCAGCGGGATGTGCGCGGCGAGCGCCGACGCCTTGAACTGATCGGCCATCGCGGCGAGCGCGATGCTCAGCCCGCCCGACGCCGACCCGGTCATGCCCGCGAGCGTCGTGACCGTGACGGCCTCGTTCACCAGCGGATTCGAAATCGTCTGCAGCGTCGCCTGAATCGCCGCGAATCCCGGGAGCGCCGCCATCACCGCGCCGAAGCCGAACTCGGACGCCGTATTGATCGACGCCAGCAGGCATCCGGTGATCGCGGTGTGCGTGCCGGCGACGAACGTGGCGGCCACGCGCGTCCACGCGAAGATCGCGACCGTCGCGATGCCGAGCACGAGCGCGGCCTCGACCGCCCAGATCCCTACCTGCCGCGAGACGTCCAGCAGGAGCGGCTTCGCGGCGGCCGTCAGCGCCAGCGTCGCCGTGGCGCCGTACCAGCGCGGGATGAGCAGCGTGAACAGGATGTTCGCGGTCGCGACGACCGCCAGCGGCAGGCACGCGAGGATCGGCGACACGAGCGCGTGCGCGTCGACAGGCTCCGGCTCGTTGATGTGGACGCGCCCGTACCCTTCATGTTCGGATGCTGCGGCTCGGCGCCGCCACTCGAGGTACGCCATGCCGGCCGCGAAGATGCACACGCCGCCGATCGGTCCGAGGATGGGCGCCGCCATCGTGGTCGTGCCGAAGAACGTCGTCGGGATGATGTTCTGGATCTGCGGGCTGCCCGGCAGCGCGTCCATCGCAAACGTGAACGAGCCGAGCGACATCGTCGCGGGGATCAGGCGCTTCGGGATGCTCGCCGCGCGAAAGAGCTCGGCCGCGAACGGATAGACCGCGAAGCCGACGACGAACACCGAGACGCCGCCGTAGACCATCAGGGCGCAGATCACGACGACGCCCAGCATCGCCTGTCCGCTGCCGGCGACGCGGCTGATGCCGGCGGCGAGGGCCTTCGCGAACCCGGACAGCTCGATCACCTTGCCGAAGATCGCGCCGAGCATGAAGACGGGAAAATAATTGCGGACGAACGTCGCCATGTTCTCCATGAACAGGGCGCTGTACGCCGGAAGCACCGCGCCCGGCATCGTCAGCAGTACCGCGCCGAGCGCGGCCACGGGGGCGAACAGGATGACGCTGTAGCCGCGGTACGCGGCCAGCATCAGGAAGGCGAGGGCGAGCAGCGAAACGGTGACGCTCACGTCGAGTGTGAGTATATCGATCGGTTACAATCCCGTCCGATTATGCGAGTCCTGACGGCAGTCATAGTCGCAACGATGATGGCGGTTTCGCGACCGGTGAGGGCGCAGACGGATGAAATCCAGGTGTACGACGGCGGCCTTGCGGCGCCCGGCATCTTCAATCTGACGTGGCACAACAACTTCACGCCGAAAGGCGTGGACGCCAGCGCGTTTCCCGGCGCGGTCGTGGCCGATAAATCGTTCAACGGCGTCACCGAATGGGCCTACGGCGTGACGGAGTGGTTCGAGGCCGGCCTGTACCTTCCGCTCTACACGCACGACAAGAACGAAGGCTGGGGCATCGACGGCACCAAGCTGCGCCTGCTGTTCGCCGTGCCGAAGGCCGACGACCGCCGCTTTTTCTACGGCGCGAACTTCGAATTCAGCTACAACGCGGCGCGATGGGACGAGACGCGCTTCACGTCGGAAGTGCGGCCGATCATCGGATGGCATCTGAAGCTGTGGGACATCATCATCAACCCCATCTTCGACACGTCGTACGACGGGTTGAAGAACTTGAATTTTGTCCCGGCGACGCGCATTGCCTACAACTTCGACTCTGGGTGGGCCCTCGCTGTCGAGGAGTACGCGGACTACGGCACGTTCGTGAATCCCGCCTCGGGCGGCGAGCAGGCGCACCAACTGTACGGCGTCGTCAACCACACGTTCGGATCGTTGGACGTCGAGGCCGGCGTCGGCGTCGGCCTCACCGACGCGACCGATCGGCTGACGTTGAAGCTGTTGCTCGCGCGCGATCTCAACAAGCGCCCGTGGCGGCCGGGCAAGTAATTGCAGATTTCAGAATTCAGATTTCAGATTGGGTGTCTTCAGATTTGACCCTTCCGACTTCACACTTCTAAGTGACGGCTTTATCCGTAATCTCGAGACCGCGATCGATGATCGCGAACGCTTCGCGCAGCTCCGCTTCCGTGATGCACAGCGGCGGGTTCGTGAAGAACGTGTTCCAGCGGACGAACGTGTAGAGCCCTTCCTGACGGAAGAACTTCGCGAGCGCGGTCATCGGCTCGGACGTGCCGTTGAACGGCGCGAGCGGCGTCTTCTTCGCGCGATTGCTGACGAGCTCGACGAGGCCGAACAGACCGATCGATCGAGCCGCGCCGATGGACGGATGACGCAGCTCGAGATCGGTCATGAGATCCGCCATCAACGCGCCCATCCTCTTTGCGTTGTCGATCAGCTTGTCGTCCTCGTACACCTTGATCGCCGCCAGCGCCGCCGCGCACGCCAGCGGATGGCTGTTGTACGTCAGGCCGCCGTAGAACACCTTGTCCGTGAACTTGTCGGCGATCGCGCGTCGCATGCCGACGGCGCCGAGCTGCACGTAGGCGGCCGTCAGGCCCTTGGCCATGGTGATGATGTCGGGAACAATTTTCCAATGATCGACGGCGAACCACTCGCCGGTGCGTCCGAAGCCGGCCATCACCTCGTCGCAAATCATCAGGATGCCGTACTTGTCGCACAGCGCGCGCACGCCCTGCATGTAGCCGTCCGGCGGGACGAGCACGCCGTTGGTCCCGGTCACGGTTTCGAGAATGAAGGCGGCGATGGTCTGCGGCCCCTCAAGCTGGATCACTTCCTCGATCATCGACAGCGACTGATCGGCCGAGTCCCAGCCGCGCTCGATGCCGTGATACGGATCGAGGACGTGGACGACGCCGGGCATGCCGGGCTCCGATGCCCAGCGGCGCGGGTCGCCGGTCAGCATCATGGCGCCCGCCGTTGCGCCATGATACGACCGGTACCGCGCGAGGATCTTGTGGCGGCCGGTTGCCATGCGCGCGAGCTTGATCGCGTTCTCGTTCGCTTCGGCGCCGCCGTTGGTGAAGAAGAAGACGTCGATGTCGCCCGGCGTGATCTCGGCGAGCTTCGCGCCGAGCCGCGCGCGCGCTTCGGTCGCCATGAAGGGATTCGCGTACGCGAGCACGGACGCCTGCTCGTGGATCGCGCGAATCACGCGCTCGTCGCCGTGGCCGATGTTGACGCACATCAGCTGGCTGTTGAAGTCGATGAACCGCTTGCCCTCGGGCGTCCAGAAGTAGATCCCCTTCGCGCGCGCGACCGGAATGGGATCCACCTTCGACTGCGCGGTCCACTCGAAGAGCGTGTGCTTCCGCGAGAGCGCGATCATCTCTTCCCCGGTCATCGGCTTCCTTGCTGTGTCGAGCGCCATATCCCGCCTGCTTTCAGTTCAGGTACTTCCGTATCTCTTCTTCGTGTTCTTCGTGATCTTCGTGACTATTCACTTCTTCAGCTGAGCCTCGCGTTTGGCTTTGAACTCGTTGCCGGGCTTCCACTCGGGATACTTGTCCGCCTGCGCGACGCGGTAGCCGACGGCGAACAGCACCTTCAAATCCTCGCGCGTGCCGGTGAGGTCCCAGTCGGGCAGCACGACGTCTTTCGGTGTGTGATACCGGTTCGCGGTCCAGTCGTCGCGCGTTTTCTGCGCGTAGTCGGCGGGTCTGCCGATGTAGTCGGTCCCGCCGTCGGGATCGAGCGCGGGCACGCCTTCCTTCGCGAAGTTGAAGTGATCCGACCGGTAGTAGAAGCCCTTCTCGGGCTCGGCGTCGCCGTGGACGACGCGGCCCTGCTCCGCGGCGGCGGTCTGCGCGTAATCGTCGAGCTCCGACGCGCCGAAGCCGACAAGCGTCATGTCCTTCGTCCGCCCATGGACGTTCCAGCTGTCCATGTTCAGGTCCGCGAGCGTCTTCGCCATCGGGTAGATCGGCGTGACGGCGTAGTACTGCGACCCGAGCAGGCCCTGTTCCTCCGACGTCACGGCGAGAAACAGAATCGACCGCCTCGGCGGCGCCGGCAGCTTCGTGAACGCCCGCGCCATCTCGATCAGCGCTGCGCACCCGATCCCATCGTCTTCGGCGCCGTGAAAGATGCCTTCCGGCCCCTTGCCGAAATGATCCCAGTGCGCGGTGTAGACGATGTACTCGTCCTTCCCTGTCGGATCGGAGCCTTCGAGCTTCGCGATCACATTCTTCGAGTCGATCGTGCGCAGCGTGTTCTTGATCGTCATCGACGCCGTGGCGCCGAGCGGCACCGGCGTGAAGTCGCGCGTCGCCGCGAGCGTCTTCAGCTTGTCGAAATCCTGCCCCGCCGATTGGAGCAGCTTCTTGCCCTGCTCGAGCGAGATCCATCCCTCGATCGCCGCGCGGCCCATGTTCTTGTCCGGCGTGACAAGATCGAACTGCTCGCCCGTCTTCCCCTGGACGACGTTGAAGCCGTAGCCGGCGGGAATCGTCTCGTGAATGATCAGCGCCCCGGCGGCGCCTTTCTGCGCGGCGATCTCGTACTTGTAGGTCCAGCGGCCGTAGTAGGTCATCGCCTTGCCGCCGAACGTCTTCGGATCCAGCTCCTTGGGATTCGCCGGATCGGGCACCGGCGGATCGTTGACGAGCATGACGATCGTCTTGCCCTTCACGTCCACGCCCTTGTAGTCGTCCCAGTTGAACTCTGGCGCGACGATGCCGTAGCCGACGAACACGAGCTCCGAATTCTCGAGGCTCGCGGATTCGGCGACGTGCTTGGTCCACGCGACGACGTCGTCTTTCCATTTCAATGTTTGGAATGTTTGGAATGTCTGCGTTGCGCCACCCTTCTTGAACACGAGCGGCGCGGGCGCAGGCGTGATGCCGACAAGCGGAACCTTCTGCACGTACGTGCCGTCGGTGTTGCCGGGCTTCAGTCCGACTTTCTTGAACTCGTCGATCAGGTAGCTGACCGACAGCTCCTCGCCTTTCGTCCCGGGCCCACGCCCTTCGAACTCGTCCGACGACAGCTTCTTCACGTGCGCGAGCAGCGCGTCCATGTCAGGCGACGGCAACTGGCCGAGCGTCGGCTGCAACGCCGCCATGGGCGCGGGCCCGGCGACGCCACAGGACACGGCGCCGATGCCGCCGGAACCGGAACAGGCGGAGAAGGAGAGCGTGGCGATGAGGGCGAGAGACTGGGTTTTCATGTGATCAGTGGTCGTCAATGCAAGAATGCGGAAATGCAAGAATGCACGTTCAGTCTATCTCCGGCACAGCGTCTTTTGCATTTGGCATTCTTGCATTGCTTGCATTCCGGATTCCCGAATCCCCTTTCGTCACATTCCCATCAGGTCGAGCGTCGCCAGCGCGATGACCTTCGTCGCATTGACCAGGTCGCTGATGCCGCACGATTCGTCCGGTTGATGCGCCAGCTCGAGCTCGCCCGGGCCGTACGCCACGCAGTCCTCAATGCCCGCGATCCGCGTCACGTGCTTGTGATCGTAGGTCCCGGGACTGGCGATGAGCGTCGCCCGCTTCCCGAGCACGCGCGCGATCGCGCCGTCCAGCGCGTCGACCAGCGGCGAGCCGTCTGGCGTCCGTACCGGCTCGACGACCATCAGGTCGCGCACGTCGTGCTCGACGCCGGGCATCGCCGACAGCGCGCGGTTGATGAGCGCCGTGATCTCGTTCTTCGCGCTCGCGAAGCCTTCCTCAATCAGAAAGCGCCGATCGAAGACCGCGCGGCATCGGTCCGCGACGCACGGCGTCTGGATCCCATCGATCGGCTGCCCGCCTTCGATGGCGTTGACGTTGATGGTCGCGTGGCGCGCCGCATCCGGCACGACCGGCATTGATGTCACTCGTGTCGCGAGCGCCGGCTCGAGGTCGCGTCGAATCGCGTCGAGCACCCGCGCCATGCCGCTGATCGCGCTGACGCCGAGAAACGGCATGCTGCCATGCGCGATCCGGCCGCGCGTCGTCAGCTCGAACCAGTACACGCCGCGGTGGCCGATGCAGATGCGATCGACGTCGAGCGGCTCGGGAATGATCACGTAGTCGGTGCGGCTCTTCGCGATCCGCCCGACCCGCGCCAGGTGCGCGACGCCCGCGAAGCCGCCGCTTTCTTCGTCCACCGTCCCGCTGATCTCGATCGTGCCCGGCAGGCTGACGCCCGCGCGCGCGATCGCTTCGGCGGCGAACACCGCGGCGGCGATGCCCGCCTTCATGTCGCACACGCCGCGGCCGAAGATCCGGCCGTCGCGCACGACGCCGCCGAAGGGATCGAGGCTCCACCCGTCGCCCGGCGGGACAACATCTATATGTCCGTTCAGGTGCACGACCGGACCGCTGCCGGTTCCTCGCCGTGTGCCGACGACGTTCACGCGCGGATGCTGGCGGGTGTGCTCGGGCCGTCCGTCGGCGGCGATGTATTCGATGTCGAAGCCGCCGCGCTTCAGACGGCCGCCGAGAAATTCCGCGCAAGCCGTGTACTCGTCGCCCGGCGGGTTGACGGTCGGAATCCGCACGAGATCCCGCGTGAACTGGACGATCTCGTCGGTCGCGCGATCGATCTCGGAGACGACGCGGTCGATGTCGTGCATGGGTTGGGCCTACAATAGCCGAACCTTATATATATATGACCTTCCGCACCCTCACCACCCTCACGGTGGCCGCGACGCTCACCGCCGTTGCAAGCGTGCAGCGCGGATCGATGCCGCCCGTCGCGCTCGCGCCCGGGAACGAGACGCTGACAGGGGTGGACGGCATCAAAGTTGGCCACTTCACGCTTCCCGGCGGGACCACCGGCTGCACGGTGATTCTCGTGGACGGCGACGGCGCCACCGGCGGCGTGTCGCAGCGCGGCGGCGCGCCGGGCACGCGCGAAACGGATCTGCTGAATCCGCTCAACATGGTGGACAAAGTAAACGCCGTCGTCCTGTCGGGCGGCAGCGCGTTCGGCCTCGACTCGGCCACCGGCACCGTGAAGTGGCTCGAGGAGCACAAGATTGGCTGGGACGTGCGCGTGACGAAAGTGCCGATTGTGCCCGCCGCGATTCTCTTCGACCTGCCGATCGGCGACAACGCGCGCAACCATCCGGGCGCGGACTGCGGCTACAAGGCCGTGGCCGGCGCGTCGTCTGCGCCCGTCCCGATGGGTTCGGTGGGCGCGGGCGCGGGCGCGACCGTCGGCAAGATGGGCGGCCGGGGCGGCGGATCGATGAAGGGCGGACTCGGCAGCGCGGCCGTGCGCATGCCCAATGGCCTCGTCGTCGGCGCCATCGTCGCCGTGAACGCGGCCGGCGACATCATCGACGCCGACACGGGCAAAGTCGTCGCCGGCACGCGCAACGCGGACGGCGCGCTCGCCGACGTGCGCCAGCTGCTGCGCAGCGGCGCCCTGATCCAGCGCCGGACGGCCGCGCCGCGCGCCGTCGAGAACACAACGATCGGACTCGTCGCGACGAACGCAAAGCTGACGAAGGCCGAGGTTAGCCGCATGGCGCTGATGGGCGACGACGGCTACGCGCGCGCGATCTTCCCGTCGCACACGATGGGCGACGGCGACACGGTGTTCTCGCTCGCCACCGGCCGCTGGGACGGCCAGGCGGACGTGTCGCTCGTCGGCGCGCTTGCCGCCGACGCGATGGCCAAGGCGCTCGTGCAGGCCGTGACGCAGGCGACCGGACTGCCGAACATTCCGGCCGTTCGCGATCTGAAGAAGTGACCCCCCAGCTGGCGCTGCTGCTCGCGTACTCCGCGGGCCTCGTGGCGCTCGGCTTGTCCATCGGGCGGTACGTGAAAGGCGCGAAGGACTTCTTCGTCGCCGGACGCACGCTCGGCCCCGGTCTGATCTTTTCGACCATGCTCGCGGCCAACATCGGCGCCGGCTCGACCGTGGGCGCCACCGGCCTCGGCTATCGCGACGGTCTGGCCGCGTGGTGGTGGGTCGGATCCGCCGGCGCGGGATCGATACTCCTGGCGTTCTGGATCGGACCGGCTCTCCGGCGTCTCGCCGCGGCGCACGACCTGCGGACCGTGGGCGATTACCTCGAACGGCGCTACGGCCCGAGCGTGCGCGGCATCATCGCGGTGCTGCTGTGGCTCGGGTCGCTGGCGATTCTCGCCGGCCAGCTCATCGCGATCGCCTCGATCCTCAACGTCGTCGCCGGCGCGCCGAAGTGGATCGGGTGCGTCATCGGCGGGGCGCTCATCACGATCTATTCGTCGGCGGGCGGCTTGAAGTCCGGCGCCTGGGTGAACATGGTCCAGCTGACGGTGAAGATGGCGGGCTTCGCCATCGCGCTGCCGCTCGCGCTGACCGCGGTGGGCGGCTGGCCGGCCGTGCGCTCGATGCCGGTGCCGTCGGCCGCCTACTGGAACTTCTGGTCGGGCGGCGCGTCGGGCGTGGTGTACCTGGCGATGCTCGGTCCGGCGTTCGTGGTCTCGCCTGGCCTGCTGCAGAAACTGTACGGAGCCAGGGATGATCGCGCGGTGCGCATCGGCGTCGGCGCGAACGCCGCCGGTTTGCTCCTCTACGCGATCGTGCCCGTCGTGCTCGGGATGATCGCGCGGCTGCGCTTCCCGACACTGGCGACGCCCGATCTCGCGCTGCCGATGATCCTGATGCACGGCTTGCCCGCGGGGATCGGCGCGCTCGGACTGGCCGCCGTCTTCTCGGCCGAGCTCAGCTCGGCGGACGCCGTGCTGTTCATGCTCACG
Source organism: Acidobacteriota bacterium (assembly GCA_016195265.1). Taxonomy (GTDB): domain Bacteria; phylum Acidobacteriota; class Vicinamibacteria; order Vicinamibacterales; family CAVVIG01; genus SRVP-36. The sequence goes on along the minus strand of JACPZW010000034.1, from coordinate 96,348 downwards.
ACGTCGCTCTCGCAGGATCTCTATAAGCGGTTCGTCGCGCCCAGCGCGGACGAGGCGCAGATTCTCGCCGTCGCACGGGCGACGACGATCGCGGCCGGCGCGCTCGGCACGGCGCTCGCCATCGTGTCGCCGACCGTGATCGGCCTGCTCAGCGTCTTCTACACGCTGCTCGGCGTCAGCCTGTTCGTGCCGATCCTGAGCGGCCTCTACATGCGTGGCGCATCGACCGCCGATGTGCTGGCGGCCATCACCGCCGGCGTGGGCGTCACGCTCGTCGTGCACGTTGCCACCAGTGGAGCCGGGTACGGCCGATTCACGCCCGCCCTGGCCGGATTGGGCGCCGCCGTTGCCGGATTCACCATCACGTTCGCCGCCCGCCGCACCCTGCTCGCGACGCCGGCCGCCGGCGCGTAAGACCTGACAAACAGCAGCGGCCTCACACGCGACGCGCGCCTCAGAACATGTACTTGATCCCGAGCTGCACGATCCGACCGTCGTCGGCCGTCGTGATGACGCCGAAGGTCGGCGAACCGATCTGGTTGCCGGGCTGACCGAAGCGCTCCTGGTTCAGCACGTTGAACGCCTCGAGGCGCAGCTGCAGCTGCTGCGTCCCGACGCCGAAGTTCTTGAAGAACGACACGTCCGTGCGCGCGAAGCCCGGTCCGCGGATCTCGTTGCGCGGCTCGTTGCCGACCTGTCCCCCGTTGGCCGCCGTCGTCAGGCGCGTGAAGCAGCTCGTGTTGAACCACTGCGCCGCCGTCTCCGGCGCGCTCGCGTTCGGATCACACGTCATGTTGGGCCGGTTGGTCAGCGACGTCAGCGAGACGTTATTCGGCTCGATCGCGGTCAGCGGGAAGCCGGTCTGTCCCTGAATGATGCCGTTCACCTGCCAGCCTCCGAGCGCCAGCCTGGCGATCTGGCTGCTGCCGGCCAGCTGCGGCAGCGCGTAGCCGAAGCTGAGAACGAGACGATGCCGCGCGTCGAACAGCGCGTCGCCTTTCTCGCGCGCGAGCGCGGCGTCGATCGACGCCTGATCGCCGATCGTCACCGGCAGCATCGGCCGCGACTCGCCGCCGATGTTGAGGCCCGACACGTCGTCCACCGCGTGGCTGAACGTGTACGACGCCAGCATGTTCAAGCCGTGCCACGGCCGCATGCGCGCGCTGGCCTGCAGCGCGTCGTACCACGACTCGGCGACGGAGAACGTCGGGCGCACGAGACTGAACGCCGGGAAGATCCGCGGCCCAACGGCCGGCGCCGGCGTGAGAATCGGGATCGTCGGGTTCACTTCCATGAAGATCGGAAGGTTCTTGCCGCGCGATCCGACATAGCCGACTTCCACGCCCCACGAACTGCCGAGCTGACGCTGCACCGAGACGTTGTAGTGCTGCACGATGGGCGTCGCGAAGTCGGTGCCCCAGCCGATGAAGATCAGGCCCGCGGGGAAGCCGGTCGGCTGCGCGCCGCCGAGCGGCGACGCGAACGGGATCGCCGCCGGGAAGTCCAACTGCGTCAGCGGCTGGAACGGCGGCGCGAGCGTGCCGTTCTGGAAGAAGTCGCCCTGGCCCGGCAGCGTGTCGTAGAACAGGCCCCATGCGGCGCGCACGCTCGTGCGGCCGTCACCGCTCGCGTCCCAGATGGCCGAGACGCGCGGCGCGACGTTGTTCTTGTCCGTGTCGTAGGTGCCGTCGGGCACGCCCGTGTCGCCGGGATAGACCAGGCCTTTCGGTGCGGTCGGCTGGACGGTCGACTGCTGGCCAGGATGGAACGCGTTGAGGTGGTTCTGGCTCTCGGCGAACGGCTGGTTCACCTCGTAGCGCACGCCGTAGTTCAGCGTCAGCCGCGGGCCGACGCGGTACTCGTCCTGCGCGTACAGCCCGTAGACCCACGAAGCGCCGTCGAGGTTCGGATCGCCGCTGCCCTGACGGAACTGGACCGGCAGGCCCAGCAGGAAATCCGCCGCGGCGTTGCCCGTGTACTGGCCGGTGAAGGTGAAGTCGCCGTTCGGGCGATTGATGAACGACACCTTGATCTGATCGCGGCGGATCTCGCCGCCGAACTTGTACGCGTGGCGCCCGGTCACCCAGGTCACATCGTCGCTCACGCTGACGACGTTGTTCGTGCGGCTCGCGAACGGCTGCTGCGCGTCGCCGGCGGTGAAGAAGCCGTTGATGGTGATGAACGGCAGGCCGGCCGCGGTCGCGCTGGTGCCCGCGTACCTGAAACCGAGCGACGACAGGTCGAGGCCGCTCGTGACGTTCGGCTGGGCGCTGATGCGGTTCAGGTTCGCCCGCGCGACGTTGATCATGTTCGACTTCACGATCCACGTGTCCGACCCCATCACGTCCTGGAGCGTCGCGACGGCTGTGTTGCCGGCCGGCGAGAAATTGGAGCCGCCGAGCGGGTTCACGTTCTTCGTGTGGCCGTACATGTAGCGCGCCAGCAGCGTGTGGCCCTCGTTGACGCGGTAGTCCACGCGCGCGCCGAGTTGCTGGCGGTCGTCCTCCACGTCCGGCGAGCGGACCACGCGGTTGCCCGTCGTGTTCGGCAGCGGGATGTACTGATTCAGGATCGCCGTCGCGATCGGGCTGATGCGGCCCGGGAGGATGAGGTTGCCCGAAAACGGCTGGCCGTTCTGCGGATCCCTGATGGCCGCGCCGCCGGAAAAATCGCCGCCGCGCTGGGCCTGCGAGAGCACGACGCGGTTGTCGGTCGTACCCTGCCGGTTATGGAAGCCCTCGTAGTAGCCGAAGAAGAACGCGCGATTCGTCTGGAGCGGACCGCCCAGCGATCCGCCGTACTGGTTCTGCTTCAGGTTCGGCTTCGTCGTCGCGAAGTAGTTCATCGCCTGCCGCGAGTCGTCGCGGTTGAACTCCCAGCCGCCCCCGTGAAAGACGTTGGTCCCCGACTTGGTGACGACGTTGACGACCGAGCCGGCGTTGCGGCCGTACTCGGCGTCGTAGGAATGCGTGAGGATCTTGAACTCTTCGATCGCGTCTGGCGGCGGGCGCAGGACGAAGCCGGTGTTGAACGAGTCGTTGTTCGGCGAGCCGTCGAGCAGGAAGTTGTTCGACTGGTTGCGCATGCCGTTGACGTTGAACCCGCCGGTCACGTTGCCGAAGCCGCCCGGCGTCGCGTTGCCGTCCGCGCCGCCCAGCGCGCCAGGCGGCGCGACGACCCCGGGAATCAGCGTGCCGAGCTGGGTGAAGTTGCGCCCGTTGAGCGGCAGATCGACGACCTTCTTCTGATCGATGACGATGCCGAGCGTGGCGCTCTTCGTTTCGACCAGCGGCGCCGCCGCCGACACCGTCACCTGCTCGGCGACCGACCCGACCTGCAGCCGCACGTCGATGCGCGCCGTCTCGTTGACGACCACCTCGACGTTCTCGCGGACCGTCGTGCGGAATCCGCTCAGGGTCGCCTTCACGTCGTAAAGGCCGGGACTGAGCAGCGGAATCGTGTAGGCCCCGTCAATCTCGGTGACGGCGCTCCGCGTGAGCCCCGTGGCGCGGTTCGTCGCGTCGACGGTCGCGCCGGGCACGACCGCGCCGCTGGTGTCGCTGACCACGCCCGCAATCCGGCCCGTCGCCTGTGCCCACGCGCGGACCGGTGCGACGACGAGGCCGAGGCCCAGCGCCGCGACGGCCAGCATTCTATGAATCCGGGTTTTCATGATTGGTCTCCTGTGCACTGGCGCGCGCCGGTCCGGCGAACGCGTGCGGTCAAATAGTATCGCATCGGTGTATGCTGCCCTGCTGGCGGTCGCGTAACATTCGTCACTCTTTTTGCAGGAGCGTCTCATGTCGTCGTTTCGGATCGCCGTCATCGCCGGTGACGGCATCGGCAAGGAAGTCCTTCCCGTCGGCGTCGCCGCGCTCGAAGCGGCGACGCGGGGCACGGATATGTCGCTCGTGTTCACCGAGCTCCCCTGGGGCTGCGAGTTCTACTCGAAGCACGGCCGCATGATGGACGAGGACGGCTTCGAGCAGCTCGCGAAGTTCGATGCGATCTATCTCGGCGCGCTCGGCTTCCCCGGCGTGTCCGACGTCGTATCGGCCGGACTCATCCTCGCCATCCGGCAGAAGTTCGATCAGTACGTCAACCTGCGGCCGATGCGACTGCTGCCCGGACTGACGTCGCCGCTCGGGAATCGGACCGCGGCGGAGATCGACATGGTCTGCGTGCGCGAGAATTCCGAGGGCGAGTATTCGGGCGTCGGCGGTCGTATCCATCGCGGCACGCCGCACGAAGTCGCGCAGCAGGTCGGCGTCTTCACCCGCCACGGGATCGAGCGCATCGTCCGGTACGGATTCGAAGTCGCGTCGAAGCGGCCGCGCAAGATGCTGGCGAGCGCGACCAAGTCCAACGCGCTGACGCACTCGATGACGCTGTGGGACGAGGTCGCCGAGGGCGTGCAGAAGAACTACCCGGCGATCGATTTCCGCAAGTATCACGTCGACGCGCTGGCGGCGCGGATGATCACGCATCCGCAGTCACTCGACGTCATGGTGACGTCGAATCTCTTCGGCGACATTCTCACCGACATCGGATCGGCGATCTCGGGCAGCCTCGGCATCGCGCCCGGCGCGAACATCAACCCCGAGCGGACGCACCCGTCGATGTTCGAGCCGATCCACGGATCGGCGCCGGACATCGCGGGCAAGGGGATCGCCAATCCGATCGGCGCGACGTGGGCCGGCGCGCTGATGCTGGAGCATCTCGGACGCAAAGATCTCCACGACAAAGTCCTCGGCGCGATCGAACGTGTTGTCGCGAGCGGCAAAGTCCGCACGCCCGACCTCGGCGGGAAATCCACCACGCAGGACGTGGCGAGGGCGATCGTTGCAGAAATCTAATGCAAGAATGCGGAAATGTAAGAATGCAACGAGCCTCCTGTCCTGCATTCCTGCATTCCTGCATTCCTGCATTTCTGCATTCCTGCATTCCTGCATTCCTGCATTAGCTTCTTCCTGTGCTTAACGACTCCCACTGTCATTTCTTCTCGACACCGTTCTTCGCCGCGCTCGGCGGGGACGCGGCGCTGGCGGCGCTCGGGTGGGACGCGCCGGGGACGTCTGAAGCGCTCGCGGATCGTTGGATCGCGGAGCTCGATCGCGTGGGCGTGTCGCGCGCGGCGCTGATTGCGAGCATGCCGGGCGACTCGCCGTCGGTCGGTGCAGCGCTGCGGCGTCAGCGCGATCGTTTCGTCGGCTTCTTCATGGTCGATCCGACGCAGCCCTCTGCGCCCGTCTCCACCGCGTATGCGATCGACAGCGACGGCCTGCGCGCGATCTGCCTCTACCCCGCCATGCACCGCTACCCGTTGCGCGACGAGCGCGTGCGACGCGTGATCGACGTCGCGGCCGCCCGGCCGGGCACCGCTGTGTTCGTTCACTGCGGCGTGCTGTCGGTGGGGGTGCGAAAGAAGCTCGGCCTGCCGAGCCCGTTCGACATGCGGTTCAGCAATCCGCTCGACCTCCACGCGATCGCGCTCGCCTACCCGCACGTGCCGTTCATCATCCCGCACTTTGGCGCCGGCATGTTCCGCGAGGCGCTGATGGTGGCCGACCTGTGCCCGAACGTACTGCTCGACACGTCCAGCTCGAACGGCTGGATCAAATATCAGCCGGGCCTGACGTTGGCGGATGTGTTCCGCCAGGCGCTCGCCGTCGCCGGCCCGGATCGACTGATCTTCGGGACGGACTCGTCGTTCTTCCCGCGCGGCTGGGTGAGAGACGTGTACGACCAGCAGACGCGCGCGCTCGGCGACATCGGCGCCAGCACGGACGTCGTCGCGGACATCTTCGTCCGGAATTTCGACCGCGTGTTTCCTGCGCCTGCCTGAACCGGGATCGAACGCGCTGACGAAGCGGCGTTCCGCACTCCTGTTTCTCACACCGACTTTCACGCTCAGTGACGCACCACGCGCGCAGTGGGTGTAACGTGCCTCTTACATCTTTTTCAGGGAGGCGCGCATGGGTATTCGCGTGTTGGCGGCGTTGGCCTGCGTTCTGATTCTCGGCGGAACGGCCTACGCCCAGACGGCGAGCATCTCGGGCACTGTCGTTGACGAGTCAGGCGCCGCGGTTCCCGGCGCGAGCGTGCAGTTGGCCGGCGCGCAAGCGCGTTTCACGACCACCGGACCCGCTGGCGACTACGCCTTCCGCAATCTCTCGAACGGCACGTACCAGATTACGGTGACGCTGTCCGGCTTCGCGCCGGGCATCGCGGACAATGTCGTCGTCGGCGCCGCCAACGCCGTCGTGCCGCCCATCACGCTCAAGATCGCGCGCGTCGACGAAACCGTCGTCGTCTCGGCGTCCAAGGTGGAGAGCCGCCTGATCGACTCGCCCGTGAGCATGAGCGTGGTGTCGGGCGACGTCCTGGCCAGCACGCCGGCGCTGAGTTACGGCGACCTGCTGCGCGCCGTGCCGGGCGTGAACGTCATCCAGCTCTCGGCGCGCGACGTGAACCTCACCAGCCGTCAGGCGACGGGCACGCTGTCGAACTCGCAGCTCGTGCTGCTCGACGGACGATCGATCTACCTGGACTTCTTCGGCATCGTGCTGTGGGATTTCGTCCCGACGAACCTGTCGGACATCAGGCAGATCGAGGTCATCCGCGGACCGGCGTCCGCCGTCTGGGGCGCCAACGCGATGACCGGCGTAGTGAACATCATCACGAAGTCGCCGCGCGAGGCGCGCGGATCGGAGGTCACGCTCAGCGGCGGCCTCGTGAACCGCAACGCCGGATCGACGACGAGCCAGGGCCTCGGCAACGTGTTCAGCGCGAACGCAACCTACGCGGACGCGCCGAACGACGTCTGGTCGTACCGCGTGTCGGCCGGTTACTTCAACTCCGATCCGTACCCGCGACCGACCGGACAGATCCCCGTGATCACCGATCCGCGCGACGCAGCGGCGAAGGTCGGCGGTGCGTTCTATCCCGCCGACAACAGCACGGGCGCGGCCGGCACCTCGTTCGCGAACGCCGGCACGAGCCAGCCGAAGTTCGACATGCGCGTCGATCAGGAGGTGAACGGCGGCGGACGCGTGACGTATGAAGGCGGCGTCGCCGGCACGCGCGGCATCATCTACACCGGCATCGGCCCTTTCGACATCCAGCCCGGCTCCTACATGGGCTACACGAAGGTGAATTACAGCAAGGCGGCGTTGAAGGTGAACTTCTTCGGCAACTTCACCAACTCGGAAGCGCCCAACCTGCTGCTCACCGATCCGGCGACCGGTAAGCCGTTGCAGCTCAACTTCTCGACGCAGACCTACGACGTCGAGGCCGGAGATTCGATCGTCGCGGGCGCGCGGCAGGTCTGGACGTTCGGCGGAAATGTCCGGCGCAACAATTTCAATCTCACCATCGCGCCGGCGGCGCAGAACCGGACTGAAGCCGGCGCGTACCTCCAGGACGAGATCCTGCTGGATCGCGTGCGCTTCACGCTCGGCGGCCGCGTCGACAAGTTCGGCAACCTCGGCGATCCCGTGTTCTCGCCGCGGCTCGCCGCCGTCATCAAGGCGACGCGCGATCACTCCTTCCGCGTCTCGTTCAACAAGGCCTTCCGCTCGCCGTCGGTCGTCAACAACTATCTGGACACGAGCATCGTCGTGCCGACGGACCTCAGCGGGCTCGCGCCGCTGCTGCCGGCGCCGCTGCAGCCCGCGGTCGCCAAACCCTTCCCGCTCGTCGTCAAAGCCGTCGGGAGTCAGTTGCCCATTGGATCGGCCGCCCAGCCGAGCCTGACCGAGGAATCGCTGACGGCGTACGAAGTCGCGTACAGCGGCACGATCCAGGAGCGCACGTCGATCGGGGTCGCCTTCTACGTCAACGATCTCAACAACAGCATCAACTTCACGCAGCTCTCGCCGTCGCTCGATCCGTACACGGCGGCCAGTCCGCCGCCGGGCTGGGCGCTGCCCGCGTCAGTCCTCGCCGTCATGGCGTCGCGCGGGATTCTGCTGCCGCGGACCGCGTTCACGTACCTGAACCTCGGCCCGATTCGGCAGAAGGGCTTCGAGCTCTCCGTCGATTCGCGGATTGCCAGAAGCGTCTCGGCGTACGCGAATTACTCCTGGCAGGGAGATCCCGTCGTGCTCGCCGACGCGCATCCGTTTCCGGCGCAGGAGCTCGCGTTGCCGCCGACGAACCGCTTCAACACCGGCGTCAATTACGACGGCCCGCGGCTGCTCGGCAGCGCGTCCGTGAGCTACGCGGACCGGGCGTTCTGGAGCGACGTGCTGACGAGCGCGTACCACGGGTTCTCCGGCGCGTACACGCTGGTCGGCGGCGCGTTCGGCGTGAAGTGGGATCAGGAGCGCGTGATCACGCTGGTGAAAGTGAACAACATCCTGAATCAGGACGTGCAGCAGCACGTCTTCGGCGACATTCTCAAGACGTCGGCCGTGCTCGAGGTCCGGTTCAAGATGTAGCGCTGCGTTCACTTGCCCGCGCGCCGCGCAAGCAGGAACGCCGTGAGATCCGCCGCGTCGCCCGGTTCGAGTCTCGGCCAGGGGAAGCCGTGCTTGCGCAGCTCCTGCTCCATCGCCGACGAGTGGTTCCACATCGCCGACATGATCGCGACCGGATCGGTCAGGCCGGCCGCGGTTTGAAGATCCGGGCCCACCTGCTTCCCGCCGCCGAGCGTGTGGCACGGTGAGCACTTGTCCACGAACAGCACGCCGCCGTGCTCGGGCCTCGCGCGCACGTTCGCGTAGTTGACGAAGTAAAGGTACGCGATGATGTCGGCCATCTCGCCGCCGGAGAACGTCACGCGCGGCACGCCGCGGCGCGCGAACTCGGCCGTCATTGCCTGGCTGTGATTCCACATCAGCGCCGCGATCGACGAGACCGATCCCACGAGCTCCCGCGGCCGCGTCCCGAGATCCGGTCCGCCTTTTCCGCCGGCGCCGGCGATCGAGTGGCACGCGCTGCAGCGCTTCGCGGCGAACAGTTCCTTGCCGCGCCGCGGACTCCCCGGCTCGAAGTACACGCGCTCCTGTCTGCCGCTGACGTTGCCGGCCTGCAGGTACGCGAGCAGGTCGGCCATCTGCGTGCCCGTCAGCCGCGGAAACGCCATCCCGCGTCCGCGCATGACGCTCGCCATCTCCGGACTGTGGTTCCACATCACCTGCGCGAGCAGAATCGCCGAGTACTGGCCGCGATAGCGATCAAGGCGCGGGCCCGGTTTGTCGAACGTGATCGCGCCGGCCATGGCGTGGCACTGCGGACAGCCCTTGCCTTCGAAGACCGTGCGGCCCGCGATCGGATTGCCGGAGTGGCCCACCTCGGCCAGGTAGTAGCGGTAGGCCGTCAGGAACGCGACGAGATCCGCCATCTCGCGCGGATTGAGGTGCGGCTGCACGATCTTGAGGTCCTGCATCTTCTCGCGCATCACGGGCGCGTGATTCCAGAAGACGCCCGCAAGATCCAGGACCGTGCCCGGAAAATGAATGCGCCCGAGATCGGGACCGATGCGGCCCTCGTCGGCGCCGAGGCCGTGGCAGCGCACGCAGTTCTTCTCGACGAAGACGCGCGCGCCCGCGGTCGGATTGTCCGGCAGCTCAATCGACAGCGGCACCGTGACGTCGGAGGCGGCCGCCAGCGCGGCGATGCACGCCGCCGCGAGGGCGAGCGCGATGGTCACGCGTCGTGAGGCGCTCGAAAGCGGGCGGCGTGTCGTGCGCGTCATGATGAGGCCTCAGCCGGCTGGAATGTGCGCGCCGCCGCCGGCGCGTGCGCTTCGGGCATCGGCTCGAGCTCCCAGAGCGAAATGATCGGGAACAGTTTCGTGAACCCCATGTAGAGCAGCGCGAATGCCGCGAAACAGCCGGCCATCAGCGACCACTCCACCCAGCTCGGCCAGTAGCCGAACGTCTGGACCGGCGCGCGCGGATTCGACAGCGACGGTACGACGATCGTGAACCGCTCGAGCCACATCCCGATGTTCACGAAGATCGACGCAACGAGCGTCCCTTTGATCGTCCGCGTGTGCGGATTCGCCAGAATCGTGAACGGCACGACGAAGCAGCAGGCGAACATGGTCCAGAAGAACTTCGCGAACGGGCCGGAAATCTTCGAGTTGAACACCGCCAGCTCGCGCGGCTCGTGCCCGTACCACGTCGTCAGGTACTCCGCGAACGTGAAGTAGAACCAGAGGCACGCCATCACGAGGAGCAGCAGGCCGAGGTTGTTGAAGTGCTCTTCGGTCAGGTAGCGCTCGAGGCCGTAGACCTTCCGGACAATGACCATCGCGGTGATGATGGCGGCGATGCCGGAGAAGATCGCGCCGACGACGAAGTAGGGGCCGAAGATCGTCGAGTGCCACATCGGCTGAATCGTCATCGCGAACACCCACGAGACCACCGTGTGCACCGAGACGGCGATCGGGATGACAAGAATCGCCATGACACCGATGGCGCGCTCGAGCCGGTGCCACTGCTTCGGCGTGCCTGTCCAGCCGAGCGCGAGCCGCGCGTACAGCCGGTGCCGCCACCCCGTCGTCACATCGCGCATCCGCGCGATGTCCGGAATGAGTGGAATGAACAAGTACACCGATGAGGCGGTCAGGTACACCGAAATGCTCCCGACGTCCCAGAGCAGCGGAGAGCGGAGATGCGGATGCAGAACGACGTTCAGCGCGCGATCCGGCCGGCCCAGATCGAGCAGCACGTTGCCGACGCCGAAAAACAGCACGAGCACGGTGATGACCTCGGCCATCCGCGTGATCGGCCGGCGCCATTCGGCCTGCACGATCCGCAGGATCGCCGAGATCAAGGTCCCGGCGTGCGACACGCCGATGAAGAACACGAAGTTGGTGATGTAGAGGCCCCAGTAAATCGGCCGCCCGAGGTGCGTCGCGCCGAGGCCGTGGTACAGCTGCCAGGTCCACGCGATGATCGCCCACACGACGACGGCCACGAGCGCCATGGCCCAGCGCTTGAACAGCGGCCCGACCGTGAGGATCGCGTTGATCACCGGTTCGTGCGGGTCGATACTGTCTGGGCTGCCAGTGCTGTCGCTCATCTCACTCCCCTTCGCGGAGGTAAACCACCTTGGGCTGCGTGCCGAGTTCTTCCATCCACCGGAACGCGCGCGGACCGGAGGCGAGCGCGGCCACATCGCTGTGCGGATCGCTGAGGTCGCCGAAGGTCATCGCCTCCGCCGGACAAATCTGGACGCAGGCGGGCACGTAATCCTCGGGCGCGAGCTCGCGGCCGGCGACGCGCGCGCGCTCGCGCGCCGCGATCAGCCGGTGATGGCAGAACGTGCACTTCTCGACGACGCCCTTGGGCCGCGCCGATACGTCGGGATTCCGCATCCCGGCCATCGACTCGGGCCACTCCGGCTCGGTCCAGTTGAAAATCTTCACCGCGTACGGACACGCGTTCGTGCAGTAGCGGCAACCGATGCACCGCGGATAGATCTGCGCGACGATGCCTTCCGGATTCAGATACGTCGCGCTCGTCGGACAGACGTCGGTGCACGGCGGCCGATCGCACTGCTGGCACATGAGCGGCAGCGAGGACGGCATCGGCCGTCCGGGAAGGTCGGCGGCGACCAGCTGAATCCACGTCATCAGGCGGCCCACGTCCGCCGTCTCCGGCGTCGAGAACGGCAGGTTGTTCTCGTGCTTGCAGGCGACGACGCACGCCTGGCAGCCGGTGCAGCGATCGAGATCGATCACGAGACCCCAGCGTGACATTCCACCCTCCACCCTCCGTCAGATCCGCGCGATCTGGACCGCGCACGCGCGCGCGGCCGGGTCGTTGCCCCACAGCCGGCGCGGATCCTTGCCGATCAACCGCGACCAGCGCCCGGCCGTCTGCGCGCCAGGCACGATCGACAGCGCCGCGACGCCGGCCGGCATGCCTTCCACGCGCACCGCCATGACGTCGAGCGAAGCGTGCGCCGACGTCAGGCGCACGCGCGTCCGCGCCTGCACGCCCAATCGCTCCGCGAGTTCCGACCCGATTTCGACCCACAGCGACCACGGCACGCCGTCGGGCTGTCCGAGCAGCTCGAACAGCGCCGGCAGATTCGCGTTGCCGGAGGTCGCCGCCACGGCCGGCTGAAACGCGACGAGGGCGATCGGAAAACGCGTGTCCGGCGGTTCCGCCGCCGCGTCCGCGCCCGTCGCGCGGCCGGCGATTTGCGCGCTTGGCAGCGCCTCGGGCAGCGGGAACGACAAGCTGCGGCCGCCGCGCAGCGCCTCTGTCAACTGGCCCGCGTCGAAGTAGGGATCGACCCAGCCCCCGCTGGCCAGCACGCGGTCGGAGAACGCGGCGTCTGAATCCGCCGCCTGCGCCCACCAGCCGCCGGATTCGAGCTGCTGCATCCACTCGGTCTCGTACGTGGTGACGAACGGCGTACCGCGCTTCGCCGTCGCAAGGCGCTTCACCTCCGCGCGCACCAGATCTTCGGACGACGTCCACGAGCACGCCGCCTCGACGGGGCCGCCGATCGCGACGGCCAGCGCGTGCAGCAGCGAGCCCGTGTCGCGCGTGTCGAGCCGCCGCTTCACCGCGGGCGCGGCGACGGGAATCACCTCGGCGCCCAGCGCCGCGGCCGGGACCATCGCGTGCCAGCGCTCGAGGGGCACGTCGGCGGGCAGAATCACGTCGGCAATCGCGGCCGCTTCATCCACGTACGGCGAGAAGCTAATGACGAACGGCACGCGCTCGGCGAGCGTCTCGGGGCGATTGGGCCCACCGAGCGCGCGCAGCGCCGAGCTGTCGGCGAACACCAGCACGCTCGGACGGAGGCGTCCCTCGGCCACGTCGCGCAGCACCGCGGCGGCGTCGTCGCGCTCCGGCAGCGGGTCGTCGCCGCGTCCGAACAGACCGCCGCGCCGGTCGATCGCGCCGATGAGGACGTTCAGCGACAACACCGCGTCGACGAGCGCCACGCTGGCGCCCGCCTCGACGATGACGAGCGGCCGCGGCGTCGCGACCAGCTCGCGGGCCATGCGGAGAATGGTCACGACGGGCACCCCCGTCTCGCTCGCGACGTTGTCCGGCGTGTAGTACGTCAGGAGCTGATGCTCGAAGTTCCCGAGATTGCCGGCTACGGACGCCAGCCGCTCGCGGTCCACGCGATTTTCCCGGAACAGCACGGATGCGATCCCGTACGCGAGCGCCGACTGCTGATCGGGCGCGACGGCGAGCCACTCGTCGGCCTTGCGGGCCGTCGCCGAACGACGGCCGTCGATCTGCACCAGCCGGCCGCGGCTCGAAGCCACGCCGCGGCGGAATCGTCCGAAGCTCCGCTGCGCCCAGACGCCGGACAGCCAGTCGTCTGCGAGGGGCGCGCCGAACGACAGCACGTAGCTGGAGTGCTCGATGTCGAAGATCGGATCCGCTTCGGCGCCGGTCAGATGGCGCAGGCGCGGGCGCAGGCGGACCGCGGTCGGCTGCGGCGTCCACGCCAGACGCGCGCCGGCGGCGCGCCAGACGCGCGTCCACGCTTCGGCCTCGGGACCGCGTTCGTCCGCCGCGACGACGACGATCCCGTCGGGCGTGCCCGCGGCGCGCGTGATTTTGTCCGCGGCGAGTGCGACGGCGTCCTTCCACGGCAGCGGCTCCCATCGCGCCGGACCGCCGCGCGCGATGCGATGCGCCGGACCGAGGAGGCGATCCGGATCGAAGTACGACTCGAGCGCGGCCTGACCCTTCGCGCACAGACGGCCGCGCGCGATCGGGCAGAGCGGATTGCCGTCGATCTTCACCGGCACGCCGTCCACGAGACGGACGCGGATGCCGCAGCCCGCGAGGCATTCGCGGCAGACGGACACCGCAAACGTTTCGATGCCGCGGTCGCGCCACCCGGCCGCGCGCTCGTCCATGCGGCCGAGCCAGCGGCGCCCGGTTTCGCCGAGCGTCACGCCGGCAATCGCAGCGCCGCTGTAGACGAGGAAGTCACGTCTCGAGGGGGCGTCGCTCATCGGTGGCACCCTGCGCAATCTTCGCTGGCGCCCTCGCGCGTGTGACACGACAGGCAGGTGGTCATCACCAGACGCACCGGCGCGCGATCGGGCGGCGCCGTCCGCTGCGCCACGTCGCCGTGGCAGGAGGCGCACGCAAGCTGACCCGGACCGGTGTGCCGCCGGTGCGAGAACGCCACGTGATCCGGCAGACGCGTGAGCCGCTGCCACGCGATCCGCCGGCCCGACGCGATGCCGGTCCACGCCGCCTCGCTGATCTTCCCGCCCGGCGCGGTGGCGTGGCAGCGCGTGCACGTGTCGGCCTGCGGAATGCCGGCACGCACGCCGGTCGTCGCGCCCTGGTGGCACAGGACGCACGCGGCCGACGCGTGCTTCGCGTGGTTGAACGCGATCGGCTGCGCCATCGGCGCCGGCGGAAGCACGAGCACCCAGCCGACGGCGACGAGGACGGCCACGATCACCGGGAAGACGTAGCGCCGCATGCGAGGCTCCCTGGCAACGACCCGCGCCTACTGCGTCTCGCCTTCCTTCATCTTCTTGTCGTAGAGCGTCTTCTTGCGGATCTTCGAGTCGTACGTGAGGAACTCGAAGATCTGCTTGCCATCGGCCGCGGAGATGACCGACGCACCGGCTTTGTTCATCATCCGCTTGATGTACCGCTCCCACTCGTCATCGAGCGCGAATTCGCAGTTGATCGCGCGCGCGATGGTGTGGCACTTGGCGCACTTGTCCGCGAAGACCTTGTATTTCGACTTCATGTCGGGTGGGTACTTGGACACGTCGATTTTCGCCGGCCCTTTGTCGTAGGCCAGGATTCGCGGCTCAACGGGTTCATCTTTCTGCTGGGCGCGCACCGCGCGAACCAGTCCCGCGACCGCCAGGGTCGCGAGCACCGTGGCAACGATCGTCCGTTTCATAGCAAACCTCCTCATGCTCTTGGAGCCCGTGATGCAATCACGATGCGGCGATCTTCAATCGGACGACTACTGGATGAAGATGACCCGCACCTGGAACGTGTCGTTCTGCCGATTGTTGGTCGCATCAAGCTGGAAATCTCGATGTTGATACTCAGCAATGATCTGCAAACCGTTGTACAGGGGGATGTTCACGTAGGGTGTGACCGCCCACTGCGTGCTCAGTTTCCCCGTGTTCGGCTGGAAATAGTCATACCGGACGCCGGTCGTAAAATAGCGGTGGAGACGGAGCACGCCATCGACGAATGCGCCTTTGCTGTTGAAGGTTTGCAGATCCGGCACCGTCGGGAACGCCACCGGATTAACCGGCGTCTCGTCGCGCCCGTACGCGAATCCCCCCATCGGCAGAAAGTAGTCGCCCAACGGATACGACGCATACGCCGCCACGCGATCGAAATGGTTGCTGAACGCCGTCGCAGGGGTGAAATCAAAGTCGGTGGTCCCCACATCACCGGCCGCGGTCACACCGCAGACCTCGCGGGCCGCATTGGTTTGGCCGATGGCGGTGCCATCCGTACAGTGCGTCGGCGTGGCCATATTGCCGTGGTAGTAGATGAGCGAGACACCGCCGCCGTCTTTGGCCAGGAGGTACGTGACGTTGGCGGAAAAGTCCGGCGTATTGTGCCCGACCGAGTCGAAGCGCTTGCCGAGTGCCGACAGCGCTTGGTTGGCGCCTTTCCACGGTCCAGTCTGGGCCGGGAACGCCAGGAACGCGTTCGCCTCCGCGTCCCACCGCATGAAGGTGCCGTTGAGGACCGCCGCGCGCAACGAGAGTTTATCGAAGTCCCCGCCCAGTTCGGCGCCCACGGCGTCCAAGCCCCAGGGCTGGAACAAATAGGGAATGGCGCGGCCCGATGCGGAGATCGGCGAGGTCTGGAACAACGTGCGCACGTTCGAGTACGGGCGGTCTGAGGCGCCGAAGCCTTCCCAGGGATGGAAGACGCCGAAGCGTGAGGTGAAAAATTTGTCGTCGTTGCCCTTCACGAATCGGACGTACGCGTTCTCCATTTCGAAGAAATCTTCTGGAGACACCGACCACTCCGCCTCCGACGCGAAGTACTTCCCCCACGAGCCGGTCAAGGGGTAGAACGATGCTTCCATGAAGCTGAACGCGTTCGTTGTGGTCCGGGGGCCGCACACCCCGTTCACGCAGTTGGCAACCGGGGCGCCGTTGGGTTGGTTCGTCACCTGCGTGTCATAGCGCATTTGGATACGGGCCGAAAACGCATTCCCGAGATCGAACGTTTTCTCCTCTTCCTTTCCCATCGTCCCTGGCATCCGGAAACCGCGGGCCCGGAACTTGTAGCCCGTTTCGTTCAGCGCCGGGATGGTGGTGTGGCAGGTCTCGCACCCGACACCGAACTTCCGTGCAAACATGGGCATCGCCGAGGCCTGCGATTCCTGGATAAACAGACAGAGGAGCGCAAGGGCGGCGACTCCGACGATTCGCTTAGACATCGCTGTTCTCCTTTTCATCTCATCATCACGGTCTGCCTCTCGCTGTCGCTAAGAAGCGACGTGAAAGGGCGCACGGCGCCTGGAGCTTTGATCTCGAAATACACGCCAAGGACGACGGCCTCGGCGACGAGTACACCTAGAACGGGTCTCATAGAAGGCACTATGCGTCGCGAGCATGAGAACTGAATGAAAGTCCGGTTAACGGCTTTTCATCGAACCGAATCCAAGCTGGTGAAGGCGAAGATCGGTGTTCGCGCTCAACGCGCCAGCAGCGACCGCACATAGTGCACGAGTGACCACGCTCGCCGGCTGACCAGCGCCAGCCGGTCCTCGGCCGTCATCTTCTCGAGCACGGCGGCATCCGGCTGTGTCGCCAGATACGCCTGCAGTTGACCCGTTTCCGTCGGGCTGCCAAGCGTTCGCAGCTGCTCCGCGCTGAAACTGTCCTTCACGAAGCCCAACGCCTCGTCAAAGGAAGGCATCGGCGTCCCGGTCATGCCCGTTCGCAGGGTCCGAAATACATCGCGGTCGTCGTTCCCGCATTTGAACTCGCGACGCTCGACGAAGTCGTACGGCCTGAACACTTGAACGCCCCGAGCGTGAAGTTCCGCGGTGCAAATCCCAGCTTTTTGGCTTGCTCGCCGTCGCCGCGGCCCTTTGAACCGTGGCACTCCGCGCACACTTTTTGAAAGGCCGCGCGACCGACGCGAAGCTCGGCTTCTCCGGCGGGCGTCGGGCCGCTCGCGCCCTGGTCCGCAAAGGCGTGGAAGGTGAACGTCAGCGCGGCGGCGAGGATGAGGATGGGCGACGGCTTCACAACCGTCACCCGCTTCTATCTCCTCTCGCCCGAGACACGGACCTCAGAACCTCAGGACCTCAGAACAGATACAGCAGCCGCACGGAGGCGGTGCTGCCCTTGTACGGACGATTGCCGTAGCCCGTGCCGATCTCTCCGAGATAGTCGATGCGCGGCGTGCCCGGCTGGCCGGGCAGATCGATGGTCGCGTAGTCGCTGACATCGAACTTCTCGTACCAGTAGCCGACGCCGACGCCGACCTTAGTCGCGAACATGTACTTGAGATCGATCGTGAAGCGGTGCCAGGTGTTCGTGATCGCCGGCAGCGGCTCGAAGCAGGACGTGAGGCCGGCCGCGCACGGACTTGGAATCGTGAAGCCCGGGTACCGGATGGCCGAGGCGCCAGACAAGGCCTTGTTGGTGGACAGTTCCTGAATTCGCGGGCCGCTATGGATGTAGCTGTTATTCGAGTCGCTGAAGTCGTAGCTCACCTGGATGTCGGTGTTGGGGATGGCCTTGAACAGATCGACATAGACCGTGGCGTTGTTGACCCGTTCGTCGCCGTTGAGCGACCACGTGCGATTCGGGTCGAACCAGGATCCGTAGTCGGTGCCCGGAGGATTGGCGTTGCGCGCCGACTGATTCGACGTGTACTGGTCGCGCCCGTAATTCGCCCCGAAGCGCACGCCGTCGATCGGACTGACGTTGACCCCGGCATTGACCACCGTGTTGTCGTTGTCCAGCAGGCCGAACTCGTGGCCCTCGCCACGGTACCTGTCCCGGCCAGCAGCCAACGACAAGGTGAAATCAACCATCGGCGTCGGGGTGACCGTGAAAACCAGCCAGCCGCGATTCCGGTCGCGATCCGCCTCGTCGTACGTGCGCAGGCCCGGCTGGAATCCTCCGTCTTCCAGAGACTGCTCCGAGAAGCCCGTGCCGATACGCTGCGTGTTCTCGTAAATCACCCGCAGCATGACGTACTTGTTCGCGACCGTGTCGAGCGTGGTGCGGAACGTGTAGTCCGTTGAATCGCTGAACGCCCGGCCTGTGCGCTTGACGTCGTCGAGCGTGTAGCCGACCCTGAAGGCCGTGTACGGGATCAGGTTGAACGTCGCGTTCAGGTCGAGCGTGTTCTGCTTGATGTTGAAGTGCTCGGTTTCGGCGCCGGTTTCCTCTGGCACGGCGTCGAGGCGGACGTACTCCGTCGCGTCAAAGATCGGCGTCCGGTTCTGGTGGTCGTTGTAGCGATACCGCATGTTGAGGCCGAAGTAGCGGTTCGGCCGCGTGGTGTAGTTGAGCAGCGCGTTGACGCCTTTGACCTCCGCCTCGGCGGAGTTCCTCGGAAGCTGTGCGAGCCCTGGGAAATTCTTGTACACGGCCGGGCTGGCGATGACCTGGTTGCTCGTCCAGGGGATCAAGTCGTCGTTCTGCTTCATGGTCGTGAGCGAGAGCTGCGCGTTGACGTTACTGTGCCCGGGCATCTTGTACAGGCCCATCGCGCTGACGGTGTTCAGGCTGTTGCTCGGCGGGGCCGCCATGCGGCTCCGCGCCGCGCCACGACCGTTGCTGTACCCGCTGGAATCGATCGGGAACGTATCGGTCGCTCTGACCGGGTTGTCAAAGAGGATCTCGTGGATGTTGTTGGTGAACCAGGAACCGTCCCACGCCACCCGAATCATCCCCTGGTCGTTCATCCATTCCGCCGCGGTCGTCAGGTCGTTCGTCCGGTTATCGAGAGGAACCGGCAGCTGGTCGGCGACGTTGAAGGCGAACGAGGCGCCCTTGACCTCGTGACCTGTCTTGGTGGTCGAGTTGAAGGCGACGTTGAAGTTGAGGTCCCTCGTCGCCGCATACCAGAAGTTGAAGCCGGCAGTGTCCCGGCGTGCCTGGATGTCGAACGGTTTCGCCAGGCCACGGTAGATCGACGCAGTCAGGAGCTGCGCCGCGGTCGTCGGGATGCCGACGACGCCTGGCGCGTTGTTCTGAACCAGGAGCCGCGTGGCCGGATCCAGCGTGAACACACCCGGCGACTGCTCGACCCAGGGTGACGAGGTGTTGTAGCCGTAGTTCAGCGGCGTCGAGTCCCATTGCGCGGTGAACCTCACGCGGCCGCTGTTGTTGTAGTTCACCTGATATCGCTGATCGTGGTACCCGATGTTGTCCATCTTCAGCGTGAAGGTGTACGCGTCGGTGTCCTTCCCGAGGGTGATCCTGGAAACGGCACCATCGCGCAGGTCGCGGAAACGCTCGAACCTGGCCCTGTCACCGTCGGTCGAGGATGCCCTGAAACCGAGATCAATCGACCCCGTGAGCGCGGGCGCCGTCGCCGTCGCGTCGGGCTGCGGCTGCGCCATCGCCAGGCCGGCGGAGGCCAGCAATAGCGCCGTGGCAATCATCAGTCTTGTGCGCATCGCCATTCCTCCTCTCCTTAGCGGTGGAAATACTTTCCGGACGGTGCATTCGAGCCGTGGATCTGGACGTGACATACGACGCACCCCTGGCCAATCAGCCTGTTGGCGCTGGTGGAATTCTTCAGCGCAAAGCCGTCGTAGACCGTCGGAGGATGGCGCGACGTCACGTGGCAGCGCTGGCAGAGGAACGGTACTTTGGCGACGAGCAGGCGCTCGTTGTTGGACCCGTGCGGGTCGTGGCACGTGACGCAGGCGTTGGCGACCGGCGCGTGCTCCCACAAATACGGCCCGCGCTTCTCGCTATGACAGCTCGTGCAGGCCTCGTCGATCGTCGTTCCCGCCTTCAGCAGCTTGACGTTGGCCGACCCGTGCGGGTTGTGGCACGAGGAGCAGACGACCTTGCCTTCGCGAACGGGCATGTGATTAAAGCGATAGAGCTTGTTCACGATGTTCCGATGGCAGCCGCCGCACATTTCCGGCTGCGTGGTCGCCTTGATTTGTTTTTCACCCTTGGGGTTGTGCACGCTGTGACAGGTGACGCAGCCGACGTTGCGCTGATCGTGCTGGTTCCCCGTGAAGAGCGTGTGGGTGCCGCGCATGTGGCACTTCAGGCAGATCTCGCTCGCCTCCTGCGGTTTCAGCGTGTTGGGATTGACGATCTTCGTCCGGTCGAGGCCGCCCTCCGGACCGCCGGTCACGTGGCCCTGCCCGGGGCCGTGACAGGTTTCGCAGCCATGCGTGGCCGCCGGAGTTCGTTCGTCGGCTTTGCGCCCGTGCAGCGTGGCCTTGTACTCGCGTTTTTCGTGGCACGTGAGGCACTTGGCCTGTCCGACATATCCCTGCTCCGGGGTCTCCTGTGTGGCTGGAGCTTGGACGGCACCGGCTTCAGGCGTTGCGGCTCGCGCGCCAGCCGTCCCGGACACACTGATGATCGCGACCAGACCGACGATCACCAGCCCTGCTCGTGTTGTGGAGCGCGTCAGCAGCATATGAAGAGCCTCCTGGTCGTGATGACAGCGGCCATCGCCTTTTCGAAACGATAGACGTCGCAAATGAAGACACGATGAAAGTCCGGTTAAGAAGGCGTTCATGTTCCGGGTCCGGCGTCGACCTTCACCGCCACTTGTCCGCATCGGCCGTCTTCGGATACAGGCTGACGAGATAACGCGCAAGGTCGGTCGCCTCCGCGCGCGTCATTCGATCGCGCCAGCCCGGCATGCGGTACGGAGGCGCCGGTCCCTTGGGATCGGCTTTGCCGATACGCGGCGCGCCGTCGAGAATCTTCTGGACCAGCTCGCGCTCGAGGTAGCCTTCCTTCACCATCACCAGCCCGGGCACCTTGCCTTCGCTTTCCGCGTTCGGGTTGGCGAATCCGCCCTTCGCATCCGCGCCGTGGCACATCGCGCACCCATAGGCGAGATACAGCTGGCGACCGCGCGCGAGCGGCTCCGTGATCGGCGGGGCGTCGGCCGCCCGCACGGTGACGGGGGCCGGTGGACGCAGCTGGAAATACACGCCAAAGGCGACGGCTCCGGCGAGGAACACACCCAGCGCAGGCTTCATGGAAGGCAATATGCGCGTTGAAAATGAGGGTGTGATGAAAGTCCGGTTAAGGACCTTTCATCGACATGAACAATCTTTCATCGGACTTTCATCGTCGTTTCATCCCCCCCGCGCATAGTGAACCTTGCGTTCACATGACAGCCTGACTCGGAGAAGACCTGGGAGAACAACGATGAAGCGCGTGTATCGACTGGCAGGCGTGTGTGCGTTCCTCCTCGGCGGCGCCGCGGCCGCCGCGGCTGCGCCCGCCCAGCAGGTGGGAACGGCGAAGGCGCTTCTAGACAAGGACTTCGTCTGCACGACGTGTCACGACGCGTCGTCGCCCAAGAAGATCTTCTCCATCTACCAGACGCGCCACGGCAATCGAGCGGACGCGCGCGCGCCAGGCTGCATGGACTGCCATGGCCCGAGCGACAAGCACATCAAGGACCCTGGCACCGGCACGGACGTCGTCTTCACCGCCAAGTCGAAGCACCTCTCCGCGGCCGACGACCGCAACGCGTCGTGCCTCAAGTGTCACGACTCGAAAGTGCTCCCGCGCACGAACTGGATGGGCAGCCAGCATCAGGCGCGCGGCGTCGCGTGCAGCGACTGCCACAACATCCACGTGCCCGATCAGAAAGTGATGAGCAAGGCGACGCAGGCCGAGGTCTGCTTCACCTGTCACAAGGCGCAGCGCGTGCAAACACGTCGTATCTCCTCCCATCCGCTGGCCGTGACGGGCCTCGGCACGACGGCCAAGATGTCGTGCTCGGACTGCCACAACCCGCACGGGGCGACCGGGCCGACGCTGCTCGTCAAGAACACGGTCAACGAGACGTGCAGCACCTGTCACGCCGAGAAGCGTGGGCCGTTCCTCTGGGAGCACGCGCCGGTCGTCGACAGCTGTGTCAACTGCCACACGCCGCACGGGTCGGCGAACGCGCCCCTGCTCAAGACCCGCGTGCCCTGGCTCTGCCAGGACTGCCACAGCGGCGATCACGGCAATCAGGTCAACAGCGCCGCCAACCTTCTCGGCGGCAACGTGACGACCGTCAACGGCCAGCAGCAACTGGGTGCCGCGGCGCCGCGCGCGCAGACGGGCGCCCGCGCCTGCCTGAACTGCCATGTGTTGGTCCATGGCTCGAATCACCCGGCCGGCGCGAAGTTCCAGCGCTGACCGCATTCATTCGGGGACGAAGTCATGAAAACGCACACGAATGGATTCACCAAGGCGGTCTGGGGAACGGCTGGACGCGGCGCGGCGCTCGCGATCGCGCTCGTAGCATGCGCGCACACCGCGGCGGCGCAGACGGCTCAGGAAGCGACCAAGCCGATCAGCGCCGTCGAGTTTGGCGGCACCGACGTCTCCGATGGGGCGTACAAGGCCGGCGAGTACAACGGCCTGCAGAACAAAGGCGGCCTGGGCATCGGCCACTTCGATCTGCGGGGCGGCGCGGCGTACAACGACGACAGCGCGCTCCGTTGGCGCATCAAGGGCGCCGATCTCGGGTTGGACACTCGCAGTCTCAGCGGCGAGGTCGGTGCGCAGGGCGTGTTCCGGTTCAACTTCGGCTTCGATCAGCTGCGGCGGAATCGATCAGACAGTTACCAGACGCCGCTTCAGGGTGCGGGCTCGAACGTCCTCACGCTGCCGGGCGGATGGCAGGTGCCCACCATCGCGGGCAGCACCGCGACCAACAACGTCGTCAACGTCCTGAGCGCGCGGGGGCTCCTCACGACCATTGGCACCGCGCGGTACATCAACACGCAGACGAACTCGGCGACGTTCACGGGGCTGCTCACGCCGACGGCCGGCCAGATCTCGTCGGTCAGCGCGGCGAGCCTCACCGACGTGCCGGCGTTTCAGAACTACAACCTCCACACCACGCGCACGAAGTTCGATCTGGCCTTCGACTACAGCTTCGATCCGCGCTGGGGCGTCAGCGGCGAGTTCCGCCCCGAGCACAAGGACGGCGTCAAGCCGATGGGCACGGTCTCGAGAAACACCGGCGGCGACATCTCGACGATCATTCCGGATGTCGTCGACACCAACACCTATCAAACCGACATGCGCGTCAATTTCCGCGGCGCGAAGGGGTTTGCGCAGGCGGCGTACTACGGCTCGATCTTCAAGAACAACGTGCCGTTCATGCAGTGGCAGAACTGGGCGACCGGCCCCACGGCGACGGGCGCGATCAACTTCGGCACCGCTGTCGTCAACACGATGAGTAGCACGCCGGGCAACCAGTTCCATCAGTTCAGCGGATCGGGTGGCTTCAATTTCTCGCCCACGGCCAAGCTCGTCGTCAACGGATCCGTCGCACGCAACACGCAGAACGATTCGTTCCTGGCCGACAGCACGACGCCCGTGGTGCCGGTGAGCTCGTTGAACGGCCTTGTGATCAACCAGTCGTTCACAGTGAAGTTCAACGCCCGGCCGGCGAAGAAATTGAGCCTGACCGCGGGATACAAGTACGACAACCGCGACAACCGCACGGCCGTTCACGTTTTCCAGTACTCGGACGCGGGCGAAGCGCCGGCCGCCAACACCAGCTTCGTGGCGGGGCCGAGCAACCCCCTGGGCGCCGTCCTGGCGCAGAACGCCAACGCGAACCGCGCCTACAGCAAGAAGACGAATCAGGCCAACGGCGAGGCGGACTTCGCGCTGTCCAGCCGTCAGTGGCTGAAAGGCAGCTACGAGTACGAGCGCAACAACCGCGACTGCTACAGCTCCTGGATCAGCTGCGCCGACGCGGCGATCACGAACGAACACTCCCTGCGGGCCGAGTACCGGGCGACGCTGTCCGACGACCTGACGGTCAGAGTCGGCTACACCTATTCCGCGCGCAGGACGCCCAACTACAACGAGAACGCGTTCCTCGCGCTGGTGCCGTACACGAACGTCAGTCCGGCGGCAGCGACAGGCGGCGCGACCGCGTACTCCGTCATGGTGGCGAACGGCTGGACCGGCTGGGGGCCGGCATCAGGGTACGCCGCCACGACCGGGAACATGAACATGTTCTTCCCGAGCAACAACGCACTGGCCAATGCGATGTACGGAAACCTGAACCGGATCAGCGAACTGCCGGGCATGCGGCGGTACTACGCAGCGGATCGCAATCGCGACAAGATCCGCACGTCCGCGACGTGGCAGGCCACCGACGAGCTCTCGTTCCAGGGCAACGTCGACTACAACAAGGACCACTACGCCGACGCGATCTATGGCCTGCAGGACACCAACACGTGGGCCGCGAACGTCGAGGGGATGTACGCGGTCGCGACGGACCTCAGCCTCAGCGTGTTCTACACCTACGAGGATCTGACCGCCGGCAGCGCGGGCAATACCTACACCGCGAACAGCAACACTGCCACGCTCACGGGCGCGCTGGCGACCACCATCGGCTTGTCCGGAAACAGCTGCGACGGGTTCACGACGCTCCAGCAGCGGAACAACAACAACAAGCTGGATCCGTGCCTCAACTGGTTCACGGATCGAATCGACAAGGTCAACTCGGCGGGCGTCACCTTGATGGGCAAGGAAGCGTGGGACACGAAGCTCGATCTGACCGGCAACTTCATCGTGACGCGCGCGCGCTCGGACAACACCGTCACGGGCGGGAACTGGGCCAACAATCTGCTCATGGGTCCGGGGGCCGCGCCGACGACGACCGCGGCCTACTTCATCGCCGCCTCCGCGCTGCCGACGGTCTCGACCGACACGTACGAGCTGCGCCTGAACGGCAGGTACGCGGTCACCAAGACACAGGCGCTCCATCTGGCGTACACGTACATGCGCATGACGTCGGTGGACTGGATGTACGAGGGGATGCAGTTCGGATCGCTGAGCGGCATCCTGCCGAGCAACGAGCAGCCATTCAACTACTCGGTCCACGTTTTCGGCGTGTCGTACGTATTGAGCTTCTAGAGAGCGGTTTGCAGATCGCCGTAGTACATAGGAGTCTTTTTTGGACCCGCCGGACGGCGACTGCGAGCCGGGTCCGAAAGGACCCGGCCTACGTACTGCCGCAGCTCCTCGGCTTGGCGGCGAATCGGCGTGGGTGTCCATTACGAGACGCGCGCCGTGACGGCCTTCGGCGGCAAGTGGCGGTGACGTTCACCGCCCGGGCGACGAGGCCGGCCGGTGGCTGGCGATCAGAAACGCCGTCAGATCCGCCGTGTCGCCCGCCGCGAGCCGCGGCCACGTCAATCCACGCTGGCGCACTTGCTCCTCCATGCGCGTCGCGTGGTTCCACATCGCGGCAATGATGCCGATGGGCGTGTCGAGGCCCGGCGCCGTCGACAAGTCCGGACCGACGTGTTTTTCGCCCTGCGTGTGACAGGCTGAACAGTGGCGCGCGAAGATCGCGCGGCCGCGCTCCGGCGTGCCGCTCACGCGCGCGTAGTTGACGAAATAAAGATACGCCACGACGTCGGCCATCTCCTGGCCTTCGAACGTCACGAAAGGAATGCCGCGCCGCGTGAACTCGGCGTGCATCTGCTGCCGATGGTTCCACATCATCGCGGCGAGGTCCGGAACCGAGCGGGCCATTTCACGCCCGCGCATTCCGAGGTCCGGCCCGCCATGGCCGCCCTTGCCCGCGATCGCATGGCACTCGCCGCACCGCTTCTGCGCGAAGAGCGTCTGCCCCCGCCTGGGGCTGCCGGGTTCGAAATACACGGGCTCGGCGGCGTCAGCGGTCGAGCCGATCTGCAGGTAGGCGACCAGGTCCGTCATCTGCGTCCCGGTCAGGGTCGGCCACGGCATGCCGCGCGTCTGCATCTGCGCGCTCATCTGGGTCGAGTGGTTCCACATGGCCTGCGCCAGAAAGATCGGCGCGTAGCGTCCCCGGTACTTCTGAAGATTCGGGCCGGGCGTGATCCAGGACGCGGGACCTTCGTGGCACTCCGCGCAGTTCTTCTCCACGAAGACCCGCCGGCCGGCCACGGGATTGCCCGGAGCGCGCACGCGATTGTCGTAGTACCGGAACGCCGTGAGGTATGCCACGAGATCGGCCATCTCGGTTGTCGTGACCGCCGGCCGCCGGATGCCAAGCTCCTGCATCTTCGCGCTCATGACCGGCGCGTGGTTCCAGAAGGCGCCCGTCAGCTCGAGCACGTTGCCCAGCAGCACCGTCCCGCCGAGATCGGGTCCGATCTGCGGTCCGACCCCGCCCAGCGCGTGGCACCGGGCGCACCCTTTCTGCGAAAACAGCCGGGCGCCCGCCGATGGGCCATCCGGGAGCTCGACGGAAAGTACGAGGCTTCCTGCCTGCGAGAGCGGACGCGCCGGATAAGTCGCCACGAGCAGCGTCGCGACCGCGGCGGTGAGTGAGGCGGAGCGAACGGCTCGCGCGAATCGCGATGCCGTAAGACGAAGGCTCATACAGCGCGCCTCCTCAACGCACACTGCGCCGCGAGAATGAAGATCGCGTGAAAATCCGGTTAATAACCGTTCATCGTGCCGGCAAGGGGCAGAAACACGGAAAACGTCGACCCGTGCGCCGGCATGCTGTTCACGTCGATGCGCCCGCCGTGCGCGCGGACGATTTGATCGGCGATGGCCAGGCCGAGGCCGCTGCCGCCGGTGTTCCGGGCGCGGGCGGGATCCGCGCGATAGAACGGCTCGAAGATGTGCGGCAGATCGGCCGGATCGATGCCGCAGCCGGAATCGCTGACCGTCAGCGTCGCCATGCGATCGGCGTGTCCCACCGAGACGAGCACGGACGCGCCCGACGGCGAGTAACGAATCGCGTTCTGCAGCAGATTGATCAGCACGCGGCGCAGATGGCGGCTGCTCCCGCTCACGATCACGGGGTCGAGCGCCTCTGCGGTCACGCGCACCTGCTGCTCGTCGGCGATGGCAGCCGCCGTCTCGCAGCAGTCCTGCACGAGCTCGGCAAGGGGGACGCGCTCGCGCTCGTCGAGCAGGTGCCCGCCCTCGGCGAGCGCGATCAGCCGAAGATCGCGGACCAGCTCCGACAGACGATCGAAGTCGTCGAGCAGCTCCACGGCCGTCCCGCGCCACTCGTCCGCGGAAGCGCCGCTCCGGAGGCACATGTCGAGGGTGCCGCGAATCGCCGCGATCGGCGTCTGCAGCTCGTGCGACGCATCCGCCGCGAAGCGGCGCGCGCTCGACATCGAGGTTTCCAGGCGATCGAGCATCGCGTTCAGCGTCGCGACGAGCCGGTCCAGCTCGTCGCTGTCGGCGCGCACGTCGAGGCGCTCGCCGAGCCGGTGCGCCTGGATGTCGCGGACGCGCGCGACGATCGAATCCACCGGCGCCAGCGCGCGACCGACGGTATAGCGACTGCCCCATCCGGCCACGGTCAGGACGAACGCGATCGTCACGCCCAGCACGAGCGCCAGCTCGCCGAGCGGCGTCGTGACGACGCTCTCGGCGACCGCCACCTGGAGAATCAGCCGGTCGGCCCCGACGCGCGGAACATCGAGCGTCGTCATGCGGAACGACCGGCCCTGCCCGTCCTGAATCGTGCGCTCGCCGCTCTTTTCGCGGGCGGCGGCGATCGCGTCGCCCTCGCCCGACCACGTGAGCTCGGGGAACACGGGCGATCGATAGAGCGTGACGCCGGTGGACGCGCGGACCGAGATCGGCTCGGCGAGCGCCCGCGGGTCCGAGGCCAGCGCGTCGGCGACGTTCAGGCTGAAGAGATCCTGCCGGAGATCGCCGGACAGGCGGTGCGCGCGGACCTGGAGATCCGCGTCGAGTGTCTCGAACGCGGAGCGCGCGCGCAGCAGCAGCAATCCGCCCGCGAACACGGACAGCGTGGCGCCCAGGGTCAGCAGGTACCAGAAGGTGAGCCGCGCGCGAAGACTGCTACGAGTCAGCCGCTTGAGGATCGCGGAGAACATACCCGGCGCCTCGCACAGCCTGAATGAACGTCGGTTTCCCCGGCTCATCGATCTTGTCGCGCAGGTGCTTGATGTACACGTCCACGACGTTGCTGCCGTGCTCGAAGGTGCAGTTCCAGACGCGCTCCGCGATCATCGTGCGCGTGAGGATGGTGCCGGTGCGCCGCATCAGGTACTCGAGCAGGGCGTACTCCCTCGCGGTGAGCGCGACCGTGCGGGCGCCGCGATGCGCGGTGCGCGTGGACGCGTCGAGCTGCAGGTCGCCGACCTTCAACGTCGTCGGCGCGTGATCGTGGCGGCGCTCGAGCGCGCGCAGCCGCGCCAGCAGCTCTTCGACCGCGAACGGCTTCGTCAGGTAGTCGTCCGCGCCGGCGTCGAGGCCCTTCACGCGATCCACGACCATGTCCCGCGCCGAGACCATCAACACCGGCGTGCGCTTGCCCGCGGCGCGCAGCGCGCGGCAGACCGCGAGGCCGTCGAGCTTGGGCAGCATGAGGTCGAGCACGATGGCGTCGTACTCATACGTCTTCGCCAGGTCGAGGCCGGCCTCGCCGTCCCCCGCCCAGTCGACGGCGCCCGATTCCTCGGACACTGCGCGGCTGATGAAAGCCGCCATTTTCCGCTCGTCTTCGACAACCAGAATGCGCATGAAACCCAGCCTGTTGGGCGTCTTCCACGCAACCGCTGTACCGTGCGGAGGGTAAGGGTTTAACTAACAGTCAGTGCGGGCCTTAGTAATGAGGGGGTTGGGGCTTCGGCGGCCCCGTCGCGGGTCGCTGCCGGAAAACCGGCAGGATTGGGTAATGCAGGAATGCAGGAATGCAGGAATGCAGGAATGCAAGAATGCAGGAATGCAAGAATGCAAGAGACGATCAGCCGCGCGTTGGCGATTGGCGCGCTTTCTCGATTATTGAACGAAGAATCGCTGTCAGTTGGCGGGCTTCTGATATGTCCTCGACTACAAGGGCAGGATCCAACATCTGTTTGGCCGCAACGAGCCGGAGCCAGTAGAGGCTTTCCTTGGCCTCCTTGCGTGCGATGCTCAGCTTGGCGATGAAGTCGGCCTTTGTCTGACCAGCGCCCGCCTCTTCATAGTTCGATCCCACAGAAGTCCCGGCGTTGAGTAACTGGTAACCGACGACCCGTGCGGCGCCGCCTTGCTTGTTCAGCAGCTCGAAAAGATCGACGACTCGGCACGAGAATCGAAACACTCGATCATCCAGATCCCTCGCCATGCGACGGCAAGGCTTCCACAATTCGTGCCGGGCCGTTTTCTTAGGCTTTCTGAACGGCTCCCGGCCAAGGAGTGAGGTTTCTGCGATCCGAGCAACCGGTCAATTCAGCAGTTTTTGCATTCCTTGGATTTCCGCATTCCAGCATTTCCGCATTCCTGCATTTCTGCATTCCTGCATTCCTGCATTCTTGCATTCCTGCATTCCTGCATTCCTGCATTCGATCAGTGCGCCGCGCTCTTCAGATGCTCTCGCAGCAAGTCGCGCCCGAAGTCCCCTTCGAAGTCCCGCCACACCGAGTGGATGTGGTTCCCGTCGTTCTGCGTGTTGTCGTACTCGACGAGGAACGTCGGGCCCTGAATGCGGTAGTAGTGCTTCTTCCCGCGCTCGGTCTCGCCCGCCCACGCGAACCCGATCTTCTCGACGCCGGCTTTCTTGAAGCGCGCGGTGCGCTCTTCGGCGAGATCGGACGCCATGTAGCCCGTGTAGACGTCGATCAGCTTCATCAGCAGATCGCGCTGCGCCGCGGTCAGATCGCCCGTCATGATGCCGGGCGGCGACAGCGGCTTGATCGTCAGGGTGTTCATCGTCAGCATGTCGCCGGGCGCCTTCGCGTCGACGATCGCCTTCGCGCGTTGCGACGCGTCGAGCGACTGCAGCAGCGCCCGCGCCGCATCTTCCTCGGCGCCGAGAATACGCAGGCCCTTCTTCGCTCCCTCGCGCACCTCGGCGGGATTCGTCCCGAAGAACGACGGCGACGCCGCGACGAGCGTGCCGCCGACGAGGGTGAACTGCAGCGAGATGTGATGGCCTTCGACGCGCCAGCCCCAGGGATCGCGCGATCCGGGCGTGCCGAACACCGAGAAGAAGTAGCGCTCCGTGTCGCGAACGAGCGCCTGGCCTCGCGGTGGCTGCGGTCCTGCCGCGCGCTCGGCCGCTTCCAGCGCGCC
This sequence comes from Acidobacteriota bacterium, assembly GCA_016195265.1. GTDB lineage: Bacteria > Acidobacteriota > Vicinamibacteria > Vicinamibacterales > CAVVIG01 > SRVP-36. The sequence goes on along the minus strand of JACPZW010000034.1, from coordinate 66,161 downwards.
GAGGATCGTTTCGAGATCCATGATCGACGTCGCCGTCATGTAACCGCGCTGGCTCAGCCCCGCTTTCAGCAAATCGTGGGCGAGGCGGCGCTGCGGCTCGGTCATCTGTTTGATCGTGAGACCCTTGCGCGGAAACATCTCGGTCGGGATGAAGTGCCAGCGCAGCCGCTCGTCGCCGGCGAACGCGAACGTGGCCTGCGCGCGCTGCTCCGGCGTGAGGCTCGCGACCAACTTCGTCGCCGCCGCCGTCATCGCCGCCGAGGAGCGTTCGGCGCCGACCAGCGCGCCCACGCCAAGAACGGCCACCAGACCCGCCACCACCCACACACGCGCGTAAGCCCGGATGCCCATAGCGTTCTCTCCTTGCGTCGGCAGGATTCTAGCCCGTTTTTCCCTTCACGTTTCCTTCTCCGTGTCCTTGTGGTTGCCTCTTGCGCCCGTGGTTACCTTCTTGACCCCGTGGACCCGAGGGAGGAGGATCATCGACTCACTCCCATGCGACCAGCCGTCGTCTTCCTGGTCGTGGCGAGCGCCGATCTCAGAGTAACCGTAGCGGCGGAGCTTGCTCCGCCCGGGAGATTCTCATGGCCGCGCGACCGACGTGGAAAGGCTACCTCAAGATCAGCCTCGTCAACATTCCGGTGAAGGTCTTTCCCGCGACCGACGCCGCCGCGACGCTGAGCTTCAATCAGCTGCACGGCGAATGTCAGACGCGCATCCAGCAGAAGCGCTGGTGCCCGAAGTGCGAGAAGGAGGTCGCCAACACCGATCTCGTCAAGGGCTTCGAATTCGAAAAGGGCCGCTACGTCGTCGTGGACGAGGAGGACATCGAAAAGGTCCGCGTCGAGTCCACGCGCATCATCAACCTCGAGAAGTTCACCGACGACACGTCGATCGATCCGATCTACCTCGAGCGGCCGTACTACCTCGCGCCCGACGGTCCCGTCGCGCGCGAAGCGTTCGCCGTCATCCGCGAAGGGATGAAGGGCAAGGCCGGCATCGGCAAGGTCGCGCTCTACGGGCGCGAGTACCTCGTCAAGGTCCAGCCGCGCGAGAAAGGCCTCGTCATGTACACGCTGCGCCACGCCGCGGAGATTCGCAGCATGGACGCCATCGACGAGCTGGCGGACATGCCCGAGAAGGTGAAGCCGGACGAGGTGAAGCTGGCGCAGCAGGTGATGGGCACGTTTGAGGGCGAAGTCAGCCTCGATACATATAAGGATGACTACCAGGTCGGCCTGCGCGAGATCATCGACGCCAAGATCGAGGGCCGCGAGATCGTGACGCAGGAAATCGAGGCGCCGCCCAAGGTCGTCAACCTGATGGAAGCGCTGCGCAAGAGTCTGGACACGATAAGCGCGAAGAAGAAATCCGCCGCCAGTGTTTCGCGCATGCCGGCGCAGAAGAAGCGCGCCGGCGGCCGGGGCTAGGTGGCTGGTGGCTGGTGGCTGGTGGCTAGTGGCTAGTGGCTGGTGGCTGGTGAAGTTAGAAGGCAGAAGTTCGAAGGCAAAAGTTATGAGAATATTTTTCCGTACGCTCACCGTCGCCGTCCTGTCGCTCGTGATGGCCGCGCCTTTGTTCGCGCAGACCCGCGGCGTCACGGCCGAGGACTACTTCGCGTTCGAGACGCTCGGCGATCCGCATTTCTCGCCGGACGGCGCGACGATCGCCTACGTCGTGACGACCGTCGATCAGAAACAGAATCGCCGGCGGAGCGAGATCTGGACCGTCGCTGCCGACGGCTCTCGTCCGCCCACCCTCATGACGACGGCGTCGCAGTCGTCTAATTCTCCGCGCTGGAGTCCCGACGGCAAGGCGATCGCGTTTATCTCGGCGCGACCTGCGGCCGGTGACGGGAATGGCGACACTCCTCGCGCTCAAGTCTGGTTGCTCTCGCTGAGCGGTGGCGAGCCGCGGCGCGTCACGAATCTCGACAACGGCGTCTCCGGTTTCCTGTGGTCGCCCGACGGCACCAAGCTCGTCGTCATCTCGCGAAGCGGGCCGAGCGACAACGCGAAGTCGCCGAGCGACGTCCGCCATTACCTGCACGCCAACTACAAGTTCAACGACAGCGGCTGGTTCGACGACAAGAAGACGCACATCTGGATCGCCGATGTGGCGACCGGCCGCTCGGTGCAGGTCACGTCCGGCGACGACTGGAACGACGCCGATCCGCAGTGGTCGCCAGACAGCCGCCGGATCGCATTCGTTTCCGACCGCACCGGCAAGGCGTTCGACGAGTCGCACAACACCGACGTCTGGGTCGTCAATGCCGACGGGGCGACTGGCGGCGCGCTGACGAAGATTTCGGATCACGCGACCGGCGACAACTCGCCGCGCTGGTCGCCGGACGGTCAGACGATCGCGTTCATCAGCGCCGTGCCCGAGAAGACGCATCCGAAGATCTGGCTCGCGTCGAGTGCAGGTGGATCCGCGTCACGGCTCGCGGCGGACGGTGTCGATCTCATTCCGACGGCAATGCGCTGGGCGGCGGACGGCAAGTCGCTCTACTTCGAGACCGGGTATCACGGCACGTCGCGGCTCTATCGCGTTGATCTCACGGCACGACGGGCGACGCCGGTCACGACTGGCGATCGAACTGTGCATCTCGTCGACATCAACGAGAAGACAGGACGGATCGCGTACGGCGAGAACGATCCGACGCGGATGGACGATCTCTACGTCGCCGATCTGAACATGAACGGGCTCCGGGGGGCTGGGGCCCCCGGATTAATCAATGTCAAGCAGCTCACGCATTTGAACGGGGCGCTGTGGAAGCAGTTGAATCTGGTGCCGGTCGAGCGCGTGCCCTACAGGGGCGCGGACGGCTGGGACGTGGACGGCTTCTTCATGAAGCCGGCCGGATGGGAAGCCGGCAAAAAGTACCCGATGATTCTCACGATCCACGGCGGGCCCGCCGGTCAGTTCGGCTTCGACTGGTATCACGAGTTCCAGGTCTACGCGTCGCACGGCTGGGCGGTCTTCTTCACCAACCCGCGCGGCTCGACCGGGTACGGCGAGAAGTTCGAGCGCGGCATCGAGCTCAACTGGGGCGGCAAGGATTACGTCGACGTCATGAGCGGCGTCGACGCGATCCTCGCGAAGTACGACTGGATCGATCGCGATCGCCTCGGTGTCACCGGCGGCAGCTACGGCGGGTTCATGACGAATTGGATCGTCAGCCACACAACCCGCTTCAAAGCCGCTGTCACGCTGCGCAGCATTTCGAATTTCGTGTCGGACGATGGGACGCGCGATGGGCAGTACGGGCACGCGGACGATTTCCAGGGCGATATCTTCGACAAGTTCGATCTTTACTGGGATCGCTCGCCGCTGAAGTACGTGAAGAACGTGAAGACGCCCACGCTCGTCCTCCACTCGGACAACGACTACCGCGTGCCGATCGAACAGGGCGAGCAGTGGTTCCGCGCCTTGCGGCATTTCGGCGTGCCGAGCGAGATCGTCTTCTTTCCACGCGAGAACCACAACCTGACGCGCACGGGCGAGCCGAAGCACCTCGTCGAGAGCATCAAGTGGCAGGTGTACTGGTTCGAGCGATACCTCGAGGGCAAGACGAACGCCGTCGCGCCTGACTCGCCCGCACGATCCGGCGCGACAAGCACACAAGATCGCGAGCGTTAGGGCTGAGGGCGAAGGGCTGAAGGGCTAAGCGCTGATGGCGGGATCATGATTCGCCAGTGCGAACCGGCCGACGCCGAGGGCATTTACGAAGTCATCAACGATGGCGCCTCGGCGTACCACGGCATCATCGCTCCGGACTGCTGGCACGAACCGTACATGTCTCGAGAGGAACTCGCGCACGAAATCGCGAGCAGCGTGGTGTTCTCTGGTTTCTACGAAGACACACAACTCGCAGCGGTGATGGGACTTCAGTTCGTCAAAGACGTCGCGCTGGTCCGGCATGCCTACACGCGTACTGCGTCGCAGCGTCGAGGTCTCGGCGCAAAGCTGCTGTCTCACGTGCGGAGTCAGACGAATCGCCCGATGTTGATCGGCACGTGGACCGCTGCGACCTGGGCCGTTCGCTTCTACGAGCGTGAAGGATTCGCGCTGGTTCGCAACGAAGACAAGGCCGCGTTGTTACGGCGCTACTGGGCGATTCCGGATCGGCAGATCGACGAGTCGGTCGTGCTTGCCGATGGACGGTGGTTCCGCACACGATCTTCTTCGGACGCCGGCCGTAGGGCTGAGGGCTGAAGGGCTAAGGGCTGAAGAGCTAAGGGGGTCGCGCTGGCCGTCATCGTCATGCTCGTCAGTCTCTACGTTGCGAGACCGATCCCGCTCACCGGCTGGCGGCGCCGATCGAATCGACCTTAGGCCGTAGCGCGAGCCTTCAGGCTGGCGCCGAGTCGGGTGACGGCTGACGAGACGCCCGTTCCTCTCCGGTCCTAAAGCGGGAGCCATGGGAATACAATCGGGGGGATCAGATCGATGACGCGCCAGGCGGCCATCGTCGTGGCGGGGTTGGCTCTTTCGGCTGCCGGACTGTACGCCCAGGCCAACCGGGTGGGACTGATCAGAATCGACGGCGCCATCGGGCCGGCGACCGCGAGCTATATTTCCCGGGCCATCGACTACGCCTCCGCGCAGAACCTTCGCTGCCTCGTCATTCAGCTCCACACGCCGGGCGGGCTGCTGGAATCGACTGAAGTCATCGTCCAAAAGTTCTTCGCCTCGAAGGTACCGGTGGTGGTGTATGTCGCGCCGGACGGGGCGACGGCCGGCAGCGCGGGGGTGTTCATCACCCTGGCGGCCGACGTCGCGGCCATGGCGCCGACGACCAGCATCGGCGCGGCGCATCCGGTGACGGTAGGCGGCAGTCCCGGAGAAGCGGCGAAGCCCGACGACACCATGAAGCAGAAACTGGAGCAGTACGCCACCAGCTACATCGAGGCCATCGCCGCCAAACGGCACAGGAACGTCGAGTGGGCCAGGCAATCGGTGCGCGAGAGCGCCGCCATCACGGCCGACAAGGCGCTCGAGCTGCACGTCATCGACATCATCGCCGCCGACCTGCCCGATCTGCTCCGGCGGCTCGACGGCCGCCAGGTCAACGGCCGGGCCCTGAGCACCGCGAACGCCGAAGTGATGGACATCCCGATGACCGCGGGCGAGAGAGTGTTTCAACTGCTCTGGCGGCCCGAGGTGATGTTTCTCCTGATGCTGATCGCGATGTACGGGATCATCGGCGAGTTGAGCAATCCCGGCGCCATCCTGCCGGGCGTCGCGGGTGCGATTGCGCTGATCCTGGCGCTGTACATGGCGGCCATCCTGCCCGTCAACATCGCCGGGGTGGCCTTAATCGTGCTGGCGCTGGCGCTGTTCGTTGCGGACATCTTCACGCCGACGCACGGGGTCTTGACAGCCGGTGGCATCATCGCGTTTTTTCTCGGCTCGTTGATGCTGTTCGACCGCGCGGAGCCGGCGTTTCGCCTGTCGCTCGGGCTCATCATTCCGGCCACATTGGTCACGGCGGCCTTCTTCGCATTCGTCGTCGGCGCCGGCTTACGGGCCCAGCGGCTGCCGGTGGCCGTGGGCACGGTCACGCTGCTGGGGAAGACGACCGCAGCGGTGTCGCGCATCGACGGACGGGACGGCAAAGTGTTCGTGGACGGCGAATACTGGAACGCCGTCTGCGAGACCCCGATCGAACCGGGCGAGCTGGTGGAGATTGTCGGCGTGGATGGGCTCACGTTGACCGTCCAACGCAAGAATCGCTAACTAAGGAAGATCCCTAAAGGGAGACCCCATGGAAAATGCAGCTCGGGCGTTGTCCAGTCTGGCGGCATGGATCGTCCCGCTCCTGATTCTCGCGGTCATTGTCGTCCCGCAGGCCGTTCGTATCCTGCGCGAGTACGAGCGAGGGGTGATTTTCCGGCTCGGTAAACTGCTCGCCGCGAAGGGGCCGGGACTGATCGTGCTCATTCCCATCGTGGACCGCATGGTGAAAATGGACCTGCGCGTGGTGACCATTGACGTGGCCAAACAGGAAATCATGACCCGCGACAACGTCCCCGCGACGGTCGACGCGGTGGTCTACTTTCGCGTCATCGACCCTGTGGCGGCGGTCATCAAGGTGGAGAACTTTCTGAAAGCGACGTCGCTGATCGCGCAGACCACGCTGCGGAGCGTCCTCGGCCAGGCGCCGCTCGACGACCTGCTGTCGCAGCGCGACACCATCAATCAGAAGCTGCAGGAGATCATCGACCGGCAGACCGAGCCGTGGGGCATCAAGGTGACGGCGGTCGAGGTGAAGGACGTGGCGCTGCCCGACAGCATGAAACGGGCGATGGCCAAACAGGCCGAAGCCGAGCGCGAGCGCCGCGCGAAGATCGTCAACGCCGAAGGCGAGTTCCAGGCCGCGGAGAAGATGGTGCAGGCCGCCGCGATGATCCGCGCCGAGCCCATCGCGCTCCAACTGCGCTTCCTGCAGACGATGCGGGAGATCTCCAGCGAGCACAACACGACGACGTTCCTGCCGGTGCCGATCGATTTGTTCAGCCCGTTCCTCAAGAAAGGCGGCGGCGCGGACGGCGCGTAACGCCGTGCGGCCGGCGGCGACAGTCGCTCAGCTGCGTGCGGTCACCAACGGTCCGGCTGAAGCCGGACGCCACTGGACCACGTTCGACGCGCGCCGTTACTGGCCTCGTGCCTCGAGCGGGGCGTAGGCGCGAGCCGTTGCTCCGGTGTAGATCTGCCGCGGGCGCGCGATCCGCGTGTCGGGATCACCCCGCATCTCGATCCACTGGGCGATCCAGCCGGGCAGGCGGCCGAGCGTGAACATCACGGTGAACATGTTCACCGGGATACCGAGCGCCTTGTAGATGATGCCGGAGTAGAAGTCGACGTTCGGATACAGCTTGTGGCTGATGAAGTAGTCGTCGCTCAGCGCGATCGCTTCGAGTTTCATGGCGATCTCGAGCTGACGGCTCGCGAGGCCTTTCGCCTTCAGGACGTCGGCGCAGGCGTTCTTGAGAATCGCCGCCCGCGGGTCGTAGTTCTTGTAGACACGGTGGCCGAAGCCCATGAGGCGGTTGTTATCCTTCTTGTCCTTCGCGCGATCGACGAACGCGCGGACGTCGCCGCCCTCGGCCTCGATGGAATCCAGCATCTCGATCACCTGCTGGTTGGCGCCGCCATGGAGCGGACCCCACAGGGCGCTGATGCCGGCCGCGATGCTCGCGAACAGGTTGGCGCGCGAACTCCCGACGACCCGCACCGTGCTGGTCGAGCAGTTCTGTTCGTGATCCGCGTGGAGGATCAGCAGCAGGTCGACCGCCTTCGCCAGGATCGGATCGGCCACGAACTCCTCGCACGGCGTCGCGAACATCATGTGCAGAAAGTTCGAACAGTAATCGAGCGCGTTCTTCGGATACATGAACGGCTGGCCCAGCGAGTGCTTGTAGGAGTACGCGGCAATCGTCGGCATCTTCGCGATGAGGCGCACCACGCTGTCGTGGATACTCTGCTCGGTCTCCGGCTGCTGGTAGAACGTCGCCAGCGCGCCGACGGCGGCGGCGCAGACCGGCATCGGATGCGCGTCCTTCGGGAACCCTTCGAAGAACCGCCCGAAGTCCTCATGCACCATCGAGTGGTAGGTCGTCTCCCGGCGGAACCTCTCAAGCTCGGGCCCTGCCGGCAGCTCACCGTGGATGAGCAGCCACGCGACCTCGAGGAACGTGCTCTTCGCCGCGAGATCCTCGATCGGATACCCGCGATACCGGAGGATTCCCCGCTCGCCATCGATGAACGTGATCGCGCTCCTGCAGGAGCCGGTATTCCCGAAGCCGGGGTCGAAGGTGATCATCCCGGTCTTGTTGCGCAGTTGGGCGACGTCGATGCCAACCTCCCCTTCCGATCCCTGGATGAGCGGCAGGGACAGGGACTTCCCGTCGTACTCAAGAGCCACGGTGCCCTCCGCCGACGCCGTCGGTGTTGCAGAAGCCATGCGGATTCTCCTTCGATGCGCGAGGGTGGTGCATCTCCTGTACCAGGCCTGAATCGCCGGCCGCTCCAGCCCAAGGCTGACTGGCGCCCCTCCATCCGACGGGAACCCGGCATGCCCTCGCTCGGCTGAGAGCCTCGCTGCAACCCCAAAAAACTTCCGCTTGACAAGATCCGTCCCTCTGATCCAAGAGTAATACAGTTCTAGTTCAGTAGTACAGTTGACTGGCACTGTGACGCACATGCTGTTTCGGCCCACTCCCTCGTCCGGCGTGCCCATCTACCTCCAGCTGATGGAGCAGGTGAAGCACAGCATCGAAACCGGCGCGCTCCGCCCGGGCGAGCAGCTGCCCGGCATCCGCCCGCTCGCGGAAGAACTCGTGATCAACCCGAACACCGTCGCCAAGGCCTATCGCGAGCTCGAGCACGAAGGCGTCATCGAGCTGCGCCACGGCGCCGGCGCGTTCGTTTCGGGCAGCGCCCGCGCGAAGAAGGAAACCGACGCGATGAAGGCTGGACTGTCGGCCGTCGCCGCCACGATCGAAAAACTGCGCGCGCGCGGCCTGTCGGACGACGAGATCCGGCGGCTGTTCGAAGCCGAGCTCGCCGGCCATGCGGCGTTGCCGAAAACGGGGGGACATCGTGGTTGACGTCGTCTCCAGGGCTGAGGCGCTTGTGATCGACACCACCGATCTGCGCAAGCACTACGACCGCGTGGAAGCGCTGCGCGGATTGGACCTGAAGGTCGCGCCGGGCTCGATTCACGGATTCCTGGGACGGAACGGCGTCGGTAAGACGACGACGTCAAGGTCCTCCTCGGCATGACGCGCCCGACCGCCGGATCCGCGCGCGTCTTCGGTCTGCCGGCGGACGCGGAGGGCGCGAGCGTCGAAATCCGCCGCCGCACCGGCTTCGTCAGCGACGACAAGGATCTCTACGACTCCATGACCGCCGGGGAGATCATCCGCTTCACGCCGGATTCTTTCCGACGTGGCGCGCGGATCTCGAGCAGACGTACGCGCGCAAATTCGATCTGCCGCTGGACCGCAAGGTCAAGTCGCTGTCGCGCGGCAGGATTTCTGATCAATGACATCGACAACTCGTTTGACAAGAAAGGACAGTCCCATGCGTTCCTACACTCACATCGTCGCGCTCACCGCGTCGCTCCTGGCGCGCACGGATCAAACGATGACCGGCGATCTCTCAGACGATGGCAAGACGATCTCGGGGACGTTTGCGGGCGCGGGCGGCTCGGTGCCGTTCATCCTGACACGGATGGGCGACGCGAGAGTGGCGCCTCCGTTGACAAGCGCCCCGATCGGCAAGAACCTCGAAGGCACGTGGACCAGCACGGTCGAGGACCCCGGGAATCGTGTCACGCTGACGCTGACGAATCACGCAAACGGCACGGCGACCGGCACCCTCGTCAACCTGAGCGAGGGCGGACTGCAGATACCGGTGCGCGTAACGCAGAGCGGATCCAACGTCAGATTCGAAACGACTGTGGTCGACGGATCGTTTTCAGGAACGCTGAGCGGGACGGGCACCGAATTGGCCGGCACGTGGAAAGAAGGATCGATCTCGAAGCCGATCGCATTTCATCGCGCTGTCACAAGCGACAGCAAAAAGTAGGAGCGACGCCGTGATCTTTGGCAGCAGGACCGTCGTCGCGCACCTCATCAAAGGCGTGACCGCCGCGACATTGCTCTCGTGGGCATACCTGTATCAGTCGTCAGAGCCCGCGTTCGCCATCGGCGCCCTCGTGCTGGCCATCGTCGCCATGCGAGGGTGCCCGATGTGCTGGCTGATCGGCCTGATCGAAACGATCACTGGATAGAATACCGCGTGCCCGAGAGGCCCACTGATTCGCCGCCGGCGCACACACGGCGCCGGCGCTACCGCGGCAAGAACCCGCGGGCGTTTCACGACAAGTACAAAGAGCTGGACTCCGAGCGGTACCCGGCGGATGTGAAGAAGGTGATCGCCTCCGGCAAGACGCCGGCGGGCATGCACCTTCCGATCATGGTGGACGAAGTCCTGCGCTGCCTTCGTCCGCGCGCCGGCGAAGTCGCGGTGGACTGCACGCTCGGCGGCGGCGGTCACGCGCGGGCGCTTCTGGATCGCGTGCGGCCAGGCGGCCGCGTCATCGGGATCGATGTCGATCCGCTCGAGCTGCCGCGCACGGAAGCGCGGCTGCGGGCGTCCGGCTTCGGGCCGGACGAGTTCGTCGCGCGGCACGCGAACTTCGCGGGCCTGCCGAAGGCGCTCGCCGCCGAAGGGCTGACGCGCGTCGATATGATCCTGGCGGACCTCGGCGTCTCGTCGATGCAGTTCGACAATCCCGATCGCGGCTTCAGCTACAAGGGCGTCGGTCCGCTCGACATGCGGATGAATCCACGGCGCGGCGAGTCGGCGGCGCAGCTGATCGCGCGGTCGAGCGAAGAGGATTTGGTCCGGCTGCTCCAGGAGAACGCCGACGAGCCGCACGCGCCGCTGATCGCTCACCTGCTGAAGCTGCAGCCGCTCGACACGACCCACGCGGTCGATCGTCTCGTGCGCGCCGGTCTCGGCAAGGCGCTTCCTCGTCTCGAGAAGACCGATATCAAAATGTCCGTGCGCCGGACGTTCCAGGCCCTGCGCATTGCGGTGAACGACGAGTTCTCGGCGCTCGATGCGCTGCTGCGATCGCTGCCGCGGTGTCTCGCGCCGGGCGGTCGTGTCGCGATGATCACGTTTCACTCCGGCGAAGACCGGCGGGTGAAGAAGGCGTTTCAGGCGGGGTACCGGAGCGGAATCTATTCCGCCATCGCAGGCGAGGTGATTCGCTCGACGAAGGACGAAACCTTCGCGAATCGCCGCGCCGCGTCCGCAAAGCTGCGGTGGGCGGTGCGTGCGGTGGATTCCCCCCTCAGCCCCTGAGCGCGCGCAGCGGATCCGTCCGCGTCGCCCGCCATGCGGGCACCACGCACGCAATGAAGGACGCCAGGGCGATTACGACGAACGCCGATCCAAAAGCGAGCGGGTCGCGGGGCCCTACCTTATATAAGAGGTAGCCCAGCAGGCGGGTCGCCTGGAACGCCGCGATCAGTCCCAGCACAATGCCGCCGGCGGTCAGCGCGAGGCCCTTCGACAGCACGAGCCGCAGCAGGTCCGACGCGTTGGCGCCAAGCGCCATCCGCAGCGCCAGCTCGCGCGTGCTCTGCGCCACCGTTGCCGCCATCACGCCGTAGAGGCCGATCGCCGCCAGCACGAGCGCAAGCCCGCCGAAGACGACGAGGATCGTGACCGAGATCCGCTGCGCGGCCGTCGTGCGGTCCACCTGCTCGCGCATCGTGATCAGCTCCGACGGCGCCACGTTCGGATCGAGCGCGTGGATCTCGCGCACCAGCGCCGGCCGGAGCGCCGCCGGCCCCTGCGCGGTCCTGATCAGCAACGCCGTGGTGGCCGAAAAATTCTGCCGCAGCGGGACGTACAGGAACGGCCTCGGCGTCTCGATCAAGTTCCGGTACTTCGCGGTGCGCGCGAGGCCGACGATCTGCATCCACCGGCCCCGCACCTGCACGCGCCGGCCGACTGGATCGGCGCCCCGCCAGAACTGCGCGGCCGCCGTCTCGTCCACGATCGCGACCAACTGTGCCGTTTCGTTGTCGGCGCGCGTGAACTCCCGGCCGGCCACGAGCGGGATGCCCATCGTCGAGAGGTATCCTGGGCCGATTTCGTTGTAGTCCGCCGTCGGCTGCTGGTCGGGCGGCGCGTCGTAGCCGTCCACGGCGATCGGCGCCGTCGAGTAGGTGCGATAGCTGAACGGCGTCATGCGGGCGAACGCCGCCGATTCGACCCCGCCGATCGCCTGAAGGCGATCGACGAGCTCGTCCTGAACGTTCTTCGCGCGCTGCGGGTCGTAGCCCGCCGTAAACAGATCCACTCCGGTCGCGAGCACGCCTTCGGTCGAGAAGCCGGGGCTGGCGCTTCGAACGGCTTGCAGGCTCTTGATCAACAGACCTGCGCCGACCAGCAGGACGAAGCTCAACGACACCTGCACCAGCACGAGCGTCGACCGCACCCAGGCTCGGCTGCGCGAGCCGACCACGCCGCCGGACTCTGAGCGCAGCGCGCCCGCGAGATCGATATTGCTCGTCAACACCGCCGGCACGAGCGCGAACAACAGCGTCGAGGCGAGGCACACGCCCGCACAGAGCGCGAGCACGCGCCAATCCAGCTCGCCCGGCAGACGCAGCAGAACGCCGCCGCGCGGCGGTGTCAGCAGCGCCAGCGCGTTTCGCAGCCAGTTTGCGACCACGAATCCGCCCGCCGCGGCAAACATCGACAGCATCAAGCCTTCTGTCAGCAGCTGCTTCACGAGCCGGCCGCGGCCGGCGCCGACCGAGAGTCGAATCGTCATCTCCTGCTGCCGGGCGAATGCGCGGACGAGCAGCAGATTGCCGACATTCGCGCACGCGATCAGCAGCACCGAGAGCACGACCACGAGCGAGATGCCGAGCGTGGGAAGCAGCGCGCCGGCGTTGTTGAACGGCGTCTGCCACAGCGGCCAGAGCCGGATACCGCGGCCGCGGTTCGTGTCCGGATAGTCGGTCTCGAGACGCGCGGCGATGCCGGACAACTCCGCCTGCGCCTGCTCGATCGTCACGCCGGGTTTGAGCCGCACGTATCCTTCTATCCATCGCGATCCGCGATCTTCCAGTTTGTAGACCCCCGCGTCGAACTGCGCCTGCATCGACACCGGCACCCAGAACTGGAACGCGTAGCCGACGAACGTCCCGTAAAAGCCGTTCGGCATGACGCCGACGATCGTGTGCGGCAAGCCGGCGAGCACCTGCGTCTTCCCGATGACGGCCGGATCGCCGCGAAAGCGTTCCTGCCAGATCTGATAGCTGATCACCGTCACCGGATGGGCGTTGCGTCCCGAGTCTTCGCCCGGCTCGAAGCCGCGCCCCAGAATCGGATGCACGCCGATCGCGTCGAAGTAGTTCGCCGAGACCATGCTGCCGGACGCGCGCTCGGCGCGGTCGCCGATGCTGAGCGTGCTTCCGGTGATCTTCTCGCCGATGAACGCCTCGACCCGCGTGCTGTTCCGCTGCAGCTCGAGCCAGTCGGGCCACGAGACGTCGCTGTTGCCTGGAGCGCCGCGATTGGTGCCCGTGACGGCGAACAGCCGGTCCTGATCGACGACGAGCGGATACGGACGAAGGAGGATGCCTTCGATCCAGCTGAACACCGCGGCGTTGGCGCCGATGCCGAGCGTGAGGCAGAGAATCGCCAGGAAAGAGAATCCGGGACTGCGCCACAGCATCCGGAGCGCGTAGCCCGTGTCGCGGCGGAGGTCGTGAATCCATTTGAACATGTCGGCATCCTGCGTGCGCTCTTTCGTCACCGTCGTGCTCCCGAATCGCCGTAACGCCGCCTGCCGAGCTTCGTCTGGATCCATCCCGTCCTGCACGTACTCGTCGGTGCGGGCGTCGATGTGAAAGCGCGCTTCATCATCGAAGTCGTGGCCGGTGCGGGTGAAGCTGCCACTCAGACGCCGAAGCCAGCCCATCGACCTCTCTCCTATGCGAAGCGCAGGACTTTCCCGACGGCTTTCATCAGCCGATCCCACTTCAGCTGCTCTTCGTCCAGACGCCTCTGTCCAGCGCGTGTCAGCTTATAGAGCCGCGCGCGGCGGTTGTTCTCCGTCATCTGCCATTCGGCGGTAATCCAGCCGAGATGTTCCATGCGGTGGAGCGCGGGATAGAGCGAGCCTTCTTCGACACGGAGGATGTCGTCGGAGATCGATTGAATGTCCGCGGCGATACCGTAGCCGTGATGCGGGCCGCAGCTGAGCGTCTTGAGGACGAGCAGGTCGAGCGTGCCCTGCAGGGCGTCGGGCTTCCTGTGGCGGCGCAGCATTACCCTAGAACTCTAGGGTAACGGCCACCGCCGGGTCAAGAGGACGGGGTAAAATGCTGGAATGCGTGCACCCTGGCGTGGCCGTCTGCTGGTGAGTGCCGCCGTGCTTTATTTTGCGATCGCCGCCGGCGCGTTGACGTCCGGCCAAAAGCCGGCGCCGATGCCTGGCGTGCTGCACGAGCATCCTGCCATTCAATACATCGGCCGGCCGACGACCGATCGCGTGGCGACGCTGAATCAGTCGCTCGCTGCAGGCGGACGAGCATTGCAGCGCGATGATCGAACTGGCTATCTGCGGGCCGTGCTTGAAGCGCTCGATGTGCCGGAAGGATCGCAGCTGCTCGTCTTTTCGAAGACCGGCGTGCAGAGCGCGTACACAAGTCCGCAGAATCCGCGCGCGCTCTATTTCAACGACTCCGTCGCTGTCGGCTACATTGCCGGCGCGCCCGTCCTCGAGCTCGCGGCGCACGATCCACAGCAGGGCGTCATCTTCTATACCCTCGATCAGTCGGCCGCTGCGCCCACGTTCGCGCGGCGGACGAGCTGCCTCAGCTGTCACGTGTCGTCGAGCACGCTCGACGTGCCGGGATTTCTCTCGCGCAGCAGCACGGTCGCGGACGATGGGACGGTGATGTCGCAGCTGGGCGCGACGAACGACGTCGACCACACGACGCCGCATCCGGATCGCTGGGGCGGCTATTACGTGACGTCCGAAGTCGCGTCGGCCGCGTATGCGACGAGGGCGCACCTGGGCAACATCACCTTCTCGCCACGCGGCTCGACGTCGAACCAGGTGTTCGTGGACTGGATGAACGGCGCGCACGAGACCCGCGGCTATCTCTCCGCCGCCAGCGACAACGTGGCGCTGCTCGTGTTCGATCATCAGATGCACGCGAACAATCTGCTGACGCGGCTGAACTGGGAAACGCGCGTCGCATCGAGCGGCGCGCCGGCGATCGCCACCGACGCCACCCTTCGCGTCCTCGTCAACCAGCTCGCGGACTATTTCCTGTTCGTCGGCGAAGCGCCGCTCCCGCTGGCGCTCACGCCGCGCACCGGCTACGCGGACCGCCTGCAGTCAAGGATTCCGAAGGATCGCAAGGGCCGATCGTTCGGTCAGCTCGACGCTGAGACGCGCCTGCTGCGGTACCCGTGCAGCTACATGATCTACTCCGAGGCGTTCGATGGATTGCCGGCGTCCGTGAAGACCGCGGTCTACCGCCGAATGATCGAGATTCTGTCCGGCGCCGAAACGCGTGGCGGGCACGCGGGGCTGAAAGCGGGCGATCGACAGGCCGTCATCGAGATCCTCAGGGACACGAAACCCGACTTCCCGGATTACCGGTAAGCACCACGAAAATGCAACCACGGAGGACACGGAAGAGCGGAACCGTCGCGTTTCGGTTGATTCTCGCCGTGGCCGCGGTCTGCTGCGTGGCCGTGTCCGGTGCGCAGGTTCCGCCTCCGAAGGCGGGCGCGGTCCTGACGACGTCGTTCTACGCGAACATCACCGATCCGGTGTCGCTCAAAGCCAGGAGCGACGAGCACCTCGCGAAAGCCCGTCAGGCGCTCGATCGTCTGATCGCCGTCACCAGACCGCGCACGATCGAGAACACGCTGCGGCCGTACGACGACATCCAGATCGAGCTCGAAGCCGCCAAGGGGCCGGCACGCGCCGTGGCGGTGCTCCATCCCGACGAACGCATGCGTATGGCAGCCGACGAGGTCGGCCAGCGCGCCGACGCCATCGACGCCGACCTCAAGGTCAATCGCGCCGCGTACGACGCGATCGCCGCAATCGATCTCGAACGCGCCGACGCCGAAACGACGTACTACGTCGAGCGCGTGCTTCGCACGTACCGCCTCAACGGCGTCACGCTGGATGGGGCGGCACACGAGCGCGTCAAGCAGTTGAATCAGGATCTCAGCGCCGTCACGCGCGAATTCCTGCGCAACATTCAGAACAACCCAGGATCGATCACCGTCACCAGCGCAGCGGATCTCGACGGGCTGCCCGCCGACTTCATCGCGCGGCACACACCGGATGCCAAGGGCGCAATCACGCTCAGCACGAACGACAGCGACTACCGGCCGGTGCTGACGTTCGCGAAGCGCGACGATGTGCGCAAGCGGCTGTACTTCGAGTATTCCAATCGGGCGTACCCGGTCAACATGGCGGTGCTCGACCGCATGCTTTCGATCCGCACGGAGCTGGCGCACCTCCTCGGGTTCGCGTCGTGGGCCGAGTACGACATCGCGCCGCGCATGGCCGGCAGCGCCACAGCCGCTTCCGACTTCATCGATCGCATCGTCGAGGTGTCGCGCGAACGGACGAAGCGCGAGTTCGACGAGCTGCTCGCGCGCAAACGCCAGGACGAGCCGAGCGCGACGACGATCGGCCCGTGGGAGTCCATCTATTACACGGAGCTGGTGCGGCGGGCGAGCTACGACTTCGACGCGCGATCCGTGCGTCCGTACTTCGCGTTCGACCGCGTCAAGCAGGGCGTCTTCGACGTGACGTCGCGGCTGTACGGCGTCACGTTCAAGGCGGCGCCCGGCGTGCCGGTGTGGGACCCGTCGGTCGAGGCGTACGAGATGCTCGAGAACGGCCGCGCGATTGGGCGCTTCTATTTCGATCTGCACCCGCGCCCGAACAAGCAGGTCACCGGCGCTTTGACGCACGTGGTGCGCACCGGCGTGGCGGGCCGTCAGCTCCCGGAGATCATCGTGTGGGCCGCGCTGCCGGGCGGCCAGCCGGGCGATCCCGGGCTGCTGACGCACGACGACGTGCAGCTGACGATGTTTCACGAGTTCGGTCATGTCGTGCACGACGTCCTGTCGGCGCGGCATCGCTGGTTCGGCGTGACTCGGCCGGCGGAAGCCGACTTCATCGAAGCGCCGTCGCAGATGTTCGAGGAGTGGACCTGGGATCCGGCGACGCTCTCGACGTTCGCGAGGCACTATCAGACGAACGAGCCGATTCCGGCCGAGCTGGTCGCCCGCATGCGCCGCGCGAGCGACTTCGGCAAGGCGCTCGGTCCGACAGGCCTCCGCGGCCAGATGATCGTCGCGCGCTACACCCTCGATTTGAACAACAAGGATCCGAAGACGATCGACACGACCGCGCTGATGCGCGACGTCACGAACGCGCTCGTGCCGTTCAAGTATCTGGACGGCACCCATCGTCAAACGAGCTTCACGCAGATCGGCAACGCGAACTACACGGCGTCGTACTACACGTACATGTGGTCGCTGGTGATCGCGAAGGACATGTTCAGCACGTTCGACGCGACGAATCTGCTCTCGCCGGCCGCCGCGCGCCGGTATCGCGACACGGTGCTGGCGCCAGGCGGCGCCAAGCCAGCCGCAGCGATGATCCACGATTTCCTCGGCCGGCCGTTCAACGCGGCTGCGTACGAAGCCTGGCTGAACCGCTGACTCGGCGTCTCCTTCTTGCCGGTATCATGGCCTGACACCGGCGCGCATGAGACCGAAACCACAAATTCCAGCGGACGTCGAAGAGTACCGCGATGCGCGCTGGCGACGCGAAGGGGCGCAGCAGGTCGAGAGCGCCTACGACGCCGAGCGTTTCATCGAGCAGGTCGGTTTCGCGGCGTGTCTCACTGATTCACGTCGACCTGGGCCGTCGCTGTACGTGGCCGTCTGCGGGCGACGCGATGCCGTGCTGCCGCGCAACGTCCAGAAGGATCCCGAGGCATCGTCCACGTGGCTCTTGAAGGACGACCTCATCAAGCGCGGCAAGGTCTATTACGCGAAGCTGGCGCGCGGCAAGGCGACGTTCCTCGCGCCCCGGATGATTCCGTACTTTCACGCCGTCTGGGGCGTGCGCAAGGCTGAAGAGAAGAGGCGGCTCAGCAGGAACGCGCGCGCGGTGCTGAAAGTGCTGCACGGCGAATGGGAGATGGCGACGTCGGACCTGCGCGACGAGTCCGGCGTGAAGAATCGGGTGGCGTTCGGCCGCGCGATGGATGAACTCCAGGCCGCGATGATCGTGGTGCCGAGCGAGGTCTACTACGTGCCGAAGTTCACGTACATCTGGACGCTCGGCGTCGGACGGTTTCCCGACGAACTGCGCAAGCGCGTCAATCGAGACACCGCGCTGCGAGAAATCGCGCGCTGCTTTCTCGCCAGCGCCGGCATGACGATCCCCGGCGAGCTCGCGCGCGTCACCGGTCTGTCGCGAGTCGAAGCCGGACGCGGCAACCGCGCGCTCGTCGCCGAAGGCTACGCGACACTGCTCGCGGCAGGCACGTATCAATTGGCCGCACGTTCTTCACCCGTAGCGTGAATCTTGCGCGTAGGGGCGGAGCTTGCTCCGCACTTGGGCCGGCCGCGAGGGCGTCACCCGACTGATACCGCGCACGATCGCGGCTCGCCGCTCGAACAACCTGGCGCTGGTCGACGAGCGGCTCGAACGCGCTCGTGCCCGGCATCAGTCGGTGCCGCCGGATGTGCAGCTCGGTTACATTATGCTGCGGGTGGATTGCTTTTCCGTGTAGTCAGACATCCTGAAAGACCTTCACCATTTGCTTTGCCGCTTCGACGCTTGCGAATGTGTCGATGACGGCGACGACAATCGCGACCCTGAAAGGGTCGCGCTACGAGACTCGCGAGACAAATCCATTACCATACGCGGATGGAAGTACGGCTCTATCCGAATTCGCGGCGCCCTGGCGTCGGGCTCAAGCCGCGTCGTGAAGCGCAGCGGCCCCTGCTCCCGCAGCACGCGCGTCACTGTCCCGTCCTCGAAGCCGGCAGCGCGCTCGGCTACCTCGTCTACCCGCCGCTCGAGGCAAACGAATCGTTCCACATCGAGTTCCTCGGCGACGGCCGGTATCAGTTCACGTACTTCCTGAGCAGCCCGCGCGGCAAATGGGACCCGCTCTTCTCCGTCGTCGTGGCGCTTCCGCTCGGCAGCATGGGCGCGATCAAGGAAGAGGTCACGTTCGCCGTGCCGAATCCGCCGATTTCAAAAGAAGAAGCGCTGCGCGTCGCGCGGACGTTCATCGTTCCCGAAGATCTCGGCACGCCGCCCGGCGCGCTCTCGCTGCGCGGCTCGACGAACTTCCAGACGCCGGCCGGCTGGGACACGGTCTACACGTCGGTGATCAACATGATCGACCGGCCGATCGCGCCGATCCTCGTCGTTCGCGTGGAGACCGACTGGTACGCGCACGAGACCGAGTTCCGCTACGTGCTGCAGCCCGGAGAAGGCATCACGGCGACGCAGAGCATGCCGATCGGCCAGGTGTTCTTCGTGCCGCGCGAGGAGATCACGATGCGTGATTGCACCGCGGAAGAGATTGCGGCAATCAACAAGTCGGCGGACCAGTTCTCTCACGACAAGGCCGCGTTCAAGCAGAACACGCCGTACGGCGTGCCCTACAGTCCGCAGTACCTCAAGCAGAGCCGTTCGCCGAAGACGTAACGTCGTCGAAGGAAACGAAATGGCAAATCATACCGTTGAACATTCGCCACAATTTTATGCACGAATCGGCGGCGTGCTGTATCTGACTATCATCGTGGCCGGTATCTTCGGTGAGCTTTTCGTCAGAGGCACACTTGTTGTGTCAGGCGATGCTACGGCCACAGCCAATAATATTGTGGCGTCTCCGTTACTGTGGCGCATGGGTATTGCTGGCGACTTGATAATGCACGTGTGTGACGTCCCACTGATGCTGATCTTCTATCTGTTGCTCAGGCCGGTAAGCAAAACTCTTGCGTTGCTTGCGGTGCTTTTCAATTTGATACAGACCGCTGTTTTGGTCGCCAACAAGTTAAGTCTTCTGGCGGCATTGTTTCTGTTGGGGAGCGGGGATTACCTGAAGGCGTTCGAACAACATCAGCTAAACGCGCTGATGTACATTTCTATCAAGTTGGATGGATACGGATTTGGCATTGGCCTCATATTCTTTGGCTGTGAATGTCTCGTTATTGGGTATCTGATCTTTGGATCGGGCTATCTGCCAAAGATTCTCGGCGTGTTGATGCAAATTGCCGGCTTGTGTTATCTGACGAATAGTTTTGCACTGCTTCTTGCTCCCGCATTCGCGAATATGCTTTTCCCCGCGATTCTGCTTCCTGCCTTCATCGGCGAATTGTCACTGTGCCTGTGGCTCCTTGTGAAGGGCGTGAACCTCCCGAAGTGGGAAGAACGAGCAGGCGCCTGACTCGACTTGCGAACAGTAGAAGAAGTTCGCGTTCACGACGTGTCCGACCAGCTCGCCGAAGCTTCGGACCTGCGGTGTCGGCTTGAACGCGTACTCCTCGGCCGGCATGTTCTCCGCCGCCTCGGCGAGATTCCGGCGAATGGTCGCGTGCATCGCCTTGGCCGTGGCCGCCATCGACGGCGACAGCGCCTCGGCATAGCCCGCGTCCGTCGTCTGCGCCGCGGCCCCGAGCGGAAGGCATGTCACGCAAAACACCAACAAGAACACACGTCGCATACGTCACCTCCTGGTCGCACCTGGTCCGGCTGAAGCCGGACGCTACGGGACTCGTAGCGGACCGTCACGTGCGTACGAAGTCGATGTAGCCGCGGTCGACGTCGACGGAGGCGAGCCGGACGCGCACGCGATCGCCGACGTCGAGGCCGTGCTCGCCGCGCATCAGCCGGCCTTCGATCGGCGGCGTCGCCACGCGCACGTACGTGCCCTGCGGCGACGCGCCCGTCACGAGCGCGTCGAACGCCTGACCGACGCGCGACTCGACGAGCATCGCGACCGCCGACTTCCTGACCTGACGCTCGACGCGGTTCGCGTTGTCTTCCTGTTGCGTGCAGTGCGTCGCCAACTGCTCGAGCTCGCCGATCGCGTACGGCAACGGATGCTTCGCGAGCGCCGCTTTGATCAGGCGCTGCGTGATCAGATCCGGATAGCGGCGGTTCGGCGCGGTCGAGTGCGTGTAGTCGCGGACGGCGAGACCGAAGTGCCCGGGCGGCTCCGCACCTGGCGGATCGACGACGTACTCGCCTGGGCCGAGCAGGCGGATCACGGTGTGCGACAGATCGCCGAACGCGTCGGGCGCCACCTCTTTGCGATGCGCGAGAAACGCGGCCAGCGCGCCGGAGTCGGCCGTCGCCGGCAGCGTGTCGCCGGTCAACGCGGCCAGCGCGCGAATGCGATCCCACCGCTCCGGCGATCGCACGACGCGGCGGAGCGACGGAAAGCCGCGCGCGTCGAGAAACCGCGCGACGACGCCGTTGGCGGCGATCATCAGATTCTCGATCAACGACTTCGCGCGATTCGGCAGGCCGGGCCGGACTTCCTGCAGCGTATCGCCGTCGAACACGTGCTCGACGTCCGACGAGGCGAACTCGAGCGCGCCGTGCTCGTGACGCACCTTGCCCAGCGCCTGCGCGACGCGATCCTGAATCCGCAGCTGCTGATCCATCCCGCGCACGCGCGCGGCCGCGTCGGGCAGCGGAGGGCCGCCGGTCAGCCACGCGCCGACGGCGTCGTACGCGAGCTTCGCCTGGTTGCGCACCAGCGCGCCGTACACGTCCGAGGATCGCAGGCGGCCGTCGGCTGCGATGACGCACTCGATGACGATCGAGAGCCGCTCCTGCTGATCCGCGAGCGACGTGAGATCCGTGGACAGGCGCTCGGGCAGCATCGGGAAGATCGCCGCCGGCGTGTAGACGGACGTCGTGTTCACGGCGGCGTGCCGATCGATCGCCGAGCCCTTCGCGACGAGCGCGTCCACGTCGGCGATCGAGACGAGGATCTTGACGACGCCGTCCGCGAGCTCCTCGGCAACCGACAGTTGATCGAGGTCGCGCGAATCGTCGTTGTCAATCGAACACCAGAGCAGCGACCGCAGATCGCGCACCGGCTCTTCGGTTGCGCGCGGCGCCGTATTCAGGGCGGCCACCGCGGCGAGCGCGTCCGGGGGGAACTCCGGATCGAGACCACGCGCGCGCATCGCGAGGACGGCGATGTGACGGAGCCGTTCGCGGTGCGTCATGGCCGAATCCCCCGAATCACGGCGGCCATGTCCTCGACGAGCGCATCGATCTCTTCCTGGTGCGTGCGGAAGCTCAGGACGCACACGCGGCCGAGGTAGCGGCCGTGCGCCGTGCATCCCGTCACCATGACGCGCCCGCGCTTCGTCGTCTGATCCATCAGCGCTTTTGTCGCGGCATCTTCATCCGCCAGCGTCGCACCAGGCCACGTCAGGTGAAACGCGAACAGCGACAACTCCGGCTCCGCGTCCATCACGATGCCGGGCAGCGCCGCCACGCGGCGTGCGGCATCGATCGTGAGCGCGCGTTTCTCGTTGATGGCCGCGCGAAACGCCGCAGCGCCATACATCTTTATAGAGAGCCACACGCGTAGCCCCGGAAATCCTCGCGACAGCTCGGGTCCATGCTGGCTTGGGTCGTAGAAGTCCGATGGGTGCGGCATCGCCGGAAGGTACGCCGCCGTCGCCTCGTGCGCGGCTCGCAGCGCCGCGCCGTCGCGCACGATCAGCGCGCCGGTGCCGTATGGCAGGAACATGCCCTTGTGCGGATCGAGCGTCAGCGAATCCGCGCGCGGCAGCCCGCGCAGCGCCGGGCGCAGCTCGTCGCACAAATAGAAAAATGCCCCGTACGCGCCATCAATGTGATGCCAGATCCGTTCGCGCGCGCAGACGTCGGCGATCGCGTCGAGCGGATCGACCGCGCCCGTGTTCGTCGTCCCCGCGCTGGACACGACGGCGAATGGCGTGAGCCCGGCCTTGCGATCCGCGGCGATCGCGTCGGTCAGGCGATCGACGCGCATCCGGAAGCGATCGTCGGACTCGATCGGCCGGACGCGGTCCGGCATGACGCCCGCGAGCTTCGCCGACTTCAGGATCGAGTGATGCGCCTGGTCCGACGTGTACAGGACCCCGCGCCGAATCTCGGCGCCGAGGTGGCGCTCGCGCGCGCAGACGATCGCGTTGAACGTCGCCATGGATCCACCAGCGGTGAACAGACCGCGGGCGTCCTGCGGAAAATCCATCCACTCGCGCAGCCAGTCGAGCGCGTTCGCCTCGAGCTGCACGAGCGCCGGCGCCGCCTGCCAGACGCCGGTGTAGCGATTCGTCGTGTTGGCGATGAAGTCGGCGAGTGCCGCGGGAAAGACGCCTCCGCCCGGAATGAACGCGAGGTAGCCGGGACCGGGCGCCGTGAACGACCGCGGAATCCAGTCGCGGAACAGCGGTTCGAGCAGCGACTCGAGCGCGACGCCCCGCTCCGGCGCGGCCTCGCGCATCGATCGGCACAGCGCCGCGGCGTCCACGTCGCCGCAGCTCGGCTGCCGGTCGAGCGACGCGATGTGATCGATGCAGCGCGAAACGACGGCGTCGGCCATCAATCGCATCTGATCGGGAGAGAATTCGAGATCGGCTGACATGTATCTCCGCATTCGTAGGGCGGGTCCTTTCGGACCCGCCCGATCATGCCGGGTCCAAAAGGACCCGGCCTACATCCGCACGACCGCCGGGTCCCAAAGGACCCGGCCTACATCCGCACGACCGCCGGGTCCCAAAGGACCCGGCCTACGTAAGCAGGTCCATCACCCGGTAGTACGCACCGGCGAGCGGCAGGAACCACGGCCGGCCGTTGTAGAACGGAATCGCGGGAAAGCGATCGTCGAACAGCGGGTGCGTCGCCGATCCGCCCGCGATACGCTCGGCGATCGCGTCGCCGAGATGCGTCGCCATCGCGATCCCGTGTCCGCAGTAGCCGCCCGCGTAGAAGACGCCGGCGATCACGCCGGCGTGCGGTATCTGATCGCGCGTGAACGCGACGTTGCCGCCCCACGCGTAGTCGATGTGCGCAGACGCCAAATCGGGAAACACGTCCGTCATCCCCTGACGGAGAATCGCCGCCGCGCGGCGCGTCGTCTCGGCATCGGGCGCCGAGAATTCCGCGCGGCCGCCGAAGAGCAAACGACGATCTGGTGTCACGCGAAAGTAGCACAGGAAATTCCTGGAGTCGAACGCCATGCGCTTCTTCGGCAGAATCGCCGCGGCCTGACCCTGGGTGAGCGGCTCGGTCGCGATGATGTAGCTGCCGATGGGCACGAAGCGGCGCTGCAGCGCGGGTGTCGCGGCGCCGGTGTAGCCGTTGGTCGCCGCCAGCACGTGACGGGCGGCGGTCTCCCCCGCCGTGGTCGTCACACGCCAGCCGTTCGATTCACGCCGCATGCCCGTCACGCCGACGCCGGTCACGATCGACGCGCCAGCGCGTGCGGCGGCGGCCGCGAGGCCGTGCACGTACCGCGCGGGATTGATCGCGCCGCTCCGCTCGTCGACCATCACGCCGTGATAACGGTTCGATCCGATTTCGGATCGCTGTTCCTGGCGCGACAGCAGCTCGACGCGGTGATCAAAGACGCGCGCGAGCAGCGCCTGCTCGTCGCGGAACGCGCGGAAGTGCGACGGCTTGCAGGCCGCCTGAAGATGTCCGGTGCGCGCGAACTCGCAGTCGATCCGCTCGTCCGCGATCAGCGCTTCGAGCCGCGCGATCGACTGCTCGGCCACCTCGAACAACTGCCGCGCTCTCGTCTCGCCGTACCGGTGAACGAGCGTCAGCGGATCGAGCTTCAGTCCGGTGAGCACCTGGCCGCCGTTGCGCGAGCTGGCGCCCCAGCCGACACGCTCGCGTTCGATCACGACCACCGACGCGCCAGACTTTGCGAGCCGGCGCGCGGCGGAAAGGCCGGTGTACCCCGCTCCGATCACAAGAACGTCGCTACGCGATCCGAGGGCTGAGGGCTGAGGGCTGAGGGCTGGTGTTTCCGAGTTCTCAGTTCTAAGTTCTAAGTTTTCAGTTCCGGGCCGGAGGCCCGGCACCGTGTCCAGCCAGTATGGATACTCTTTCACGGGAGGAAATTCTCGAGCGCTGCCGAAGCCGACGCGAGGACCTGCCGGCTCTTGCGCTCCTGCACGAACGCGACGATCTTCAGCCGATCGCGCTGCCAGCCCGGCGCGATCGTGATGTCGGCGTTCGCAGAGGCCGGTCCGGCCGCCGTCGCTTCGCCGATCGTCGCCATGTAGCGCGCGACCGCGGCGTGCGTCAGCACGCGTCCCTTGTTCTCGCCGCGCTTGACGTCCGTGCGCAGACCGTCTTCGGTGATCGCAACGATGATGTCGGCCCGATCGCCGCGCGTGACCTTCGGCAGATCGGTGATCGTCAGGGTGATTCTTAGGGGCCGAGCAAGCTCGGCCCCGATGTCAATCTTGATCGCGCCGTGCGACTGCGCCATCGCCTTGCCGATCGCGCGTCGGGCCGCAGCCGCGTCGCTCCCGACGAATTCGCTGCGGCCGTCCACCACCATCTGCGGCGTGTAGATGCTGTCGTTGGCGAAGCGCGCCGCATAGAGGCCCTGCCGCGCGGTCAGCGCGTGCGACGAAAACCGATCCTTCCAGCCGAGCTGATCCCAGTAATCGACGTGCTCACCGAGGCCGATGACCTCGACGCCGGCCGGCGGCGCGGCAATCAGCTGCTCGAGGACCTTATCGGCGGGCGGACAGTCCTCGCAGCCCTCGGACGTGAACAGTTCAACCAGTACAGGGAGCATCGGCGCCGCGGCGCGCGGGGCGGCCGCGGAACCGGCGAGCGTGAGCGCGAGTGCGGCGATTAACAGGGTGCGCGACATTGAGGGACTGACCCAGCATAGCGCGGACCCCTGCATCGGTCACGCCATGTGTACCATCACGCCCGTGGGACCGAGGCGCATGCATGGAGCCGCCCGACTTCGGCCAGAATATCGAAGACGATGACGTTCAGCCGCAGCGCGGCTCTTGGGGAATGTAAGAAGGTAGCCTATCTCGCGTGCAGATCCGCTACCGATCCAGAGTTCATGCCGGAGAAGCGTGAGTGCATGAGCGACGCTTGGTGGTCCGTGAGCCCAGCCACAATGTCCGCTGCCAGTCGTATTTCCGCCCGCGAAGGTCGTCGCCTTTTGAATCCGCGGCGCGTCCGACCCAGCGAATCCAATTCTTCCTCATAAGCGGCGGGCACAATTTCGCGATTGCGTTCGCGAATGGCATTCAGGCGAATCCTGCCCGGGCGAACTGGAACGCTGACCGTTCCGTGCGGTAGACGCCGAACTTCTTATATCGCTTTGACTTCTTCGAGCGAGCTCGAAAATAGGGGTATTTTAGGATCGCGTTCAGAGTAGCCCGACAGAGGTTCAAGCCCCGATATCGACTGCGATGAGCGGCAAGCCAGACGACGATGCGAAATGACTGAGCGTTGCCTTCAAAACCATCTGGATCGCCAGCATGTTTAACCAGCGCATCAAGCTGCGTCTCGGCAACGTGGCCGAAAGGTGGGTGTCCGAGATCATGGGCAAGGGCCGCAGCCTCGACAACGTCAGGATCGATGCCGCCAAGATCGTGCGCGAGCCTCCGCTGCCGCCTGACCAGATTCTCAGCCAGACTCCGAGCGATCTGGGCCACTTCAATTGTATGGGTCAGTCGGTTGTGAAAAATGTGCCCTTCAAATGGTCCGACGACCTGCGTGACACCGGCGAGCCTCCGAAAAGCGGAGGAGTAAAGCAGCCGGTCGCGGTCGCGCCGGCCCAGCGGTCGCTCATCCTTCTTCTTTGGTTCAACGTGGAAGCGGTCGAGGCGCAAGGAGCGGCCTCTAGATGGCGGGCTCTATCCGACTCTGAGCTTTAGGTTCTGCAGAACCTCAACCTTGCCTTGGTCCACCAGATTCCAGAGCGCCTTTCGACGCTCGTCGGCCGTCGAGTTGCCGTCCAATGTCTTTTGGACAAACAGGTCAGAAGGGCTCACTGGCTTCTGACTGTTCCTGAGGAATCTGAGAATGCTCCTCTCAACGCTCAGGATGGTCGGCGCGATCTCAGCCTTGTTTGACATGACGGCTCCATTCCAATGAGGTCGACGCTCCTATTCTATCAGGTTCCGTAGCACACCGAGGAAACCCACAGTCGCATAGCGGACCTCTACATCGGTCACGCGTCGCGGGCGTCACGCCTTCCGCACGCGGCGGGCGTCGAGGCGCCCGAGCGCAACCAGGATGCCGAAGATGATGGCCTCCGGGCGCGGCGGGCAGCCGGGAATGTAGACGTCGACAGGCAGAATCCGATCGACGCCGCCGGCGCTGGCGTATCCCTCGCCGACGATGCCACCGGAAGCGGCACACGCGCCGACGGCGATCACGATGCGCGGATCTGGAACGGCCTCGACCGTGCGGCGAACGGCGGTCTCGAGGTTGCGCGTGACCGGACCGGTGACCGCAACTCCATCCGCGTGTCGCGGAGATGCGACGAAGTCGATGCCCAGGCGACGCACGTCGTACACCGGGTTGAGCAGCGCGCTGAGCTCCCAGTCGCAGGCGTTGCAGGAGCCCGCGTCGAGGTGACGCAGCTGCAGCGATCGGCCGAGCACGCGGCGGATTTCGGACGAGGCGCGAGCGGCGTCCGCGTCCCGGTCGCGCGCGGGCTCCGCCGTCGAGCCACCGTGAATCGTTGCATCGTCGGCGACGACCTCGATCCGCAGATCGTCGCGGCAGCGCGCCGCGAGCTCGAAATCCCGTCCCATGGTCACGGCGCCTTCCCACGGATCCTCGGCGCAGCGGCCGCAGAAGACGCATCGCGCGAGGTCGAGGGCGACGTGGCGACCGCCCGCATCGATACGCTCGGTGAGTGCGCCCGAGGGACAGACGGCGGGAGGCGGCAGGCGGCTGCCGCTGCGGAGCACAGGCGCGCCGCGAAAGCGATCCGGCGGGACGCTCGGCTCCGCGGGGTAGTGCGTCGTGACGACCCCCGTGCGAAGCGCGTTGATGAGGATTCGCAGCATGTCAGCGGTCCGTGCACGAATAGCAGAGCTCGAAGCTCTTGTTGACGAGCGGGAAATCCGGAACGATGGCCGTTTGGCCGGCCAGGGCCACGGCGGGCCAGTTGTGGTAGCTCGGCGACCGGAGGTGGTATCGCTCCACGCGTCCGGCCGCATCGGTGCGAAGCCAGTGGACCGCCTCACCGCGTGCCGACTCGATCGCCGAGATTCCGATCCGTCCACCAGGCAGCGGATCGGCGAGGGCGATCTGCAGCGGCCCGGCCTCGAGCCGCCGGACGAATTCGCCGATGAGCCGGATCGACTCGCGGGCCTCGAGGGCGCGCACAGTCACGCGGGCCATGGCGTCCCCTTCGGACGCAGTCACCACGTGCAGGTCGGGCGGATCGACGCCCACGAACGCGCCATGCGGATGATCGCGACGCGCGTCGCGATCCACGCCGCTTGCGCGGGCCGCGACTCCGGCGACGGCGAGGTCGAGCGCGGTCTGATGATGGAGCACGCCGGTGTCATCGAGCCGATCGACGACCGACGGGTTGGCTTCGATGCGTTCCATCAAGGCGTCGAGCCCGGCGAGCGTGTCCCGAAGGGTGGCGGCGAGAACGCGGAGCAGGTCGCTCGAGAGATCGAGGCGCGCACCGCCCGGGATCACGAGGCCACGAAGGAACCGATTGCCGGCGAGCCGCTCGTTCACCTGCTGAAGCGTCTCTTTCAAACGCATACCGGCCGTGGTGCCGTAGTGGAACGCCGCGCCGGCGCAGACGTTGCCGACGTCGCCGACGTGGTTGTAGAGCCGCTCCAGTTCGAGAGCGATGGTCCGGATCAGCCGGGCCCGCGGCGGCGCAGCGACTCCGGCAATCTGTTCGAGGGCTTCGCAGTAGCCCAGGCCGTGCGCGACCGAACACACGCCGCAGATGCGTTCGACGACGTAGAACGCGTCGAGCGGCGACAGTCCTTCCATCCTCTTCTCCAGCCCCCGATGCGTGTAGAACAGTCGCGCGTCGAGATTGAGCACGGTCTCGCCGACTGACGAAAAGCGGAAGTGACCCGGCTCGATGATGCCCGCGTGGATCGGGCCGACCGGGATCTCGAAGACGCCCTCCCCTTCCGCGACGAGGTGCGGGAACTCGGCGGCGGGCTCGACGGCGACGCGCCGCGATCCATCGAACGCCTTGCGAAGCGGGAAGACGCCCTGCGGCCACCCGTCGTGGACCACGAGCGGCCGGGGATCGGGATGCCCGACCGGAACGATGCCGAAGAGATCCCGCATCTCGCGCTCGTGCCAGTTGGCCGCCGGGACGAGCGTCGTGAGTGAGGGCACTTCCGGGCGCGTGGCATCGACGGAGATCACAAGCGTCACGAAACGATCGGGACCGCCGGGAGCGGTGGGCTCGAAGACATAGCGCACCTTGAGATCGCCGTCCGGCGTGGCCGTCTCGTCCGTCGCTACCACCGTGGCCAGCGCCATCGCGTGCGATCCCGTCAGCACGGCGGCCGCTGCCGGGAGATCGGCCGGGTCCACGAAGCGCACGGTATGGTCAGCCAACGACGACCTCGGTCGCGCGCTGGAGCAGCCGGTCGAGGCTCGCGGGAATGGTGAGTCCGAGCAGGATCATGATCGCTGCGAGCACGAACATGCCGATCAGCGGGGACCACGCCTCCGGCTCCCGGCTTGCCGTCGCCGGCGGCTCGCCGAAGACCATGGCGCCGGCGTGATGGAGGAGGCCGGCGAAGATGACGACGACCATCGCGAGAAAGATCGCGATCGCCAGCCAGTGACCGTGGCCGATGCCGGCGCGCAACACCATCAGCTCGCTCACGAAGATCGAGAACGGCGGCACGCCGGCGAGCGACAGCGCCGCGAGCATGAGGAGCGTGGCGCCGATCGGCGCGACGGCGAGGAGGCCCCGGATCACCCGCATATCGCGCGTGCCGTAGCGGGCGATGGCCTTGCCGGCGGCGAAGAACGCCAGCGCCTTCGTGATGCCGTGGTTCACCACGTGCAGCAGCGCGCCGTAGGTGCCGACGGGGCCGCCGAAGCCGAGACCGAGCGCGACGATCCCGACGTGCTCGACGCTGTGGTAGCCGAGGAGGCGCTTGATGTCGTGCTGCGCCAGGATGAACGGCGTGGCCACGACGACCGACGTCAGGCCGAAGACGATCAGCACGCGCGCCGGAAACGCCGGCCCGCACGCGGCCGCCGCGATCGTCTGAAACCGGATGATGCCGAGGAGCGCGCACTTGATGAGCACGCCCGAAAGCAGCGCCGAGACGGGCGTGGGCGCCTGGCTGTGCGCGTCCGGCAGCCAGAGATGCATGGGGGCAAGACCTGCCTTGGTGCCGTACCCGACCATGACGAAGATGAAGCCGATGCGAATGATTCCCGGGTCGAGCGTCGGCGCGACCTGCATGATCGCCGACCAGCTCAGCGATCCCGCGCCGCCGTGAACGCCGGCGGCGGCCGCGTACGCGGCGTAGACGAGCACGGTGCCGAAGAGGCCGAACGAAATGCCGATGGTCGTCACGATGATGTACTTCCACGCCGCCTCGAGTCCGTGATGGTGGCCGTGGTAGCCGATGAGGACGGCCGACGTGATGGTCGTCCCTTCCATTGCGATCCAGAGGACGCCGAGGTTGTCGGCGAGGACCGTCACGATCATCGTCGCCACGAAGGCGTGCACGAGCGCGAAGTACGACCGCAAGTACTCGGCCTTCATGTTGCCGACGGCCACCGCCTGCTTGAGCCATCCCACCGTGTAGATGGAGACGGCCAGCGTGAGGACGACGACGAGCAGGAGAAAGACGAGTCCGAGCGCGTCCACGCGAAAGACGCCGAGCGCTCGCGGGCCGCCGGCGGCCACGTCGCGCGCGAGAATCAGCGCGAGCGCGAGCAGCACAGACGATCCGGCGACGTCAATCGCCGACAGCACGCGGCGATCGCGCGTCGTGAGCATGAGCAATGCGGTCACGGTCGGGACGAGCGGGAGGACCCAGAGGAGCGTCTCAGCCACCGATCATCCCCTCAGCCGGTCCAGGTCGGCGATGTCGGCGTCGACCGTCGAGCGGACGCGGAGCACCATGATCGTCATCACGAGCGCGGCGAGGATGACGTCGAGGATCACGCCGATCTCGATGATGAGCGGCATCCCCTGCGTGACGGCCATCGCTGTGAAGAAGATGCCGTTCTCCGAGGCGAAGAGGCCCACCATCTGGGTCAGCGCCGTCTTGCGAGTCGCCATGACCAGCACACCCGTCAGCGTGAGCGCGATGCCGACCGGAAGCGCGTTGCCGGTGATCGCCTGACGGACGGGGCCGAGCGACGCGCTCAACTGAAACGACACCACGACGATCGCGACCGCGAGGGCGAGCGTCGCGGCGATGGGAATCACCGGCTCCACTTCGCGCCGCACGTTCATGCGCTGCACGACCCGGTGCAGCACCCACGGCAGCAGGATGGCCTTGACGGCGAGCGTGATGCCGGCGATCACCCAGAGATCCGGATTCCCCGTCGCGGTCGCGAGGACCGCGCCGGCGATGGAGATGAGGAGCGACTGCGCGGCCACGGAATAGATGGCGCGATAGATCTGCCCTGCCGCGACGATGAGGATCATCGTGAACAGCAGCAGCGCGCCGAGGTCGTCGATGACCGTGTGGACCGCGTCAGGACTCAGCGGGCTCACAGGATCCTCAGCGCAAGCGCCGTCAGGGCGCACACGAAACCGACGCCGAGGTACTGCGGCACGCGGAACAGCCGGAGCTTGGCGTACGAGGACTCGACCAGCGCGAGGAAGGTCGCGAGCACGAGGATCTTCACCGCGAACGCGCCGGCGCCGAGGAGGAGGCCCGCCGCGCCGCCCGCGGGTCCGATCGGAAAGAAGAGCGCCGACACCAGGCTGAGCGTCACGATCTGCCGTGTGTGCGAGGCGAGCGCCATGCAGCCGAATCCCGGCCCGGAGTGCTCCAGCAGCATGCCTTCGTGCAGCATCGTGAGCTCGAGATGCGTGTCCGGGTTGTCGACGGGGATCCGGCCCGTCTCCGCCGGGAGCAGCACGAGCATGGCCGCAAAGCCGAGGAAGTCCGCCGCGCGCCAGGCCAGGAACCACGACGTCCCGCGGTGCGCGGCGAGCGCGCCAAGCTCCGTCGTCCCGGCCGCCACGGCCGTCGAGAACACGACCATCATCAGGACCGGCTCGACGAGCGGCGCGATCGTCATCTCGCGCGAGGCGCCCATGCCGCCGAAGGCGCCGCCGGCGTCGAGCGCACCGACCGCCGTGAGGAAGCGGGCCAGCGCGAGCAGTCCAAGCAGCATCACCGCGTCGCCCAACGGAAAGGCCGGCGGCCCCGCCCGGATGACGGGCACGAGCGCGCCCGCGGCCACGGTGGCGGCGAGCACGAGGACAGGGATCGACCAGAAGAAGCCCGACGTCGTGTCGGCCTGCACCGTGCCTTTGCGGAACAGCTTGGCGAGATCGCGGTACGGCTGAAACACTCCGGCGCCCTGGCGGCACTGGAGCCGCGCCTTCATCTTCTGAATGGTGCCCGTCACGAGCGGCCCCACCAGCACGAGCAGGATCATCTCGACGAGCACGAGCGCGAGCGGTCTGTCTCCGATCATCAGTAGGCCACTCCGAGCAGCAGCAGCGCCACGAAGAGCGCGGCGAGCACGAACCCGATATATCCGTAGATGCGGCCAGTGCTGCGGGCGCGAATGAGCTGCGAAAGCGCCGAGATCTCTCGCTCGACCCGGTGGTAGATGTGCGTCTCCGCGAGGTCCACGATCTCGCCGGCGTAGTGGATCCGTCCGACGACGTACGGCGTCCCGGCCGTCTCGCGGGTCACCTCGCGGCGCGGATGATAGAGCGCCGCGAACACGAGCCGGAGCGGCTTGGCGAACGCGGTCGCCGTGTAGTCGAACCGTGCCGTGGGTGTCATCCCGCAGGTCCACGTCGGGGCGACACGCTGCGGCGCACGCCGCACGCCGCGGCGCAGCAGCAACGCGATCGCGCTGAGCGCGATGAGGAGCGCGGCCACCATCGTCATCGAAATGGCCGTTCCGTTCGTGCCTGACGGCGTCAGCGCCGTCGACAGTACGAGCGGTCCCCGGGCGGTCACGACGGCGCTCGCGCCGGGGCCGTGGAGCAGCGCCGCCGTGGGCGCGTCGAGCAGCCGCATCGCATAGCCCGGCGCGACGCCGAGAGCTACGCACAGCGCGCCGAGCCACAGCATGCCGGCGATCATCGACGGCGGCGCCTCGGTGGCGTGCTCGGCTTGCGATGTTCGAGGGCGGCCGAGAAACGTGACGCCGAACGCCTTCGCGAAACAGGCCGCGGCAAGGCCTCCGGTGAGCGCGAGCATCGCGGCGGAGAAAACGATGACGAGACCGGCCGGCCCATGAAAGCGGGTCGCGCCTCCGAGAAGCGCCTGGAAGGTGAGCCACTCGCTGACGAATCCGTTGAGCGGCGGGAGCGCCGAGATGGCGACGGCGCCGAGCAGGAACAGCCCCGCCGTCCACGGCATGCGCCGGGCGAGCCCGCCGAGCTCCTCGATGTTGCGGAGGTGCGTGCGGGAGAGCACGCTGCCCGCCCCGAGGAAGAGGAGGCCTTTGAAGGCGGCGTGGTTGACAGTGTGAAGGAGCGCCGCCGTGAGCGCCACCGTTGCGAGGGCGCCGCCCGTGCTCTGGCGCCACAGAATCATCGCAAGCCCCACGCCGATGAGGATGATCCCGATGTTCTCGACGCTGTGGAAAGCGAGCAGACGCTTGAGGTCGTGCTGCTGGAGCGCGTAGAGCACGCCAAGCACCGCCGATGTCGTGCCCACGAAGAGCACGGTCCATCCCCACGAGAACGGAAGTGGTCCGGCGACCGGCGCCAGCAGGTCGAACGTGAAACGCAGAAGCCCGTAGATCGCGACCTTGAGCATCACGCCCGACATCAGGGCCGACACGTGGCTCGGGGCCGCAGGATGCGCGCGCGGAAGCCACACGTGGAGCGGAACGACACCAGCCTTGGTGGCGAAGCCACCGAGCGCCAGAAAGAAGAGTGTCGTCCGTGTCGGACCGTCGAGGCCAGCCGCGGCCGCGCGAAGGGCCGCAAAGTCGAACGCCCCGGCCCGCTCGGTGAGCGCAAGAAACGCCACGAGCAGCAGGGCCGTCCCTCCATGGGCCATCACCATGTAAAGGAGGCCCGCTCGCGCGTTCTCGCCATCCCGATCGTCGGAGACGACGAGGACGTAGCTGGCGAGCGTCATGCCTTCCCAGCAGAAGAGGAACGTCAACGCGTCGCCGGCGCAACAGAGGAACGCCATGCAGCCCAGGAACACGTTCAGCGCGAACCCTTGCGCCGCCTGCCGCGTGGATCCGGCATCGGGCGAGTGCGCCCGGAGGTACGCCGGACCGTAGATGGCCGCCGCGACGGCCACGACGGAAACGACGAGCAGGAAGTACGCCGAAAGCCCATCGATCAAGAGCGAGAGTTTCGCGAACGGGAAGAAGTTCGGGAGCGGCCGGATCAGCGTGCGGCCGGGTTCACCCAGAAGCAGACCGAGGGAAAGGGCGAGGCCCGCGGCCGCCCCGGCTGCCGCGGCGAGATGACTCACGACGAGCGCGAGGCGGCCCGACCACCGCGCCAGCAGCAAGGACAAGAGCGCCCCTGCGCCATAGCACGCCGCTATCACGCCTGGGCCCGATTCCACGTCCACGGCGCCTCTTTCAGCTATCAGCTACAGATCATTTCCCGAGTAAGACTGATTGAACGATTTGTTGCACAACGGAAAGTCGGGAACGATGTTGCCCACGAGCGCCAGCGAGAGCGCGGGCCAGTTGAAGAACGACGGATCGACGATCTTCACGCGATGCAAGCGCCCGTCGTCACGCGTCATGAGCCAGTGGATGATGCGGCCGCGCCACCCTTCGACGATTCCGAACGCCGGCGCGAACGCATCGATGCGTCCGACGTTCGTCCGGACCGGGCCAGACGGCAGATGCCCGCATGCCTGCTCGATCAAGTCGGCGGCCTCGTGCACTTCGTCGGCCCGCACGCGGAGCCGATCCATCACGTCGCCGTTCTCGTAGACCGGCACGGCGAAGGTCAGCTGGCCGTAAGCCGCGAACGGATGGTCGCGCCGCGCATCGAGATCAATGCCCGAGGCCCGCGCGACATAGCCGAGAACGCCGTGATCGCGGGCCAGCTCGGGTTTCAGGACGCCCGTGCCTTCGAGCCGATCGAGCACCAGCGTGTTCGCGAGGCAGATCTCGACAATCTCGTCGAAATCGGCGACTGCCGCGGCGACGCGCGCGGCGTGATCGCGCGGCACCTCGAGATCGCGCGCGAGGCCGCCGGGACAGAGCACGCCCCGGAGCAGCCGCGAGCCCGTGAGCTCTTTGTTCACCCGGAGGAGCTGCTCGCGAATCCGGTAGCAATGCGCGTGCGCGACGCCGAAGCCCGTGTCGTTGGCAATCGCGCCGACGTCCGCGACATGGTTGTACAGACGCTCGAGCTCGAGCAGCATCACGCGCAGGTACGCCGCCCTCGGCGGAGGGTCGACACGCGCCGCCGCTTCGACCGCCTGGCAGTACGCCAGGGCATGTCCGACGCTCGTGTCGCCCGATACGCGCTCGGCCAGCTCCACGCCGTCAGCCGGGTCGCGCCCCTCGAACAGTTTCTCGGTGCCCTTGTGCGTGAAATAGAGGCGCGACTTCATGTCGATGATCGTCTCGCCCATCACGCTGAAGCGGAAATGCCCAGGCTCGATCACGCCTGCGTGGACCGGACCGACCGGAATCTCGTAGACGCCTTCTCCTCCCACCTCCGTGAACGGAAACGGCCGCCCATCGTCGGCGAACCCGGGGCTGGCGGCGTCTTTGCGCAGCGGGAAGTAATCCTCGGGCCAGAAGGCGTGCTTGACGAGCGGGCGCGGATCCGGATGGCCCGTCACGTGGATGCCGAACAGATCTCTGATCTCGCGCTCGAATCGTGAGGCCGGATAGTGGAACGCCGCCAGCGACGGCACTTCCGGCCGCGAGGCGTCGACCCGCGCCGATGCGTGAAGAAACCAGTTCTGCGTGCGCTGTGCGAACAGGTAGTGGACGAAGAACGCGCCCGCCTCCGCGCGGCGATCGTCGGCGCCCATGAAGACGAGCTCGGCACCCAGGTCGCGACACGCGCGATCGCTGAGGTCTTTGAGGTCCGCCGCCGTGACACGACAGTGCGCCTCGTTCGGCCGCGGCAGGACGAGGTCGCTCACGGGCACACGGCCCTCGGTCAGGGCGCGCCGGAAGGCATCGAACGTCTTCGTCATCGGATGACTCCGCGCACCGACTGCGCGATCAGCGTCGAGATTGGCTGCGGCAGCGTGACGCCGAGCACGATCAGCACGCCGACCGACAGCGCGAGCGCGACGAGGGGCCAGCTGCGCGTTTCGCCGATGGCGACGCCTGACGGCATCTCGCCGTACAGCATCCGGTTCAAGTGCGCGATCAAGGACACGAAGACGGTCAGCAACAGCACGAGCACCACGCCCGCGACCCAGAACCGGCTGGTGACGATGGCGGCGCGAATCAGCAGGAATTCAGACACGAAGAGTCCGAACGGCGGCAGGCCAACGAGCGCCAGGATGCCGACGGCGAACAGCGATCCGGTCCAGGGCATGACGCGCAGCAGGCCGGTGACCCCGCCGATCTCCGTCGTGTCGTAGCGATGCAGGATGCGTCCGGCCAGCAGAAAGCTCATCGACTTGGCGACGGCGTGATTGACGACGTGCAGCAGCGCCGCGAACGTCCCCAGCGGACCGAGCGCCAGGCCGACCGCGACCAGCCCCATGTGCTCCACGCTCGAGTACGCGAGCATGCGTTTGTAGTGGCGCTGAATGACGAGGCTGAACGCGCCGATGGTCACCGAGAGCAGCCCGAATCCCAGGAGCAGGCTGTTGGTGAACCACGGATCGACGGCCGCGTCGACGACGGCTTTCCAACGCGCAATCGCGTACATCGCGACGGCGAGCAGCACGCCCGACATCATGGCGGAAACCGGTGACGGCGCCTCGGAGTGCGCGTCCGGCAGCCACGTGTGCATCGGCGCGAGCCCGGCTTTGGTGCCGTACCCGATCAGGACGAAGGCGAACGCCGTCTGCAGGAGCTGCGGATGCAGCACCCGCGCCGTTTCGCGGAGCACGGTCCAATTCAGCGCGCCCGGGACCTCGCCCGCCGTCGCGACGAAATCGAAGTAGGCGAGCACGGTACCGGCGAACGCCAGCGCGATGCCGACCGAGCAGATCAGGAGGTACTTCCACGACGCCTCGACCGACGCTTTCGTCCGGGTCAACGGAATCACCATCGCCGACGTGATCGTCGTCGCTTCGATCGCCACCCACATCAGCGCCACGTTCTGAATCGTGACCGCGACGAGCATGGTCGACGCGAACGCGTTCGTGAAGATCCGGAACTGGCGCATTCGCGCCGGATCCTCCTCGTCTGCGCCACCCAGTCCAGGACCCAGCGCCGACGCGAGGAGCGCGACGAACGCGATGCACACGGCGAGGAGCGCCGACAGAGCGTCGACGCGCCACAGCGTCGACACCGCCACCGGATCGTCGGGCGTGCCGGCCTGAACGACGGCGACCGCGAGCGCGACGCTGGCCGCGAAGGACACGGCCGCGCACACGACGCTCACCCACGCCACGAATCGCCGGTACGGCCGCACGACGAGGGCGACGATGCCGGCGATCAGCGGCGGCAGGAGCAGCAGCGAGAGGCTGGGGTTCACGATCGCGCCCTCAATGCCGCAACCGTGTCAGCGCTTCGACGTCGATCGTGTCGAAGGTCTCGTGAATGTGGTACACGAAGATCTGCATCACCAGGAATCCCATGAGCGCGTCGAGGAAGACGCCGAACTCGACGAGGAGCGGCACGCCGTACGTGCCGACGGCGGCGAGCAGCGCGATCGCGTTCTCGAGCATCAGGAAGCCGATCACCTGCGTCATCGCCTTCTTCCGGCTGACCACGATCAGCAGGCTCACGAACAACAAGGCGAGCGCCAGCGGCAGGCCTTGCCTGGTCGGCAGATTTGTGATCGTCATCCACGGCCGCGCGATCACGTACGCGAACAGGACGAGCACGCCGGCGATGGCCAGCGACGTCTCCGTGTTCACGTACGGCGTCGCTTCGCGCTCGGCGCCGAACCGCCGCTGCATCGTTCGCAGCAGCGCCGGGATCGCGATGCCTTTGAGCGCGAGCAGCACGGCCGCCACCCAGTACAGCTGCGGGTCGTGGCCGTAGTAGCCCACCGTCGCCGTGATAGCCGCCAGCAGCCACGACTGCCATCGGTACGCGGTGACGTACGCGGGAATGCCCTTGCGCCAGAGCACGATGAGCGCGGTCAGCAGCATGCCGCTGCTGCCGAGCATCACGAGTTGCGAGAGCGGATCGGCGACCACGGCTACCTCACCAGGAACGTCGACATGACCGCGAGCAGCGCGAGCACGAACGACACGCTCAGCAGCTCCGGCACTCTGAACAGGCGCAGCTTGGCGACGCGGGTTTCGAGCACCGCGATCGCGACCGAGAGCGCGCCGAGCTTCGCGACGAAACTCAGCAGGCCGATCGCGACCGCGGCCGGCGACAGCGAGAGCGCGATGCCCCACGGCATGAAGAGATTCGCGGCCAGTGCGAGGAACACCAGCAGCTTGAGCGCGGCGCCCCACTCGATCAACCCGAGGTACGGACCCGAGTACTCGAGGATCATCGCTTCGTGAATCATCGTCAGCTCGAGGTGCGTCGATGGGTTGTCCACGGGCAGCCGGCCGGTTTCCGCGAGCGTCACGATGAAGAGCGCGGCAAATGCCAGCAGATGCCCGGGCCCCAGCGCCGCGCTCGGCTGCACCAGCGTCCGCGAGACGATCTCGGAAAAACTCGTCGACCCCGCGTTCAGCGCCAGCGCGACGATCGACAGCGCGACGGTCGGCTCGGTCAGCGCGACGACGGTCATCTCGCGGCTGGCGCCCATGCCGCCGAACGGCGAGCCCGTATCGAGCCCGGCGAGCGCGAGGAAGAACGTGCCCAGCAGCAACAGGTACACGGTGGCGAAGAGGTCGCCGATGAGAAAGCGTCCCGCGGGCGCGACGATCAGCGGCACGACGGACGCCACGAGCACGCTCGTACCGAAGAGCACGAACGGCGTCGCCGTGAAGATCCACGACGCGGTGTGCGAGACGACCGCCTCCTTGCCGAAGAGCTTGCGCAGCTCGAAGTACGGCTGCCAGGGCGCCGCCCCTCGCCTCCCCTGCAGTCGCGCTTTCAGCCAGCGGATGAAACCGACGAGTCCCGGCGCGAGCGCGACCGCGACGAGCGTCTGCAGCAGGACCGCGACGTACCGGGTCATTTGAACCACCACGCCGCGACGAGCGCGGCCATGAGCGCGCCGGAGAGATACAGCAGATAGAGATGGACCGATCCGCCCTGCAGCCGGCGCACCTGCGTGGCGAAGGCGCGCATCCCGCTCGCGACGGGGTCGTAAAAGGCGCGCTCGATCCACGGCACGACGGCGCTGGTGTACGTGATCGAACGGACGAAGTACCGCGAGTCGGGATGGACGTTGATACTGAGATCCTCGGTCGGGCGATACAGCTCCGAGAACACGCGCCGCAGCGGTTCGGCGAAGGCGGACGAGGTGTACTCCATGCGCGCGGTCTGCTGGATCCGGCCGCAGCCCCACGTGTCCGCGCGGCGCCACTCGAGACCCCGCAAGCGCACGAGCGCCATCGGTACGCCGATCGCGAGCACGGCTGCCGCGGCGATTAGCAGCGGCGACACCTGGGCGACGCCGTTCGGCGCTGCCAGCCACAGGCTTCCTACGGCGGGCGGCGATGCGCTCGACGCCGCCGCGGACAGGCCGGCGGCGATTCGGAACAGGCCGTCGAAGATTCGCGGCGCCGCAAGACCGAGGCCCACGCATCCGGCCGCGAGGACACCCATCACGGCGCGCGAGGACCAGTGAGCCTCGCGCGCGCGGGCGGCCCCATCCGATCGAGGCATCGCGAGAAAGCTGATGCCGAACGCCTTGACGAAGCACGCCGCCGCCAGGCCGCTCGTCAGCGCGAGCACGCCGATCGCGAGCGGCGCGCCAATCGCGACGTCCGGCTGCGGGATCTGCACGCCGGAGAGCAGCGCCTGGAACACCATCCACTCCGACGCGAAGCCGTTGAGCGGCGGCAACGCGGCCGCGGCTGCCGATCCGATCAGAAACAGCACGGCAGTCTGCGGCATGCCCTTGATCAGGCCGCCCATCCGTTCCATGTTGCGCGTGTGCGCCTCGTGCAGGAGGTTGCCCGTCGCGAGGAACAGCAACGCCTTGAAACAAGCGTGGTTCAGCGTGTGCAGCAGGGCCGCGCCGAATCCCACGAGCGCCAGCGCATGGAGGCCGTAGCTGTGCAGCACGAGCCCGGCGCCGATGCCGAGAAAGATGACGCCGACGTTTTCGACCGACGAGTACGCCAGCAGCCGCTTCAGATCGTTGTCCGCCAGCGCGTACAGCACGCCGGTGAGCGCCGAGATCGATCCCGCCGCGAGCACCAGTCCGCCCCACCATGCCGGACCGGCGCCGAGGAAGTCGACGACGACCCGCAGCACGCCGTAGACGCCGAGCTTGATCATCACGCCCGACATCAGCGCCGAGACGTGCGAAGGCGCGGCCGGGTGCGCGCGCGGGAGCCACACGTGCAACGGCACGAGGCCGGCCTTCGATCCGAACGCCACCAGCGCGAGGAGAAAGACGACGTTCCTCGCCGGACCGGACATCAGCGCGGCGTGCGTCCGCAGATCGGCAAACGCCGTGGCGCCGCCGCCCGGCGCCATCATCAGGAACATGGGCAGCAGGACCAGGAAGCCGAAGTGCGTCATGACCGCGTACCAGAGTCCGGCCTGGCGCGTCTCGGCGTGCTGACTTTCGGTCATCACGAGAAAGTACGACGTGATCGCCATCAACTCCCACGCAAAGAGAAACGTGAAGACGTTGGCGGCGCACGGGACGAGGCTCATCCCGAGCAGAAAGCCGTTGAACATCAGCCCGAACAGACGAAGTGAATGACGGCCTTCGTATTCCCCGGTGTAGGTGATGCCGTACACCGTTGCGGGGAGACCGACGATAGCAACGAGCAGGAGAAAGAACGCGCCGAGCGGATCAAGTCGAATCGCGATCCCGCCGGCGGCGGAGACTAGCGAGGCAAACGTCGTCTCCACAGGCACGCGCGTGATGAGCACGCTCGCCGCGGCGATCGATCCTCCAATACCGCCGACGGCTGCTCCGATCGCCGTCAGCACGCGAGCCGCACGATCCGACGGCGCGAGGAGCGACACTGAGGCGCCGGCGGCGTACCCGATGACCATCACGATGAGGCCGAGGGTCCCGAACGACATCACCGCCCGGCCTGTTCCGGAAAGCGATGCAGTCCCTCAAGGATGCCGCGCAGAATGTCGGACGGCTCGGGCGGACAGCCCGTGATATGGACGTCCACCGGAATCACCTGACTGACGGGACCGACGACGGCGTAGCTGTCCTTGAAGACGCCGCAGGTCTTCGCGCAATCGCCGACGGCGACGACGAACTTCGGCGATGGCGCGGCCTCGTAGGTCCGGCGCAACGGGATTTCCATGTTTCGTGTGACGGGTCCGGTCACGAGCAGCAGGTCCGCGTGACGCGGTGACGCGACGAAGTGCAGCCCGAACCGTTCCATGTCGTAGACTGGATTGGTCAGGCCGGTGATCTCGAGTTCGCAGCCATTGCAGGAGCCCGCGTCGACTTCGCGAATGGCGAGCGCCCGCCCGAAGAGGCGCTGAATACGCGCGTCGAGCGCGCGGCCGACGGCAATCGCCTCGGGATCGCCGGCCTGCAGCAGTTCGGTGGCGATGCCGGTCTTCCAGATTTTCGAGAGCAGACGCATCTACCGGCGTCCCTCCCGCTTGAGCTCCTTCAACATCGTCTGGGTGTCGACCAGGTGGTTGTTGAAGATGTCGCGGGCCACGAGCAGGAGCTTTGTGACGAGCGGATCGCTCAGCGCGTACTTCGTCGTCGATCCGATCTTGCGGGGCGTGACGATGTTCTTGGCGCGCAGGACGGCGAGCTGCTGGGAGACGATCGGCTGGTCGAGGTCCAGCGCCTCTTGGAGCTCCTGGACGCTGCGCTCGCCGGCGCCGAGGAGCTCGAGGATGCGGATGCGGAGGGGGTGCGCGAGCGCGCGGAAGAAGTCCGCCTTGAAAGCCTGCAGCGACCGTGACATATAGCGATATTACTATATTTGATAATCTGTGCGTGCTGGGTCCGAAAGGACCCGGCCTACGTACCCAGTAGGGCGGGTCCTTTCGGACCCGCCTGATCATGCCGGGTCGGGGAGGACCCGGCCTACGTACCTTTGCGACGCACCCACCAAATCACGAGCGCGAACGCGAACGCGACGAGCGCGGCCATGGATCCGAAGAGGATCAACGCACGATAGAGGATCGACTGCGCGTCCATGCGCGCCTCGAGCGACAGCGGCACGCCGCGCATCCGATCCGTCAGCAGCTGCTCCCACGCCAGGATGTTGCCGCGGCCCACGTCGGCCTTCGTGTTGTGAAAGCGGATCTTGCTCGGCACGTGCATGCGGAAGGCGGCCAGATCGCGGCCGGTCCAGCCCACGGCGCCCACATCTTTGACATTGTTTCCGGGCGCCGCGCCGACGGCCTGCGTGTACACGAACGTATCGCCGGCGCGCGTGAACGTGTACTTCGACCATGCAAACGGCGCGGTTTCGCCGAGCCTGCGGATGTCGTCCACGTCCATCCGGACGCTGACGAACCGGCGGCCGCTGCGGCGGTACGGGCTGACGCGTGTGACGTGCGTCTGCGGCGTCGTGAAATATGCGCGGAACACTTCCCGGTCGGTGCGGCCGTTCGGCGTGGCATCGAACGATGTCCCGCGCAGCGCGTTCAGCGCCGCGATCGACGTATTGACGTAGAGCGTCGCCGTGCCGTCGAGCGAGAGGTACATCTCCTCTTCGTACTCGTACTGCTTGAAGAGGCCCGATCCGCTCCGGCCGCCGCCGCAGGCGACGGCCGCCAAAGAGAGAAGAACGCAGAGACCGCAGAGTGAATAGGAAACACTTCCTAACTGTGCGTTCTCCGCGATCTCTGCGGTTAATCGTGATCGGTTACGACTCGGCACGAACGCCAATGATATAGTAAAAATTCCGCTCTCTTGATGGCCGCCAAACCGATCGTCTACCTCATCGACGGCAGCTCGCAGATGTACCGCGCGTACCACGCGCCGGTCCGCACCGCGGACGGCGGGCTGCTGCGCAACGCGCAGGGCGCGCCGACCAACGCCGTCTACATCTTCGTCACGATGCTCCGCAAGCTGATCACGGATCACGCGCCGGAGTACATCGCGGCTTCCTTCGACCTGCCGGGCCGCACGTTCCGCGACGACATCGCCGCTGACTACAAAGCCCATCGCGCGCCGATGCCCGACGAGCTGGCGCAGCAGATCCCGATGGTCCACGCCGCGTGCGAGGCGCTCGGCGTTCCGATCCTCACGTCGCAGCGCTATGAAGCGGACGATGTCATCGGGACGCTCACGGAGAAGGCGGTGGCCGCCGGCTTCGACGTCGCAATCGTGACGCTCGACAAGGATTTCTTTCAGCTCGTGCGCGACGGTATCCGCGTCTTCAACCCGCGCGACGAAGGCACGTGGTACGACGCGGACGGCGTCCAGGAGAAGCTCGGGGTCAGGCCCGACCAGGTCGTCGACGTGATGGCGCTGATGGGCGACACGATCGACAACATCAAGGGCGTCCCAGGCATCGGCGAGAAAGGCGCGAAAGAGCTGATCGGCAAGTACGGCTCGCTCGAGAACCTGCTGGCGCACGCGGACGACTTGACGCCCAAGCGGCGAGAGACGCTGCTCGCCAACGTGGACGCCGCCCATCAGAGCAAGGCGCTCGCGCGCATTCGCACCGATGTGCCCGTCGAGTTCGATCCGGCGGCGCTGCGCTACCGCGGCGTCTCGCGCGAGCGCTGTTTCGAGATCTTCAACGAGATGGGCTTTCGCACGCTCGTCGCCGAGTACGCGCCGACGGCAAGCTCGGTCGCGAAGACGTATCGTGCGATCGAGACCGCCGAGGAGCTCCAGGCTCTCGCGGATCGACTGCGCGCGGCCGGACGGTTTGCCATGCGGATCCTGCCGGATCAGCCGGCGATGATGCGCGCGTTGATCGTCGGGATGGCGTTCTCGACCGGCGAACACGACGCCGACTATGTGCCGACCGGGCATCGGGCGCTCGGCAACATGCCGAGCATGCCGGTGACGACGGCGTTGCAGGCGCTGGCGCCGCTGTTCGAAGACGCGGCGATCAAGAAGTCCGGCCACGATCTCAAGTCCGACGCGATCCTGCTCGCGCGGCACGGCATCACGCTGCGCGGGCTCGACACGGACACGATGCTCGCGAGCTACTTGATCGACTCGACGCGGTCCGAGCACAAACTCGAGGAGCTGGCGCTCGAGCACCTCGGCTACAAGGCGCTGACCGACGAGGACGTCTGCGGCAAGGGCGCGAAGGCCGTGTCACTCGCCGATCTCCCGGCCGAAGCCGTGGTGGATTTCGCTTGCGAGCGCGCCGACGTCGCGGGCCAGCTGACGCCGATCCTGCGGGACCTTATTAATAAAGAAGCGCTGAACGACGTCTACGAGGCGATCGAGCGGCCGCTCGTGCCGGTCCTCGTCGCGATCGAGCGCGCGGGCGTGCGCATCGACGGACCGGCGCTGGCCGCGCAGGCGCAGAAAGTCGACGAGGAGCTCGGGCAGCGGACGACGACGATCTACGGGATGGCGGGCGGCGAATTCAACATCAACTCGCCGAAGCAGCTCGCCGAGATTCTGTTCGACAGGCTGCAGCTGCCTGTCCTGAAGCGGACCGGGACGTCGAAGGCGCCGTCAACCGCCGTCGAAGTGCTCGAGGAGCTCGCGCTGACGCACGACCTGCCGCGGCAGATCCTCGAGTGGCGCGCGCTGATGAAGCTGAAGGGCACGTACATCGACGCGCTGCCGCAGCTCGTCAACCCGGAAACCGGCCGGGTCCACACGTCGTTCAATCAGGCGGTCGCAGCCACCGGCC
Organism: Acidobacteriota bacterium; assembly: GCA_016195265.1. Classification (GTDB taxonomy): domain Bacteria; phylum Acidobacteriota; class Vicinamibacteria; order Vicinamibacterales; family CAVVIG01; genus SRVP-36. The sequence goes on along the minus strand of JACPZW010000034.1, from coordinate 21,341 downwards.
GCCTGAGCAGCAGCGATCCGAATCTGCAGAACATTCCGATTCGTACCGAGCTCGGCCGGGAAATCCGTCGCGCGTTCATCGCCGAGCCCGGCCACGTCCTGATTTCGGCGGACTACTCGCAGATCGAGCTGCGCGTCCTCGCGCACCTGGCTGAAGATGAGTCGCTCATCGCGGCGTTTCAGCGGGGCGACGACATTCACGATCAGACCGCGCTGAAGGTGTTCGGAGCGAACAGCGGCAGAGACGCGCACGAACTGCGCAGCATCGCGAAGATGATCAACTACGCGCTGCTCTACGGAAAGACGGCTTTCACGCTGTCGAAGGACATCGGCGTCACGCCGCAGGCCGCGCAGGAATTCATCGACGCCTACTTCGCCGGCTTCCCCCGCGTCCGCGCGTTCATCGACCGCACCCTCGAAGAAGGCCGTCAGACGGGCATCGTCAGAACGATGTACGGGCGGCGGCGGATGTTTCCGGAATTGAACAGCAAGAATTTTCAGATCCGGTCCTCGGCCGAGCGGATGGCGGTGAACCTGCCGATCCAGGGGACGGCCGCGGACATTCTGAAGCGCGCGATGATCGACGTGCACGCGGCCCTCCTCCCGCATCCGGACGCGCGCATGATTCTCACCGTGCACGACGAGCTGCTCTTCGAGGTGCCGAAGCGTGCAGCCGAGGAGACGGCGGCATTGGTGCGGGATAAGATGCAGTCCGCGGCGACGCTAAAAGTCCCGCTGACCGTCGACGTCGGGATTGGGGAGAACTGGAGAGAGGCGAAGCATTAGTGGCCCGTGAAACGAGCACTGGAAAGCGGCGAAACACTGACGACGAAGTGGGGTAATCGAGTAATCTGGTCATTGGATACTGATCGGGTGGTCGCCGATGGGTGTGACGTACGTCGAAGGCATTGTGCGTGGGGCGACAGACGAAAGCGCGAGCGTGCGCTTTCTCGTCGACAGCGGCGCAACCTACACGCTCCTGCCGAATGACGTGTGGCGGCAGATTGGCTTGACGCCGAAGCGGACCGTGGGCTTCACGCTGGCTGACGGCTCGATTGTCGAGCGCGCGGTTTCGGAGTGTCACATCTCTCTTGCGCAAGGCGAAGCGCACACGCCCGTCATCCTCGGGTCGCCGGGCGACGAAGCGCTCCTCGGCGTGGTGACGCTCGAGATTCTGGGGCTCGTCCTCAATCCGTTCACCCGCGAACTGCTTCCCATGCGCATGCTGCTCGCATAGCCCGAATCGTGAATCGCGTCACGCAATTGAGCGGCCGGGTACGTCGGTAATTGGGGATCTGGTAATGTAGGCCCGCTTCCCATGCTGGCCGCTGGGTCTCGTCAGCCGATCGCTCAAGGTGTACGACGGCAACGTTTTCGAAACCGAGGCAGCCACGAACAGATATCCGGCGCAGCATCCGAATGCGCCCGCGAAGACGCTGAGCGAGATTCTGCTGTCGGGAAAAGTGGCGCCGGCCCGCGCTCGCGTGCGCAATCGGGTAATGGCGATCTGGTAAGGTACGTCCACAGAAGTCAGGCAATGCAGATTAGCGAGCGCACCGTCGGCGACGTTACGGTCCTCGATCTGACGGGCCGGCTCATCCTGGACGATGGGTTCGAGCCGCTGCGAGTCGTGCTGAATCATGTCATCGGCGAGGAGCGGCGGAAGCTGCTGCTGAATCTCGACGGCGTGACGTATTTGGACAGCGCCGGTGTCGGCCTCATCGCGTGCAAGTACGTCACGATGTGCCGCCACCACGGTCAGCTGAAGCTCTGCAATCTCCACCCGCGCAGTTACGAGGTCCTGCACATCACGAAGCTGCTGACGGTGTTCGAGGCGTTTGCCTCGGAAGCCGAGGCGCTGAAGAGTTTTGGCTAGCGGGCCCAGCGTTCCTTGAACTGATCCCACTGCAATTGAAGCGTCTGCGGCGGCTGCGCCAGCGCGCGCGCGCGTTCCGGCACGATCGCGCGCTGCATCAGCTGATCGAGATCGGCGCGCAGCATGGCACCGCCGTCGCCGGCGAGTGACGCGCGGGCCCAGCCGGCCTCCGCGGCCGCCCACGCCCCCTGCAGATCGCCTTCCGCGCGCGCCGCCGCGACGAGCCAGTACGCCGCCGCGCCGCTGGCGGGATGCGTCGCGAGCTCCTCGATCATCCGGGCGCGGATCCGCTGATACACGGCGCGACGATCCGCATCCGGCCGCGGCCGCGCGTCGCGATCGAGCGCCGTCGCCCACCAATCGACCACGCGCCCGCGGGCGTCGTCGTCCAGTGGGGCCGGCAGCGGGTCGCCGCCGAGCAGGACCGTCTCGAAGACGCTGGCCGCCGCGCCGAACGCCTCATCGAAGTGCAGCGCTTCGCCGAGGCCGATGATGAATTCGGTGCGCTCGCGAGCGGGAAATCGGCGGGGATCGAGGCGACCCAGCCGGGTGCGCGCGGCGTCCAGGTCCTCCGGCGCAGCGCCGAGCCGGAATCGCTCGAGGTACGCGCGCGCGGCGACGAGATCGGCGGCGTCGGCGAGCGCCGGCGTCCGCCGCGCCTGGTCCGCGGCCTGCAGCGCGGCGTCGAACTGGCGCTGGTTGTAGAGCTGGCGGGCGCGCGCGAGCGGCGTGTCGTCGACTTGCATCGCGGCCGACGCGGCGGGCGCGGCCAGCATCATTGTGGACAGGGCGAGCGCAATCAGCGAAGGAATCAGACGCGGCATCGCTTCACGGGTGCGATCGTAGCACGGGCGTTCCGCACGCCTTTGGTACAATGCCACAATGCCGCACGATGGTTGAGCCACGGATCATTCCGCGCGAGGCGCACACGCTCTCGCGTCGCGACGTTGATCCCGACGCCTTGAAGGTGCTCTACCGCCTGCGGCAGGGCGATCACATCGCGTATCTGGTCGGCGGCAGCGTGCGCGATCTCCTGCTCGGCCGCCGTCCGAAGGACTTCGACATCGGCACGTCGGCGCATCCGTCGCAGGTCAAGAAGCTCTTCCGCAACTGCTGGATCATCGGCCGACGGTTCCGCCTCGCGCACGTCAAGTTCGGACTGAAAGTGATCGAGGTTGCGACGTTCCGGCGGCAGGTGGCGCCGGGTGAGGTCGTCGTCCAGGATGGCGTGCCCGCGCCCGATCCGTCGACGCCCGAAGGCGAGCACCTCATCCATCACGACAACACGTTCGGCACGCCGGAGGAAGACGCGCTGCGGCGCGACTTCACAATCAACGCGCTGTTCTACGACATCGCGACGTTCTCGGTGATCGATTACACCGGCGGCCTCGAGGATTTGCGCGCGGGCGTCGTGCGGTCGATCGGCGACCCCGGCGTGCGGATGGTGGAAGATCCCGTGCGCATGCTGCGCGCGGTCGCGATCGCAGCGCGGCTGGACTTCACGATCGAGCCGTCACTGTTGCAGGCGATCCGCACGCACCGGCACGAGATCGCGAAGAGCTCGCCGCCGCGCATGCTGGAGGAGTACTACAAGATCCTGCGCGCGGGGTCGGCCGAGAAGACGTTCCGCGGGCTCGCCGAAGTGGGCCTGCTCGAGCCGATCGCGGCCGAATTGCATCGCGGCGCGAACGACTCGCTCTGGCGGTCGCTCGCCGCGCTGGACGCGTACCGCCGGCAGTTCCCGTCGACGCCCGAGACGCTGACCAACGCGATCCTGCTCGGCAGCTTGATTGTCCCGCTGGGGATTTCGTTGCATCCGCCACGGTTCGGGTCGGACCGGGGTCGGACAGCGGTCAGACCGGGGGGTCAGACCGGGGTCGGACCGGGGTCAGACCCTGTTGAAAAAACTGCCATCCCGCGGCGGCCGCCGGGTTTGAAACTCGGCGAACTGCCCCTCGCGCGGCGCGACGTCGAGCGACTGGGGCAAATCGTCGGGCTGCAGCGCCGCATACGCGATCCGGGCGCGAGCCCGCGCGCGCAGCACGCGCTCGCCCATCGGCACATCTTCCGCGAAGCGCTCACATGGCTGGAGATTCACGGCGGTCCGCCGGATCTCGTCGAGCATTGGAAGGCCATCGCCGCCGAGACCGCCGCCGCAGCTCCGTCTTCTCCAGACGCGCAGCCCGGCGAGGTGCCGCCGCCGGGCGGCCGGCGCACACGGCGCCGCCGCCGACGCGGCCGGCGCGGGGGCGGTCCCACGCCGCATTGATCACCACGACGATCTCAGGCCGCGACTTCTTCGATCGTCTTGTAGGGTTTGGCGAGCTTCAGCGCGATGAGCAGCTTGATGATGGGCCACGCCGGATCGATCTCGCTCGCCTTGAAGCTGAACTTCGGACTGCGCGGGTAGCCGTGATGATTGTTGTGCAGGCCTTCGCCGCCGGTGATGAGCGCCAGCGTGCGGATGTTCGTCGCGGTGTTGTCGAAGTTCTTGTAGCCCTTGTGGTGGCAGAGCCCGTTGATCGAGGACGTCAGGAAGAACACGTACGTCACGGCGTGAATGCCGGCCGCGAGCAGTCCCCACCAGAGGCCGAGCACGAGGCAGAGCAGCGTGGTCCCGACTCCCAGGCCGATCAAGCCGTAGTGAAACACATGCGTGTCCCACCAGCCTTCCTTGATGTCGCGCGCGTAGCGCTCGACGACGTCGGTCTTCTTGATCTCGCGAACGTAGTAGAAGACGTTGCCGAGCTGGACCTTCCAGAAGCCTTCGAGCTTGGGACTGTGCGGATCGCCTTCTTCGTCGGTGAACGCGTGGTGCTTCCGGTGCACCGCCACCCACTCCTTCGTCACCTGCCCCGTCGTCAGCCACAACGAGAACTTGAACATCCACTCGACCGCGGGATTCAGACTCAACGCGCGGTGGGTCGCAGTGCGATGCAAGTAAATGGTGGTGCCGAACACCGCCACTTGAATGACCGCAACGGCGGCGACGAGCGTCAGGATGAGGTGACCAAGCACTAAACTACCCTCCGCGAAACCTGCCGTAACTGATGACGAGTGAGACCTTGGGGGTCCGATTGCAGGCGAACGCGTGATCGTATCACGGAACGGGGCGCCACCCACGACGGAGATGGCGGACCGGATTACCCGTGCGTGCGCTCGAATTCACGCATGAACGCGACCAGCGCGTCGACGCCCGCCTCCGGGAACGCGTTGTAAATCGAGGCACGCATGCCGCCGACGGATCGGTGGCCCTTCAATCCGTCGAGACCGGCGGCCGTGGATTCTTTGATGAACTGCTTCTCTAGATCCTCGGTCGCGAGGCGGAACGTAAGGTTCATCAGCGATCGGCAGTCCTTCCGCGCCGTACCGCGGTAGAAGCCGGTGCGATCGATCTCCGCGTACAGCTTCGCGGCCTTGCGCTCGTTGACCTTGGCGATCGCGGGCAGGCCGCCCTGCGCGAGCAGCCACTTCATCACGAGGCCCACCGCGTAGACCGCGAACGCGGGCGGCGTGTTGTACATCGATCCGTTCTCCGCGTGCACGGCGTAGTTGAGCATGGTCGGGAGCGTCGACTTTTTTTCCAGGGAGCGCGCGAGCATGTCCTCCCGGACGATCACGACCGTCACGCCGGCCGGCCCCATGTTCTTCTGCGCGCCGGAATAGATCAGCGCGTGGCGCGACACATCGATCGGATGGCTGAACATGTCGGACGAGGTGTCGCTGACAAGCGGCACGTCACCGACCGCCGGCAGATCCGTGTACTCGGTGCCTTCGATCGTGTTGTTCGACGTCATGTGGACGTACGCGGCGCCCGGCGTCAGCTTCAGCTCGGCCTGCGTCGGAATGCGCGAGTAGTTCTCGCTCTTGGTGCTCGCGGCGACGTTGACGTTGCCGATCTTCTTCGCTTCCTTGACCGCCTTGTCGGCCCACGATCCGCCGTCGATGTAGTCGGCGGTTGCGCCCGGCGTCAGCAGGTTCATCGGCACCATCGAAAACTGCAGGCTGGCGCCGCCCTGCAGAAACAGGACCTTGTAATTCGCCGGTATGCCCGCGAGCGACCGGATGTCGGCCTCGGCCTGCGCGAGGATCGCTTCGAACGTCTTCGAGCGGTGGCTGATCTCGAGGATCGACATGCCGGCGCCCGGCAGCGCGAGCAGATCGCGCTGAATTTCTTCGAGCACCGACAGGGGCAGCACGGCTGGACCGGCGGAGAAATTGTGGATGCGCTGAACTGTCGTCATGAATGGCACCGTCGACGGGATATCACGAAGACACGAAGAACACGAAGGTAATCTCGTACAAGAGCCATCTTCGTGTGCTTCGTGCTCTTCGTGACTTCGTGATTCACGAGCTTTGAGACTGTGTTCGCCACGATTTACAAGGCTACAACGTGGAGGTCCAGAATGTCGCTGTTGCCGCGGTAGATCGTCTTCAGCAGCGCGCCCGACGGCTCGCCGTCGAGGTTGATGCGGGCGACGGCGGCCTGCGCGCCTTCGAAGATGATGTTCTCGGTTTCCTGCACGTTGAGGCCTTCGTCGCGCAGTTTGTCGAACACGTGCGCGAGGACCCCCGGCCGATCGCGGTGACGCACGACCAGCATGTGCGTTCCCGGCGTCTTCTTCGCGAGGTTGACGACGTTGGGCACCTTGCCGGAGTTCTTGTACGTCGCGACGATGCGGACGGTCTCGGCGGCGATGGCTTCCTGCGCCTGATCGGTGGACGCGCCGATATGGTGCGTGCCGTACACGTTCTGCAGCGACGCGATGGCGTCCTTGAACTCGCCGGTGGCCGTCGCCGGCTCGGTCGCGAAGACGTCGAGCGCGAGGTGGACGTTCTTTTCGCGCGCGACCTTTTCGAGCGCCGCGTAGTCCACGACTTCCGCTCTCGCGGTGTTGATGAACAACGATCCGGGCTTCAGTTTGTCGAGCACTGACGCGTTCACAAGACCTTTGGTCTCTGCGTTCAGCGCGAGGTGGACGCTCAGGATGTCGCACCGTTCCGCGAGCTCCTGCGGCGACGCGGCGACGGTGATGGGAATCGGCTCCGCCTTCGGGTCCTCGCGCCCGGTCGCGAAGCGGCGGCTCCACACGAGGACCGGCATGCCGAACGCGTGCGCGCGCTTCGCCATTTCCTGGCCGATGTTGCCGTAGCCGAGCAGCCCGATCGTCCGGCCAAAGACGCCGCGGGCCTTCGAGTACTCCTTCTTGTTCCACTTCCCGGCGCGCAGGTCGGCGACGTTGTCGGGCACGCGCCGATCGGCCGCCAGCAGCAGCGCGAACGCGAGCTCGGCGACGGCGATGGCGTTCTTGCCCGGGCAGTTCGAGACATAAATGCCGCGCTTGGAGGCGGCGACGACGTCGATCGTGTTATAGCCGGCGCCCGCGCGGACGACGAGCGAGAGCGCGCCCTCCTCAAGCATGGCGCCCGTCACGCTGGTGCTGCGGACGATCAGGACGTCGGCCGCCGTGTCACGAATGGCTGAGGCCAGCGTGTCGTCCTTGAGATCGGGCTGGTACACGACGTCACAGCCGGCGGCTTTGAGTGCGTCGAGCCCGCTCTGCTCGAATTTGTCAGCAATCAGAACTTTCATCTTTCGCTCTCACGAAGAGGAATTAGCCACAGAGATCACTGAGACACGGAGGTGTTCGACGCGGGCGGCCTGCAGCGCAGGCCGCGCATCAGGCGCACGGCGGAATGAAACGAACAACGCACGACGGGATGCCGCGTCGTTCGTTTCATTCCGCCGTGTGCCTGAACCGCCGCTTCGCGGCGCCGCGTCGAACACAGTCTCCGGATTTCTTGTCTCTGTGCCTCCGTGACTCTGTGGCTTATTCCCTCCACGTCCTCCGTGGCCTCCGTGGTTTCCGTGGTTTCTCTTCGTCAGATCACGTGAATCAACAAACCGTCGCGCAGCTTCGGTTCGAACCACGTCGACTTCGGCGGCATGATCGCGCCCGCGTCAGACACCGAAATCAAGTCAGACACGCTGACCGGGAACAGCGAGAACGCCACGGCCGCCGTTCCGGAATCGACGAGCCTCTGCAACTCAGCCGTCCCGCGCGCGCCGCCGACGAAATCGATGCGCCTGTCCGTTCGCACGTCGGCGATTTTCAGCACCGGCGCCAGCAGCCCGTCCTGCAGCACGCTCACGTCGAGCGCACCAATCGGATCGCCGGGGTCCGGTCGCTTCTTCGATCGGAGCGTGTACCACGCGCCGCCGAAGTACATCGCGATGTCTCCCCGCTTTGCCGGCGTCGCCGGACCCGCCTGCACGTCGAACCGCTCGCGGACTGGTTGCAAGAAGCCGTCCGGCGTCAGCACGCCGAGATCCTTCACAATCCGGTTATACGGCAGGATCTGCACCTGGTTGTGCGGGAACGCGACCGCGAGGACTGACGAATAATCGGCACCGTCGCCCAGCGATGTGCCCGCCAGGCCGCGCTCCTTGAACTCGGTCCGCGCCCGCGCCGCGCTCGCCGCGCGATGGTGGCCGTCGGCGATATAAAGCGACGGAATGCGGCCGAACGCCGCGACCAGCGCGTCGCGATCGGCGCCGCCGACGCGCCAGAGCACGTGCTGCACGCCGTCCGGTGCGGCGACGTCGATGAGCGCCGGGCCCTTCGTCACACGGTCGGCGATCCGGTCCACTTCGTCCGCGGCCTTGTACGTCAGAAACACCGGACCGGTCTGCGCGCCGAGCGCGATCATGTGGCGCGTGCGGTCGTCTTCTTTGTCGCGCCGCGTGCGCTCGTGCTTCTTGATGATGTCGCGGTCGTACTCGTCGATCGAGAAGCACGCAGCGAGGCCCGTCTGCACGTGCGCGCCCGTGCGCAGCCGGTAGAAATACACGCTCGGCTCGTCTTCGATGACGAGCGACGACTTCTTCAGCGCGTCGAAATTCCTCGCCGCGCGTTGATACACGTTGTCGGCGTACGGATCGGCGCCGGCCGGCAGCTCGAGCTCCGCGCGGGACACGCGAAGAAAGCTGAGTGGATTGCCGTTCGCGAGCGCGCGGGCTTCGTCGGTGCTGACGACGTCGTAGGGGACGGCGGCGATGCGGGCGGCGTCGGAGGGTTTGGGACGGAGCGCACGGAACGGAAGAAGCGTGGACATGGGGGGATCGAATTATACCTGTCGCCGATGAGCCGAGTCGCTGGTGGCTGGTGACTAAGTGGCGGGTGGCTGGTGAGGTGATTCGTTGCGATTTGCCGCGTTATCCGAATAGGCCCTCCTGCGGTCGGGCAGACATTTGTTCCGCTACAGCTATCGGGCCTCATCGGATCGAGAAAGGAAGGACATCGTGCAGAAGCCGCCGACGATCGGGCGCGTCGTTCTCTCGGTGGCCGGTGTGCTTTCGGGAGCGATCCTCCTGGGCGCACAGTTCGCGCCGAGGGTCGCGGCAGCCGCGTCGTACGCCTGCTGCAGCGCTCGCGCGGACGGAATTAGTTGTTGGCGCGTCTGGCCGTCGACGTCGTCGCGCCGGCGGCGAGGCGTTCGAACGCTTGATCGCGCACGAGCGTGAACGCCGCCATCTGCGAGGCGGGAACGGGAGCGGACGGCGGCATCTGGCGATGCGCGGTCACGGGATTGATGAACGCGCCGTTCTTCTTCAGCCGGAAATCCAGATGCGGCGCGGTCGCAAGGCCACTCGATCCGACGCGGCCGATCAACTCGCCCTGATGCACGCGGGCGCCGGCCTTCACGGTGATCGACGACAGGTGGAGATACTCCGACTCGAGACCGTTGCTGTGCCGCAGATGCACGAGACGGCCCGAGCCGCCCGCCATGCCGGCCGAGAGCACAACGCCGTCCGCCACGGCGACGACGGGCGATCCGGCAGGCGCGCGATAGTCCACGCCCAGGTGCGCGCGCACCTCGCGCAGGATGGGATGCAGGCGATGGCGCGAGAAGCCCGACGTCACGACGGGCTGGAACTTCAGCGGCGATGCCAGCAGGAAACGCTTCATCGACACGCCGCGCTCGTCGAAGTAGCCCGGCGAGCCGTCGTCGGGCGTGAACCGCACGGCGCGGACGCGGCGTCCGGCGTTCACGAACTCCGCGGCGAGCACGGGACCGTAGCCGGCGAAGCGATGATCCTCGCGATACTGCTTCTCGACCGTGAGCTCGAAGCGATCGCCCGACTGGACCTCGGTGTTGAAATCGATCTCGCCGCCGAAGATCTCGGCGAGCGCCAGCGTCAGGTCGATCGTCTCGCCGGCGGCGTCGAGCGCCGCCACAAGCGACGGCGCGCTGCGATCGATCTGTCCGCGCACGACCTCGACGCTCCGCGTCTTGGGAATCGGTGCCACGGCCGCCACGAGCGCCTCGTTCGCTCGCGCGACACGCAAGAACCGGTCGCCGTCGATTTCGTACTCGAACGCGCGCACGGCGCCGGACATCGCCTGCGTCAGCCGGTACGGCTGATTGACGCGGACCTTGCGCAGGTCGAACACCGCGGCGACTTTCGCGACGATGTCGGCGGCCTCGGACGCGACGACCTGGTGCGCGCGAAGAATCGACGCGAGGGTCGCGCCTGGCGTGACGCGCGCGGACACGGCCGTCGTCTCCAATGGCAGGGCGATATCCGAGCGGCGCTCCGCGCGACGGGGCGACAGGACGCCGTCGTGCGACTCGGTGTGAGTACCGCACGCCGAGGCAACCACGCCGGTAATCAGCCCCAGTAATAGATAGTTGGTCACGTAAGTCTGCTTTATCGGCTGCACGGAGTTGGACGGCCAGACCCGTGCAAGAGCCGGCATGCTATCACGCGCGATGGTCCGGCTAAAGCCGGACGCTACGGGCCGTGGTAGATTCTGCGCGGAGGATGGTTCCTATGAAGCTCCACCGAACGCTTGCACTGACCTTTTTCCTGTCCCTCCTCGTCGGGCTTCCGCTCGCCGCGCAGTGGGCGGTCACCGAAAAGCCGGACCTCGACGCGATCTACAAGATCAAGGACGAAGGCCTGCAGCGCTCGAAAGTGATGGAAATCGAAAGCTACCTCACCGACGTCTACGGCCCGCGCCTCACCGGCTCGCCGAACTACAACGAGGCGGCCGACTACGCGCAAAAGACGATGAAGGAGTGGGGCCTCGCCAACGTGCACACTGAAGCGTGGCCGTTCGGCCGCAGCTGGCAGAACCAGCGCTTCGTCGCGCTCGCGCTGACGCCGCGCGCGTATCCGCTCATCGGGTACCCGAAAGCGTGGACGCCCGGCACCAACGGTCCGGTGACGGGCGAAGCGGTCGTCGCCATCATTAATGATGACAGCGACTTCGCGACCTTCAAGGGCAAGCTGCGAGGCAAGTTCGTGCTGTCCGTTGCGATGCGCGACGTGCCGGCGCACTTCGAAGCGCCGGGCCATCGCTACACGGATGCCGAGCTCGTGGACCTCTCGAAGCAGCCCGAGGCGGGACGCGGCCGCGGCGGCCGCGGCAACTTCGGCGGCGCCCAGGATTTCAATCGCAAGAAGACGCAGTTCTGGATCGACGAAGGCGTCGCGGCCGTGCTGGACTTCAGCCGCGGCGACGGCGGCACGGTCTTCGTTCAGTCACCCCAGGGCGTGTCGCGCGATCCGAAAGGTCCCGCTCAGCCGGCGCAGGTCACGCTCGAGGTCGAGCACTACGGCCGCATCTGGCGGACGCTGGACAAGAAGATCCCGGTCACGCTGCAGATGGACATCGACAACAAGTTCTTCGACGCCGACCAGAATGCCCACAACATCGTCGGCGAGATTCCGGGATCGGACAACGCGGACGAAGTCGTCATGATCGGCGCGCACTTCGACTCGTGGCACAGCGGCACCGGCGCCACGGACAACGCGGCGGGATCCGCGGTGATGCTTGAGGCGATGCGCATCCTCAAGACGACGGGCGTGAAGCTGCGGCGGACGGTCCGCATCGGCCTGTGGGGCGGCGAGGAACAGGGCCTGCTCGGCTCACGAGAGTACGTGAAGGCGCACTTCGCCGATCCCGAGAACATGCAGCTGAAGCCGGAACACGCGAAGCTCGCGGGCTACTTCAACGTGGACAACGGCACGGGCCTCATCCGCGGCGTGTACCTGCAGGGCAACGAAGCCGTCGCGCCGATCTTCCAGCAGTGGATGGAGCCGTTCAAGAACATGGGCATGACGACGCTGACGATCCGGAACACGGGCGGGACGGATCATCTGTCGTACGACGCGGTCGGGCTCCCCGGCTTCCAATTCATCCAGGACGAAGTCGAGTACGACTCGCGCACGCACCATTCGAACATGGACGTCTACGAACGCATCCAGCCCAACGACATGATGCGCAATGCGGTCATCGTCTCGAGTTTCGTGTACAACGCGGCGAACCGCGACGACAAGCTGCCGCGCAAGCCGCTGCCGAAGCCGCAACCCCCGGCCGGACGAGGACGAGGAACGGCACAGCAATAGTCGAAAGGGCTAATGGCTGAGGGCTGATGGCTCGGGGTTCAATTGACCATGACCATCAGCCATTAGCCATCAGCCATTTCGTCGATACGCCTCCGCCCACTCTCGAAGTTTCGCCTGACGTTCGTGCGCCTCGGGGATCTCCTCCAGTTTGTCGCTCGGCCAGGGCAGTCGGAACGTCCAGTTCACGTCCGTCACCGTCGCGGGCTCGTTGATGCGGTCGCGCCAGCCGAAGACGTCCTGTACCGGCAGGAGCAACACATCCGATCCGGACGCGAACAGGGCTTCGAGGAGGACGTCGCGAAGCCGCGCGTCGAAGGGCGCGTTCGCGAAATCCGCGCCGCCTGAAAGGCGCGCGATCGACGGCAGCACGCAGATCTGCCGGCGTTCTTCACTTGACGTCTGATCCCACCACACGGCGAGCGGCTCGGTGTCGTGCGTGCCCGATGCGGCGACCGAGAGCGGCGGGTACTCGGCCGGATCGCGAAACGGCTGGCCGGGCTCGTGCCAATGGCGCTCCCAGCGGAAGATTTTGAATCCGGCGATGCCGAGCGCCGCCAGCGACTGGCGCACGAAATCGGGAATCGTCCCGAGATCTTCCGCGATGATTTCCGCGCCCGCGCCGCGGAACACGTCGAGCACGCGCTCGCCGAGCGCGCGTTGCGCCGGTTCGTCGGCGGGCGTGAAGAACGGGCGGTCGCCGTTCTTCGGCCGGCCCCACGTGCGGTAGAACCCGACGACGTGATCGATCCGATACGCATCGAACAGATCGGCGTTCCTCCGCGCGCGCGCGCGCAGCCACCGGAAGTCGTCTCGTTCGATCGCATCCCAGCGGTAGAGCGGCGTGCTCCAGTCCTGACCTTCGACGCTGAACGCGTCGGGCGGCGCGCCGATCGTGATGTCGGGATGAAATTGATCCGGCCGCACCCACACGTCGGCGCTGTCTTCGTCCACCATGAACGGCAGATCGCCCAGCAGCGCGACCTCGCCTGCATCACGCCGTACGCGCGTCCACTGCTCCGCCGCCAGCCACTGCTGGTACTGATGGAACCGCACATCGAGCGCGAGGTCCTGCCGCGCGCGGGCGATCGACGCATGGTTGCGCTGCCGCAGCGCCGGCGGCCAGTCGATCCACGACTGGTCGTCGCCCTCGCGCGCATGAATCGCGCGGAACAGCGCGTAGTCCTCGATCCACCACGCCTGCTCGCTGATGAACGTCCGCAGCGCTCTCGCGCGATCGGAGTCGCGCGACCATTCGGCGTCCACGAAGCGCGCGAACGCCGCGCGCTGGGCGGTCTCTTTCAGCCGGCGTGCCGCGCGGTAGTCGATGCGCGGGGACCACCGGACCGCGGTCAGCGCGGCGCGATCGTCCGGCGACAGCGCTGCGTCGCCGCCGAGCGCGGCGAAGTCGGGCACGCCGGCCATGCGGATGAAGATGGGATCGATCGCCATCGCGCTGATCGCCGAGTACGGCGACTGCCCGCCCGGCGCCATCTCGTTGATCGGCAGCAGCTGCAGCGCGCGCAGGCCGGCCGCCGACAGCCACCGCGCGACCGGAGCGATATCGCCGATCTCGCCGATGCCCCAGCTCGTGGACGAGGGGCAGGAGAACAGCGGCAGGAGCAGTCCGGCGCGGCGGGTCACGAGGTGGCGAACCGGCGCAGCACTCGCGCGACGCCGGCGGCGAACGCGGCGGACGGCGGAAGCAGACTGACCGCGAGAAAGGACTCGCGCGGGAAATCGAAGAAGTACCCGGGATGGACGAGGACGTTTTCCGTCTGCAGCAGGCCCACGACCAGATCTTCCTCCGATTCGAGCGACGGCACCCGAAGAACCGCGTACCAGCCGCCGTCGCTGTGCAGGACGGTGCACGCCGGCGCGGACGCGACCGCGGCGCGCAGATGGCGATAGTTGGTCGTCACTCTCGTTGTGATTTGATGCCGGACGGCGGCGCCACGGTGCAGCAGGTCCGCGGCCGCCACCTGCACCGGCGTCGATACCGCAAGATACGTGTCGCAAATGATCTCGAGCCGTTGGAGCGCCGCGCCGATGAGATCCTCCGGTCCGGCGACGGCGATCCATCCGAGCTTGACCTGCGGCAGACCGATCGATTTCGACAGGCCGCCCAGCGTGAACGACAGGACGTCGCCTCGCGTCGACACACGTCCCGCACGGCCCGCGCTGCCCTGTTCCAGCTCGTAGTCCGCAAATACCTCGTCGGCGATGATCGCGATCTCGCGCGGCGCGCAGAGCGCCGCGAGGCCGTCGAGCTCCGTGCGCGAGACGAACGCGCCGGTCGGATTGTTGGGGCTGACGATCAGCACGGCGCGCGTGCGCGGGGTCAGCGCGCGCTCGACGCTCGCCAGATCGAGCGTCCACGCGCCGTGGTACTCCAGATCGTAGGGACGCGAGACGACGAGATCGAGGCGCGTCAGGTGATCGAACAGCGGATAGCCCGGCCGCGGAATCAGGATCTCGTCGCCGGCGCCGGCCAGCAGCTTGAACAGCATCGAGTACGCGTCGCTCGTGCTCGCCGTCAGCACGATACGGTCGGGCGCGGCCACCAGGCCGTGCCGCTCGTACTCCTTCGCAACGGCGGCCCGCGCGTCGAGCGATCCGAACGGGTGCGGGTCGTAGCGCAGCGCGGGCGGATCGGCAAGCGGGGCGAGCAGATCGCGTGGATAGTCGAAACCCGCGCGTGTCGGATTGGACTCCGTCAGGTCGACGAGCGGACGCCCGGCTGCTCGATGCGCCCGCAGCGCCTGCGCGAGACGATTGGGCGCCAGCTGCGCCGGCACGCGGGTGGAGAACATGGATGACTACCGACTACTGACTCGTGACTATCTCAATCTTCTCGATCACATCGCCCTCGAGGACGCGATCGACGACATCCATCCCGTTCAGCACCTGCGCGAACACCGTGTACTCGTGGTCCAGCCGCGGGTTGTCGACGAGGTCGACGAAGATCTGCGCGTCGCCCGTGTCGCGGCCGCGCGTCGAAACCCCGACCGCGCCGCGCACGTGTGGCCACAACCCGACCTCGTCGCGCATGAAGGTCGCGTCGCCCACGTACTCGTTCGCGCCTGGACTGCCGCCCTGAATCACGAAGTTCGGCACCACGCGGTGAAACGTCAGCCCGTTGTAGTAGCCGGCCTCGGCCAGGTGCACGAAGCGCAGGACGGTCGCCGGCGCCTGCATCGTGAATAGGGCCAGCTCGAACGTGCCGACGCCGCGGATCGTCACGCGCGCGCGCGGCGCTGCGAGCCGGCGTAGATCGTCGGCGTTGAGCTCGGAATGCGCGGCCTTCGCCCCGGGGATTCGCGCCGGGACCGCCTTCGGCGCGGCGCCGAGCGAGGCCAGCGTCTTTGCGATCGCGTCGCGTGCATCGTGCGAGTTGTCCTTGCCCTCCGCCACGAGCCGCTGCCACGCGGTTTTGAGCGCGGCGACCGCCGAGTCCGCGCCCGGTGTCCCGTCGAGGGCGAGCGCCGCCGCGCGCACGATCTGGTTGCCCGGCCGCGTCAGCTGGGCAATGTAGACCTCGTCCGCGTCGTGTCCGGCGATCTTCCGCAGACCGTCGACGGCCGCCTCCCGCACGTTGTCGTCATCATCCTTCGCCAGCGTCACGAGGACGTCGCGGTTCTTGATCGTCGTCGCGGCGCGCGCGGCGTACATCCGCAGCTGCCAGATACGCGATCCCGTGAACTGCGGCAGCGCGGCCGCGGCGCGCCCGGCGTCGGCCGTCGCCAGCGTCACGAGCGCGTGCGCAGCGCGATGCCACGATCTCGGCGCGCCGGCATTCGACAGATCGTTCACGGTGCTGACGAGCCGGGCGACCGCCGCCGGGGCGCCGCCGCACGCAGCCAGTTGATCGAGCGCGAACAGCGCCACCGGCGTCGCCGCGTCGGCCGTGGCCGCGGTCGTCACCGCGCACGCCGCCGTGCGGTCCGCGCCCGGCGCATGAAGGCCGCGCAGCGCGTCGATGCGTACCATCGGCGACGCATCGGCCAGACCGATCTTCAGCACGTCGCCGTCCGCGGCGTCTGGCGGCTGCGCGCTCGCCGCGGCGCGCATCGCCAAGCGGCGCATCTGCGCGTCCGGATCGCGCGACGCGGCACGGCGGACGTCGGCGGTCGTCGCGCTCGCGGTGATCAGCGCCTCGAGGGCGAGCCGCCGCACGCGCGCTCCGGCCGCGCCGTCGTTGGCCCGCCCCGCGAACTGCCGCAGCAGCGCGATCGCGTCGTCTCCAGGCGCGCGCAGCTTTCGCTGCAGACGCGCGAGCGCCTCGAGTCCCTGCGCGACGCCGAGTCGATCGGTCACGGTGTCGCCGCGCGCCGCCATCTCGACGAGCGTCCGCTCGGCGGCCTCCGCCTGCGAAGCGGTCGCGTACGGCAGGCGGCCGATCGTCTCGCAAATCGCCGACCGCACGTCGGCGTCCGCCTCGACCTTCAGCCGCGCCGCGAGCGGCGCGACGACGGCGTCGACTGCGGCGGCGGCCGGCGGCTTGCCGTTCTTCCAGCCCTGCGCGGCCTGACCGATCGCGTTGGCGGCTTCCGCGCGGACCTCCGGCAGCGCGTGTCTCAGCGCCGGGGCGATCTCGGGAATGAGCGACGGCCGTTCCAGCCGGCCGAGCGCGCGAATGGCGATCTGCGCGGTCTGCGGATCGCCGCTGTGCGCGCCTGATCGAATGATGGCGAGGTCGTTGGTCGTCGCCGCGCGGCGATCCTCGGCCTGGAGGATCGCGAGGCGCGTCGGTTGCGCGCTCGCTGCCATCGGCACAAGCGCGATCGGGACAACGAGAGACACACCACGGAGGACACGGAGAACACGGAGGAAGAAATCGGTTTGTACCTCACATGCGAGTGAACAGGTCTCTACCTCCGTGTCCTCCGTGTCCTCCGTGGTTAATTTCTTCCGGATCATCATCACTCACGTAAATGTCGCGTGGCCGTGGAGTACTCGAGCATCTGCGCCGTCAGGTCCTGCGGGTACGAGATCGTCACGTCGGTGATCTCGCCTGCATCATTCGTCACCGCCTCGAGGCGCGGCATCACGAACCCGGTGTAGGACGGCAACTGCAGATGATCGACGCGCGCCACGACTTCGTCGCGCAGGACGGGATCGAAGTGGACGCCGTAGGTCTCGACGAGCGCGCGCGCCGCGTCGTAGTCGCCCTCGCCCTTGATCCGCTGGACGTCGGCGAGCAGCCGGCCGACACCCTCGCGGAACGCCGCGGCGTCGGTCATCACGTAGTACGTCTTGGCGTCGCGGACGCGCACGTCGATCGCGTTCGTATGCGCCATCAGCCAGTGCACGATCAGCTGGCGATTGCGCATGTGGTCCTCTTCGATCTGCGTGCCCTCGCGGATGCGGCGGAGCTGCACGAGCGCGTTGCGCGTGTAGCCCTCGTACTCGGCCTGCACGATCTCGGCGTGGTCCTCGGCGGCGACGAGGCCGAGCTCCACCAGCTTGCGATCGGGCAGAAAGTACAGCGCGACGAGATCGGCCCGCGACTCCTCGATCGCGGAGAACTGTTCCTTCAGCCAGACCGGCGGGTTTCCCACGAGCTGTTCGTTCACCCTGCCTGAGCCGTGGCCGATCGCCTCGTGCATGTTGGTGGTCAGCTGGCCGGCGAACGCGCTCCATGTCGTGGCGCGCGCGGCTTCCTCGGCCGTCCACGAGAATTCGCTGCGGAACTCGGGGGAGCGTCGACTGCTCGTACGCCTCGGTGACGTTCGACAGCGAGACCGACTTGCTGCCGTAGCGCTCGCGAATCGACTGATCGTTCGGCAGGTTGATGCCGACGGGCGTAATCGGGCCTGACTCGCCCGTCTCGACGATGATGTCGATTGCATTCGCGGTCGTGGCGTGGACGCCATCCTTGCGGTAGATCGGATCCCACGGCATGTGATCCTCGAACCACTGCGCGTTGGCGGCGATGGTCTGGATCTGCTCGGTCTTCGCGTGATTCACGTAGAAGACCAGCGCCTCCCACGCGCCCTTGATGCTGCGCGCGTCCTGGTACACCTCGACGAAGCCGTTGATCGTGTCCACCGGCGACGATTTGTCGGTCACCCACGCGACGTCGTAGGCCTCGCGGTCGGCGGCCTCGCCGCTCCGGTAGAACGCGATCAGCGCGCGCAGGGCGTCCGCGGTCGGCGCGGGCGCGTGCGGCAACGCCGCCTCGAGGTGGCCGGCGATCGCGCGGATCTGCGCGTCGTACCGCCCGCCGACGCGGCATACCTCTTCGACGAGGACACCGGCGCGCTTCACGAGCCGCGAGTTCAACGCGTGGCGCTCGATGAATCCCTCGAGATCCTGCATGGTCACGCCGACGTAGAGGTTGTTCGCGCTCGCGGTGAGGATGTCCTGGCCAGCGGGCGGCGTTTTGCACGTCACCGTCGGATCGACCGCGAGATCGAAGAACAGCGGGCGCAGCCGCGCGAGCAACGCGTCCAGCGTCTCGCCGTCGCGCAGCGGGAAGCGCGCGCCGGCGCGGGCGGCCGCGTGTGCGGCGGCGGCGAACGCCTCGGGGGTGCACGTGAGCACAAATTTCCGCGCCGTGAGGTTGTTATACGCGCCGGTGTTGATCCAGAAGAGCTTCGTGTAGCGGACGATGGCGTCGAGCGTGGCGGGATCACCATCAGTGCCGACGTCGCGCGCGTGACCGACGATCGCCTCCAGCGCGTCACGCATCTCGAGGTTGTGCGCGTAGCGCTGGTCGTAAAAAATGTCGCGGCCGGCGATCGCCGCTTGATACAGGTGCCAGACGAGCGTCTTTTCGCGGAGCGGGAGATCGCGGAAGCCGTCGGCGTACACCTGAACAACGGCCGCCTCGCCGATACGCTCGAGCAGGTACGTCCGGTCGGCCGGCGCGCCTGCGAGCGTTGTGGACGGCGTCCGGGCCGGCATGTGTCGCGCCATCGTGGGTTTAGCCTACACCACGGCCGAGCAAGCTCGGCCGCTACGGGAATTCCACGCGCTCGTGGTGCGCGGCGATGTGCACGGGCCAGCCGCGCTCAGTCGCGATGCGCGACGCGAGCGCCTGGAGCGCCGCCGGCTCGCCGTGCACGAGGTAGGTCATGCGCGGCGGACGCGAGAAGCCTGACAGCCAACGCATGATCTCCGACGCGTCGGCGTGCGCGGACATCGAGTCGATGCGCTCGATGCGCGCCGAGACGGGCAGGACGCGGCCGTGCAGCTTGATCTCCGTCCCGCCGTCGACCAGCGTCCGGCCGCGCGTGCCGGCCGCCTGGTAGCCGACAAACAAGACCGTGTTCTTCGCGCTCGTGATCGCCGCCTCGAGATGGTGCAGCACGCGGCCGCCGGTCGCCATGCCGCTCGACGAGATCACAATGGCGGGCTGGCGAGAGGCGGTGAGGTCCTTCGACTGCTGCGGCGAGGCGACGGTCACCATGCGCGTCGTGCAGAACGCGCACACGTGGCGCTGGCCCGTCGTCATCTCGGGATCGAGCTCGTTCGCGCGGCCCGAGTAAAACTTGAGCGCCGCCGCCGCCATCGGGCTGTCGACGTAGACCGGCAGCACCGGAATGCGTTTCTGGTCTTCGAGCCGCCGCAGCCAGTACAGAACTTCTTCGACGCGGCCGATCGCGAACGACGGGATGATCAGCTTGCCGCCGCGCGTCGCCGTCTCATTGACGATCGTCGCCAGGCGATCGCCGTTGTCGTCGACTTCGTGCACACGATCGCCGTACGTCGATTCGAGCAGCAGCACGTCGGCGTCGGCGACCGGCGTGGGATCCGGCAGCACGGGCCGGCCGTAGCGGCCGAGATCGCCGCCGAACAGAATCGTCCGGTCGCCGACCCGCACCCGCGCGTACGCCGACCCCAGCAAATGGCCGGCGTTGATGAATTCGACAGTCGGGTGACTGTCACCTGCCTGGTAGGTGACAGGTAGGTGACTGTCACCTGCCTGTCCCCACAGAGGGATTGGCCGGTTGTAGCCGACGGGCTGAAGATGGGTCAGGGCGCGGGCGGCGTCCGTGGTGGTAAAGAGCGGTAGCGCGGGCGCATGTTTTGTGTAGCCGTGGCGATTGGCCTGCCTCGCGTCCTCTTCCTGAATGTGGGCCGCATCAGGTAACACCAACGAACACAAGTCTTTAGTGCCTGGCGTGCAGAAGATCCGGCCGCGAAATCCGGCGGCAACCAGCCGCGGCAGGTAGCCGCAGTGGTCGAGGTGCGCATGAGTCAGGATGACGGCGGCGATGCTCGCCGGGTCGACGGCAAACGGCTCCCAGTTCCGCAGACGCAGCGCCTTCAGCCCCTGAAACAGGCCGCAATCAATAAGGATGCGGCGGCCACCGGCCTCGAGAAGATGTTTGGAACCCGTGACCGTGCCGGCCGCGCCGAGGAACGTGAGCGAGATGGGTGACGACATCTGGTGAGCGGGAAGAATATCCGACGTTCACTCTCTTATGATTTCGATGGCTCAAAATCTCCACCCAGGTAAACGATAGCCTGTTGAAACCGGAGGCCGAACAGGATTATCGTTGCCCGACCAATTCCTCTCCTTCCGAATCGGAGCTCCGGCCCGACGAGGTGATCCAGCAATGGAAGATGTGAAGATCGTAGAAGACGTGCCGAACGCCGTAAGCCGACGCAATTTCATCAAAGGAGTCGTCGCCGCGGGTGCGGTCGCGTCCTCCTCGGCGTACCTGTTCCGGACGACGACGCTGCACGGCCAGCCGTCGGCGGCCGGCGCGGTCGAGCGCCTGATCACGCTCAACGTGAACGGCCAGGACCGTCGCGTCGACGTGATGAAACAGGAAACGCTCGCCATGACGCTCCGCTACAAGCTGGGGCTGACAGGCACCAAGATCGGCTGCGACCGCGCGGAGTGCGGCGCCTGCACGGTCCTGGTCGACAACGTGCCGCACTATTCGTGCTCGTACCTCGCGCATCGCGCGCGCGGCAAGGCGGTCGTCACGATCGAGGGGCTGGCCGACCGCCAGACCGGCGCGCTCAGCCCGGTGCAGCAGGGCGTGGTCGAGGAACACGGATTCCAATGCGCGTTCTGCCTGCCGGGCTTCGTGAT
>JACPZW010000039.1 GCA_016195265.1 Acidobacteriota bacterium | reverse complement strand
GGAATGACCGTTTGGCCCTTGAGATCGAGGGTCGCCGTCTGCGGGCCGGCCAGCTTCCTGATGTCCGCGTTCGATCCGACCGCCGTGAACTTGCCCTGAGAAATGGCCACGGCCTGCGCGATCGAGAACTTCGCATCGACTGTGATGATGTGCCCGTTGAGGAGAATCGTGTCCGGCGAGGGCGCGGTCTGCGCCGCGCCGATCGCGACCGATGCTGCTGCAAGAAGAACAGCTCGGCTCAAGCCTCGCGCTTCGAATCTGTTCATCACTTCTACCTTCTGCCTTCTGCCTTCAGACTTCAGACTTCAGACTTCAAGTCCGCAATCATATCCCTTCCCGCCCGTTCGGGTGATCCTCCTGGCTTCCGTTTCTGCCACGATGCGGTCATGACGAACGACCTTTTGACCACGTTCTCCGATCAACTCGCCGACGCCGTCGCGGCCGCGGCGCCGTCGGTCGTGCAGGTGCAAGGCCGGCGCCGTCCGGCCAGCGGACTCGTGTACGCTGACAGCGTGGTGCTGACCACGGTGCGTGCGCTCGGCCGCGAAGATGGCCTGCGCGTGCGGCGTCACGACGGCCGCACGCTCGACGCCGAGCTCGCCGGCTGGGATCCGACGACGAGCCTCGCCGTGCTGCGCGTGCCGGGCATCGAGACGACGCCCATCGTGCCGTCCGCGTCGCACGCGCGCGTCGGTCATCTCGCGCTTGCGGTGGCGCGCTCGTGGAGCAACGCGGTCACGGCGAGCGCGGGCATCGTATCGGTGATTGGCGGTCCGCTG
This sequence comes from Acidobacteriota bacterium, assembly GCA_016195265.1. Classification (GTDB taxonomy): domain Bacteria; phylum Acidobacteriota; class Vicinamibacteria; order Vicinamibacterales; family CAVVIG01; genus SRVP-36. The sequence goes on along the minus strand of JACPZW010000039.1, from coordinate 22,520 downwards.
CCAACCGGGCGGCGCCGCGCGATTGATGAAGTGATCCGTACGACGGCGCCAATGCACGACGGATTCGCGGGCGGCGCGTTTCTCGACACGTCCGGCATGCTGATCGGCATCGCCACGGCCGCGGCGATCCGCGGGCTCGGCGTCGTCATTCCCGCCGGCATCGCGTGGAAGACGGCGGCGACCGTGCTCGAACACGGTCGGCTCGCACGCGGGTATCTTGGGCTGGCGGGCCAGCCGGTCGCGCTCGCGGAGGGGCAACAGCGCGACGGACGCGATCACGCGCTGCTCGTCGTCGGCGTGACGAGCGGCAGCCCCGCGTCCACCGCGGGCGTGCTGGTGGGCGATGTGCTCCTCGAGTTCGACGGGCACGCGATCGAGTCGCCCGAAGATCTCCTCGATCTGTTGCTCGGCGACCGCGTGGGCCGGAAAGTGACGCTCAAGGTCTTGCGCGGCGGCGCGGCAATCGACGTGACGGTCACGGTCGGAGAACGTCCGACGCCCAAGACTGGTGACTGACGATTCATGCCTGAGGACTGCCGACCGGCGACTGGCGACTACGCAGTCTAATGCGCGTCCTGCTCGTCGGCTCACCGTCCCGCCGCGCGCGCGTGCGCTCGCAACTGAGCAGCGCATCGATCGAGGTCGTCGGTGAGTTTCCGTCGCTCGCCGCCGCCCAGGCGGCCGATCTCGACGTGGACGGCATTGTCGTCGCGCCTGATGAGAGTCGGGCCGGCGGCGAGGACGAGTTCGAGGAACCGTTGACGCCTCGCGAGATTCAGGTGCTGGAACTTCTGGCGGAAGGACTGCCCAACAAGGCGATCGCCGAGCGGCTCAGCATCAGCGACCAGACCGTGAAGTTCCACGTCTCGTCGATCTCGGGCAAGCTCGGCGCCGCCAACCGCACCGACGCCGTGCGGAGAGCGGTGCGACGCGGGCTAATTACACTCTGAAATTGAGAATGAAGACTTAATTCCTAATTACAGCCGTCGACTCCCGTGGAACGACGGTGATCACTCGCCGCTCGAGTCCTCGCAGCACGGTCAGCGTCGACGGCACGCCGATGCGATCCTCGGTGAGACGACCGTGCAGATCGTCGATACCGGTCACAGCCGTGTCCGCAAATCCGATCACGATGTCGCCGTCACACACGCCGGCCGCCGCCGCCGGGCTCTTGTCCTCCACAGAAACCACCAGCACGCCCGCGGACACGGCGAGCCGATGCGCGTGCGCGATCGCGCGCGGCACGGGCACGTTCTGCCCCGCCACGCCGATGTAGCTGCGACGGATGCGACCGTCGCGCATCAGCCGCGCCGCGACAAACCGCGCGGTGTTGCTCGCGATCGCGAAACACAGGCCCTGCGCCGGCAGAATCATCGCCGTGTTCACGCCGATCACCTCGCCGCGTGTCGTCACCAGCGGTCCGCCCGAGTTGCCGGGATTCAACGCGGCGTCCGTCTGGATGATTTCGTCCATCAGCCGGCCTGATCGCGCGCGCAGCGAGCGGCCGAGCGCGCTGACCACGCCCGACGTCACCGAGTGATGAAAGCCGTACGGATTGCCGATCGCGATCGCGACCTGCCCCACGCGCACGGACCGCGAGTCGCCGAGCGTCGCCCACGGCAGGTGCGCGCTGCCGGCGTGGTCCACGCGCAGGACGGCAAGGTCCGTGTCGGCGTCGCGGCCGACGACATCGGCGCGCATCGCGCGGCCGTCGGCGAAGGTCACGCGGAGTCGGTCGGCGCGCTCGACGACGTGATCGTTGGTGAGCACGAAGCCGTCCGGCGTGAAGACGACGCCGGACCCACCGCCGCTCTCGCGAGCGACTTTGGCGCGCGTGTCGATCTTGACGACGGCCGGCCCGACCACCTCGACCGCGCGAATGACGGCCTCGGAGTACGCATCGAGGAGATCGGCGTGGTCCGGCGAGCGGCGATGGGGCTCCATCGCGCGATCGTACGAACGGCCTCGGCCGGAGCGCACCACCCGGACGGGCAGGTCATCAGACGTAATCGGTACCTGTCACCTACCTGTCACCTACCTGTCACCGGGCGTAGATTGCGGGGAGAAGTCGACGCGAGCGTCAGGCCCGGGCACGGCCATCTCGTCAGGTGCGCAGCTTCCAGCCTGGGCCCCGTACCACACGTCCCGGCGTTGCGCCGGTGTGCTCGCCGTCCTTCAGCACCTGGACGCCGTTGACCCAGACGTGTCTGACGCCCGTCGCGTACTGGTGCGGCTTCTCGTACGTGCCGTGCTCGTTGACGGTCTTCGGATCGAAGACGACGACGTCAGCGAAGTATCCGGCCGCCAGCTTCCCGCGTTCCTTGATGCGAAGCGTCGTCGCGGGCAACGACGTCAGCTTGCGCACGGCCTCCTCCAGCGGGATGACGTGCTCGTCTCGGACGTACTTGCCGAGCAGCCGCGCGACGTTGCCGTACGACCGCGGGTGCGTGCTGGTCTTGAGGAAGACGCCCTCGGTCGCCATCGACGCGGCATCGGCGCCGAAGCTCACCCACGGCACCTTGATCTGCGTGCGGACATTGTCTTCAGACATCAGAAAGTAGACGACCTGCACGCGGCTCCCGTCTTCGACGACGAGATCCATCGCCGTGTCCTGAATAGATGTGCCGCGTTCCTTCGCCACCTGCGCGAGCGTCTTCCCGGCGTTGACGCGGAGCGCCTCGTTCCTGAAACCGACGAGCAGCGTGCCCTCACCGCCGGCCTGCACCATCAGGTTCTCCCATTCGTCGCTGTTGACGAGCATCTCCTTGCGCACGCGCTCGCGGATCTTCGGATCCTTCAGGCGCGCCGCCCACGCGGCGTAGCCGCCCTCCTGCACCCGCGGCGGCATCGCGGCGTCGAGCCCGGTCGATCCGGCGGTGTAGGTGTACATGTCCGCGGTGATCTCGAGGCCTTCTTTCCGCGCGGCTTCGACCTTCGCAATCGCCGCGTCGAGTTTTGGCCAGTTCTGCTGGCCGCCGGCCTTCAGGTGATAGATCTCGGCGCGGATGTGTGCGCTGCGCGCAATCGTCAACAGTTCGTCGATCGCTTCGAGCAGCCGGTTGCCCTCGCTGCGCATGTGCGAGATGTACATCCCGCCCGACGCGGATGCGACCTTCGCGAGCTCGATCAGCTCGTCGGTCTTGGCGAAGGTGCCCGGCGTGTAGATGAGCGCGGACGTCAGGCCCATCGCGCCTTCGTCCATCGCGAGCTTCACGTGGCCGCGCATCCGCTCCAGTTCGCCGGCGGTCGGCGCGCGGTTCTCGTACCCGATCTCGTTGATGCGGACCGTCGCGGCGCTGACGAACGACGCGACGTTGGACGCCGTCCCGTGCTTGACGAGGGCATCGAGGTACCCGCCCAGCGTCGTCCAGGAGACGTCGTACTTGATGTCGCCCTGCCGCGCCACCTGGTCCTTGCGCATCTGCTCGTTGAGCGGCCCCATCGAGCTCTCGCCGAAGACTTCGAGTGTCACGCCCTGACGAATCGCGCCCTGCGAGCGGCCGTCCGCAAGCAGCGACGTCTCCGAGTGGCTGAGCATGTTGATGAAGCCTGGCGAGACGGCGAGGCCCGTCGCGTCCACTTCCTGCCGGCCGTGCTCGCCGCGCAGATCGCCGACCGCGACGATGCGATCGTCTTGCAGCGCGAGATCCGCGACGACGCCCGGGACGCCCGTGCCGTCATACACGGTGCCGTGCCGGATCATGACGTCGTACTGGGGCGGCTTCGGCGCGCAGCCGGCCGCCAGGCCGAGGACAAGGGACAGCGGGAGGACGACGGGCCGCGTGATCGAGAGGCGCATGGCGTGTTGGTGCGCGAATCCTAACATGCGCGTGTCGTGACGAGCTTTCGCCATCGGCGGTCAAATCCGCAGGGAATCCGGCCGCGTCGATTCTTGCATCTCCGGGACGCACCGCTCGCAAGGAGGCCCGACATGCCGCAGTCGATGCACCGGAACAATATCAATCGGCGTGACTTCGTCCGCACCGCGTCGGCGGGCCTGGCGCTGGCGCCGTTCCTCGGCGCCGGCGCGCTCGCCCAGATCGTCGCACCGCGGCGCAGCCGCGTGGCGCTCGTCCGCACGTCGGACCGCAAGCGCGGCGTTGCGCAGGCGCTGCGGCTGCTGGACATCCGGCCGGTGGACGGCAAGCGCGTGGTCCTGAAGCCGAACTTCAACTCCGCCGACGACACGCCGGCCTCGACGCACAACGACACGCTGACGCAACTCGTGACCGAGCTCCGTGAGCGCGGCGCGCGGAGCATCACGCTGGGCGAGTCGAGCGGCCCGCCGCAGACGCGCGGCGTGATGGAGCGCAAGGGCATCTTCGACCTGGCCAGCGCGCAGCGTTTCGACATCGTCGACTTCGAGCAGACCGCCGATCGCGACTGGGTCTCCTACCCCGCCGGCAACACGCATTGGCCGTCCGGCTTCGCGCTGCCGCGCCTGGCGGTGGACGCGGAGTACCTCGTGTCCACGTGCTGCCTCAAGACGCACGGCGCCGGCGGCGTCTTCACGATGTCACTGAAACTGTCGGTGGGGCTCACGCCGAAGACGATCCGTCGCACGATGCATTCGTCGCCGGACATGCGCCGCATGATCGCGGAGCTGAGCACCGGCTACAAGCCCGACCTGATCGTGCTCGACGGCGTCGTCGCGTTCACCGACGGCGGGCCGGCCCGCGGCGAGCTGAAGACGGCGAACGTGATGATTGCGGGGGACGACCGGGTCGCGGTGGACGCGGTCGGGCTCGCGATGCTGAAGTCGCTCGGCGCGAATCAGGCCATCATGAGCCGGAAGATCTTCGAACAGGAGCAGATCGCGAGGGCGGTCGAGCTGCGGATTGGCGCGGCCGGTCCCGAGGCCATCGAGATCGTCACCGCGGACGCCGAGAGTCGTGCGCTCGCCGACGGTTTGCGCACGATTCTCGCGGCGGGGTGAGGGGTGGCGTCTACGATCCCTTCTCGAGGTGCACGAGGTAGGCTTCGACCATCAGCAGGTTCTTCTCGCCTGACTGCCTGATCACGCTGAGCAGCCGGTCCATCTTGACGACCTCCTCCAACTGCTCGTCGATGAACCACTGCAGGAAACTCTGCGCGAGATAGTCGTTCTGCTTCCCGGCCAGATCCATCAGCGCCGTGATCTGGCTCGTGACTTCCTGCTCCCATTTCAGCGCCGCCTGCGCCGCGTCCTCGGCGGACGCGAACGTCGCCGTCGGCGCGGCGACAGCGGGCAGCTTCAGATCGCCCTTGGTGTCGAGCACGTACTTCACGAACTTCATCGCATGCTGACGCTCTTCGTCCGCCTGGGCGAAGAAGAGCTTGGCCAGCAGGGTCAACTGGCGCTGCTGGAAATGCGCGGCGATGCTGACGTATTGCATGCTCGCGCCGAATTCGCGGCCGATCTGTTCGTTGAACGCCTTGGCGAGTTCGCGGCTGATCATCACAGTGGGCTCCTTGGAGGGCACTGATGAATTGTACCGCACGGGTGCGGCCCTCAGGGCCCAGGTCAGGAGAGCTGGACGATCGTGACGTCGATGCGCCGTGTCTGCTTCTCGGCGCGCTGCCACTGGACGAGGATGGGACTCTGGTAGGTGCCGCGCACGAGGCGCGCCGCGGTGGAGCCGGGGTCCGACGCGGCGAGGAAGCTCACGCGCCGCGATCGCATGAAGCGCTTTGCCGGCACGGCCATGATCTTCGCGACCAGGCGCTCGAGCGACGACTGATCGAGCCGCAGCGCCTCCATCAGCGAGTTCATCACGCGGACCATGTCGTATTTCGCGTAGCTCAGCGTCTTGCCGGGAATCGCCCGCGGATCGCCGAGCATGTTCCGGCCCTTGATCTTCGCGAACCGCAGCGGGTTCTTCAGCACGTCGACGAGATCGTTCTGCATCAGCAGCGTCTCGTATTCGTTCACCGTGAGGCCGACGTTGCGCTCGGCGGGATCGACCACCATGTCGACGCGGCCGCGATCGAGTCCGGTGTTGGCGAGCAGCGCGTTCACCTGGTCGACGAGACCGAGGCGCGGGTCGGCGAGATTGACGGAGTCGATCGGGTGCTTCGACACTGGCACGCGCAAAGACATCGTCGCGACGATGCGCTCGTGGTCGTACGCGAGGACGGTCGTCGTCCGCTCGCGGCGCATCGTCTTGCTCTTCCCATCGAGGTCGATGAAGTACACCGGGGCGTGCGGCCGCGTGTTGTACGTCACGCAGTTGCGCAGCCCCGCGCCGATGAACGTGAGGTGCGAATCGGCGTTGCGCGGCTCGATTTCCTTCTGCGCGTCGCTCAGCTCCGAGCGCAGCTCCATCCGATCGTGGCGGTACGGCGCGCCCGCCGGAAACACCGCGCGGAACGTCTGGAAAAACTGGGAGAGGCGGTCCTGGTTGTGCGTGAGGCGCGCCGACAGGCTCTGCTCGAGGTACCCCGCGGTCGTGTGGAACGAACAATAGAGCGCGCGGCGATGCCGGTGCAGCAGGTCGCCCGCCTCTTCGGCGATGCGGGTATTGACGTCGATTGCCTCGAAACGCCGCCGGGGCGCGAGGGTCAGCCGAAGCTCGGTCGGACCTGTGACCATCGTGTGTCGTGATGTTAACACGCCGCGCTTCCACCGCGAATGTCCGGATCGGGCGCTGCCGCGACGTACGCCGCGGCGTCGAAGTTGTCCGCCAGCCTTCGCCACGATCGTCCCAAGCGTAACACTCGCGGACGCGAATCCGCGCGCCCGACTGTCTCCGGGTATGATGGCGCCGTGCCGGCCGTGGAACTTCATCAGGACCTGCGAAGTGCGGTTCGCGATCTGTGCCGCGCGTTTCCCGACAGCTACTGGCGCGAGCTCGACGCGGCGCGCGCGTATCCCGAGACGTTCGTCAACGCGCTGACCGACGCCGGCTATCTCGCCGCGCTGATTCCGGAGGAGTTCGGCGGCTCCGGTCTCGGCGTCACGGAAGCGTCGATCATCCTCGAAGAGATCAATCGCAGCGGCGGCAACGCGGGCGCGTGCCATGCGCAGATGTACACGATGGGCACGCTGCTCCGCCACGGATCCGCGGAACAGAAGCGCGCGTACCTGCCGAAGATCGCGACCGGCGAGCTCCGGCTGCAGGCGTTCGGCGTCACCGAGCCGACGACCGGATCGGAGACGACGCAGCTCAAGACGATGGCGACCCAGAAGGGCGATCGCTACATCGTCCGCGGCCAGAAAGTCTTCATCTCACGCGTCGAGTACTCGGACCTGCTGCTCCTCGTCGTCCGGACGACGCCGGTCGAGCACGTCAAGAAGCGCAGCGAGGGCCTGTCGATTCTCCTCGTGGACCTGCGGCAGGCGATTGGGCACGGCCTCACGGTCCGGCCGATCCGCACGATGATGAATCACGCGACGACGGAGCTGTTCTTCGACGATCTCGAGGTTCCGGGCGATGCGCTCGTCGGCGACGAAGGCAAGGGCTTCCGGTATCTGATCGACGGACTGAACGCCGAGCGGATACTGATCGCCGCGGAGTGCGTCGGCGATGGACGCTGGTTCATCGAGCGAGCCAGCCGCTACGCGAAGGAGCGCATCGTCTTCAACCGGCCGATCGGACAGAACCAGGGCGTGCAGTTCCCAATCGCCCGTGCGCACGTCAACGTCGAAGCCGCCGACCTGATGCGTTTCCGCGCGGCCGAGCTCTTCGATCACGGTGAGGCGTGCGGCACCGAAGCGAACATGGCGAAGCTCCTCGCGGCCGACGCATCGTGGGAGGCGGCCAACGTCGCGATCCAGACGCACGGCGGGTTCGGCTTCGCCGAGGACTACGACATCGAGCGCAAGTTCCGCGAAACGCGCCTCTACCAGGTCGCGCCAATCTCGACCAACCTGATCCTCGCCTACGTGGCGGAACACGTGCTGGGATTACCGAGATCGTATTGAGCAGGGAATGCAAGAATGCAGGAACGCAGGAATGCGTCGGAGCAGCATGCAGCTTCACTTGCGTTCTGCATTTGTGCATTCTTGCATTTCAATGCGAGGCTTCTGAATGGCCATCAAGCCGGGCTGGACAGGCCGCGTGTTCGAGGATTTCACGGCCGGCGACGTGTACGAGCATCCGCTCGGCCGCACGGTGCTCGCCGCCGACAACGTCTGGTTCACGTGTCTGACGATGAACACGAATCCGATTCATTTCGACGCGCACTACGCGGCAAAGACCGAGTTCGGCAAGCCGCTGATGAACTCGTGCTTCACGCTGTCGCTCGTCACCGGGCAGTCCGTCACGGATCTCACGCAGAACGCGGTCGCGAATCTCGGATGGGACCAGATCACGCTGCCGCATCCGGTCTTCGAAGGCGACACGATCTACTCGCGCAGTGAGGTGCTCGAGACCCACGGATCGAAGTCGCGTCCCAACGTCGGTATCGTCAAGGTGAAAACCACGGGGCTGAACCAGGACGGCACGCCCGTGATCGAGTTCACGCGGACGTTCATGGTGTGGAAGCGCGGGCACGTGCCGAAGTCACGACCCTGAGAACGCCGCCGCGCTCCGAGGCGACGGGGCTACAGGGCTACAGGGCCAGCGCCCGAATGCTCGCAGCGCCTTCGATATCGCGGATAGTCGCGAGCGCTTTTCTTGCAGCCGGGTCGGGCAGCGCACGCGCAGCACAGGCGAGAAACTTCGCCGCCAGTGCGTCGTCGCTGGCCTGACGCTCGGGATAGCCGCGCGCGCCGTTGGCCCCGGTACTCAGCACGCGGCCGTCCTTCAACCGCACCGTCACGCGCGCCTGCGTCAGCGCCGGGGCCGACGCATCGAGCGTCGCATCAACGCGCATCGTCACGCGCGACTGCACGTGCGCGATCTTCGGATCCTTTATGCGGGCATCCTCGAACGTGTCGATGCCCACGCGGCCGTCCACGAGCGCCGCCGCCGCGCAGAACGGCATGCTGAACTTCCCTTCCAGGCCCGTCGACGGCCGGTCGTACAGCAGGATCGTCGGCGTAATCGCATCCACGCCAATCTCGACGCGATCGACATCGTCGGCGGTGAAGCCTTCCGCGCGCCGCAGATCCAGGAGCGCGTCGAGCGACGGATGCGTGCCCGCGCACGACGGATACAACTTGACCGTGATGCCGGTGTCGAGAATCTCCCAGCGGCGGCCGAGGTCGTCCGCGAATGGCGCGAGCGTGGACCGTTCGCTGTCCATCGCGGCAAGCAGGCCCTGGGGGCCCTCGAGGGCGGCCGGACTTGCCGTCAAGCCGGCACCCGCAAGTTGCGCGGCGAGAACGCCGTTGCGCGCGGCCAGGCCGGCGTGGAGCGGCTTCGCCATCGAGCCGAAGTTCTCCTTGAGGCCCGACGCCTCCGATGCGGCGATAGCGAGCGCGTGCCCGGCACGCGTGGCGTCAAGACCCAGCACGCGTGCCGCCGCGGCGGCAGCGCCGATCGTCCCGATCGTGGACGTGCAGTGCCAGCCACGCTGGTAGTGCCGCGGGTTCATCGCGCGCCCGAGCCGTCCTTCGATTTCGAAGCCGACGACGTACGCATCGAGGAGCGCGCGGCCGGTCGCGCCTGACAGTTCGGCGACGGCCCACGCGGCCGCCACCAGCGGCGCGCTCGGATGCGCCAGCGACACGAAACACATATCGTCGTAGTCGAGCGCGTGCGCGGCCGTGCCGTTGGCCAGTGCGGCGTTGCCCGCGCTCGCGACGGCGGGCGTCCCCATCACGCGGCACGGACCGCTACCCTCCTGGGCGATCGTGCGCTGCACGATCCGCGCGACCGGTTCCGACGCGCCCGCGAGTGTGACGCCCACAGTGTCGAGCACCGCGCGGGCAGCCGCGCCACGCGCGTCGGGTGGCGGGTCGGCGTGGACCAGAAAATCGACGAGCGACGTCATTGCGGATTGCGGAGTGCGGAGTGCGGAGTGCCGAGCGCAGCCATGAAGCGCTCCTTCATGGCGACGTAGTCGATCGGCGGCTTCGCGATCGGCGAGGACTCGTCCACCTTTGCGACGATGACCACGGGGCCCGCGGTCACGCTCGGCTGGAAGTCTCCCGCCTCCGCTCGCTCCAGATCCGGGCGAGCTACGGCGAGGCTCGCCGAAGCGCCTTCGGCGCGGAGGCGGCGCGCCACACCTGCCATCGCCGCCCGCAATTCCTCTTCGGTCCTCACAGTCACCGCCGATGCGATCCGCATCGCGCGAGCGGCGGCGGCGAGGTCGGCCCCGTGTGCCGTCGGCGTCGGCTGCCCGCCCGTCGTCGCATACTCCTCGTTGTCCATCACGACGACCGCGAGATTCGCCGGCTGCAGCAAACCGATGGTCGCCAGCGAGCCGAGATTCATCAACAACGAGCCGTCGCCGTCCAGGACGATGACGCGAGCACTCGGCCGAGCCAGCGCGAGGCCGAGCCCAATCGAAGTCGCGACGCCCATGCTCCCCCACGTGTAGAAGTTGCGCGGCCGATCGCCGGCGGCGAACAAATCGTACGCCGGATGCCCGAGACTCGCGACGATGGCCGCGTCACCCGCGAGATCGACGATGAGGCGCGTGGCATCGTAGCGTGTCATGACGCGGTGACCGTCGTCATCGCGCGCGGCAGCAGGCACGCGCCGAGCGTGTTCGTCCGAAATGCGGTTTCGCCGACGCGTCGAACAGTGTCCAGCGCAGCATCCGGCGACGGAATCGTCGCGTGGGCCACGCCGATCGCGTCGAAGATCGCACGCACGGCCTGTCCCATCGGACGCTGCGCGGCGTTCCACTCGCCAGCGTCGTCCCCCCGCCAGCTGACGACCATCAGCAGCGGAATCTCGTACGGCACCAGCAGCGACGTGATCGCGTTCAGCGAGTTGCCGATGCCGCTCGACTGGCACATCACCGTCGGACGGCGGCCGCCGAGATACAGGCCGGCGGCGATCCCGAACGCTTCTTCCTCGCGCGTCGCCAGAATCAGACGCACCTCGCGATACTCGGACTCGAACACGCGAAGGACATACGACAGGGGATTGTCCGGCACATACACGACGTCGCGGCTGCCGATGGCGTGAATGCCCGCGCAGACGCCGGATGCCCACACGGGTGGCTTGTGGCTCATGACGAAGGGCTGAGGGCAAAGGGCTGTGCCCCCCACTCACTCGCCGAGAATTCGTGCTGAACGGAGCCACAGCCCGCCGTCGACGACGAGCGTCACGCCGTTCACGTAGGACGCGGCCTCCGACGCGAGGTAAAGCGAGGCGTTCGCGATGTCGTCCACCGTCCCGAGCCGTCCGAGGGGACACTGTGTGAGCGCACTCGCCCGCGACTTCCCGCTCGTCAGCCGCTTGACGCCTTCGGTGCCGTCGATCGGTCCGGGCGCGATGCCGTTGACGCGAATGCCGAGGGGCCCCCACTCGCACGCGAGCGTCCGCGTCAGCGAGTCCACGCCGGCCTTGGCCGCCGCGGCGTGCGACTGCCCCATCGTGCCGAGGTACGGCAAGGTGGCACTGATATTGATGACCGAGCCGCCACGGACTTTCAGATGCGGCAGCGCCGCTTTCGAGACGTTGAAGGTGCCTTTCAGATCGATGTCGACGACCGTGCCGAAGCCGTTCGACGAGAGATTCTCGGCCAGGCAGATGAAGTTGCCGGCGGCGCCATTAATAAGGATGTCGATGCCGCCCAGTTCGGCGGCCACTGCGGCGACGGCCTCATTCACGGCGGCGGGCTCCCGCACGTCCGCGACTTTCGCGACGGCGCGAACGCCGCGAGCTTTCAATTCATCGCGCGTCGGCTCGAGATGTTCGATCTTGCGGCTCGTGATGGCGACGTCGCAGCCGTGCGCGGCGAAGGCGAGCGCGATGCCACGGCAGATGCCGGTCCCACCGCCTGTGATGAGCGCGACTTTGTCTTTGAGCAGGTCGGGTTGAAACACGGGCGACATCATACCTGCTCGTTCAGGCGGGTCCAAAAGGACCCGCCCTACGTAGACCGCGTGCACGGCTCGTTCAGGCGGGTCCAAAAGGACGCGCCCTACTTCTCGAGGGACGCGAGCACGCCGGCCGTGTGTTCGCCGAGCGCAGGCGGCGGCAGACGCGGATCCGCGGGCGTCCGCGACAGCCGGACGACAGGGCCCAGCGTCTGGATCCGCCCCGCACCGGGCCGCTCCTGCGCGACGAGGAGTTGCCGCGCCGCGACCTGCGGGTGCGCGATCGCCTCGCGCATGTCGCGCACGCGGCCGCACGGCACGTTGAACGGTTCGAACCGCCGCGTGAGCTCGTCCACCGTGAAGGCCGCGAAGACCGCTTCGATCGCCTGCTTCAACTCCGCGCGGTGCGTCACGCGATCGGCGTTGAACAGTAGATGAGGCGGGGATTCAGCCGCGACGCCGTCTCGTAGTCGAACCCGAGTTCCGCGAGGCTGCCGGGCCGGAAGTTCTCGATCAGCACGTCGGCGGTCGCGATCAGCCGGCGCAGCGCGCCCGCGCCTTCCGTCGTCTTGAGATCCAGCGCGACGCTCTTCTTGCTCCGATTCAGCTCGAGGTAGAAGCCGCCGAAGTCGCCGATGAACGGCTCCCACGCGCGCGTGTCGTCGCCGTGCTGCGGCTCCTCGATCTTGAGCACCTCGGCGCCCATGTCGCCGAGCATCATCGTGCAGAACGGACCTGCCACGACGCGCGTGAGATCGATTACGCGCAATCCTTCGAGTGGCGCCATGACGCAGAGTGTAACCACAACCGGGGACCCGGCGTCCTACACGTCTCATGCGTTTCACGCTACACTTCGGTCCGGACGACGTACCACACACGTCAGCCTTCAGACTTCTTGCTTCCAACGGCTCTGACGCCGGCAAGCGAGAACTCCGCGATGTGGCGAGCGGCCTCTTCGATCTGCGACGGGGTCGGCTTGAAATGGAAGCCGAGCCGCGCCGCGATCGGATTGGGCAGGTACGCGATCGACTGCGAATGGATGCTCGCGACACAGCGCAGCACCCGCTGGTCGGTGGGCCGGCCGCCCGTCAATTCGGCGACGATGCCGGCCAGGTACTCGACGCGGGGCCGGACGCTCTGCTCGACGAACGCGTCCAGCACCGGCGTAGGATCGTTCATCTCGCGATGGATCAGCCGGTGCAGGGTCTCGTAGTTGGACGCGAGCAGGCCTTGCAGGTGGATCAAAATGTAGCGGCGGAGTTTCTCGTCGGGCGGCTGCCCGTGGCCGGCGCGACGCGCCGCTTCGTTCGTGGCCCGCATGGCGTCGGTCGCCGACTGCAGCACCTCGCGATAGAGCCCCAGCTTGTCCCCGAAGTGGTAGTTGATGGCCGCGACGTTGGCGCGCGCCCCGCGGCAAATCTCGCGGACCGTGACGTCCTTGAAGCCGCGATCCGCGAACAGCCGCTCGGCCACCGTGAGGAGTCGCGACCGTGTTTCCTGATCGTTGCCGTCGCCGCGGCTCGCCGGGGCGGCCGCGCGGGCCGGGTGGCGCGCCGTCCGGACGCGAGGCTCGGGGCGGACCGCGAGTCGCGTCGTCATAGCGTCCGCTTGAAGAGCATCGTCGCCGCGGACATCGCGACGACGGAGAACGCCATCAGAAACATCAGGTCGCTGCCAATCGCGCTGAAACCCGTGTTCTTCAGCAACAGGCACTTGAACGCGTGCACGGCGTAGGTGAATGGATCCGCCACGGCAATCACCTGCATCCAGCCCGGGAAGCCCTGCTGGGGATACACCGCGCCGCTCGGGAAGTACAACAGCGTGTTGAGCACGCCGAACACGGCGCGCGGCAGCAGCGGATCGCTCACGCGGACCATCAGGAGGAACATCAGTCTGATGAGCGCAAACGACGTCACTACGATGACGGTGAACATCCTGAGGAGCCGCATGGGGTCGAACGGATTGGGAATGCCGGCGATCACCGAGCCGATGACCATCAGGAACATGCCGGCCAGCACGGCTTTCACGGTGCCGGAAATGTTGAAGCCCGCGATCAGCTCGAACTTCGAGATCGGCGTGACCAGGTAGCCTTCGTGCAGCCCGCGCGCCTTGTCGTCGATGAAGATGATGCCGCCGCCGATCATCACCATCATGAAGATCGACATCACGACCGATCCGGGGAGCAGGTACTGAATGTAGGGAACGTAGGGATACACCTCGACGACGTCGAGCGTGGCCTGCCCCGCCACGCGCGGGGCCTTCGCCGGCAGGTTGTAGGCGGTCATCATGCTGCCGAGCACGCCCGCCATCGCGCTCGAGACGAAGGTGTCCGTGTTGTCGGCGACCAGCGCGACGCGCGGCTCGTTGCGCTCCAGCACGCGCCGCGAGAACTCGGGCGGAATCGTCAGCACCCCGTTGACGCGGCCGTCGCGCAGATCGTTGAGGGCGACGCCCGGATCCGCGTAGTCGATCGTGTCGATCGTGCGCGCGCCGGAGGCCATCGCCGAGGCCAGCTCGCGCACTTTCACCGCCGGGACGCCGTGATCCTGATCGACGATCGCCAGCTTGAGGTGCTTGACGTTGCCGCCGAACGCGTAGCCCAGGACGACGAGCTGCACGATCGGAAACACCATCGAGATGACGATGAGCACCGGGCTCCGCCGGAAGCGGCGCAACTCGCGCTCGATGATGGCCCAGGTCCGGCCCATGAGAAGCCCTCAATTCCTCCGCAGCAGCGGCCCGCGGTCGAGCGGGTTGGCGTCCTGCAGCGCGTCGCGCAGCGCGCGCCCGGTGTAGTGGACGAACACGTCGTCGAGCGTCGTGCTCTGGACCGACAGTGAATTGACCGTCAGCGATTCGGCCTGCGCCGCTTCCATCAGCGCCAGCGTCGTCGCCGGGCCGTTGCCCGTCGCGAGGCGGAACACGTGGTCGTGCGCCGTGACCGACTCGACGGCGGGCAGGCGCTCGAGCCGTTCCTGCCAGCCGGGCGGCGTGTCGGAGAAGCTGGCCTCGAGCGTGTTCTTCCCGGGAATGGACGTCTTGAGCTTCATCGGCGAGTCGAGCGCTTTCAGCTCGCCGTGATCGACGATCGCGATCCGGTCGCAGAGCTTGTCGGCTTCGTCCATGTAATGCGTGGTGATGAGGACCGTCAGGTTGCGGCTTTTCTTGATCTTGTCGATCATCTCCCACACGGCGACGCGCGACACGGGATCGAGGCCCGTCGTCGGTTCGTCGAGGAAGAAGATGCGCGGCTCGTGCACAAGGCCGCGCGCGATCTCGACGCGCCGCCGCATGCCGCCGGAGAGGTTCTTTACCTGTGCGTCGCGCCACTGCGTCAGCTCGACCGATTCGAGCAGCTCGGCGATCAGACGCTCGCGCTTCGCGCGCGGCACGCCGTACAGCTTCGCGAAGATGATCAGGTTCTCCGCCACGCTCAGCTCGAGGTCCGTCGTCATCGCCTGCGGGATGACGCCGATCGAGTGGCGGACGCCGTCGGCCTGCTTGACGACGTCGAAGCCGTTGACGAGCGCCGTGCCTGCGGTCGGCGGCAGCAGGGTCACCAGCATGCGGATCAGCGTGGATTTCCCGGCGCCGTTCGGCCCCAGCAGTCCGAAGATCTCGCCTTCCTCGACGGCGAAGCTGATGCCCTTCACCGCGGTGAAGTCGCCGAACTTCTTGACGATGGTGCGGACGTCGATCGCGTTCATGGTCTCTCGTGACCGCCCCTATGGCAGCGGCAGCAGCACGTACGCGGTCATGCCGACCGCCAGCCGGCGTTCCGTGTTGTCCACGCGCAGCCGCACTTCGAACGTCTTGATGTCGCGCTTGGTGCGGCTGACGTCGCGTTGCGTCGCGAATCCGGCGTCGGCGCCCCGGTAGAACACGGTGCCGTCCACTTCCGCGCCCGACGGCAGCCTGATGCGCATCGTGTCGCCGATGCGCAGCCGGTCGATGTAGCTCTCCTCGACGTCGGCGCGCACCCACAGATCGTCGGGGTTGATCAGCGTGAGGACGGGCTGGCCGGGATTGACGATTTCGCCGGGGCGGACCGCGCGGACGTCCACGATGCCGTCCATCGGCGCGTGAATTTCGGTGTAGCGAAGCCGCACGCCGGCTTTCGTCTGCTGCGCGGTCGCGGCGGCCTGCATGTGCTCGCTCGCCTGCACCTGGCTGCGGCGGACCGCCGTCTGCTCGGCGCTCGCGCGGGCGAGTGCGACGGTCGCGCGCTGCGCGTCGACCTGCTTCTTGAGCGCGTCCAGCCGCGCCTGCGTCGCGGTGAACGTCGTCCGCGCCTGATCGAGCTCGTGCGGCGACGCCACCTTCTGCTGCGAGAGATTCTGCGTCCGCTCGTACGTCAGGCGCGCGTTCTCGAGGTCGGCGGCGGTCGCGTCCACTTGCGATTCGAGCGCGGCCAGCGTCGATTCCGCCTGGCGGATTTGATCGGCGGTCTGCCGCTCCTGATACCGGAGCGCGGCTTCCGACTCCTTGACCTGCGAGGACATGCCGGCGACGTTCTGGGAGTAATACGCCGAGTCCGCCTTCAGCTCGTCGGGCACGATCACGGCCACGAGCTGGTCCTTCTTGACGACGTCGCCCTCGCTGACGAGCAGCTGTCCGATCTGTCCGCCGATTTGCGGGCTGACGATGACGTCGTTCGTCGTCACGATGCCGGTGAGGACCAGCACGGTCGGACGCGAGCGGGCGTAGGCGTACCAGCCGCCGCCCGCGACGGCGGCGAGGATCAGCAGGGGAATCAGTTTTCGCAGCATGTCGTCGGTCTCAAACGTTTGTATAAAACACTTGTTTGACTCGTGTCAACCCGCCCGACGCGACGCGCAACCCCGCACGCGCCGACGCCCCCCGTGCACGTTCGTGTCCCATGCGCGCGGACCTCGACGTATACTTGTGTCGTCTTGCTTCGGGATCTTCCGCCGCGCGCCCGGTGGTACATCGTGTGCGTGATCGCCCTGGGCGCGATCACTTTCTTCACGCTGCTTCCGCGCGCCGCCTTCACCCCGCTGATCCCGCTCGCCTTCCTCGTCCTGCTCTCCTCGCTCACGTCCGCGTTCAAGGTGCAGTTCCCGATCGCCAGCGGATCGAACATGTCGGTCTCGTACGTCGTGGACATCGCGGCCCTGATGCTGCGCGGCCCCCACGCCACGATGATCGTCGGCGCGGCCAGCGGCTGGAGCCAGACGACGCTCAACTCCCGCGCGCGCAACCCGTTGTTTCGCACGCTCTTCAACATGTCGATCCTGGTGCTGACCGTGCAGGCGGCGGGCCAGGTGTACCAGCGCCTCGGCGGCAGCACCGCGGCCGATCTCGGGACGCTGGCGCTCGCCATCGGCAGCATGGCGCTGACGTACTTCTTCGTGAACACGGTGCCCATCGCCTTGGCCATCGCGCTGACGACAAACCAGAACGCGTGGCGCATCTGGAAGACGGACTTTGCGTCCAGCGCGCCGAGCTACCTCATCGGCGCCGCCACGGCCGCGATCGTCATCGCGGTCGGCGAAAGCTCGGGCTACTGGCTGACGATGCTGCTCGCGGCGCCCGTCGTGTACCTCACGTACAAGATGTACCGCGCGGGCGTCGAGAGCGAGGCGCGCCAGGGCACGATTCTCGAAGCCGCCAACGACGCCATCATCACGATGGACCAGCACCTGAACATCCGCGAATTCAATCCCGCCGCGGAGCAAATGTTCGGGTACGCGCGCCTCGACATCCTCGGCCGCAAGGTGGAGATCCTCCTGCCGCAGGGTGACCGCGCCCAGCACCTGCGCGCGTTGAGCGAGTACCTCGGCACCGGCAAGGGACCGCTCGCCGGCCGTCAACTCGAGTTGCGGGGCCTGAAGTCGGACGGCCGGGAGTTCCCCTTCGAACTGACGGTCGCCCGAACGGGCAGCGACAACCGCGCCGTGCTGACCGGATTCGTCCGCGACATCACCGAACGCCGCGCGCTCGAGGACCAGCTCCGGCAGTCCCAGAAACTCGAAGCCATCGGCCGCCTCGCCGGCGGCGTGGCGCACGACTTCAACAACGTCCTGATGAGCATCCTGGGCGCCGCCGACCTCCTGCTGATGCAGATGTCCGCCGCCGATCCGGCACGCGACGAAGTGACCGAAATCAAGGAGTCGGTGCGGCGCGGCGCGGGCCTCACGCGGCAGCTGCTCGCCTTCAGCCGGCGTCAGGCGACCCAGCCGCGGCTCTTCGTGCTCGGCGAAGCGGTCGCCGGCATGGACACGATGCTGCGCCGCCTGATCGGACCGGAGATCGAGTTCGAGATCGCGTCGGCGGTGGAGCCCGTGAAGATCGCCGCCGACTTCGGCCAGATCGAACAGGTCGTGCTGAACCTCGTCGTCAACGCGCGCGATGCAATGCCCGAGGGCGGACGACTGTCGGTGCGGGTCGATGAGCTGGATCTGGACGAGGCCGCGGCGCACGCGCTCGGGGACGCTCCGGCGGGCCGCTACGCACGCCTAAGCGTCACGGATACGGGCACGGGCATGGACGAGCACACGCTCACGAAGCTCTTCGAACCGTTCTTCACGACGAAGGAACAGGGCAAGGGCACGGGGCTCGGTCTTTCGATCGTGTACGGCATCGTGAAACAGAGCCGCGGCTACATCCAGGTGGCCAGCGAGCGCGGCAAGGGCACGACGTTCACAATCTACCTTCCGAGCGCCGCCACGCCCGAACCCGCGGCGGCGGTCACCGCGTCAGCGACGGCGTGAGCGACGGCGGGCGCCGATGGTGCGTGGCCTGCTCGAACGCGTAGGCCAGCTTCAGCAACTCGGGCTCCGAGAACGGCCGGCCGAGGAACTCCACGCCGACCGGCATGCCATCGTCCGCAAAGCCCGCGGGCACGGTGATCGCGGGCAGCCCGGTTGACGCGCTGGCGGCGCAATTGCCGCCTGTCTGCGGCTCGCCGATCTTCGCGGCCGTGCGGCGCAGCGCCGGGTACACGAGCGCGACGACGTGCTGGTCGTCCATGGTCGTGAGCAGCCTCTCACGCAACTGCGCCTGCTTCGCCTGCATCGCGCGATACTCGTCCGAGTCCAGCGTGGCGACGTCGTTCGACCGGCGGAAGCCCTGCTCGAGCGACGGGTGGTACAGCCCCTTGTCGAGAATCTCGGCCAGGCTCTTGACGGGCGCGCGCGGCGTGCGTGCGAGGTAGGCGTTCAAGTGGAACTTGAACTCGAACCGGATGAGTGAAATTTCCCCTTCGGCCGGCAGGCCGTCGAGGCGCACGTCGACCGTCTGCGCGCCGCGCTGTTCCATCGCCTGCACCGCGGTCCTCACGACGCTGCCGGCGCGCTGATCCTCGGGCGCCGCGCCGAACAGCGGCACGAACACGCCCAGCCGCGCGCCACGCAGACCGTCGCGATCGAGCGAGGCGGTGTAGGTGCGCGGAATCTTCCCGGCGCTCCGGCTGGTCACGGGATCGTCCGGATCCGCGCCAACCGTCGCGTCGAGGATGAGCGCGACGTCGGTCACCGTCCGCGCGAGCGGCCCGCCGACGTCCTGCGAGAGCGCGAGCGGCACGATCCCGCTGCGGCTCGAGAGACCCATCGTGGGCCGCAGACCGACGAGACTGTTGTGCGCCGACGGATAGCGAATCGAGCCGCACGTGTCGGTGCCCATGCCGGCGGCGGCGAAGTTGGCGGCAATGGCGGCGCCGGTGCCACCACTCGATCCACCCGGGTTGCGCGTCGGGTCGTACGGATTCCGTGTCTGTCCGCCGAGCGTGCTGATCGTCGTGATGCCGCGCGCGAACTCGTGGAGGTTCGACTTGCCGACGATGACGGCGCCCGCGTCGCGCAGTTTGCGGACCTGAAAGCCGTCGCGCTCGGGAATCGATCCCTTGAGCGCAATGGACGCGGCCGTTGTCGGCATGTCGGCGGTGTCGTAGTTATCTTTCAGGATGATCGGGATGCCGTGCAACGGCCCGCGCGGACCGCGCGCGGCGCGCTCGCGGTCGAGCGCGTCGGCGTCCGCGACCGCGTTCGGATTCAGCGCAATGATCGCGTTCAGCGCGGGACCTTGATGATCGTACGCCTCGATGCGCGTGAGGTACACCCTTACGAGTTCTTGCGACGTCGTTTCTCCATTCCTTAGGGCCGCGGCGAGTTCAGGAATGGTTTTTTCGACGACGTCGTACGACGCCCGCGCCTGGAGACCGACACGTCCGGCGTGGGCCGGCCCCAACACGCACAACAGGCCGGCGATGAAAACCGCGTTCAACACTGCTGAAGCGCGCGTGGTGCGCATGCGCGTACTCCTAGGCCGCCGCGGCGTCGTCGCGGGCGCCGACGCGAGCGCCGGCCGTCATCGCCAGCGTGAGCAGCAGAAACGCGGCGGCGGACAGGTATGGCGCCGCTTCGTTGATCTGCTGAAGCGAGGCGTTGCCCCAGACTGGACCGATCGTCCGTCCGAGACTCTCGACGGCGCTCGCCGCGCCCTGCACGCGCCCCTGCTCGTCGCCGCGCGCGACCAGGCTGACGAGGCTCGACACCGTCGGGTGGCCGAAGCCGATGCCCAGCGCGAGCGGAACCAGCGCCAGTGCGAACATCGTGACTGTGTGCGCCGCCGCCACGGCGACGCAACCCGCCGCGCCGAAGCCGAGGCCAAGCAGGAACGTCGGCTTGTCGCCAACGCGATGCACGAGAGGCCGGATGAGTCCGCCCTGCACGATTGCTCCGAGAATCCCGAAGGCCGCGAAGAAGTACCCGGTCTTCGGCACGTCGAAGCCGAATCGCCGCGCCGCGAACAGCGCGAATGTGGTCTGGAAGATCGCGAACGAAAACCAATACACGAAATCGATCAGCAGGATGCGCCGCACGAGGGGCCGCCGCCACAACTCGGGCAGGAAACGGAACGGATTGCCGGTCCCCGCGTGGGCGCGGTGGACCGTTTCGGGCAGCCACAACCATGCCATCACCGTCGCGACGAGCGTGATCGCGACCGCGGCCCAGATCGGCGCGGTGTAGCTGATTTTGGCGAGGATGCCGCTCAACGCCGGACCGAGGATGAACCCGAGTCCGAATGCCGCGCCAATCAACCCGTACGCCTTCGCGCGGTCTTTCGGCGCCGTGATGTCCGCCACGTACGCGCGCGCGGTGGAAATGTTGCCGCCCGACAGGCCGTCCACGATGCGCGCGGCAAAGAGCATGACGATGCTGTGCGCGAGGGCCAGCATGACGAAACTGACCACGGTGCCCGCGAGGCTGAAGACTAGAATGGGCCGCCGGCCGTAGCGGTCGGACAGATCGCCGAGGGCGGGCGCCGCCGCCAGCTGGCACAGCGAGAACACCGCGAACAGCAGGCCGATGACGATCGGTGAGGCGCCGAAGGTTTCCGCGTAGAACGGCAGCAGCGGGATGATGATCCCGAATCCGACGAGATTGACGAAGATCGTAAGGAAGATGATGAGCAGCGGGCGCGTCACGAGAGTGGAAATATTCTACAGGAACAATGAGATTGCAGAGTTCAGAGTTCAGAGTTCAGA
The DNA here is from genome assembly GCA_016195265.1 of Acidobacteriota bacterium. GTDB lineage: Bacteria > Acidobacteriota > Vicinamibacteria > Vicinamibacterales > CAVVIG01 > SRVP-36. Next base: position 1,149 of record JACPZW010000039.1, on the reverse strand, counting down.
TTTCAGATTTCAGATTGGACGTGGGCGCCGGTAGCGTCCGGCTTCCGCCTTCGCGCGAAGCTTCGGCGGACCGCCGTAGCCTCTGGCGGAGGCGGTCAGCCGGACCGTCTTCATCGATGCGCCAGGCGCTTCAACTCTTCGGTCCAGTTCAGGATGACTGCCTGCGTGGCGGCAAGACTGAGCGTCGGTGAAGTCGCAAGGCCCGTTCCGACCGGCGTCCCCTCGAGCGCTCTCGCCAGGCCAAAGTCGAGCACTCACGGCGCTGTCCGCCGTCAGCTTGACGTTGGCCGGCTTCAGATCGCGATGAACGATGCCGCGCTCGTGCGCGTACTCGAGCGCCTCGGCGATCTGGCGGGCGATGCGCAACGCGTCCACGACCGGCCGCGGCCCGCTCGGCCAGCGTCGGGCCGTCGACCAGCTCCATGACGAGCGCGCGGACGCTGGCCGATTCTTCGAGGCCGAAGATCACGGCGATGCACGCGTGGCTGAGAGCGGCGCGCAACTGCGCCTCGCGCTCGAGGCGCGCCAGGCGGTCCGGATCGGAAGCGAGCTGTTCCGGCGGGACTTTGATGGCGACGTCGCGCTGCAGCCGCGTGTCACGCGCGCGGTACACCTCGCCCATCCCGCCGGCGCCCAGCGTGGAGAGAATCTCGTACGGGCCAAGACGTGAGCCGATCCCGAGGGGCATGCAGGTGTAGGGCCGGATTATATCGGAGGGAGCGCGGCCACCGCGCGGGTTATCGACCGCGGAGCATGAACGACATCAAGGCCGCCATGGTCGCCACCTGACCAATCCAGAAGAGAAACGACCACTTCAACATATCGACGCGGGTGGTCGCGATCTCCTGTCTCACGGCGTTGAGCCCCTGGTGTAGTTCGTGGCGCAGCCCGGCAACTTCCTCGGTCAGGCGGCGCTCGAATCTGTCGGTGGCAGTGCTCAGCACCTGATCACTCCAGTCCTTGCGTTCCGAGTCCAGCAGTTCAATGAGCCCAAACGTCGCGTCGTCGCCTAAGGGGGAGCCGAGAAATAACTTGTACAGAATTCGCTTGAAGCGTACGCTCGCAGTCGATGGGAACGCGGCTGACTGCGGAAGAACGCCGTTGGGTGAAGGTGCTGACGACACTGAATGAGGCGCAGGCGCGCTGGTT
>JACPZW010000038.1 GCA_016195265.1 Acidobacteriota bacterium | reverse complement strand
CTTGCCGAAGGGCCGGTGCGATCGAGGCGGCGAGACGACGTGCCGATGCCGCCTTTCCAGCCGTAGCACACCGTGCCCGTGCCTGCGCCGACGGAACCTTCGGCGACCGGTCCCGTCTTCGCAGACTCGATCGCACCGGCCCTTCGGCAAGCTCAGGGCAGGGCTACACCGTCGGCGTGCTGGCGCAGACGAACTTCGGCGGCAACCTGACGATTGGGGGCGTGCCGATCTTCAGGACGCTGCAGCCGCCCTCGCGCGGTCGCGGGGCCGCCGGGCGCGGGGCGGGCTCGTTGGTACGTAGGGCGGGTCCTTTGGACCCGCCTGAGCCATCGTCGGCCGATGGCTCGTGCATGCTCGTCGTCGCGACCGACGCGCCGCTGGACGCGCGCGATCTGCGGCGTCTCGCCGCGCGCGCCGTCTACGGCCTCGCGCGCACGGGATCGGCGTACAGCAACGGCAGCGGCGAATTCGCAATCGCCTTCTCGACGTCGCCCGGGGTGCGCAGCCGCTTCAACGAAACCGCGCCGCGCGCGCACCAGACGCTCCCGACCGACGCGACGTCGCCGCTCTTCGAAGCGACGGAAGAAGCGGTGTACAACTCGCTGTTCCAGGCGACCACAATCAGGTCGGCGATCGGAACCGCGGAGGCGATTCCGATCGATCGCGTGCGGGACCTATTAAAAAGGTAGGGGCCGACGTTGGTCGGCCCGCTTCAGGGCGGAGCAAGCTCCGCCCCTACACAGCATCATGCGCATCTATCTAGCGTGTACGGTTCGTGGTGATCGCGGCGGGGTGGCGGCGGGCCGCGCCATCTGCGAACGACTCCAGCGTCACGGCCACGAGGTCCTGACGACGCACCTGTTGCGCGACGATGTCGAGACGGCGGAGTCGCAACTGACGGAGCGTGACGTCTTCGAGCGCGACCTCGAGTGGCTGTCGCGCTGCGACGTGCTCGTCGCGGAGGCTTCGGGATCCAGCTACGGCGTGGGCTTCGAGGTGGGCTACGTGCTCGGGCGCGCGGCGCAGACGGGCCAGCGCGTCGTCCTGCTCTACAACACGGAGCGCCGGCACGCGGTCTCGCGCCTGATCACCGGCAATGCCGACGCGGCCTGCACGACGCTCGGCTATTCGTCAATCGACGAACTGGTGACCTTGATCGACGAGCGCTTCGCAGGGGAGTAACTCGGTCCCGTTGTCGCCGCACACGGCGTAACGCACCGCGTCTCACGAACGACTATTGATTGACGCTCTCCCCTCCAGCGACTACGATCTTCCGGTCTTGCCGCCGCCGGATCCCAATCGCCACATCACGATCGACGCCGTCCGCGACGCGGCCACCGCCGTGTATGGCGCCGCCGTGCGCACGCCGCTGATTCGTTTGTACACGGATGCCGGGTCCAAAGGACCCGGCCTACATGACGCTGCGCTGGAAATCTACTTGAAGCTCGAAGCGCTGCAGCCGATCGGCTCGTTCAAGATCCGCGGCGCGTACAACGTCATCCGTCAGCTCCCGGCCGAGACCTTGCGCCAAGGCGTGTGGACCGTCAGCGCGGGTAACGCGGCGCAGGGCGTGGCGCTCGCCGCGCGCAAGGCCGGCGCGCGCTGCTCCGTGATGGTGATGGACACCGCGCCGGAGACGAAGATTCGCGCGATCGAGCGCCTCGGCGCGACGATCGTCCGCGCGACGTACGACGAATGCTGGCGCACGGTCGAGACACACGGATCGGATCGCATGACCGGGCACTTCGTGCATCCGTTCGACGATGACCGGTTCATCGCGGGCAACGGCACGGCGGGGCTCGAAATTCTCGAGGACCTGCCCGACGTGGACGCCATCGTCGCGCCGCTCGGCGGCGGTGGATTGCTCGCGGGCATCTGGGCGGCGGTCCGCGCGCTGAAGCCCGACACGAAGATCTATGCCGCCGAGCCGGAAACCGCGGCGCCGCTGTCGGCGTCGCTCGCGGCGGGCCGTGCGGTGTACTTCGACAAGTGGCGGGCGTCGTTCGTCGACGGCGCCGGCGGCAAGTCGGTGCTCGAGACGATGTGGCCGCTGCTGAAGCCGCTGTCGGGGTCGATCGTCGTCTCGCTCGACGAGGTCGCGCGCGGCATGGCGCTCGTCGCCGAGCGTGCGCACGTCATCGCCGAAGGCGCGGCCGGCTGTGCGATCGCCGCCGCGCTCAGCGGACGCGCGGGCACGGGCAAGATCGTCGCCGTCGTCTCGGGCGGCAACATCGATCTGTCGCAATTCGCGCAGTTAATCGGCGCGTGCAACCCGTGATTCTAACTTCTTAATTCTTCCTTCTTAATTCTTCCTTCCTAATTCCTCATTCTCATGTCGCGATACTCCACGTTCCCGCCGATTCCCAATCGCCTCTCCCGGCTCGAGGAACTCGCGACCGACCTGTGGTGGAGCTGGCATCCGGACGCGCGGAATGTGTTCCGGCAGCTGGACTACCAGGTCTGGCGCGCGACCGCACACAACCCCGTGCGGATGCTGGGCGCGATCCCGCGCGACATCCTGGCCGCCGCGGCGAAGGACCCCGCGTACCTGACGCATTACGATCGCGCGGTCGCCGCGCTCGACGCGGAGCGCCGTCCGGGCTCGTCGTGGTGGGAGCAGCGGTTTCCGCAACATTCAGGACAGGTGATCGCGTACTTCTCCGCCGAGTTCGCGCTGCACCAGTCGCTGCCGATCTACGCGGGCGGCCTGGGCGTCCTCGCCGGCGATCACTGCAAGGAGGCCTGCGACCTCGGCGTGCCGCTCGTCGGCGTCGGCTTCATGTACCCGCAGGGGTACTTCCATCAGCACCTGTCGGCCGAGGGCTGGCAGGAGGAAAGCTACGAGCGCCTGAACTGGGCGGATGCGCCGATCGAGCCCGCGCTGATGCCGGACGGCCGCCCGTGCCTGACGGCGGTCCCGCTCGGCGATCGATCGGTGCTCGTCGCCGTCTGGCGCGTGCGTATCGGCCGCGTCACGCTGTACCTGCTCGACACCGATCTCGAGGAGAACGCGCCCTGGGATCGCGAGCTCTCCGCGCGGCTCTACGGCGGCAATCAGGAAACACGCATCCAGCAGGAGATCATCCTCGGCATCGGCGGCGTGCGCGTGCTGCGCGCGCTCGGCATCACGCCGGGCGTGTTCCATCTCAACGAAGGCCACGCGGGGTTCGTCGTCCTGCAGCGGATTCGCGACCTGCTCGAACACGGATCGACATTCGACGCGGCGCTCGACGGGATCCGCCGGTCGACCGTGTTCACGACGCACACGCCGGTGCCGGCCGGCCACGATGCGTTTCCGTTTCACCTCGTCGAGAAACATCTCGCCGGGGCCTGGGGCACGCTCGGACCCAATCGCGAAAAATTCCTGGCGCTGGGCGCGTACGACAACGGCGGCGGCGTGCTGTTCAACATGACGGCGCTCGCGCTCCGCTCGGCGGGCGCGACCAACGCGGTCAGCCAGCTCCACGGCCGAGTCACGCGCGCCATGTTCGCGCCCATGTGGCCGAACGTGCCGGAAGCCGATCGGCCCGTGTCGGCGATCACCAACGGCGTCCACGTGCCGACATGGATTGCGGGCGAGCTGGCGGATCTGTTCTCGAAGCACCTCGGCGCCAGGTGGCGCGATCGGCAGGACGACCCGGCGCTCTGGGACGGCGTCCTCTCCATTCCGGATGACGAGTTGTGGGCGGTGCGGCAATCGCTGCGCCGCTACCTCTTCACGTTCGTGCGCGAGCGCGCCCGGCAGCGCTGGATCGAAGAGCACGTCGGCCTGCCGCGCGTGGTCGCCGCCGGCACGCTGCTCGAGCCGGACGCGCTGACGATCGGCTTCGCGCGGCGCTTCGCCGGCTACAAGCGGCCCGAGCTCGTCTTCCACGATCCGGAGCGGCTCGCGCGCATCCTCAACGCGACCGGCCGCCCGGTGCAGATCATCTTCGCCGGCAAATCACATCCGGCCGACGACATCGGCAAGCATCACCTCCAGCACGTGTACCGCCGCGCGCTGGATCCCCTCTTCGCGGGACGCATCGCCTTCGTGGACGACTACGATCTGCACGTCGCGCACTTCCTCGTGCAGGGCTGCGACGTGTGGCTGAACAACCCGCGCAAGCCGCTCGAAGCCAGCGGCACGAGCGGCATGAAGGCCGCGATCAACGGCGTGCCGCACCTGAGCATCGGCGACGGCTGGTGGGCGGAGGGCTTCACCGGCGCGAACGGCTGGACGATCGACGGCGGAACGTCGGGCGAGAACTGGGACGAGACCGACGCGGCGGACGCCGCCGCGCTCTACCGCCTGCTCGAAGAGGACGTCGTGCCCGCGTTCTACGCGCGCAACGCCTCCCGCGTACCGCATCGGTGGATGGGCGTCGTGAAGGAAGCGATCCGGACCGTCGCGCCCAGGTTCAGCGCGCGCCGCATGGTCAAGGAATACGCCGAGAAGATGTATGCGTCTGCGTTGGAAAAAACGTGAATTTGAGGATATGAGAATTGGAGAATGTGAGGATTTGAAGAGGGTGAAGAATCCGCCGACTCTGCAACGTTTCAAATCCTCAGATTCTCCAATCCTCACATCCTCACATCCTTAGATCCTCAAATTCGACCACTGATCGGAGGGTGGTGGATCACCTGCACTTTGTTTCCATCTGGATCCCGAAAGTAGCAGGATCTCGCGCCATCGCGATGCGTGCGCGGCCTCGCGTCGATCGTCACGCCGTGGCTTTCGAGAAACGCCGCCCATCGATCCACGTCGTCCGCTTCCCGTACGATCACGCCGAGATGATCGAGCGCCTGGTTGGCCCAGACGGCCGGGCCGGTCGGCAGCACGGCCGCCCGATGGAGCGCCAGGTTGTCGATGCCCGACGACAAATAGATGTTGTCGGGGTCCGGCTCCCACTCGACGGCAAAGCCGAGCAGGTCCACGTAAAACCGTTTCATCGCCGGCAGATCGCGGACGTTGAGCGCGAGGTGGCGCAGGCCCGCGTGGGAAGGGCGTTGCATCAATTGACAAGGTACAATTTACAAGTGACAAAGGGAAGGGGTTTGGCCTTGGACATTGTCAGCTGTAAATTGTAAATTGAGCTATGCCACGCAAGTCGGTCGTCAAATCGCGTTGCGCGCTGTGCGGCGCCAAGGAAGTGTCGGAGCCGCGCGGCGAGGAGAAGTACTGCCGCGACTGCTGGGAGCGCAAGATTGCCGTCGAGGAAATCGTCGCGCGCGAGTTCGCGCTGAAGCGCTACATCCGCGCGCACAGCGCCGAGAAATACCTGATTTACCATTCGACGCAGAAGCGCCCCTGCGGCCAGCTGATCGTGGTCGACGATGGGTACGATTTGTTCCTGACGCTGGTGCTTTACCCCAACTTCGGCTGGGACGAGCCGGCGTATCATCTCGAAAACGATCCCGAAGGCCGGCTGTTTTCCGAGATTCTCGTGGACGTCATCGCGGCCGAGGTGATCGAGCCCTGGGGCGGCGGCAAGTGGCATATGGAGACATTCCGCTCGGTGAATCCCGAACCCGAGGACTGGAACGGCGAACTGTAATGGCTATAATTGGCCCGGAGGATTTTATGACGCGCGTCCGCTCTACCTGTGTCGCAACCCTGGCCGCCGCCGCGCTCATCGGCGTGACGGTGCTCGCCCAGAAGGCTCCGGAGATGAAGCCCATCCTCGCGGGCAAGTCGTTCACGCCGCCGGCGCAGGGGCTGGTCGAGGTGGACTTCACCAAACCGGTCACCAAGCGCGACAAGGAGATGGTCGTCACCAAGATTCAGGTGCGGAACACCATGAAGGCGCCGATCGCGCGCCTGACCGTGGACGAGACCTGGTACGACAAGGGCGGCGCGCTCGTCACCGGCAGCAAGGGCATCATCAACGGCCTGCTCCAGCCCGACGAAGTGCAGACCGTCGAGATCCGGACGCCGTACGACGCGAAGATGAGCGCGAACAACTACAACTTCACGCACGCCAACGGCGGCGTGAAGCCGCACCGCGTGGACAAGATCGGCGGGCCCGACGCCAAGGATGCGCCGAAGGCTGCCGCCGCGCCTGCCAAGCCCGCGGCCAAGAAAAAGTAGAAACTTGGAACTGAGAAGTTAGAACTTCGAAGGCAGAAGGCAGAAGAACGGAGCCAAGGCCGGCCGAGCGCGAGCTCGGACCGGCCTTTTCTTTTGCCTTTTCACTTTTAACTTTTCTCTTTTCACTTTTCCCTTCCCCTTTTGCCTTCTTCCTTCTACCTTCTACCTTCGATGTCCCTCACGCCCGGCGTTCGTCTCGGCCTGTACGAGATCCAGTCGGCAGTCGGTGCCGGCGGGATCGGATTTGGCTCGTAGCCAGGGAAATCGATCGGACCGGCGTGCTGATTTCCGAGGCCTCGCTGGACGCGGGCGTGAGCATCAGCCGCGTGATTGTGTCGGACCTCCAATGGAACGCCGGTGACAACCAGTTTCTCGCCGGCGTTCGGGAAGATGCGGTGGCTGTGTGATCGCGGACGCGCGCAAGTTGGTGGACAAAGCTCAACGCGCGATCGCAACAGCCGTCCGCCTGAAGGACGATGATCCTGATTTCGCTCTGGCACGCGCCTACTATGCGATGTTCTATGCGGCCGAGGCCCTGCTTCTTGACCGCGGTCTGCGATTCCGAAAGCATGGAGCGATTCATGCGGCTTTCGGCGAACAATTCATCAAGAAAGGAATCCTCGAGCCGAAGGTACTTCCATCATGAGCCTCGGTGCGGGAACCAGACTCGGACCGTACGAGATCCAGTCGGCGATCGGCGCCGGCGGGATGGGCGAGGTGTATCGCGCCCGCGACACGCGGCTCGATCGCATCGTCGCGATCAAGGTCCTTCCCGCCCAGTTCGCCGCCGATCCGCAGCTGCGCGAGCGGTTCGACCGCGAAGCGCGCGCCATCTCCTCGCTGAACCATCCGCATATATGCGCGCTGTTCGACGTTGGCCGGCAGGATGACGTCGACTTCCTCGTGATGGAATTCCTCGAGGGCCAGACGCTCGCTGAGCGGCTGAATTCCGTGGGGCGGGTCCGTTCGGACCCGCCGTCGCGAGCCGGGTCCACAGGACCCGGCCTACAGGTCGACCAGGCGCTCACGGTCGCCATTCAGGTCGCCTCCGCGCTCGACGCGGCGCACCGCGCCGGCATCGTCCATCGCGATCTGAAGCCGGCGAACGTCATGCTGACGAAGGCCGGCGCGAAGCTGCTCGACTTCGGTCTCGCGAAGACGCCGGCGCCGGTCGTCGCCGCGAGCGGCTTGTCGATGATGCCGACGACGCCGCCGGGCGTGACGGCGCAGGGCACGATCCTCGGCACGTTCCAGTACATGGCGCCGGAGCAGATCGAAGGGCTCGACGCGGACGCGCGCACGGACATCTTCGCGTTCGGCGCGCTGCTCTTCGAGATGCTGACGGGCAAGACCGCGTTCGAGGGCAAGACGCGCGCGCGCCTGCTTGGCGCGATCCTGAAAGACGAACCGCCGCCGGTGTCGACCGTGCAGCCGGTCGTCCCGAAATCGCTCGACCGCATCATCAGTGCTTGTCTGGCGAAAGATCCCGACGACCGCTGGCAGAGCGCGCGCGATCTGCTGCGCGAGCTGAAGTGGGTCACGTCGGGAGCGGCCGAGGCAAGCCGGGTATCTGATGCGAGTCCGGCTAAAGCCGGACACTACGTTCGACACGCGCGCGTTGCGTGGTCGGTCGCAGCCGTTCTGGGTGTCGCGCTGGTCGCGGCGGCGGCAATCGCAGTGCGACATTTCCGCGAAGCGCCGGCACGCACCGAGGTCTTGCAGTTCACGCTTCCCGCGCCCGAAGGTGCCGTGTACGCGGCTACGAGCGTCAGCGGGGGCACAGGTACCGCGCAGCAGTTCGCGATTTCACCGGATGGACGGCAGGTCGCGTTCGTCGCCGGCTCCAAAGCCGGAACGGCTCTGTGGATTCGATCGCTGGCGAATCTGACGGCGCGGCCGCTGCCGAGGACCGATCAGGCGGCGTTTCCGTTCTGGTCGCCCGACAGCCGATTTGTCGCATTCTTCGCCGGCGGCAAGCTCAAGAAAGTGCAAGCGACCGGCGGACCGCCGATTGCGTTGTGCGATGCGGTGTCCGGCCACGGCGGCACCTGGAATGGCGATGGCGTGATCGTATTCGCGCCTTCGAACAACGGCGAACTGTTCCGCATCTCGTCGGCTGGCGGCGTGCCGGCGCCGGTAACGTCGCTCGACAGCGCCCGCGGCGAGAGGCGGCACAACTGGCCGTCGTTCCTGCCCGACGGGCGTCATTTTCTGTACACCGCGATCAGCACCTCGGGAGGGCGTGAGCCCGACAGGCCGTCCGACATCCGCATCGCGTCACTCGATTCCAAGGACGTCACGCCACTCTTCGCCGCAGAATCGTCGGTCGCCTACAACACCGGCCATCTGCTCTTCTGGCGGGACGGCAGCCTGATGGCGCAGCCGTTCGATGCCGCCACGCGGAAGATCAGCGGCGATCCGTTTCCGGTCGCGGAGCAAGTGGCGAACGAAGGCGGCCGGTACACATCGTTCTCGGTGGCCTCGACGGGCGTCCTCATGTACGCCCAGGGCGCCGCACAACAGAACGTGCGATTGACCTGGTTCGATCGCGCCGGCAAAGTGCTTGGGACCGTGGCGGATCCAGGGTCGTACGGAACGCTCGCGTTGTCACCCGATGAGCGGCGGGTCGCGGTCTCCTTGGTGACGCAGAACAACCGCGACATCTGGGTGATCGATCTCGCGAGGGCGGTCCCCACTCGACTGACCTTCGATCCGTCTGCTGAGAACTACCCGATCTGGTCTCCGGATGGCTCGCGCGTGTTCTACTCCGGCACCGGAGGCATTCGGCAAAAGCTCGCGAGCGGGACGGACAACGAGGAATTGGTGGTCAAGTCCGCAATCGGCGCCGGTGCGGCCCTCGTGCCCGGCGACTTGTCCCGCGACGGGCGGTATCTTGCCTACACGGACAACACTGTGGTCACGTCGAGCTTCGACCTCTGGGTGGTCCCGACGGGCGGCGATCGAAAACCATTTGTCTACTTGCGGACGCCGGCCATCGAGACCAATCCGGCATTCTCGCCCGACGGACGCTGGCTGGCGTATCAATCGAATGAATCGGGTCAAGTGCAGGTGTACGTACAGCCGTTTCTCGCGAGCGGCGGCAAATATCAGATCTCGCGCAATGGAGGCATGCAGCCGCTCTGGCGCGGCGACGGCAAGGAACTGTTTTTTCTCACGGTCGACGGTACGATCATGAGCGCCGAGATCCGGACCGGCCTGCAGTTCGAGATGTCAATTCCGCGGGCGTTGTTTCCGGCCGAGGTACTTGAGTTGGCAACCGGGCGCGAGTACGCCGTCACCAAGGATGGCCAACGCTTTCTAGTGCTTGTGCCGCCGCCGCGGCTGAATCAGACGGCGCTGACCGTCGTCGTCAACTGGCTGGCGTCGGTACAGAAATAGCCCCGGAGTCATCGCGTCTGACGAGCGCGTGGTCGACCGCTCGAAACGCGCACGCCCGACGCGCGCATTGACCCCAGCGCCCCATCGTAATACAGTGTGTAATACGCAGGTGAACATGGCCACTCGAACGGTGAGACTCGACGACGAAGCGGAGGCCGCGCTTAGGCAGATTCGCGATGCCACGGGGCTGCCGATTTCGGAGGCGCTGAAGCAGGGGCTGCAGTCCTTGAAGCAACGCGTGTGGGAAGAATCCGGACGAAGGCCCTACGACCTCTATCAGCAGCTCGACCTCGGCCCCGGCGGTTACGCCGTCGCGCCGTCGACGGAGACACGCCGTGGCGTGGCCACGGCCCTTCGTAAGAAGTTTCGGCGATGATCCTCGTGGACACGGGGCCGCTCGTCGCCCTGTTCGATCCGCAGGACGGACAGCACGGGCGGTGTGTGAAAGCCCTGAAGGAGATCCGGGAGCCAATCACCACCACGACGCCGGTGCTCACCGAGGCCTTTCACATGCTGGGTCCGGCGAGCATCGGGTCAGACCGCTTGAGGGAGTTCATCGAGGACGGCGGACTGTCGGTCTGGTTCTTCGACCGAGCCACGCTCACGCGTGCGTTCGAGCTCATGGAGTCGTACGCGGACCGTCCGATGGATTTGGCGGATGCGTCGCTCGTTACTGCCGCAGAGGCGCTCGGCACCCGGCGTGTGTTCACGATCGATCGCAACGACTTCGAGACCTATCGTGTGCGTCGCGGGCATCGCCACCACGCCATACAGATCGTCTCCTGATTCCGGGGCTCCCGGTGGCGCGTCCGGCCTGCCCTACTTCCACCGGAGTCCGCCTGAAGGCGGACACTACGGGGAAGTTGTCTTCTCGAATTTCACCGCGCCGGCGAACTTCGGCACGGCGACAATGTGATGGTAGGACGTGATCACCTGGGCAGTCACGGCGCCGGGCGGCGGCGCGAGTTCGCGATAGCGGACGACGAACGCGTCACCCTCGGGCGCGGCGCTCACAATCTCGAGCACCCACCCCGCGGTCGGCCGGCTGCCGAGAAACACGCCGACGACCATATCCTTCGAAAAATCAACCCCGGGACGCGGGCGATCCGGCGAGTGCTGGTTCCACAGCGCCGTCCACTCCGCCGCGGTCCGCGCGACCGCCTGCTTCGCATCGTCCACGTTGCTTTGATCGCCCTTGTCGAGCGTCCGCAGCGCGGGCGCGCCGCCCTGCATCATCATCCCCGCCAGCACCGCCACGATGAGCGCGCGCATTACCGGCCTCCCACGGGCGGCGTCACGATCAACCGGAGCTGCCGATCGACCGGCGTCGCGTTGCCGAGCCGCGTCTTTGCCGACACCGTCAGCACGTAGGCGCCGACCTCGAGATCCTTCAGCGGAATCCGCGTCGTGTAGCCGTAGCCGCCGGTCTTCCCGCCGAGGTCGGTCGAGTCGCGCGCCTCGTCGGTCTTGAACATCACCTTGCCTTCGTCGGTGGTCACCGTCGTCGTGATGTCCACCTTGTGCGGCGTGCCGCCCTGGTTGTCGTAGATCTCGGCAAACAGCGCGACCTCTTCGTTCTGTGCGAATGACCGCGCCGCGACGGCGGGCCCGGGCAGGACGCCGCGCAACTGCTCGTCGGCGTGCACGGTCGGCAGCTGCGCCGCGACCGGCGCCGTCAGAACGATCCCGCTGATGCTGAACGGCGCCTTGAGGAAATCGGGGACCTCGAGGTCGAGCAGCACGGACCCGACCGCGCCGCCGGCCGAATCGTGCGCCGCCACGCGCACCTGGTACTTGCCGGGCGGCAGATCGAGGCGGTTGAGCACGCGCAGGCCGGTCTGCTCGATGCGCGTCTTGGTCTCCGGCTTCAGGGCGTTCATCGCGATCGCGTCGGTGTTGCCGCCCTTCACCTTGCCGTTGGCGTCGATCGCGAGATACGAGAGCTGAATCTTGTCGGTCGGACTGAGGTTCAGGTCGCGCCCGCGCAGCTCGACGCCGAGCAGCACCGACGCGTTGGGCGCCGCGCCCTTGAACGGCGCCGTGAACGCGTGGAGCGTGAGACCGCTGACCGGCAGCGGGCTGTCGATCGCGTCGCGGACTTCCGGCGTCCGGATGTCCTTGGCCGACGTCGCCGCGTCCACTTTCTTCGGCGTCATGTAGCCCTTGCGCGCGCGGACCGTGAGGCCCGGCCGCGTCACGCGGACGTCGATCTTGTGCACGCGCCCCGGCCGCGCGTCGGGCGGGTAATACGCAAGCACGTAGTACGAGCTGTTGTCCTCGACGATGCGCGTGAACGCGTTCGAGAAGTCATTCCGGTTGACGACGGCGAAGCCGCCGGTTTCCTCCGACAGCGACCGCAGGCTGTCCTGCGCCAGCCGGACCTCGTTCCACAGCGACCCCTGCCCGATGCCGAGCGAGGTGTCGTCGGGGTACGACCCGATCTCGATCGACTCGTCGCCGAGATCCGTCAGCCCACGCGGGTCGATGCCGTAAATCGCGACGTTCGACCGCGTCGCCGCCGCAATCGCGTCGCGCGAGGCGTCCATCACCATCGACGCGCCGCCGTGGTTCGATCCGTTGTTCGCCTGGATCATGTCGTAGATGTCGTAGTCGATCCCTTCGCTGACGAAGAGAATCGCTTTGCGCCGGCCGTGCACGGACCCGAACCACTCGGCGATGTTGCGCAGCGTGTCGAGCGTGCTCCTCGCGTTGAACGCGCGCTCGGCATCGTCAGGGTCGTTGAGCGGGTCGCCGGCTTGGCGCAAATCCCGCGTCCGGTAGTACTCGTTGGTCTTGTTCGCCGTCGCCGAGTCGAGCTTGCGTCCCTGCGTCTTGTCGACCGCGGCAAGCAGCAGCTTCTTGTTGCTCGTGAACTCCTGGTTCGCGGTCGTCGCGCCGGCCGTGTGCACGACCGCCATCACGTCGTTCGCGCCGAGGCGCCGCTCGATGAACTGCTTCGCCGCCGCCTTCACGCGCTGCGTCCGTCCGAACCGGGTGTGGTAGTCGTCGATCACCATCACGTAGACGCGGCCGTCGAACGGCTTCTCGTTCGTCCGGACATCGGGCTCGATCGGCTCCGAAGCGAACAGCGGCCGATCGCCGCGCTCGACCGGAATGTCCACGTGCGTGAAGTTGGTGATGGTCTGGCCCTTCCCGTCTTCGAGGACCTGAAAGTCCTCTTTTTTCAGGTCGCGGACGAGGTTGCCGTTCTTGTCGGTGACGACGACGTCCACTTCCACGTAGTCGACGCGGAGCTTGAAGGTCGGCTGCGGCGGCGCGGGCGCGGGCGCCTGCCCGGCCGTGAGCGCCGTCCCGGTCACGAGCAGGAAGAGCGCGGCGAACGTGGCACGTGGATTCATATATTTCACACCTTGCGCTGGCAATCGAACGTGAATCGATTATAGCGTCACGCCGAAGCGCGACGCGCGAAGGCGGCTATACTTGTCAGGATGTCTTCGCCCCAGGTTGCGGCCGACCCATCCGTAAAATTGGACGTCGCCGCGGTGCAGGCGGCCTTGCGGGCCGACGGGCTCGACGGCTGGCTGTTATACGACTTTTGCGGCCTGAATCCGATCGCCGCCGACATTACCGGCGTGAACCGCCAGGGCGGACACCTCGCGACGCGCCGCTGGTATTACCTGATTCCGGCGACCGGCGAGCCGCGCGCGCTCGTACACAAGATCGAGAAAGACTCGCTCGCCCACCTTCCAGGATCGAGCGAGCGGTACGCGGGCCGCGATCAGCTCGAAGGCGGCCTGCGCCGCCTGCTCGCCGGCACGAAGCGCATCGCGATGGAGTATTCGGCCGGCTGCGCGATTCCGTACGTCGCGCGCGTGGACGCCGGCACGGTCGAGCTGATTCGCCAGGCCGGGGGCGTCGAGGTCGTGTCGTCGGGCGATCTCATTCAACGCTTCTCCGCCGTGTGGGACGCCGCCGCGATTGCCACGCATCGCGCGGCCTCCGAGGCGCTGTATCGGATCAAGGATCGCGCGCTTGCAGCGGTCGCGCAGCGGTTGCGCGACGGAACGCCGACGACCGAGTACGATATCCAGCAATTGATGGCCGGCTGGTTTCGCGATGAAGGGCTGATCGCCGACTCCGACCCGAACGTGTCGGCCCAGGAGAACGCGGGCAATCCGCATTACCTGCCGACCAGGACCGCGCACCGCTCGATTCGGGCGAACGAAATCGTCCTTCTCGATCTGTGGGGCAAGCTCGACCGGCCCGGCGCCGTGTACGCCGACATCACGTGGATGGGCTTCACGGGCCGCGACATTCCGGAGCGCTTCGTGAAAGCGTTCGCAACAATCTGCAAGGCGCGCGACGCGGGCATCGCGCTCGTGCAGCAGGCCGCGCGCGAGGGACGCGAGCTGCGCGGATGGGAAGTGGATCGCGCGGCAACAATAGTAATAAAGGATGCGGGCTACGGCGACCGCATCCTGCACCGGACCGGCCACAGCCTCGGCGAAACGGTGCACGGCTACGGCGTCAACATGGACGACTACGAGACGCACGACGACCGGCGGCTCCTTCCGGGCACCGGCTTTACCATCGAGCCCGGCGTCTATTTCGACGACTTCGGCGTCCGGACGGAAATCAACATGATCGTCGCCCCGCGCGACGCGGCGGTGACTGGCCCGCTGCAAACTGAAATCGTGAAATTATGAATTCGGAATTCTCAATTCTTAATTCATAATTCCGATCGCACTTCCAGGAGGTTTGATGTCAACGCGCAAGACCACGCTCTTCTACGGCGTCCTGATCGCGACCGCTTCGTTGTTCGTCGGCATGGTCCTCGCCTCGCGGCTCGACCTCTCGCCGACCTCGTCGGCGCAGACCATCGCGGTGCCGCCGATGAACAGCGCACCGCTCACGGGTCCGATCGACGCGTCGACGTTCCGCAACATCGCCAAGGCGGTCACGCCGATGGTGGTCAACATCCGGACGGAGATGAAGACCAAGTCGCAGGATCTGACCGACTTCTTCGGCGGCGGCGGCGCTCCCGACGACCTGTTCCATCGCTTCTTCGGCAATCCCGGCGACGACACGCCGCCGCCGAGCGGCCGCGGGCGCGGCCAAGGACAAGGCCAGGGCCAGGGCGGCAACCGCCAGCGCGAGCAGACGACGCGCGCCGCGGGCACGGGCTTCATCATCAGCAAGGACGGCCTGATCCTCACCAACAACCACGTCGTCGAAGACGCGGTCAAGATCGAAGTGGCGCTTTTCGGCGACGACGACGAGGACGTCACGTACAGGGCCAAGGTCGTCGGACGCGATCCGCTGACGGACAGCGCGCTGATTGAGCTCGTGGACAAGCCGAATCATCCGCTCGTCGAGGCGAAGTTCGGCGACTCGTCGAGGATCGAGGCCGGCGACTGGGTGATGGCAATCGGCAATCCGTTCGGCTACGCGCACACGGTCACGGTCGGCGTGATCAGCGCGACGTCGCGGGCATTCCCGGTGTCGAACGGGCGCACGAACGACATGCTGCAGACCGACGCGGCAATCAACCCGGGCAACTCGGGCGGGCCGCTGCTGAACGTGCGCGGCGAAGTGATCGGCATGAACACCGCCATCATCACCAACTCGCGCAACGAAGGGAACATCGGGATCGGCTTCGCCGTGCCGAGCAACACGGTCCGTGAGCTGCTGCCGCAGCTGCGCACCGGCAAGGTCACGCGCGGGCGCATCGGCGTGTCGGTCGTGGCCATCCCGCGCGAGGCGCTGGACGAGTTCGGGCTCAAGGAGCGCAAGGGCGCGCTCGTTTCGCAGGTGCCGGCCGCCGGCGCGGCGTCGAAAGCCGGCGTCAAGCCGGGCGACGTCATCATCGAATACAACGGCCGGCCGGTCGTCAACAACGATTCGCTCGTCAAGATGGTCGTCGCGACCAAGCCCGGCACGACCGTGCCGGTCAAGGTGCTGCGCGAGAAGCAGGAGAAGACGCTCAACGTCACCGTCGAGGAGCTGGATCTCGAGGCGGAACAGAACACGACGCGGCGGACGCCGCAGCAGGATCAGACGCAGCCCGACACGCAGGGCGCGAGCGGCTTCGGCCTGACGCTGGACAACGTGAATCCGGCGATGGCGCGCCGCCTTCGCCTGCCGTCGGGGCAGACCGGCGCGGTGATCATGGAAGTGGATCAGGACGGCGCGTCCGCCGGGGTCCTGCGCCAGGGCGACGTCATCCTGTCCGTCAACGGGAAGCCGGTCGCGAACGCCGCGGAAGCGGCGCGCGAGCTCGGCAAGGTGGCGTCGGGCCGCATCGCGCGGATTCTCGTCTGGCGTGATGGCGGAGAAACCTTCGTACCGGTCAAGAAGGACTGAGATTTCAGATTTCAGAAGTCAGATTTCAGATTGGAGATCGCGGAGTCGCTGACTGACATCATCGGTGAACGCGGGCCGCTGACGGTGGCCGCGTTCATGGATCTGGCGCTCTATCATCCGGAGTTCGGCTACTACGCCCGCGCCGCCAGACGATCGGGCCGCGCGGGCGATTTTTTTACCAGCGTCGACGTCGGCCCGCTGTTCGGCGAGCTCCTCGAGATCCAAATCGAGGAGATGTTTCAGATTCTTTGCCAGCCACCAGCCACCAGCCACCAGCCCTCAGCCCTCAGCCCTCAGCCCTTTGATCTTGTTGAAGTAGGCGCCGGCAACGGCCGGTTGTCCACCGACATCCTGCGCGCGGCGCAGCGGCGCGACCCCGCGTTCTACGACTCGGTTCATCTGCACCTCGTCGAGACGAGCGCGACCGCGCGCGGCGCGCAGCATGAGACGCTGGGCGACGTCGCGGCGCGGCTCTCTTCCTCCGGCGCATCGCTGCCCGATTCGTTCGAGGGCGTGCTGATCGCGAACGAACTGCTCGACGCGTTCCCGGTCCATCAGGTCGTGATGCGCGAGGACGGCCTGCGCGAGGTGTACGTCGCTCGCACGACCTCCGCAGCGCGGCCCCTCGACTCGCTCGGGGTCGTCGCGAGCATCGCCGAGGGACGAGGCGTGAGCCGCGCGAGCGACGCGTTGCAGATCGTCGAAGGACCGCCGTCAACGCCCGCGCTGCAGGACTATCTCGAACGCGCCGACGTCACGCTCGAGCCCGCGTGGCGCGTCGAGATCAATCTGCGCGCTGTCGACTGGGTCCGCGAGTCGGCGCGGCGGCTGCGCCGTGGATTCCTGATCCTCATCGATTACGGCCACCCGGCGCGCGAGCTCTACTCGGTCGCGCATGCGTCAGGCACGCTGACGGCGTTCTCCGGACATCGGAGCGCGGGGCCCGAGGTGGCGGGGGCGCCCGCGTGGCTGGAGCGGCCCGGCGAGCAGGACCTGACGGCGCACGTCGATTTCACCAGCATCCAGGTTGCGGCCGAGGCCGAAGGGCTGACGACGATCGGGTTTCTCGATCAGACCTATTTCCTGCTGGGCCTGCTCCCCTCCCTCCGCAATCCGCAGTCCTCAACCCGCAATCTGAACACACTGGTCCAACCCGGCGGGCTCGGCAGCACGCACAAGGTGCTGATCCTCGGGAAGGGCGTCGGCACGCCTTCGCTGCGCGGCTGTTCCTTCAGTATGCGCGTGACGTAAGAAACATGAACCAGAGAGGACACGGAGGACGCGGAGGGGAAAACCATTGGGGCTCTATCTCCGTGTCCTCAGTGTCCTCCGTGGTGAATATCTACGTCGGTCTGCTGATCATGATCGGCTCGGAAGCAGCTACCCTCGCGCAGATCGAGCCCTTCTGGTCGTGGAACACGCCGATCGCGTGGACGGGCTTCATCCTCTTCGCGGACGCCATCGTCTACCGCGCGCGCGGGAATTCGTGGATGCGATCGGCGCCGCGCGAATTCGCGGCGCTCGCCTTCGTCTCGATCCCGCTGTGGGCGGTATTCGAGGGCTACAACCTGATCATCGACAATTGGAATTACGTCGGCCTGCCGGAGAACGCCGCGCTGCGCTCCTTCGGCTACGCGTGGTCGTTCGCGACGATTTGGCCCGCGATATTCGAAGGAGCTGAATTGATCGCGGTGTTGAGGGCGGGAAAGGCGGGAGGGGAAATCACCCTTCCTGCCCCTCCTGCCCCTCCTGCCCTCTTCATCGTCGCCGGCGCACTCATGCTGGCGTGTCCGTTCCTTGCGTCGCCAGCAATCGCGCGCTACCTGGCGGCGCCCATCTGGCTCGGCTTCGTTTTCCTTCTCGATCCGATCAACGCGCGGCTCGGCGGCGCGTCGCTGCTCGACGACTGGCGCCACGGGCAATCGGATCGGTTGATCAACCTAATCCTCAGCGGGTTCCTGTGCGGCGGCCTCTGGGAATTCTGGAACTACTGGTCGCGCGCGAAGTGGCGGTACACGGTGCCGATCATGGAGCACATCAAGATTTTCGAAATGCCCGTGCCCGGATACCTGGGCTTTCCGGCGTTCGCGCTTGAGTGCTTCACGATGTATGTGTTCGTTCGAGTCGTCTGGCTCCGGTTCCAACCGGACCCGGCGGCTCCGAACACCGGCCGCAGGATTGCGTTGTAATTTGCCGGGTGCGGGACTTAAATAGCCCTTCATGACGGCCATCCTCGAGCGCGAGATCAAACTCCGGTTCGAGAGCGCGGACGCGGCGCGCGCCGCCATCCTGGCCACGGGCGCGACGCCGCTGCGCGGCCGCAGGCTGCAGGAAGACTGCCTCCTCGACACCGCCGATGAAACGCTGCACCGCCGCCGCTGCGTGCTGCGCCTGCGCGTGGAGTCGGGCAAGAGCATCCTGACCTTCAAGGGTCCCGTTCAGCCGTCGGCGATGAAGCTGCGCGACGAGCTCGAAACGATGGTGGGCGACGGCACGACCATGCTGCGAATGCTCGAGGAGCTGGGCTTCACCGTCTGGTTCCGGTACCAGAAGTACCGCGAAGAGTTTTCGCTCGACGACGTGATCGTCGCCGTGGACGAAACGCCGGCGGGCGTCTTCGTGGAAATCGAAGGCGGCGACCGCGGCATCACCGAGATGGCCGAGGCGCTCGGCCGCGGCACATCGGACTACCTACTGGACTCGTACCGGTGGCTGTGGGTGCTCGAATGCCAGCGGCGCGGCGTCCCCGTGACCGACATGATCTTCGACGACGAGTAGATCCTCTGATTAATCACGCGCTGGTGCTCACTGCGGGGCTCGGCACCCGCCTCCGCCCTCTCACTGACGTTCGCGCGAAGCCGGCGCTGCCTGTGGCGGGCGAGCCGCTGATCCGCCGGATTATCGCGTGGCTCGCCGCGCAGGGCGTCAGCGACCTGGTCCTCAACCTCCATCACCGCCCGGAAACGATCGCGGCGGTCGTCGGCGACGGCGCCGACCTCGGGGCGCGCGTGCGCTATTCATGGGAACCGCGCGTCCTGGGAAGCGCGGGCGGACCGCGGCTCGCGCTGCCGTTGATCGCCGTGGACACGTTCCTGATCGTGAACGGAGACACGCTCACGGATCTCCCGCTGGCGCCGATGCTCGACGCGCACGCCGCGTCCAGCGCCCTGGTGACGCTCGCGCTCGTGCCGAACCTCGAGTTCGATCGCTACGGCGGCGTCGCGCTCGACGATCAGATGCGCGTCACCGGCTTTCCTCGCCGCGGTCCGGCGGCCAGGGGCTCGCATCATTTCATCGGCGTGCAGATCGTCCAGGCGTCCGCGTTTGCGGCGCTGATTCCCGGAGAGCCCGCGGCGTCCATCGGCGGCGTCTATGACGCGTTGATTGCCACGCGGCCGGGCGCGGTGCGCGGGTTCGTCTGCGACGCGAACTTCTGGGACGTCGGCACGCCCGCCGATTACTGGCGGACGTCGCAGGCGTTGCTCGCGGCGGGCGGAGACGCGCCCCCCGGCCGCAACGCGCGGATCGATCCATCGGCGCGCGTCACGCAATCGATTCTGTGGGACGATGTGGAGGTCGGCGCCGGTGCCACTCTCGACGAATGCATCGTGACCGATGGCGTGCGCGTTCCGGCCGGCGCGGCCCATCGACGATCGATACTCATCGCGCGCGATGACAACATCGCGGCGACGCCGCTGGATCTGTAGGGCGGGTCCTTCGGGACCCGCCTGGTTGTGCGAGCTGTAGGCGGGTCCTTTGGGACCCGCCTGATCGAGCCGGGTCCGAAAGGACCCGGCCTACAGCTGAGGATCCGGCCTACAGCTGAGGACCCGGCCTACAGCTGAGGACCCGGCCTACAGCTGAGGACCCGGCCTACAGCTGAGGACCCCGGCCACATCTCATGACTGAACATCGCGATCGCATCGAACGCTTTCTGCGCGACAGCCAGCTTGCCGAACCCACGGCGCGCGTCGTGCCTCTGACGGGCGACGCGTCGGACCGCCGTTACTTCAGAATCCTGCCGGCCGGACGTCCAACGTTCGTGCTCGCGCTGCACACGGGGCCCATCGACTTCGCGTCGCTCCCCTTCGCCAACGTCGCGCAGCTGCTGCAGCGGATTCCGCTGCCCGTCCCCGCGATTCTCGGCCACTCGGACGAGGGCGGGATCATCGCGCTCGAAGATCTCGGCGACGTCACGCTCCAGGCGCACCTCGGCGCGGCCTCGCCCAGCGAGCACGCCGCGCTCTACCGCCAGGCCGTCGCGCTCATCGACCAGCTCCAGCGCCGCGGCGCGGAGTTCCAGTCGTCGCGCTACGTGCCCTACCGGATCGCGTTCGACGTCGAGAAACTGACCTGGGAGCTCGAGTACTTCGTCAGGAACTTTCTGGAAGGCTACCGCGGCGGCGCCCTGTCAGCGACGCACCGCGGTGCACTCGCGGCGGAATGGTCCGCCATCGTCACCGAGCTGGCCGCCGAGCCGCGCGTGCTGTGCCATCGCGACTACCACAGCCGCAACCTGATGCTGCACGGCGGCAGCCTCTGCATCATCGACTTCCAGGACGCGCGGATGGGGCCGGACACCTACGACCTCGTCTCGCTCTTGCGCGACTCCTACGTCGACATCACGGACCGCGAGCTCGACGAGCTGATTGCGTACTTTCTGGCACTGAAAAAGGGGACGGGAGTCGGAGAGCCGCACGCCGACTCCCGTCCCCAAGAGTTCCGCCGCCGTTTCGATCTGATGGCGCTGCAGCGCAATCTGAAGGCGCTCGGGACGTTCGGGTATCAGACGATGGCGCGGCGCAACGGCGTCTACATTCAGTACATGCCGCGCACGCTGCGCTACGCGCGGACCAACCTCGAGAAGTACCCCCGCTTCGCGCGCCTGCGGGAACTGCTGGCGACGTACATCGAAGAGCTGCGCTGACGCGACCGAATTGGGTCATCGAGTCATGTGGTTGTCGAGTCATTTGATCGATCGATGGGATCTCTCCAGTGACTCGATAACCAGATGACTCGATGCCCAGATAGAATGTTCTCTTGGCCAAGCGGTCCTTCGGAGTGTCGACGCGTCTATACGGCTCGCAGCGCCTGCAGCGGGCGCATCTGCTGGACATCGCGGCGCACGGTTTCGAGGCGGTCGAGGTCGTCGCGGCCCGCACCCACATCGACTTTCATAACGACTCGGCAATCGCGGATCTGCAGCAGTGGCTCGCCGAAGCCGGCCTCGACCTGCACAACGTGACGGTTCCGGCGCCGGCGCCGGGCGAGGAGACCGCGCAGGCGCTGTTCATCGCCCGGCGGATTCCGGTGAAGGCGTTGATCGTCCAGGCGACGACGCCACGCGAGACCGCGAAGGCCGTGGAGAAACTTGCGGCGCTCGCCCAGCCGCTCGGCGTGACGATCGCGATCGATTCGGCGTCGATGACGCCGATCGGGTCGGTCGCCCATTTCGTGGAAACCGGAGTGGACGCCGACATCGGCGTCTGCCTGGACATGGCCGGCGCAGCGAAGAACAGCGACCTCGTCGATGCGATCGAGACCGTGGCCGAGCACTTGAAAGCCGTCCACGTGCCGCTCGATGGCGCGGCGGGGGGAATTGACTGGCCGTCGGTGCTGACGACGATTCAGAAAGTCGGCTACGACGGGGCGCTGATGTTCGACGGACTGGCGCGAGGCGCAACAAAGGAGACGCTCGCGCGCGCGACGGCCGCGCGTGAGAAGATGGAACGATGGCTCACGTCTACATAGAGGATATCGGCCGGCACGAAGGCGAAGAGGTCACCATCAAGGGGTGGCTTCACAATCGCCGATCGAGCGGCAAGATCCATTTCCTGATCCTGCGCGACGGCAGCGGCTTCATCCAGGGCGTGATGTCGAAGGCTGCGGTCGGCGAAGAGGCGTTCAAGGCCGCCGACCATCTGTCGCAGGAAACCTCGCTCATCGTCACCGGCACGGCGCGGGCGGACAAACGCGCACCGAGCGGCTACGAAATCGACGTCAAGAGCTTCGAGGTTGTCGGCGAGTCGCACGACTTTCCCATCACGCCGAAGGAACACGGCGTCGACTACCTGCTGGACCGGCGTCACCTGTGGATCAGAAGCGAACGGCAGCAGGCCATTCTGCGGATCCGGCACGAGATCATCAACGCCGTCCGCGATTTCTTCAACGGCCGCGGCTTCATCCTCGCCGACACGCCGATCTTCACGCCGGCGGCGTGCGAAGGCACGACGACGCTCTTCCCGGCGCAGTACTTCGAGGATCAGACCGCGTACCTGACGCAGAGCGGCCAGCTCTACAACGAAGCCAACGCGATGGCGCTCGGCCGCGTGTACTGCTTCGGCCCGACGTTCCGCGCCGAGAAGTCGAAAACGCGGCGGCACCTCACCGAGTTCTGGATGGTTGAGCCCGAGGTCGCGTACGCGAACCTCGATGATGTGATGGAGCTGGCGGAAGACCTCGTCGTCTCTGTCGTCGGCCGCGTGCTCGAGAAGCGGCGGCGTGAGCTCACCATCATTGAAAGAGATATCACGAAGCTCGAAGCCGTGAAGAAGCCGTTCCCGCGCATGTCGTACGACGACGCGGTGGCGAAGCTGAAGGCCAAGGGCCTCCCGATCGAATGGGGCGGCGACTTCGGCGGCCCCGACGAGACGACGCTGTCGGAGGAATTCGATCGGCCGGTGATGGTGCATCGCTATCCCGCCGCAATCAAGGCGTTCTACATGAAGCCGGATCCGGAGCGCGCGGATCTCGCGCTCGGCGTCGACGTGCTGGCGCCCGAAGGGTACGGCGAGATCATCGGCGGCGGCGAGCGCCTGGCGGATCTCGATCTCCTGTTGCAGCGGATCAAGGAACACAGCCTGCCGCAGGAAGCATTCGAGTGGTACCTCGATCTGCGCCGCTACGGCACCGTGCCGCACGGCGGCTTCGGCATGGGCATCGAGCGCGTCGTCTCGTGGATCTGCAAGCTCGAGCACGTGCGCGAGACGATTCCTTATCCACGGATGTTGTACAGGATGTATCCCTAGGTGGCTGGTGGCTCGTGGCTGGTGGCTGGAAGAACGCTTCCGGCTCGCCAGTCACCAGTCACCAGTCACATTATGAAGATAGGTCTCATCAGTCTGGGTTGCCCCAAAAACCTCGTCGACTCCGAGGTCATGCTGGGGCTCGCCCAACAGGCGGGGCACGAGCTGACGCAGGACGCGGCAGGCGCAGACGTTCTCGTCGTCAACACGTGCGCGTTCATCGACAAGGCGAAGCAGGAGTCGGTCGACACGATCCTGGAGATGGCGCAGCTGAAGACCAGCGGCGCGTGCCAGCGATTGATCGTCACCGGCTGTCTGGCCGAGCGCTATCGAGACGAGCTCAGGGCGCAGATTCCCGAGATCGACGCCATCCTCGGCACGGGCGAAGTGCCCGACATCGTCCGCGCAATCGGCGGCGGCGCGAACGGCAACGGTGCATCGCCTCTGGCGTTTCATCGTTCAGCACCCAGCGCCGCACCCGGCGCCGCACCCAGCACCCAGCACCCGGCACCGCACCCAGCACTCAGCACCCAGCACCCAGCACTTGCCCTGCCAACCTATCTCTACGATGCAGATACCCCCCGTCTCCTCGCGACGCCGAAGCATTACGCGTACGTGAAGATCGCCGAAGGCTGCGACTACAAGTGTGCGTTCTGCATCATCCCGACGCTGCGCGGCAATTACCGCAGCCGTCCGAGCGACTCGATCGTCCGGGAAGCGCGCGCGCTCGCGTCGCGCGGCGTCAAGGAACTGCTGCTGATTTCGCAGGACACGACGTTCTACGGCATCGATCGAAACGAACGCGGCGCGCTCGCCCGTCTGCTGCGCGAACTCAACACCGTCGACGGCCTCGAATGGATTCGCCTGCTGTATCTGTACCCCACGACGATCGACGAGGACACGCTGTCGGCGATGGCGGAGTGCGACAAGGTCTGCAAATACATCGACCTGCCGCTGCAGCACGCGTCGAACCCGGTCCTGAAGAAGATGAAGCGGCCGGGCACAAGGCAGGGCTACGACACGCTGCTCGCGCGCATCCGTGACCGCGTGCCCGGCGTCGCGCTGCGCACGACGTTCATCGTCGGCTTCCCCGGCGAGACCGACGCGGATGTCGAGGAGCTGTCGGCGTTCGTCACGGACCACGCGTTCGATCACGTGGGCGTCTTCACGTACTCGCACGAAGAGGGCACCTCGGCGTATGCGTTCGACGATGACGTTCCAGCGGCCGCCAAGGCGTCACGCCGATCGCGGGTCATGGGCCTGCAGAAGCGGCTGGTGCAGCGGCGGCTGCGCGCCCGCGTCGGCGAGCGGGCCCGGGTCATCGTGGACGGTCCTTCATCCGAGCACGATTTGGTCCTGCGGGCGCGGCTGGCCACCCAGGCGCCGGACATCGACGCCTGTGTCTACCTCACCGAGTGCGATCCCTCGTCCTACAGCACCGGCGGGTTCGCCGACGTGGAGATCGTGGACGCCCGCGAATACGACCTCGTCGCCCGCCCCATCACCCTGTAGTGTCCGGCTTTCGCTGGACCGTGTGTTATAGTTATGTGTTCGAAGCCTAGCTGTAGAGCTGAGGTGGGCGTGTGCCCACTTTTTTCGTTTAAGGGCCCTTCGCAATGCCCCCGGCTGATGTGGTCGAGCAGGTTCGGGCGCTCGCGGCGCGCGTCGCGGGGACGTTCGGCCTCGAGATCTGGGACGTGCAGTTCCGGCGCGAGGCCAGCGGCATGGTTCTCCGGATTCAGATCGATCGTCCGGGGCCGGCGGCGATCGCGGAAGAGTGTGTGAGCGTCGAGGATTGCGCACACGTGAGCCGCGATTTGAGCGCGCTGCTCGACGTGGACGATGTAGTGCCGACGGCCTACACCCTGGAGGTGTCGTCGCCGGGCCTGGATCGGCCGCTGCGGAAGGCCGGGGACTACCGGCGCTTCGCGGGCCGGCGCGCGAAGGTCGTCATGCGCGAGAAGGTGGACGGCCAGGGGTTCTTCAAGGGGATCCTCGGCGGGATGGACGGCCAGGACGTGTTGATCGACGGCGACGACGGCCGCGCGCACCGCGTGCGGATCGATCTGATTACGAGAGCGAATCTCGAAGTGGAATTCTAAGATATGTCGAATCCTCTGCAGCAAACCATCGAAGCGCTCGCCAAGGAAAAGGGCATCGAGCCCGATGTCGTGATCAGCGCCATCGAAGAAGCCGTGGCGACCGCCTCGCGCAAGTACTACAAGACGGGCGAGAACCTGAAGACGCGCTTCAACCTGGACACCGGGCAGGTCGATCTGTTCGCGCTGAAGACGGTCGTCGAGGACGTCACCAACGCGGCGACCGAGATCTCGATCGCCGAGGCGCGCGAGATGTACCGGCCGCTCTACGGTGACGAGGTCGCCAGCAGCATCGAACTCGGCGACGAAATGGAATTCCCGAAGCCGACCGAAGTGCTGGGGCGCATCGCCGCGCAGACGGCCAAGCAGGTCATCTTCCAGAAGGTCCGCGAGGCCGAGCGCGAGAACATCTTCGCCGAGTACAACCAGCGCATCGGCGACGTCGTCAACGGCATCGTGAAGCGCTTCGAGAACGGCGACATCATCCTCGAGGTCGGACGCATCGAAGCCGTCCTGCCGCGCAAGGACCAGTCGCGCGCGGAGAGCTACTCGCCGGGCGACCGCGTGCGGACCGTCATCAAGGGCGTCAACCGCAGCGCGAAGGGCCCGCAGATCGTGCTGTCGCGCACCGATCCGGCGCTGCTCATCAAGCTGTTCGAGCAGGAAGTGCCGGAAATCTACGACGGGACCGTCAACATCCGCGGCGCGGTGCGCGAAGCGGGCGATCGGGCGAAGGTCGCGGTCTTCTCGCGTGAGCGCGACGTGGATCCGGTCGGCGCGTGCGTCGGCATGAAGGGCACGCGCGTCCAGTCCATCATCCGCGAGCTCCGTGGCGAGAAGATCGACATCGTCGAGTTCTCCGAGGATCCGATCGCGTTCGTCACCAACGCGCTGAGCCCGGCGAAGGTGCAGCGCGTGTCGATCGTCGACGACCGCGAGCGCGTGATGGAAGTCATCGTCGAAGACAAGCAGCTGTCACTCGCCATCGGCAAGAAGGGGCAGAACGTCCGGCTCGCGGCGAAGCTCACCGGCTGGCGCATCGACATCAAGAGCGAGGAAGAGAAGCGCCGCGAGGTCGAGGCGCAGTTCGGCGAACTCGAAGTCCCGGCCGCTGAAGGCGCCGAGGCGGGCGCGGACGTGACCGCCGACGCCGGTGTCGGGACCCGCGAAGACAGCGAGACACCAGCGAAGGCGGAAGCCGGCGCGGAGCCGGCAGCAGACGTGCCGGCGAAGGTGGAAGCGGCCGACTCCCCGCTCCCCTACTCGCTGGCAGGCATCGGTGAGAAAACCGTCCGCAAGCTCGTCGCCGGCGGCTTTGCCACCGTCGACGCGCTCGCCGCCGCCACGGCCGAGCAGCTGTCGGAGATTCCGGGCATCGGCGGCAAGACGGCCGAGAAGATCTTGGCCGCGGCGCGCGCCGAGGGAACGACGGAGTAATGCAGGAATGCGGAATGCAAGAATGCAAGAATGCAAGAATGTAAGAAGGCACGGCGTTCCTGCATTTCTGCATTTGATTCTTTGAGGACATAGATTGGCCACTGTTCGGATTTACAAGGTCGCGGAACTGCTCGGCTTGTCGAGCCAGGAAGTCGTGTCGCTGCTCAAGAAGGAGAGCGGCATCGACGTCAAGAGCGCCTCGAGCACCATCGAGGAGGTCGTCGGCCGCCAATTCGTCGAGCGCCAGGCCAAACTGCGGAAGATCGCGCTGCCGTCCGGCGACATGTTCGCCGAGACGCCCGCGGCGAAGGGCAAGAAGGGCGCGACCGCCAAGAAGGCGCCGGAGCCGCTGAAGCCGACTGCGCCCGCGCTGCCGCCGCCACGGCTCGTGAAGGCCGCGAAGCCTGCCGCCGTCGCCGAGCCCGCACCGATCGAAGAGCCGGAGCCAGTCGAGGCCGCGCCCGTCGAGGAAGCGCCGGCGTCCGAACCGGCGCCCGTCCTGGAGACGCCCGCGGCCGTCGCGCACGCCGCGCCGCCTGCTGAACCGCCGGCCGTAGAGTCGCCAGCGCCCGAGCAACCGAGGGCCACGAAGGTCGCGCCGCCCGCACCGAAACCCATTGTGCCCGGCCGCGTCGTGCCGCCGACCTTGCGCCTGCGCATCGAAGAGCAGCGGCCGACGTCGCCCACGCCGCCGCTGCCGACGAGCGCGCCGCCGCGCGTTGCGCCACGGCCCGCACTGAAGGCGGCGCCGCCGGCCGCCGCGCGTCCTGCAGCCGCCGCGACACCGGCTGGTGCAGGCGCGCGTCCCGCGACGCCGCAGCCTCCGCGTCCGGCGGGACCCGCCGGACCGAGACCGCCGTATCCCTCGTCTCGGCCCCCGATGGGCGGACCACGCCCGCTGCCCTCGCAGCCGATCCGCACGCAGACACCGGGTCTGCCGCCGCGGCCCGGCCAGTATCCGCAGCGGCCCGGCATGCCGTCGCGGCCGTCGTATCAACAGCGGCCCGGCGGGACCGGACGGCCCGCGGCCAGTCAACGGCGCGATCCACGGCCCGCGCCGCCGCCGCTGCCGACCGCGCCGCCGCCCGTCACGCGCAGCATCACGCTCGCCGAAGGCATGACGGTGAAGGATCTCGCGGACAAGCTCGATCTCCGCGTGAAGGACGTCCTCGCGAAGCTGCTGATGAAGCGGCTGATGCTGACCATCAACTCGGCGCTCGACACGGAAACCGCGACGATGATCGCGCGCGAGTTCGGGGCGGACGTGCAGATGCAGAGCTTCGAAGAGGAGCTGCTGCAGGCGGACGAAGGCGAATCGCGCGCCGAAGACGTCGTGACGCGTGCGCCGGTCGTCACCGTCATGGGCCACGTGGACCACGGCAAGACGAGCCTGCTCGACGCGATCCGCACGACGCGTGTCGCCGAGCGCGAAGCCGGCGGCATCACGCAGCACATCGGCGCGTATCACGTCACGATCAACACGCGCGACATCGTCTTCCTGGACACGCCGGGCCACGAAGCGTTCACGCTGATGCGCGCCCGCGGCGCGAAGGTCACCGATATCGTCGTGCTGGTGGTCGCGGCCGACGATGGCGTCATGCCGCAGACCAAGGAGGCGATCGATCACGCGAAGGCGGCCAACGTGCCGATCATCGTGGCGATCAACAAGGTCGACAAACCGAACGCCAGCCCGGAAAAAGTGAAGCGCGAGCTGACCGACCTCGGCCTCATGCCGGAAGAATGGGGCGGCCAGACAGTCACGGTCGAAGTCTCCGCCAAGAAGAAGCAGAACATCGATTCGCTGCTCGAGATGATCCTGCTCGTCAGCGACATCGGCGAGCTGAAGGCGAATCCCAAGCGCAGTGCGTCGGGTACGGTGCTCGAGTCGAAGCTCGACAAGGGCCGCGGCCCGGTGGCGACGGTGCTCGTGCAGGACGGCACGCTGAACGTCGGCGAAACGTTCATCGCCGGACCGATCGTCGGCCGCGTCCGCGCGCTGATCGACGACCGCGGCAAGCCGGTGAAGTCGGCCGGTCCGTCGACGCCGGTCGAAGTGCTCGGCCTCGCCGGACTGCCGCAGCCGGGCGACGTCTTCCAGGTGGCCGACGCGGCCAAGGCGCGGCACATCGCGACCTTCCGCGAGGAGCAGGCCAAGGTCCGGTCGCTCGGCGCGAAGGGATCGCGCCTTACGCTCGAGTCGCTGCAGGCGCAGATCGCCGAAGGCGGCATGAAGGAACTGCCGATCATCATCAAGGCGGACGTCCAGGGCTCGGCCGAGGTGCTCGCCGACACGCTCGCGAAGCTGACGGACGAGAAGGTGAAGGTCCGGATCATCCATTCGGGCGTCGGCGCCGTGAACGAATCGGACGTGCTGCTGGCGTCCGCGTCGAACGCCATCATCATCGCGTTCAACGTCCGCCCGGATCGGAACGCCGAGGACATCGCCGCGCGCGAGCGCGTCGAGATCCGCCAGCACTCGGTCATCTACAACGTGACCGACGAGATGAAGAAGGCGATGACGGGGCTGCTCGAGCCGACGTTCAGGGAAGTGCGCATCGGCGTCGCCGCCGTCCGCAACACGTTCAAGGTGCCGAAGTACGGGACCATCGCCGGCTGCATGGTCACCGAAGGCCGCATCACGCGCGCCGGCGACACGCAGGCCCGCCTGCTCCGCGACAGCGTCGTCGTCTACGAGGGCAAGATCGGATCGCTGCGCCGCTTCAAGGACGATGCGAGCGAAGTCAGGGCCGGGTTCGAGTGCGGCATCGGCTTCGAGAAGTACAACGACATCAAGGTCGGCGACGTGATCGAAGTCTTCGCGATGGAGAGAGTGCTGACGCCGGCATAGCCGGCGTCAGAAGTTAGAACTTAGAAGTCAGAGCTGGAACTTCGCAACTTCAACTTCTAACTTCTTCCTTCTCACTTCTGCCGTTCAAGTCATGTCCCAAGGCTCCCGTCCCGATCGCGTCGCCGAGGAGCTGCGCGCCGAGCTGGCGACGCTGCTGACGCGCGAGGTGCACGATCCCGGCATCGGGTTCGTCACGCTGACACGCGTCCAGGTGACGCCGGACCTCCAGCAGGCCCGCGTCTTCTACACCACGCTGGGCGACGACACAGCACGGGCGAATTCCGGGAGGGCCCTGGGCCGGGCCGCGTCGTTTCTGCGCCGTCAGATCGGATCCCGCCTGCGCCTGAAACGCGTCCCCGAGCTCATCTTCACCTATGACGAGTCGATCGCCGGGCAGGACCGGATCGAACAGCTGCTGCACGAGCTCCACGCCGAACCGAAGCCCGAGGACGATGGCTCCTGAGATCGCGTCAATTGTCGGCGCGATCCGCGCGCGCCAGCGGTTCGTGCTGTCGTCGCACGCGCGGCCCGACGGCGACTCCATCGGATCGCAGCTCGCGATGGCCTACGCGCTGCGCGCGCTCGGCAAGGACGCGACGGTGGTCAACGCCGACCCCGCCCCGCCGACGCTCATGGCGCTCCCCGGCGTGCCGGACATCCGCATCGCGCCGCGGGTGGACGAGGCGTTCGACGCGGCGATCATCATGGAGTGCGGCGATCTGTCCCGCACGGGCGTCGCGGGCCTCGACGCCAGCGTCGTCATCAACATCGATCATCATCCCGGCAACACGAACTACGGCCGGATCAACTGGTTCGATTCCCGCGCGGCCGCGTGCGGCGAAATGGTGTTCGACCTCGTGGTCGCGCTCGGCGTGCCGCTGTCGCGCGAAATCGCCACGTACGTGTACCTCGCGATCCTCACCGACACCGGATCGTTTCACTACTCGAGCCTGTCGGCGCGCACGTTCGACATCTGCCGGCAGCTGCTCGAAGCCGGCGTCGATCCCGTCGCGATGGCGCGCCAGGTGTTCGACGACAACACGCCGGGGCGGTTGCGGCTGCACGGCGCGATCCTCAGCACGATGCAGGTCGACCGGACTGGACGCATCGCCGTCCTCGCGGTCGATCCCGCCATCGCGCAGGCGGCCGGCACCACATACGAGGACACCGAGGGACTGATCAACCAGCCGCTCACGGTGAAAGAGATTCAGGCCGTGATCTTCTTCAAGAAGATGGACGGTGATCAGTACCGGGTGAGCCTGCGATCGAAAGGCAGCATCGACATCGGCGCGGTCGCGAAGGAGCACGGCGGCGGCGGGCACAAGAACGCCGCCGGGTGTACGGTCACCGGGGCGCTCGACGCGCTGCGGGCGACGCTGGTCGGGCAGGTCGCGCACGCGATTGCATCGCAGTCGGGCGCGCGATCCTGACGATCGGCTGTCGCCCTCAGCCCTCAGCCATTAGCCCTTAGCCCTTCAATGGACGGCCTCCTCATCATCGACAAGCCCGCGGGTCCGACGTCACACGACGTCGTCGCACGGATGCGTCGCGTGCTGCGCGAGCGGCGCATCGGGCACACGGGGACGCTGGATCCGCTGGCGACCGGCGTCCTGCCGCTCGTCCTCGGCCGCGCCACGCGGCTGGCGAAGTTCATGAGCGCGAGCGACAAGTCTTACTTGGCGGTCGTCCGCCTGGGCGCGGCGACCGATACCGGCGATGCGCAAGGCACCCCGGTCGGCCCGGTGTCGCCGGGGCCGTGGCCGTCACGCGACGCCATCGACGCCGCGCTCGACGCGTTCCGCGGCACGTTCCTCCAGCAGCCACCGGCGTTTTCCGCCAAGTTCATCGACGGCATTCGGAGCTACACACTCGCCCGACAGGCTCGAAGGTCCGACCGGGGTCGGACCAGGGTCGGACCGGGGTCGGACCCTGTGGCCGTTTCTGCCAGCTTGCCTGCCCCAACGCAGGTCACGGTTGGCCTCCTCGAGATCACCAGCGTGGACGCTGACCGCGTGTCGCTGCGACTGGAGTGCTCCGCCGGCTTCTACGTCCGCGCCCTGGCCCAAGATCTGGGCGCGCGGCTCGGCGTCGGCGCGCACCTGGTGGCGCTGCGGCGCACGCGCAGCGGCGACTTCAGCCTGGACGCCGCGATCGCGCTGGACACGGCCGAACGCGATCCGGCCGCCACCCTGCGCCACGTTATCCCGCCGGCGGACATGCTGCCTCATCTCGCACGGGTGGTTCTGACGCCGGAGGGCGTCCGCCACGCTCGGAACGGCCGGAATCTCGGCCCGGCGGACCTGGAAAAGCGGGACGGGGACTTTTTCCAGCGCCGGTCCCCGGAAAAGATCCCCGTCCCCGTATTGATTCGACTGCTGGATTCCGGCGGAGACCTGGTCGGCATTGCCGAGCCGATGGCGGCCCTGGGACTTTTGCATCCCTCACTGATTCTGGGGTAACATGTTGAGCTTGTTCGACTAACGATTCTTTCGGCATACGGCGCATCCGGTTCCATAACGGGTTCTGGGGCGTTCGTGGAGGACACACCCGGTGGCACTCACCAAAGACCGCAAGACCGAGCTGATTGGCAGTTACAAGACCCACGACGGCGATACCGGATCCCCTGAAGTCCAAGTCGCAATTCTCAGCGAGCGCATCAACTACCTGACCGAGCACTTCAAGGCGCACGCGAAGGATCATCACTCGCGCCGCGGCTTGCTGATGCTCGTCGGCCGCCGCCGCCGGCTGCTCGACTACCTCAAGACCAAGGATTCGCAGCGCTACGCGGATCTCATCAAGCGCCTGAACATCAGAAAATGAAGTTAGAAGGACGAAGGCAAAAGGCAGAAGTGTCTTGGCCATCGGACTTTCAACTTTCCTTCTAACTTTTGCGTTTTCACTTTTAACTTTATGAACATCCGTACTCGCACAATCACTCTCGGCAACCGATCGATCAGCATTGAAACCGGCAAGCTGGCCAAGCAGGCGGCCGGCTCCGTCGTCGTCCGGTCCGGCGATTCCGTCGTCCTCGTGACGGCGTGCCGCTCCGCCAGCCCGCGCGAAGGCATCGACTTTCTTCCGCTGACCGTCGACTATCGCGAATACACGTACGCGTCGGGACGCATTCCCGGCGGCTTTTTCAAGCGCGAAGGCAAGCCGGCCGAAAAGGAAGTGCTGACCTGCCGCGTCATCGACCGGCCGATCCGGCCGCTCTTCCCGGACGGCTGGCGGTACGAGACGCAGATCATCGCGCTGGTGCTGTCTGCCGATCAGGAAAATGACACCGACGTGCTCGCCATCACCGGCGCGTCGGCCGCGCTGGCGCTCTCGGAAATCCCGTTCGAACGCACGATCGCGGCCGTCCGCGTCGGCCTGGTCGACGGCCAGTACATCGTCAATCCGACGTTCAAGGAGCGCAAGGAGAGCAAGCTGGATCTGGTCGTCGCGGGCAGCAAGGAAGGCCTCGTGATGGTCGAGGCCGGCGCCCGCGAAGTGAGCGAGGCGCAGGTCGTCACCGCGCTGGAAACGGCGCACGCCGCGATCAAGCAGATCGTCACGGCCATCGACGAACTGAAGGGCGAGGCCGGCAAGAAGAAGCTGGTGGTCGCCAAGAAGGAAATCTCGGCGGCCTTCTACAAGGACATCGAAAGCAAGGTGCTCGGGCCGCTGACCGAGGCGATGCGCATTCGCGGCAAGCTCGAAAACTACGAGACGGTGGACCTCACCCTCAAGAATCTCGTGGCGGCGTTGCCCGAGGGCGAGGCCGAACAGAAGGCCGACGCCAAGGCGATCTTCAAGGAGCTGAAGGAGAAGGTGCTCCGCGAAGAAGTGCTCACGCACGGCGTGCGGCTGGACGGCCGCAAGTTCGACGAAGTGCGTCCGATCTGGATCGAGACCGGCGTCCTGCCGCGGACCCACGGCTCGGCCGTGTTCACGCGCGGCGAAACGCAGGCGCTGGTCACCTGCACGCTCGGCACGGCCGACGATGCGCAGAAGATCGAGAGCTTCGAGGGCGAGACGTGGAAGAGCTTCATGCTCCACTACAACTTCCCGCCCTTCTCCGTCGGCGAGACCGGCCGCATGTCCGGCCCGGGCCGGCGCGAAGTCGGCCACGGCGCGCTGGCCGAACGCTCGCTGACGCCGATGCTGCCGACCGAAGAGCAGTTCCCCTACACCATCCGCATCGTCTCGGACATCCTCGAATCGAACGGCTCCTCGTCCATGGCCTCCGTCTGCGGCGGATCGCTGGCGATGATGGACGCGGGCGTGCCGCTGAAGGCCGCCGTCGCGGGCATCGCCATGGGCCTGGTGATGGACGAGAAGACCGGCAAGTACGCAGTCCTGTCCGACATCGCCGGCGCCGAGGATCACTACGGCGACATGGACTTCAAGGTCGCCGGCACCTCCGACGGCATCACCGCGCTGCAGATGGACATCAAGGTCGGCGGCATCACCACCGAGGTGATGACGAAGGCCCTTGATCAGGCGCGCCGCGGCCGCTTGCACATTCTCGGCAAGATGAAGGAAACGCTGTCGGCGTCGCGCGAGAGCATTTCGATGTTCGCGCCGCGCATCGTGACGATCCGCATCCCGGTGGACAAGATCCGCGACGTCATCGGGCCCGGCGGCAAGATGATCCGCAGCATCATCGAGCGGACCGGCGTGAAGATCGACGTCGAGGACGATGGCCGCGTGAACGTGGCGTCGGCCGACGGCGACTCGGCGCAGAAGGCGATCTCGATCATTCAGGAGCTCACCGCCACGCCGGAGCTGAACAAGACCTACCTGGGCAAGGTGCAGCGCATCACCGATTTCGGCGCGTTCATCGAGATCATGCCCGGCACCGACGGCCTGCTCCACGTGTCGGAGATCGCGAACCATCGCGTGAAGGACGTGCGCGACGAGCTCAAGGAAGGCGAACAGGTGCTGGTCAAGGTCATCAACATCGACCCGACCGGCAAGATTCGTTTGAGCCGCAAGGCGCTGTTGACCGAAGAGACAGGAAAGACGCCGGCGTAAGGGCTGAGGGCTAAAGGGCTGAGGGCTGAACGCCGGCCGCTGAGAGCTGACGGCTGTTCCATCGTACAATCAGCGCATGCGGCGGGTCACGCTCCTCTTCGTCGCGCTGATGGTCGCCGTCGCGGCCGCGCAGGATCCCGGCCCGGCCGCGAAGCCCTTCTCCGTCACGGCCCGGCGTTACACGTTTGATCCGCCCCGGATCGAAGTGACGCAGGACGACCTCGTCAAGATCGATCTGCAGACGTCGGACATCGCGCACAGCATGACGATCGACGCGTATCGCATCGCCAAGCGTGTGAGTCCGGGCCAGCCGGTCACGTTCGAGTTCCGCGCCGATCGCCCGGGTACGTTTCCCTTCTACTGCAATCTGCAGATCGAAGACGGCTGCCGCCAGATGCGCGGCGAGCTCGTCGTCCGGCCTCGCCGATAGACAGATTCGTCGTCTCGATCACGATCCTGAGTCGCGGCCCAGCCACGCCCGCCCGTGGCGTTCTTACATCGGCCGGATCGCGCCGATCACCGGCACACCCGCGAGTACGCGGGAAATGCACGCAAATCCGGTGTGCGCCGGTGGAACGGTGGTTGCAGTCCACGGACGTCATGACGATGGACATCGAGATCCTCGACAAGGGCACGAGCGAAGAGCTCAAGCTGGGCGTGCACGCCGCGGCGCTGGGACTGGCCGTCGTGATGGGGCTCTACAACGCCGCCGCGTTTCTGAAGCGGCGCGAGCGCCATCTCGCCGTGAATACGGTGCTCTACGCCGTGCTCACCGCGTGGGAGCAGCAGCACGTCGTGCATCACTGGGCCGAGATTCGCAAGCCCAGGGACGCAGGCGATCGCTGATCAGGCCTTGAACGCTTGCGCGGCGGCGATGCGCTCGCGCACGGGCGGATGGCTGTAGAACAGCCACTGCACGAGCCTGGACGGATGATCCTCCGCGAGGTTCTGCGCGCCGAGCCGGCGCATCGCGGAAATGAAGGCCGCCGGGTTGCGCGTGAGATCGAGCGCGAAGCGATCCGCGCTCCGCTCGAACGCACGGGACATGGCGTGGGCCACCGGCAGCATGACGAGCGTCACGCCCCCCGCCGCGAGCATCAGGAGCGGCAGGCCCGCCACATCGTCGACGCCCCGCAGGCCGAGCGGACCGGCCAGCGATCGGAGCACGAGCGCCGCCAGATCGAACCCGGCCAGCAGCAGCACGCTCTCGAAGACGATGCCCTTCCAGATGTCCCCGTGCACGTGATGCGCAAGCTCGTGCGCGAGCACGACCTCGATCTCATCGTCGGAGTACTCGGCCAGCATCGTGTCTGACACGAGAATGCGCCGGGTGCCGCCAAGGCCGGCCAGCGCCGCGTTCGCTTTCTTCGTCTTGCCGCCGAGGCCCCATTCGTACGCGTCGAGCACGCGCGCGCCGGCGCGATCCGCCAGCGCCAGCAGCCGGGCGCGCAGCGCCTCGCGATCGAGCGGCTTCACCGCGTAGAACATCGGCAGGAACACGACGGGCGCGAGGTTGGTCAACCCGACGATCACGAGCGCGAACAGGACACCGGCTTCCAGCCACCACCACCCGGGCGAAACGCGAATCAGCCGGTAGACCGCGCCCGCGCCCGCGCCGCCCAGAACCAGACCGATCGCCAGGGCCTTCAGTTGATCGGCGATCCAGCCGCCGAGTGACTGCGTCGTCAACGCGTAGCGGCGTTCGAGGAAGAATCCGCTGTAGAAGCCGATGGGCAGGCTGCCGAGTTCGTGGATGAGCGTGAGGAGCGCGACGTAACACAGGACGGTGGCGCCGGAGAACAGCGATGGCGGAGCAACGCGGCCGGCGATGGATTCCGCCGCGATCCGGAGCGTCGTGCTGAACCCGGTCGCCAGCAGGCCGGCGAGCAGCAGCACGGTCCACAGGAACGAGCCGACGCCGGCCCGTCTCTTCTGCCGGTGGTATCGAGTGGCTTTGTCCTCGTTCAAGAAGGGTTCAGGGTACCGGGCTCAGGGTTCAGGGTTCGTGTGTCGCGTCCTGCCCAGCGGTGCTGCGGGGGCGCAGACGGACGCCACCGTTGACCGTCGACAGCTCGATCGACGTGCCACCGCCGTTCATCTTGCCTTCGATCCTGCGGCGCGACTGCTCGCTCACTTCCATCTTGAGGCCCGACACGTTGATGCCGCCGTTGGTGCACGTCGCGAGAACGTCGGCCTTCGCGGTCTCCGGCAGGCCGAGTGTCACGCCGCCGTTGACCGTGCCCAGGTAGATCTTGTCTGGGCCGACCGATGCGAGATCGATGACGACGCCGCCGTTGGTCGTGCGGGCGTCCACGCCGCCGCTGAGCCCGCTGCCGCGCACGCCGCCGTTGGTCGTGTGGGCGCTCACCTTGCCGCTGACGTCCTTGAGCGAAATCAGACCGTTGGTGTTGGTGATGGTGAAGACGGCGTTACGAGGCGCCCTGACGTGAAACCGGACCTCGCTGGACGCACCGATCATGATGCCGCTCATCTTCTCGGTCTCGACGGACACGCGATCCGGCGTCGCGTCTTCCTTAATCACAATCCGCGGCAGCAGCTCGCGCGCGGCGGCCTCGGTCGAGCCTTTGGCGATCCGCTCGGCGTGGACCTCGACGGTCGAGCCGTCCACGCCCTCGATGTCCACGCGCCCGTTCGTGTTCGCGATGTGCACTTCACCGCCGGCCTTGAGCGGATACGTGTGGGTCCATTCGTCCGTGGCGCGCTCGCTCAGGTTGCCGAGCGACATGTCGCAGCCCGCCAGCGCGACCGCGAGGGGGATCGCCATCGCTCCTGCGCGAACGGCGCCGAGAATCCGTGAACGGCGAAGATGCCAGGTCATGGACACGTGTCCTCCTGGGCAGTACATACGGCCCGCTGGATGGCTCAGTTCAACTGGACGGAGATCAATTTCGACACGCCCGGCTCCTCCATCGTGATCCCGTAGAGCCGGTCGGCGATCTCCATGGTCTTCCGGTTGTGCGTGATGACGATGAACTGCGTGTGCTGTTGCATGCCGCGCAGCATCTCGACGAACCGGCCGATGTTGGCATCGTCGAGCGGCGCGTCGATCTCGTCCAGCAGGCAGAACGGGCTCGGCTTGAACTTGAACATGCCGAACATCAGCGAGATGGCGGTCAGCGCCTTCTCGCCGCCCGACAGCAGCTGGACGCTCTGGAGGCGCTTGCCCGGCGGCTGCGCGATGATCTCGATGCCGCTCTCGAGCGGATCGTTCTCGTCGAGCAGCGTCAGGCCCGCCCGGCCGCCGCCGAAGAGCGTGCTGAAGACCTCCTGGAAGTTGCGGTTGATCGCCACAAACGCCTCGTTGAAGCGCTGGCGCGTGGTCTCGTCGATGCGCGCGATGGCCTCGGTGGTCTGCGCGATCGATTCGTTCAGATCCTTGCGCTGCGTCGTCAGGAACGCATGGCGCGTTTCGAGCTCGTCGAACTGCTCGATGGCCATCATGTTGACTGGGCCGAGCCGGTCGATCTTCCCGCGCAGCGTGGCAATCGCCTCTTCCGCGCTCAACGCGCGCTGCTCGGCCGCGGCCACGGCCGCCCCCGGCGTCGTCAGGTCCGGCTGCAGCCGGACACTCCCGTCCTCGTCGCTCGCATCATCGGGCTCATCGGCGCAGATGACGCTCGCGTCGGGCGTCGCCTGTCCGTCCTTCTCGAGCTGCTCCACTTCGACGACCACTTCGTCGAGCGTGGCGTGGACGGCATCCTCGCAGGTGTAGGCCAGATGCGACAGGTCGGCTTCGGCCGTGGCGCGCGCGACGTCCAGCTCCGACACGACGGCACGGATCGCGTCGAGCGCCTGGCGCGCGCCCTTGATGGTCGCGTCGAGCTCGTCGGTCCGGGTGCGGAGGGACGCGACGATCTCCTCGGCCGCCATCACGTTCTTGCGCAGGCGATCGAGCTCGACGACGTCGACGTCGAGCTGCGCTTCGCCGGACACGATCGCGGTCTTGAGTTCCTCGACCTGGCGACGCGTCTCGTCCAACTCGCGGCCGAGCGCGGCCGCGCGCTGATCCAGATCGGCGCCCGCTTCCTGGAGGCGCTGCACTTCTGCGGCGAGGGCGCCCGCGCGCTCGACGAGGGCGGCATGCGCCGCGCCCGCATCCGCCGCACGGCGGCTCAGGTCCTCTGCCCCTTCGCGGGCTTCGAACAGGCGACGCTGCGCCGCGGTCAGGCGCTCGTCCGCCAGCCGCTGCGCTTCTTCCAAACGCGTGATGGACGCGCGCGCTTCTTCCTGCCGCCGATCGAGCGTGTCGCGCTCCTCTTCGGCCTGGCGCCGTTCGCGCGCGAGCTGCTCTGACTTCTGGGCGAGGCGCGTCGCTTCGTCCGTGGCGTGCTGCAGCTGCGCCTCGTAGCCGACGATCGCCTTCTCCAGCCGGTGATGCTCCGCGTGCAGCGCGCCGACGGCGTTCGACGCATGGGCGATCGTGCTGTCGAGCGCATCCGTCTCCTGGGTCAGGCGCGCGAGCGTCTCGCGCTCGGCCGCGATGCGATCGCGCAGGTCCTTGATCTCGCGCTTCGTTTCCAGGAGGCCGCGCGCCCCGGCGCGCCCGCCGCCCGAGACGAGCTGCGGTCCGCGGAAGAGATCGCCGTCGACCGTCGCCACCGCGAGCGGCGTCGTGCCGCTGACCCCGGCCGCCGACTCGTACGTGCGCGCGATCCACGCCTCGCCGAGCACCTGCGCGATCGCGCCGGCAAACGGCCCGTTCACCCGGACGACGGACGACAGCGCCACGACGTCAGGTGGCTGGTGACTGGTGGCTGCCTGAAGATCGGTGGCTGGTGGCTGGTGGCTGGTGGCTGAAGAAGTGATCAGAAAGCCACAGCGCCCTGCGCCGGCGTCGCGCACCAGCTGGAATCCTGCGGCGGCGTGCTCGGGACGCTCGACGACGACGTGCTGCAGCAGATCGCCGAGGCAGGCTTCGACGGCGCGCTCGTACCCGCTCTCGACCTCGAGGTAGTCCGCAATCGCGCCCTGCTGGTTGACCTTGCCGTTGGCCTGCACGAGCACGGCGCGGGCCGCGTCGCCGTAGCCGGCGCGCGCCGCGTCCAGTTCCTCGAACGACGCGAGCCGCGCCTCGAGGCCGGCCAGCTCCTGCTCGCGCGCCCGCACCGCGCGGCTGCGCCAGTCGTGCTCGATGCGCGCGCTCGCCAGCTCCGACTCCCGGGCCGCGCGCGCGATACGCGTGGCTTCGATGGCGTCCTGCGTGCGCTTCAGGCCGTCTGCCGCTGACCTCCGCTCGGCCGTGGCGCGGTCCGACTCGATTCTGGCGTCGTTGTCCTCGACGTCGAGCTTCGAAATCGTTTCGGCGACCTTGTCGCGGGCGGTTGCGGCGTGCTCGAGCGCGTGACGCAGCGCCGTCGCGGAATTGATTGCGGAAAACACCTCGCTGCGCGCGGCCTCGACGTCGGCCTCGAGCCCTTCGATCTCGCGGTGTGCGGTCTCGTACGCCTCGGATTCTGACGCGAGCGCCGCGGCGGCGCGATCGCGCTCGGCGTTGGCAGAAAGTGTGGCCTGCTCTTTCGCGGCCAGCGCCAGCCGCGCGGGCTCGCGCCGCGATTCGAGCGCCTCCAGCTCGGCGGCGACGGAAGTCGTCCGGGCCTCGAGGGTCTGAATCTGCTCGCGATCGAACGCGATCTGCTGCTGCTGGCGGTTGATGCCGAGCTCGAGCGCGTGCGCCGCTTTGCGCGTGGACGTCGCGGACGATTCGGATTCCACCAGTTCGATGCGCAGGCGCCCGAGGTCCGATTCGACCTCGGCGACGCGCGCCGCGGCGGCGGATTCCCGCTCGCGTGCGTCGCTCAACCGCGCCCGCGCCGACTCGATGGTCTCCGCGAGCTGGCGGTACTTCCTGGCGAAGAGGACCTTCTCCCAGCGGTGCAGCTCGTCGCGCAGCTTCTGATACCGGCGCGCCTTCGACGCCTGCCGCTTCAGGGTGCCGCGCTGCTTCTCCACCTCGAAGACGATGTCGTCGATGCGGAGCAGGTTCTGCCGGGCCGCTTCGAGCTTCAGTTCAGCCGCGCGACGGCGGGCCTTGTACTTCGTCACACCGGCGGCTTCTTCGATCAGCTGGCGCCGGTCGGTCGGGCGCGAGCTGAGGATCATCCCGATCTTGCCCTGCTCGATGATCGCGTACGCCTTCGCGCCCAGCCCCGTGTCCATCAGCAGGTCGTGGACGTCGCGAAGGCGGCAGGTCTGCCCGTCGATGAGGTACTCGCTCTCGCCGGACCGGTACAGGCGCCGCGTCACTTCGACTTCGCGCGCGACCGACTGGATGATGACTTCCGCTTCGGCCCGCGTCAGCCCGGAGACGACGGGAATCAGGTCGCGACCGTTGCCGGCGCCGGCGTCTTCCGCGTGCGCGAGGTGACCGTGGCCGTTGCCATTCCCGTTGCCGTTCCCGTGGCCGTGTCCATTACCGTTCCCGTGGCCGTTCCCGTCGTGCCCGTTGCCGTTGTGATCGTGGCCGTCGGCGTGATCGGCCGCCTGCTCCGGGAACGCGGGTCCGCTGATGGTCTTCAAGAACCCGCTGAAACGCAGCCGGACTTCCGCGGCCGCGCTCGGCTTGCGCGCGTCGCTGCCGTTGCAGATGACGTCTTCCATCCGCTCGCCGCGCAGGCTCTTGGCGCTTTGTTCGCCCATTACCCACGTGATGGCGTCGGCGACGTTGCTCTTGCCGCAC
The DNA here is from genome assembly GCA_016195265.1 of Acidobacteriota bacterium. Classification (GTDB taxonomy): domain Bacteria; phylum Acidobacteriota; class Vicinamibacteria; order Vicinamibacterales; family CAVVIG01; genus SRVP-36. The sequence goes on along the minus strand of JACPZW010000038.1, from coordinate 1,339 downwards.
CCGTTAGGGCCGACAATCGCCGTCACGCCCTTGTCGAAGGCGAGCTCCGAGCGGTCGGAAAACGATTTGAAGCCGTTAATCTCAATCCGTTCGAGATGCATGAGACTCCCTAAATTGCGGATTGAGGAGTGCGGATTGCGGATTGGGCGGGAATTCCGTACAGCACCCGTCCACTCTTCTCAATCCGCAATCCGCAATCCTCAATCCGCAATGATCGCGTGGGTTGGCTGGGATGCGACCTGACAATTCGACCCGAATGTTGGGCGGTCCACTTCGTCTTCCATCCGCGGAAGACGGCCCCGGGACCGCAAACGGTCGTCAGTGTACCAAGGCCTAGTGGTAGCGGCAAGCGTAAACTGCCGCCACTAGTTGTGGTGGTTCTAGTGGTCGGCCTTGACCTTCGAGCCCTTGCTCAGCTCGGTCAGCTTCTGGGCCTCGCCGAAGAGCCCCAGGGCGGCCTGCGCCTGGGGATCGACGCCGATGATATGGCGGCGCGCGTCGGCCATCCCGAACACGACTTCGTCAATCCGGAAGCGAATCATCGCCCTGATGAAAGCGAGGTCCTTCTGGAAGCCTTCGTCGTCCATGCGGACGCGGCTCGTCTTCAAGTGCTCGCGAAAATCCGCGACCATCGCATCGTCCACGATGAAGTTGGCCGCGACGAGCTTGCGCCCGGTCGCTTTCTGCGTCAGACGGGTGTCGCCCTCCGCCGCGTACTTCTGGGCGTAGTTCTCGAACTCGCCGCGGTTGTAGAGCATGCGGCCGAAGCGGCCGGGATCGAATCCTTCAATCGGGCCGGCGACGCGCTTGTCCGGCTCGATGCCGCCGCCGCTGTACACCGGCCGCCCGGCGTCGGTGTGTTTCAGATCGCTCGGATTGTGCTGGCGATCGGCGTTCTGGTCCTTCAGCGAGTAGCTGAGGTACTCGTCGAACGTCGCGTCCCACGGGCGCTGAATCAGCCGTCCGCTCGGCGTGTAGTAGTGCGCCGTGGTCAGCGCGAGGCCGGCGGCGCCGCTGATCTTGTACACGGACTGGACGAGCGCCTTGCCGAACGTGGTTTCGCCGACGATGTACGCGCGGTCGTGATCCTGCAGCGCGCCCGTGACGATTTCCGCGGCGCTCGCGCTGTCGCGGTTGGCGAGCATCACGATCGGCATGTCGGTGAATTCGCTCTCTTCGCTTGCACGATAGTCGGCATCCGAATTCGGAATCCGCCCGCGCGTCTTGACGATCATGTTGCCGCGCGGCAGGAACTCGTTGGCGACCTTGATGGCCTGGTCGAGCGGGCCGCCCGGATTGCGCCGCACGTCGAACAGCAGCCGCCGCATGCCCTTCGCCG
>JACPZW010000049.1 GCA_016195265.1 Acidobacteriota bacterium | reverse complement strand
GAGGTCGGCACCGCGCTGTTCGAGGCCATCACCCTGCTGCCGGAATACGGCCTCACCCGCGCGGACGAGCGTCTGCTGCGGCAATACGCCGCGGCCGTACTCGAACGCCTGCCCCCGCCGGTCGTTGTGGCTGAACTGGGCAGCGGGAGCGGGCGCAAGACACGCCGGCTTCTGGAAACGCTCGCGCGACGGGAGCCGGTCCGCTACTATCCCATCGACATCTCACCCACAGCGCTGGCCCGGTGCGAACAGGAACTCTCCGCTCTCGGCGCCGCCGGCATCGTGGGAGTGGAGAAGTCCTACGTGGAGGGCCTGCGCGAGGTGGCCTCGCAACGCCGAGCGGACCAGACCCTGCTCGTGCTGTTTCTGGGCAGCACCATCGGCAACTTCGAGCGGCCGGCGGCCGAACAGTTCCTCCGCGAGATCCGCCTCTGCCTCCTGCCGGGAGACGCGCTGCTGTTGGGCACCGATCTGGAAAAACCGGTGGACCGGATGCTCCTGGCCTACGACGACCCGGCGGGCGTCACCGCGGCGTTCAATCTGAATCTCCTGGCCAGGATCAATCGGGAGCTCGGCGGCGACTTCGCGCTCGGGCACTTCGCGCATGAGGCGCGGTGGCACGAGCAGGAGCGTCGCATCGAGATGCACCTCCGGTCAAAGCTCCGGCAGACCGTGACGATCCGCGACGCCGACTTCACCTGCACGTTGGAAGAAGGCGAGACTATCTGGACCGAAGCCTGCCACAAGTATCGGATCGAAGAGATCCCCGGCATGGCGGCGCGCGCGGGCTTTCTATGCGAGGCGCAGTGGGTGGACGGCGAGTGGCCCTTCGCCGAAAACCTGTGGATCGCCGCGCCGCCGTGAACCCCGTCGTCTCCTTCCGGAACGTCTCCTACGGCGTCGGCGGCAAAGACATCCTGCGCGATCTGAGCCTGGACATCGAATCCGGCGAGACCGTCGTGCTACTGGGGCGCAGCGGCTCCGGCAAGACCACCGCGCTGAAGATGGTCAACGCCCTGCTTCACCCAAGCAGCGGCGAGGTGATAGTGGAAGGCGCCCCGACGTCGCGATGGGACCCCATCCGCCTCAGGCGCCGGATCGGCTACGTGATCCAGGAGGCGGGCCTGTTCCCGCATTTCACCGTGGCCGAAAACGTGGGCCTGGTGCCGCGGTTGGAAGAGTGGCCGCCGGAAAAGATCCGGACCCGAGTGCAAACGTTGCTCGAGCAGGCCGGGCTGCCGCCGGCGCAGTTCGCCGTGCGCTATCCCCGCGAGCTCTCCGGCGGCCAGCGCCAGCGCGTGGGCGTCGCGCGCGCCCTCGCGGCCGACCCGCCGCTGCTGCTGTTCGACGAGCCCTTCGGCGCGCTTGACCCGGTCACCCGCGTCGAGCTGCAACGTCAGTTCCTGGAGCCACCCCGGCGGATTTTCTGCGGGCCCAGGGAGAGGAAGCGCGCGCGTTTCTGGCGTGCCTGGACTCAACGGTGGAACCGGCATGACGCCCGACCTCGCCCGCGAGATCATGGACCTGGCCCTGGAACACCTCGTGCTGGTCGGCATCGCCATGGGCATCGCCGTCGCCGTCGCCATCCCGGGCGGCATCCTGCTCACGAGACGCGCGCCGCTCCAGCGATGGGTGATCGGCTTCGCCAACATCATGCAGACCGTCCCCAGCCTCGCGCTGTTCGGGGTGCTGATCCCCCTCCCGTTCATCGGCGGCATCGGGAAGCACACGGCGATCGTCGCGCTGGTGCTGTACGCGTTGCTGCCCATCCTGCGCAACACACTGACGGGCATCCTGGGCGTGGATCCGGCGGTGCGCGAATCGGCCGTCGCGATGGGCATGACGGGACGGCAGCTGCTGTGGGAGGTGGAGTTGCCGCTGGCGGCGCGCACGATTCTGGCCGGCGTGCGGGTGGCGACCGTGACGACGATCGGCACGGCCACGATCGCGGCGGCGATCGGCGGCGGCGGCCTGGGCGTGCTCATCTTCCGCGGCCTGGCCTCGGTGGACACGACGCTGCTGCTGGCCGGGGCCGTGCCCGCTGCGCTCATGGCCCTGCTGGCCGACGGAGGACTCGGATGGGTGGAGAGAAAATTGTCGCGGGCCTGATCGCGGCGGCGGGGGTCCACTGGCTCACCGCCTGCGCCGGGGACAAGCCGATCACCGTCGGCTCCAAGAACTTCACGGAGCAGGTGATTCTAGGGGAAATCGTCGCCCAGCACGTGAGCCTGCGGTTGTCTCAGCGAGTGGACCGCAAGCTGAATCTGGGCGGCACATTGCTTGCGCACCAGGCGATGTTGCAGGGCGGGCTCGATCTCTATCCCGAATACACCGGTACGGCACTCACCTCGATCCTCAAGCTGCCGCTCTCTTCAGATCCCGCCGAGGTGTTCGCGAAAGTGCGCGCCGAGTATCAGGCCCGGTTCGGCATCCTCTGGCTCGATCCGCTGGGATTCAACAACACCTTCGCCATGGTGATCAGGGGAGAGGACGCGCGCCGAAGCCGCATTGAATCGTTGAGCGGCGCGGCGCGCTACGCGTCCGGCTGGACCCTGGGGGTCGGCTACGAATTCCAGCAGCGGCCTGACGGTCTGCCCGGTCTGTTGAAGACCTATCGGCTTCCTCTAAAAGGCTCACCGAAGACCATGGATCTCGGCTTGCTGTACAAGGCGCTCGAACAGAAGCAGGTGGACATGGTGGCTGCCAACGCGACGGACGGCTTGCTGTCGGTGATGGACGTGAAGGTCCTGCGTGACGACAAGCGCTACTTCCCGCCGTACCAGGCGGCCCTGACCGTGCGGGCCGGCGCGCTGGCGGCACGGCCGGGTCTGAAGGAAGCGCTCGAGCAGTTGTCGGGGAAATTCTCGGATGAGATCATGCGGGCGCTGAACTATCAGGTGGACGGCAAGCACCGGCCGGTCAACGAAGTGGCCGTGACGTTCCTGCGCGCCGCCGGATTCATGGCCTAGCTTTACTGTTGGGCCTTCTCGATCTTGGCCCAGGAGTCGCGGAGCGCGACCGTCCGGTTGAAGACGAGCGTGCCAGCGGACGAGTCGGCATCCACGCAGAAGTAGCCCTGGCGCTCGAACTGGTACCGGCTCAGCGGCGCCGCGCCCGCGAGACTCGGCTCCACCTTGCAGCCCGCCAGCCGCTCCAGCGAGGCGGGATTCAAATTGACGCTGTAGTCCTGGCCCTCCGGCACGTCGTCCGGATCGGCCTTGGCGAAAAGGTGATCGTAGAGCCGTACCTCCGCGTCCAGCGCGTGGGCGGCCGACACCCAGTGCAGCGTGCCCTTCACCTTGCGGCCCGCCTGCGGCCCGCCGCTCCTGGTCTCCGGATCGTAGGTGCAGCGCACCTCCACCACCTCGCCGGTGCGCTCGTCCTTCACGACCCCCGTGCACTTGATGATGTAGGCGTAGCGGAGGCGGACCTCCTGGCCGGGCGTGAGACGGAAAAATTTCTTCGGCGGGACTTCGCGAAAGTCGTCCTGCTCGACGTACAGCACCCGTGAAAAGGGCACCGTCCTGGTCCCCGCGCCCGGGTCTTCCGGATTGTTGACGGCCGCCAGGTCCTCCGCCTTGCCTTCCGGATAGTTCTCGATGACCACCTTCAGGGGCCGCAGCACGGCCATCACGCGCAGGGCGCGGCGGTTCAGGTCCTCGCGGATGAAGTGCTCGAGCAGGGCCATCTCGATGGTCCCGTCACGCTTCTGCACGCCGATGTGCTCGCAGAAGGCGCGGATCGCCTCAGGCGTGTAGCCCCGCCGCCGCA
>JACPZW010000048.1 GCA_016195265.1 Acidobacteriota bacterium | reverse complement strand
GGACGGCCGTTGAGCCCATTGGCAATGACGTAGGTTTTATGCGTTGTATCCAGGTTATAGAAGGAATCGGTGATGGTCTGGTCGACGCCCCAGTGCCGGTAGGAGCCGAAAAACCACAGGCGGTTCTTCACGATGGGCCCGCCGAAACCAGGGTTGAGATCCTGGATGCGCTCGACCCGGTTTGGCGCCTGCAACCCCTTCGCCCGCAGGTCATCTGTGAAGTTGTTGCTCTGCCACTGACCCGGCGTGCGCGACAGGAACAGGGACCCTTTGAACACGTTGGCCCCCTCCTTGGGGATCATGTTCAAACGCACGCCCGATGACTGCACGTCCGCCGAGATGGCGCTCGTCTGATAGCTCATCTCCTGAAACATGCCCTCGTTGAAATAGTTCTGGATCGCTCCGTCCCCCTCGATCCCGTTCACGCTCATCCCGTCCACCTGGATGGCGTTGTCCTGTCGCTGGGAGCCGTGCACGGCCATATAGGTTTGCTGCATGCCGGCCGTGCCGCCCACGTCCGGCGCGCTCAGCGTCACGCCGGTCAGCGTCGAGCCCAGGGCCCAGATGCTCCGCCCCGTCGGCACGGCGTCAAGCAGCTCCCTCGTCAGGACCTGTCCAACCGTAGCGCTCTTGATGTCGACGACTGGTGAGGCGCCGGTCACGGTGACCGTCTCTTCGACCGCGCCAACCTTCAGCTCCACGTTGACCGTCGCGGTGAAGTCTGACGGGAGCTCGATTCCGTCGCGCTTGACGACGTTGAAGCCGGGCAGCGTGAACGTCACGACGTACGAACCGGGCCGGAGATCGATGACGCGGTACAGCCCCGCTGCATCGGTCGTCACCGTCTTCACCTGCTCGATCAGCGCCGGGCTGCTCGCTTCGACGGTGACGCCCGGCAGCACGGCGCCAGTCGCGTCCTTCACCACGCCCGCAATGGCGCTCTGCGCGGAAGCGCTGCCGGGTAACAACACGAGCAGGGCGAGCCCCGCCAGCGCGATCGCTGACCCTCTCCGACTGACCATAATCCCTCCCAGTTGAAGACCACCCAGAAACGACCTGATTGGTGTGATTCACAGGACGCCGACGCCGAACGGGTACCGATCGGACGAATCGAGCCGGGATGACGACGAGAGATTGCAGTGCGCCCCTGAACCGAGAACGGGCGCCAATCGAGCGATTTCCGGGAAGGCTACGCTCGGCGCTGACCTAAGTCAACGCCCGGCACGCTCAGGTCGCTGAGTTCTTGTACCCCTGCCGCCCATCGTCCGGATTTCTGGATTGTCTGAGATTGTCTGGCGGCAATGGAAAATCCTCATTCGATCCCAAACGCCAGCAGAACATTGCCCGGCGCGCCGTACCCGAGGTAGGCGTAGCCGGAATTCAGGAACACCATGCCGCCGGCGATGACCGGGCCAGGGCCATTCAGCGAGCCGCCCTTCGCCTTCACGCCGTTAACCGTCGCGTATTCGTGCGCAGTGTTGTAGTCCCACAGGATCCTGCCGTCGCTCGCGGCGTACGCGCGGATGATCCCGTTGGTCGTGCCCGAGAACACGACGCCGGGGATCGCCGTGATCGCCGCCGACTGCGCCTGCGCACAGTTGCGGCCCGGCGCGCACTCCACGGGCGGCGGCGGCGTCCTCCACACCTCCTCGCCGGTCGCCAGTTGCAACGCCGAGAGGCCGCCCGCGTTCGCGCCCAGCTGCTGGTCTGCCACCGCGAAGTAGCCGTTCTGATCGTCGGCGGCCGAGCCCCACTCCACGCCACCGAGCGTGCTGCCGCTGCCGACCTTGTGCTGCCACAGCAACGCGCCATCCTTGTCGGGATCGATGGCCCACGCGGCGCCCGACTTCTGCCCGATGACGAGGACCGACTTGCCGTTCGGCATGGAGCGGAGGATCGGCGAGTTGCCGAAATCGAAGTCGGGACCGCCGACCTCCGGGCAATTGTCGCGCGTGCTCGGCCCGCTCGGACAGCCGACGAGGAACGCGTCGTTCGGCGTGAACTGGTGCGTCCAGAGGGGAATGCCGGACTTCAGATCGAACGCCATGATCGCATCGCTCGTGTCGGCGGCCGGGGACGTATAGGCATCGCCCGTGGCCACGTACAGCGCGCCGCGTTTGGCGTCGATCGTCGGCGCCGACCAGACGGCGGCGCCGGCCGGACCCCAGAGCTGCGTGCCGACCGAGTTCTTCTTCGTCGGCCGCGGCTTCTCGGGGATCGTGTAGGTCTTCCAGATCTGCTCGCCGCTCGCGGCGTCGTACGCGACGACGGAACCGCGGAACGTGCAGCACTCGTACTTCGGGTTCGGCCCCGATCCTTCCTCGAACGACGCAACCGGCACGTACAGCCGGCCGTTGAAGAGGACGGGCGCGCCGGTGATGCGCGCGAGCGGATGCGACTCGGCGCTCTTCGTCCACACCTGCGTGCCGGTCTCCGCATCCACGGCATACACGTTCGCCTTCACGTCGCCGAAATACGCCGCGTACCGCGCGCCGTTCTTGCCGATGCTGATCGCGGTCCGCACGCCGCCCTGCGCCTGGAACGACCAGTAGACGCAGCCGCTCGCCGCGTCGAGCGCGTAGACGAAGCCGTTGTCCGACCCGACGAACACGCGGCCGCCGGCAATCGCCGGCTGGCCGTACGCGGAACTCCCGTTCGGGAAGCCAAACGCCCATTTCAACGTGAGCTTCGGCACCGATGCGGCCGTCAGACCGGCGGCGGCCGCCGGTTGAAAGCGCGAGTTCCCCTCGTCCGCGCCCCAGCCGTTCCACGACGGCCCGGCAAGCGGGTTGCCCAGCGGTGTGCTCGGGCAGCGATTCGGCATCGCCGACGCCTGGCCCGCCAGCGCCGCGCCGAGCGGCCGGTCGGTGATGTATTCCGCGATCATCCGCTTCTGCGCGTCGGTCAGGCTGTCAGCGTTCACCTTCATCGACCCGCCGGTGATCGCGTCGAGAATCGCCTCGGGCGTGCGCTGCCGCAGCGATTCCCTGGTCGGGGTCCGATCGTCGGCCGGCTTGGTATGACACACGCCGCAGCGCTGTTCGAACACGCCGAGCGCCTGGATGGCCTGCGCGCGGGCGGACGTCGCGGTCGCGAGGAGCGACAGCACGAACGTGCACCCCCGAACGAATCTCTTCTTCGTGATTTCGTGGCTTCGTGGCCGCATTCGCTTCTCCTGGGTGGCCGGGGCAGCGCAATGGTAATAGAATTTGGCTCGTGCGCATCACCTCCCCTTCGGCCGCGTGCCTCGTCGTCGCGGTGGTCGCGGGCGCGTGCTCCCGGTCCACGCCCGCGCCCCTGATCCCGGCGAGCACGACGATGGTCACCGCGTGGCAGGTGCCGCAGGATCCGACGAAAGACACCACGCTGACCGATCCGAAGCTGGCGGATCAGATTCGCCTGGGCTACCGCATCTTCACCAATACGCCGAAAGAGGCGCCGCAATTCACCGGCGGCCAGGTCGCCTGCAACAACTGTCACCTCAATGCCGGCCAGCGGGAGCGGTCGCTGCCGCTCGTCGCCATCGCCGGCATGTTCCCCGAGTACAACAACCGGGCGGCCCGGCTCATCAGCCTTCCCGACCGCGTCGTCGATTGCTTTCTGCGCAGCGAGAACGCGACGTCGCCGCATGGCACCAACGTGATTCCAGCGACCGAGTCCCTGCCGACGACGTCATCCAAGGAAGTGCTCGCCGTCAGCGCCTACATCACGTGGCTGTCGCGAGGCGCCGCCGTCGGCACGAATCCCACGTGGCGCGGGCAGAACACGATCGCAAAGGAGCAACTAATCCCGGTCGACCAGCTCGATCGGGCGAACGGCGAGGCGATCTACATGGATCGGTGCACGTCGTGCCACGGCGCCGACGGCCAGGGCGTGCAGGTCGGCGACAAGAAGGCGGGACCGCTCTGGGGGCCCGAGTCGTGGAACGACGGTGCGGGCGCCGCGCGCGTCTACACGCTCGCCGGGATCATTCGCTACGCGATGCCGTACCTCAATCCGAACAGCCTGACCGACGAAGAGGCGCAACAGGTGGCCGCGTTCATCACCTCGAAGCCGCGGCCGCGGTACCCGTTCAAGGATCGCGACTACGTCGGGTCCAAGGTCCCGGTCGACGCCGTGTACTACCGGGATTAGACTGGCGGTCATCCGCGCATGCATCAACTTCTGCGCCGCCTCCGCACGCCGCTCCTGCTTGCGGTGACGCTCGCCGCGCTGGCGACAACGGTCTCCGCGCAATTTCAGGGCGGGCGCGGCTTCCGTGGCGGCCGCGGCGGCGGCCGCGGTTTCGGCTATCGCGGCATCCCCGCCAACCCGCAGTACGACGGCGCGTTCATGTTCTGCCGCGTCATGTTCCGGAACGCGAGCGACGGCGACGGCGCCGGCTGGAGCGTGGACTGGCCGCGCGCGGACGAAAACCTGTCCTTCCGCTTCTCTGAGCTGACCCGCACCATCGTCAGCCGCGACGCGCTCGGCAACTACAACCACGTCCTGTTGCAGCTCACCGACGCGGCACTGCTCGGCAAGTGTCCGTTCATCATGCTGACCGAGCCCGGCGGCGCGTACTTCGACGAGGCCGAGGCGGCCGGCCTGCGCACCTATCTGCAGAAGGGCGGCTTTCTCTGGGCCGATGATTTCTGGGGCGAGTACGCGTGGGCGCACTGGGAGAACGAAATCCGCAAGGCGCTGCCGTCAGGCGAGTACCCGCTGATCGAGGTGCCGCTCGAGCACCCGATGTTCCACACGCTCTACGACGTGAAGGAGAAGGTGCAGATTCCGTCGATCAATTTCTGGTACGGCACCGGCGGCGGCACCTCCGAGCGCGGGCGCGACAGCGCCGTGCCGCATACGCGCGCCATCACGGACAAGGCCGGCCACGTCCTCGTGGTGATGACGCACAACACCGACTTCGGCGACGCCTTCGAGCGCGAGGGCGACAGCCGCGAGTATTTTGAACGATTCGCCGGCGGCGGCTATGCGTTCGGCGTGGACGTGTTGATCTACGCCCTGACGCACTAGAGCAGGCGGGTTCAGGGTTCAAGGTTCAAACATTCCAGCGCGTTCACTTCGCGTAGCGTTTCGTCTCGCCGGTGCGGCTGTTCGTCACCGTGAACGATCCATCCTCGCGCGCGCTCGCCCTGATCGCGTAGCCGGTCGTGTCGTCCAGGTTGGCGATGCGGCCGTCTGGGAAATTCTCTTCGGTGTTCTGCGATTTGTGCAGTTGCCAGACGTCCTCGAGCCACGCGGCGCGATGCAGTTCGCGGAACGTGTCGTACGACCCGCCCTTCGTGATGCCGTTGTTCATGATCGCCGCGCGCGGGTGAAGCGCGGCCAGCACCGCCGGAATGTTCGTATCGCTGTTGCCGTGATGCGTGACGAGATAGAGCCGCACTTGGCCGATCAGATTCTCGGGACAGAACAGCGCCGCGAGATTCGCGTTGCTGAGATCGCCCAGATCCACGAACTGAAAACGCCCGAACCTCAGCCGGATCCCGACCGACCTCGGGTTCTCGGTTTCGTCGTTCTCCTTCTTCACGAGCGCCGCGCACGCCGGATTCGCGCCGCCGCCGTGCGCGAGCGGCTTCGTAATCAGCGCACCGCCCGCGCTCACCACGTCGACATCCAGTCCTTTGAGGGGTAGCCGGTCGCCAGGCTTGGCCTGGATGTACTGACCGTTCGCCCGGATAAGCGAGTACGCGTCGTACAATCGCCGCGCGCCGAATCCGTTCTCGAGCGGCTCGCCGTAATCGACGAACGTGTGAATCGGAATGCGCCGCGACAGTTCCGGCACGCCGCCCACGTGATCGCCGTGAAAGTGCGTCGTCACGAGATAGTCGATCTGGGTGAGACCGGCGTCGTTCACAGCCGCCATCACGCGTCCGGGGTCGCGCCCGTCGTTGCCGCCATATCCCGCGTCGACAAGCATCGACTGCCCGGCCGGCGTCACAATCAACGTGGACTGCCCGCCTTCGACGTCGATGAAGTAGAAGTCGAGCGTCTTACGATCTGTAGGCCGGGTCCTTCCGCCCCCACGTGAAGCTTCGGCGGACCGCTGTAGCCTTGGCGAAGGCGGTTCGGACCCGGCTGATCCGGCTGAACCAATCGCGAGCGCGACGAACGCCGCAATCAGAACGGATGCGTGACGTAGTCCCATGCCAGCTTCTCCAGTTCGAAGAGTCCTTCGCGCAGCGTCCGCCGCGATTGCCACCAGTCCGCGGATCGAAACAGCGCGTGCGGCGACCAGGTGATGCGAGGCGGCGCGACACCCGCCGGCCAGACGCGTAGCAGGGTCCGGCGGTACCGGCGCGCGTGCGTCGGACTGATCACGACGACGACGCGTGACGGGTGCTCGCGCACCCAGTCAGCGAGCGCGCGTGCGCTGTCGTTGGTCCCGCCCTCGCCCGCGTCCAGCGTGGTGACGGCCGAAGGAGGCACGCCCAACTGGCGCAGCGTGCTCAGGATCCGATCCTCGACGTGCACGCCGCGTTTCTTCAGTTCGAGATCAACCGCGTTCGGCGACGGCGCAAGCACCAGCACGCGGGTGAACGCACGGCGCTGGTACAGATCGCTGACGCCAATCTCGTCGCCTTCGCCGCTCTCGGTCATGACGCCGACGTCAGCCGGCGCAGCGGGATCGCTGACGATCAGGACGCCGCCCACTCGCTGCAGGACCGCGCGCCGCGTCGCAGGCACGACCGCGACGACAACGACGATCAGCGCGAACCCGACGACGACGCGCCTCATTTCACGGAACCACGAAGATCACTGTGTGGTTGTCCCTTCCTTTCAGGAGTGTTCGAGGCGGCCGCGGGTATGCTGATGGCGTGCGGATCGGACTGGTGGTCACCGGCGGCGTCGATCGATCGGCGCGCGAGCGCGTGGTACCCGCCCTGCTGTGGCTGATCGAGCGCCTCGCGCGCCGTCACGAGGTCCACGTCTTCGCCCTTCACTACTCTCCGGAGCCGTGCACGTATCCGCTGCTCGGCGCCGCGATCCACGACGTCGGCCGCGTGGACGGTCCGCCCGGACTGCGGCGTCTGCGTCAGCGTGCGCGCCTCACGGCCGCACTCGGCGCGGCCGGTCCGTTCGACGTGCTCCACGCGTACTCGGGCATGCCGGCTGTTGTGGCCACGCACGTCGCGCGTCGCGCGGGGGTGCCGATCGTCGTCACGTTCGACAGCGGCGAATTCGTCGCGATCGGCGACATCGGCTACGGACTGCAACGGCGCTGGAGAGATCGATTCGTGATCGCCCGCACGCTGCGCGACGCGACGCGCGTAACCGTCGGGACGCAGTTCATGGCGGAGCTCGCGGCGCGTCACGGGCGAGGGACAGACATCGTGCCGCTCGGCGTCGATCCGAACGCCTTTCCGCCGGCGACGCGGCCGCCCGGGCCGCCCTGGCGCCTGCTTCGCGTCGGAAGTCTCAACCGCGTGAAGGATTACCCGATGCTGCTCAACGCAATGACGCGCATCGTGCGCGAGATTCCGGAGGTCCACCTCGACATCGTCGGCGAAGACACCCTGGACGGCGGCGTGCAGGCGCTGGCGCGCACACTCGATCTGGAGAGCCATGTCACCTTCCACGGAGTCCAGCCGACCGATCGGCTCGCGACATTCTACGCGGACGCGCACGTGCACGTGACGTCTTCGCGTCATGAAGCGGCGGGCGTCGTCGTGTTGGAGGCGGCGTGCAGCGGCCTGCCCACGGTCGGCACAGGCGTCGGTTACGTGGCGGACTGGGCCGACGACCGCGCGGTCGCCGTGCCTGCCGGCGACGCGGCCGCGCTGGCGGACGCGGTCGTGAGGCTCATCCGCGATCCTGCACGGCGCGAGCGCCTCGCGTCAGCCGCGCGTGCCTGGGCGCTCGAGTACAGCGCCGACTGGACCGCTGCGCGCTTCGAAGAAATCTACAGGGCACTTGCCGGGCCGCGCGATGGACGCGCCATTCCGCCATAGCGGCAGGACGATGGCGGCTTCGGCCGCCGCGAGACTCACGGCGGCGCCAACCGCGCCGAGCGCCGGAATCAGAACGACACCGGCCACGATCTGTGCCGTCAGCGCAATAGCGCTCCAACGCAGGACCACGGCCTCGCCGCCCGCGGCCAACAGCGCGACCTTCCTTCCTGAATTCACCAGCGCCGGCGCGAGGCCGAGGCCGACCCAGACGAGCGCGGGTGCAGCCTTCATGAAAGATGGGCCGTACACGAGGCGCAGCAGCGGAACCGCGAGGAGAATGCACGGCGCCGCCATCGCCAGACTGAACGCGACCAGCGCGCGGTCGAATGTTCGAAACGTCGAACGAACATCGGCGTCCCGCCTGCCGTGCTCCTGCGACAGCACGGGCAGCGCGCCCGCAAAAAGGGCCTGCGGCGCGAGCCGGGCGGCTCTGCCGAACCGCGACGCCGCCCCAAACCAGCCGAGATCGATCTCCGTGGACCAGTAGCCGAGCATCAACGGCGCAACACGCGTCTGCAGGTTGGCGACGATGCTCGACGCGGCGAATGGAATGGCGCGACGCAGCAGCGCGCGCAGATCGTCCAGCGACGGACGCGCGACGGCGGCGCGATCGCCGAACACGGTTCTCCACACGGCGACCGAGACGACGATCTGGACCGCCTGCAGCAATGTGGCCAGCGCGACGAGCGGCACGACGCCGTGGCCCTCACGTACGAGCCACCACGATCCGCCGAGCTGCGCGGCAAGGCACGCGGTCTCGGCCGCGAGCACGGTCGGGAGCCAGCGGGGCTGCGCACGAAACAGGGCGCCGAAGCATCCGTACGCCGCGCCGCAGATGCCGAGCAGCGCGCCAAGCCGCACGCCGGCGATCGCCTCAGGATCCGCGATCAGTCGCGGTGCGGCCAGCAGGAGCATCGCGCCGAGCGGCACGACGACGGCGAGCCGCATCAGCAGCGCGTGCAGCAGCAGGCGGCCCGCAGGCGCGCCGGGCCGCGCGCCGTCGCGCGTGAGCAGGACGCCAAATCCAAGATCGGCGACGACGGTCAGCGTGGACGCCCACGTCGTGCAGAGGATCCAGCGCCCGAAGCGTTCGGCGCCGAGCGCGCGGCCGATCACCAGCGAGAGCCCGAACGCAATCGCGGCCCGCGCGAGGTTCGATCCGAGATACGCCGCGCTCAGCCTGAGGATCCGCGCGAGCGGCGTCATGAGACCGCCACACCGGGCTCCGCGATGGGACACCCCGCAATCCGGCGCACCAGCGCGGAGTCCATCAGTTTCGGCGTCGCATCGACCGTCGTCGCCCGCGGCGTGACACCTCGCGCCTTGAACACCGGCGCCAACGCTGGGTCGCCTACAAGCGGGCGGCCGTCGATCATCACGAGCTGGACATCCTTTCGCGTCGTCCGGATCAACGACGCGGCGGGCGTCGGCCCGAGCGGCGGAATCACGACGAAATCCGCGGGGGCGCCGACGACGGTCCGCCCCGCGCGCGGCTGCCGCAGGAGCGCGGCCGCGTCGCTGGTGACCATCCGCAGCAGCTCGTCAGGCGTCACGGTCGCGGCGGCGCGGGCGGCGCGCAGCTCGTCCAGCAGGTCGCGCGAGCCGGTCAGCCGCGAGTCCGTCGCGAGGGCGATCCTCGCGCGCGATCCGTTGCTCGCGTCGAGCGCGTCTCGCACGGCCGCGGTCCTGCCGAACAGGAACGTGTTCGACGCGGGACACCACACGAGGCCCGCGCCGCGGCGGGCGATGCGCGGCCACTCGCCGCCGTCGATGGCGACGCCGTGCACGATCGCCGTATTCGGCGCCACGCAGCCGAGCGCTTCGAGCCGCGGCAGCTCCCTGTGCGCCTCGACGTCCACGCCCTCCGCCAGATGCACGAAGAACGGCAGCTCGGGCGGCGTCGCGCGCCAGCGTCCTGCCACGTCCCCGCCGGGCTCGCCGTAGGCGCCTGATGGCCGGCGCTCGAGGTAGAACGAGTGCGCCCATCCGTACCGGCGCAGCACGCGAATCGGAATCGTCCGCCGCAGTTCCGGATAGAACGGATTGTGGTGCGCGACCATCGTCACGCCCGCCAGGAGGTTCTTCAGCGCGCCAATGAACAGCCGCTCCGTCAGCGGATGCGTGCGCGCACGCGCGATCGCCTGGTCGCCGGCGAGCCGCGGCTCCACGTCCTGGCTCCACTCCGACGCGTTCTGGTACCGCTCGCGGAACTTGATGCGCCCGTAGTGATTCAGCTCGAGATGATCGTGCGCGTTGACGAGACCCGGCAGCACGACCGCGCCCTGCAGGTCGATGACGGTGTCGCCACCCCGCGGGGGATCGCCGAGCGACAGGACGCGCGAGCTGAAGCGGACCGACTCGGCGACGTCGGAGTCGGTGACCACGTGCGCGTTGACGAACGACACTGCGCGCGACCAGAGCATGTGCGTTACTGCGGCCCGTGCGGTCGGACGGCGTGGAAGACGGCCACAACCGGCGGGTTGCCCCACTGCTTCCGGAACGCTTTCACGGCCGCGTCCCCATCGTCGTTGAATCGCGGCTCGCGAATCGCCACGATCTCCAGTCCCGCCCGCTCAATTGCCGCGAGATGATCGTCAATCGCGTGGGGCTGGTACGCCACTTCGTGCGTGCGGCCGTGGGCGTCGCGAAACGTGCGGCGCCACTCGTGCTGCGCCCACGAGGGATGAAAATCCGAATAGATTAGATGTCCACCGTACATGAGCGTCCGCGCCAGCTCGCCGGTCCACCTGTCGAGGTCGTGGACGTCGCCGACCATCAGCGACGCGTTGATCAGATCGAACGCCGCCCGGCGGAACGGCAGCCGGCACGCATCCGCGAGAACGAGGCGGAGGCTCGGCGCGCCGGCGCAGCGCGCAAGCATCGCGCGCGAGAAATCCAGACCGACGACGACGCGCGCGCCCGTCGCATTCAGATACGGAAGGTAACGACCGGACCCGGTGCCCACGTCGAGCGCGCGCGTGGCGCGCTGCTGCGCGAGGAGGCGCTCCACGACGTCCTGCTCCACGCGCATCAGCGGGTTGTGCGCAATGGGCGGATAGGTCTGCGACCAAAGCTCGTAGGCGGCGTGCGCCGAAAGGACGTTCATATTTCAGAGTTCAGAATTCAGATTTCAGATTAAAGACTCAGATCCAGTCACCAGCCACCAGTCACCAGTCACCAGTCACCAGCCACCAGCCACCAGCCTCCGAATTGGCTCTCAAAACCCAGTCGTCTCAGGCCGCTGGTACCGCATCAGCCAATGGATGGCGCGCAGTTCGTATGGCGCGTCGTACCACTTCAGCGCGTACCGCCAGCCGCCGAGCGTCTTCAAGACCGCACGGCGCCAGCCCGTCAGGCGCGTATCGGTGATCGTCGGGTAGAACGCGTTGATCACCCGCTCGAAGTCGCGCACGCGCCGGCGCACGCCGCCTTCCATCCACGGCAGGTTGTCGCCGCGCCGCATCGAGAGCTGTTCCCACCGCGGCGACGTCCACTCATCGAGCGTGTCCGGAAACGCGAACCCGGAGCGTTTTGCTTCCGTGTACAGCGACCCTTCGAGCGGCACGGGTGTGTAGGTGTAGAGCACGAGCTCAGCCGATGGATTGATCCGCTTGAGCCGCCGGATGAACTCGAACGTCGTCGCGACATCCTTCTCCGGATCGGGCGGGCTGCCGAGGACGAACGAGAATTCCGGCACGATGCCGTACTCGCGCATGCGGCGCGCGAGATCCAGCGTCAGATGCGCAGCAGACTTGCCGCCTTTGTTCATCGTCGCCAGCGCGGCATCGGAGCCGGACTCGGCGCCGGAGAACACCATCTTCAACCCGGACCGCGCCATCAGCCGCCACGTCGCGTCGGAGTACTGCATCAGCGTGTCGACGCGGCCGAGCCCCCACCACGCGATCCCGAGATCCGCGATGCGCCCGCAGAACTCCGCCGTCCGCGCTTCGCTGATGAAGAAATCCATGTCGTGCATCTGCACGGCGTCGACGCGGTAGGTCGAGACCAGGCGGCGCAGCGCGCGCTCCATGCGTGCCGGCGACTGCGCGAGCCAGCGCCGGTTCGACATCGCCACGACGGCGCAGAAGCTGCACGCGAACGGGCAGCCGAACGACGAGTTGTACGCGATCGTGCGGCGGCCGAGGTAGTTGTCGTGAAGGTACTTCCGCATGTCCACGCGGTGGTACGGCAGGTCCGGCAGCGTGTCGAGCGCCGCGAACGGCTGGATCGGATTGTCGATGACGTGATCGCCCGCCTTCCACGAGAGGCCGCCGACCCGATCGAGCGCCCCCTGCGTGCGAAGCGCGGCGACCAGCTGCAGCAGCGCCTGTTCACCCTGCGATCGCACGACGAAGTCGACGTACGGCGCTCGCAGCACGATGTCCGCGTGCTGCGTCGGAAAGTAGCCGCCCCAGACGATCGGCACGTGCGCAAGCGCGGCCCTGACGGCGCGACAGACGGTGACGGCCTGCGCCACCTGCGGGCCCGGCATCACCGTCACGGCCAGCAGCGCGAGCTCGGAGCGCGGCACGCGCAAGAGGCGTTCGATGATGGCGCTCGCGGGATCGGCGACGAGATTCCCGTCGACGAGCGTCCAGGGTTCCCGATCCTCCAGCACCGCCGCCAGCGCCATGACCGACAGCGGCAGCGGCTGTTTGCCTGGTGTGGTGGACAGCGGATTGAAAAGCACGATCATCGCGCCACCCACAGACCGAAGGCGGCGGGCGCGCGCCGCAACTGGAACCGCGCGAGGCTTCGTCGCACGCGCCAGCGGATCGGTCCGCGCGACGGAATGAACCGTGGCCGCAGGCCGAGTCCACGCGCAATCGACGCCAGCGACGCAAACGTGAGATAGCCCGCGCCCGGCTGGACGATATCGGTCAGCCCATACTCGGTCGTGAATCGCCGCACGTTGTCGCCGACCATCGCGCACCCGTCGGCGTCGGCCTGGAACATCGGCGAGTCCATCACGACCAGAGCGCCTCCTGGCGCGAGCATCCGACGGGCTTGTGCGAGCGTGGCGGCGGCATCGGCGGCGTAGTGCAGCGAGCCGTTGAACGCCACCAGATCGAATTGCGCCGCGGCGAACGGCAGCGCCGCGAAATCGGCCTGCACCGTCGGGAACTCGATCGCGTAGTGACGCGCGGCGCCGAGGCCGTCGGCGTCGTCGTCGATGGCATCGAGGGCGACCACATGATGGCCGAGCTCGGCGAGCCGGTGGGACAGCCAGCCGCTGCCCGCGCCGAGATCGAGGACGCGCATCGAGGCGGGGCCGGCGGCCAGCACGTGCCCCAGCAGATGCCGGTAGGTCTCGCCGCGCACGCGCCAGTCGGCCGCGTGCGGATCGTCGGACGGCACGCGCGGCAGCCGCCGGTAGTACTCCGGCGACGAAGGCCGGCGCCCCTCGCGCTCGCGGACGGCGCGGTACTGCCGCGTGAACGGCTCGAGCTGCGCCGAGCGGCTCGCGGAGAGAAACCGCCACATGCCGGCGTGGCGGGCGTACTCGCGAGTGCAGAGGGCACAGCGGTAGCGATCCGGACTGGTCTCATTGACCGCTTCCCCGCATTCCGGGCACGCAAACGTCGGCTGCCACACGCCTCACGCCTTTCGCATCACGATCAGGAAGTGATCGCCCCACGCCCGAACGCCGGGCCAGGCGCCCGCGACGTCTTCGAGTCTCTGCAGGCCCGACACAAGGGTCGAGTGGCGTTGGGCGAAGGTGTGTGCGTACGGCGGCGGCACGAACAATCCCAACGCGCGAAGCGAGACCCGGACGAAGCCGGCATCGGCGAACACGCGCACGAACGCGCGCGGCGTGTAGTACCGCGTCCACACGGTTCGACCTTCGAGAGGCACGGGCACGAAGTCGCGGGCGAAGCGAACCGCGGCGCGGCGCCACTGCCCGCGGGCACCGAAGATCACCAGCTCCCACGGACACACGCGGCCGATGACTGACGCGACGAGAACACCGCCTGGACGCAGCCGCGACGCGATCAGACGCGCGGCGGCGGCCAGGTCCGGCACGCAGTTGAGCGGACCGAAGTTCGAGTAGGCGGCGTCGAACGTCGCCGGCGTCAGCGCGTCGAGCTGGTGGATGCCGAGGTGCCGTACGTCGACACGGTCCTCGAGGCCTGCACGCGCGATCCGCCGCCGCGCTTGGTCGACCATCGCGCGCGACCAGTCGATCGCCGTGACGCGATACCCGCCGGCCGCCAGCGGCTCATCGTCGGTTCCAGGTCCGCATCCAAGATCGAGCACGCGCGCGCCCGGCGCGACGGCGGACTCCAGCGCCTGTCGCGCGCGCGCCCGCATGGCGCACAACGTCGCGTTCTCCGCGTTCGAGCGGTCGTACGCCGCCGCCACGCCGTCGAAGGCGAGCTGCGTCTCGCGCAACGCCCGGTCGAGCGCGGCCGGCGGCGCCGCCGCATGCGGATCCACGGCTAGGAGCAATGCCTTTCGGAAATTCGCTGACGTGAGATTCCTCTTGTACATTTCTCCGGAAATCGGTACTTACGCTGGGGATGTCGAGCCATTCCCCAAGCGAACGTCGACAATCGCCGTCCGGCTTTCTGGGCGCGTGGG
>JACPZW010000031.1 GCA_016195265.1 Acidobacteriota bacterium | reverse complement strand
TGGTGACTGGTGACTGGTGACTGGTGACTGGTGACTGGTGATTGGTGACTGGAAAAGGCGGCTGAAGAGAGGCTGGAGGCCGGGGACCAGCGGCTGGGTTCTTCCCAGCCACCAGCCACCAGCCACTAGCCACTAGCCACCAGCCACTACGAAACGTTTAGCGAGTCGTCGGCCAGACCGTTCCCTGATTCGGCTTGGTCACTGGCGCGAGACCTTTGTACACAAACTTCTGCAGCCGCTGTCCGCGATACGTCTCGGTCGTGTAGAGGTTGCCCTTCGAGTCCGTCGCAATGCTGTGCACGGCGTAGAACTGGCCGGGCTGCCGTCCGCCGTCGCCGAAGCTGGTGAGCTCGGTGAGCGACGCGCGATCGAAGACGTGAATCTTCTCGTTGGCGCCGTCAGCGAGGTAGAAGTACTTCTGCGCCGCATCTTTCGAGAAGGCGATATCCCATACCGATCCGTCGCCGAGCGTCGTCTCGTTCACGCGGACTTCCTTGACGAACTTGCCTTCCTTCGTGAACACCTGGATGCGATCGTTCGGACGATCGCAGACGTAGACCATCCCGTCGTTCGACGGCTCGGCGCAGTGCACCGGGTTGCGGAACTGCTGGGCGAGCGGCGCGGCCGGGTTGTAGCGGCCGAGGTTGGTGTCGTCCGGCTTGTTGCCGTACGCGCCCCAGTACCGCTTGATCTTGCCGGTGTCCATGTCCATGACGGCGACGCGGTGATTGCCGTAGCCGTCCGACACGTACGCTTCGTTCGCGGCCTCGTCGAGCGAGACCTTCGCAACCTGCCTGAACGCCCACATGTCGTTGCTGCCGGCGCTCGCGTACGCGAAGCCGAACTGCTTGACGAACTTGCCTTCACGCGTGAACTTCAGCACGTGGCCGTCGTTGCCGCCGTTGCCGCCGATGAACAGGTTGCCCTTGCTGTCCGGCGTGATGCCGTGGTTCGACTCCGGCCACTCGAAGCCGGCGCCGGGTCCGCCCCAGGCCTTGACGAGATTGCCGGCCGGATCGAATTCGAGGACGGGCGGTGCCGGGACGCAGCACTCGGACGCCGGCGGGTTCTCGGTCGCGTAGATTTCCTTCGCCTCGAGCGAGCCGGCGCCGCGGTGAATGATGTAGACGTGGTCGTTCTTGTCGACGCCGACGCCGATGATGTTGCCGAAGACCCAGTGGTTCGGCACCGGCTTGGGCCACATCGGATCGACTTCGAATCGCGGCGCCTGCACGGCGCCCTTCGACTGCGCCGCTGCCGTTTTCTCCAGCATGTTCTGCCCGATGCCGAGGACGACCAGCAACGCGAGCAGCGTCGTCCCAACCACTACGTGACGTCTCCGAGTCATACGCCTCCTTAGTTCGAACTGCCGCGCGGCCAGACCACGCCCTGATTGTCTTTCGTCACGGGACCGAGGCCCTTGTAGGTGAACTTCTGCACGCGTTTTCCTTCGTAGGTTTCCGTGATGTAGATGTTGCCCTTCGAGTCGGTCGCGATGCTGTGCGCGCCGAAGAACTCTCCGGGCTGCCGGCCGCCGTCGCCGAAGCTCGTCAGGACCTGCAGCGACTGCCGATCGAGGATGTAGACCTTCTGATTACGCCCGTCTGCGAGATACAGGAACTTCTGCTGCGCGTCTCTCGAGAACGCGATGTCCCACACGGAGCCATCTGCGAGCGAGCGCTTCGCGATTTGCTGTTCCTTGACGAACTTGCCCTCAGTCGTGAACACCTGGATGCGATCGTTCACGCGGTCGCAGACGTATACGAGGCGATCGACCGACACTTCCGCGCAGTGCACAGGATTCCGGAACTGTTGCGCGAGCGGCGCGTCGGGGTTGTACCGTCCAAGGTTCGCGTCGTCGGGCTTGTTGCCGTAGGCGCCCCAATACCGCTTGAAAACGCCCGTGTCTGCGTCGATGACCGCGACGCGATGATTCCCGTAGCCGTCGGCGATGTACGCTTCGTTCGCGGTCTTGTCGACGAAGATCTTCGCCACCTGCCGGAAGGCGAACGTATCGTTGCTGCCGGCGTTGGCCCATTCCATCCCGACTTGTTTGATGAACTTGCCGTCCTGCGTGAACTTCAGCACCTGGCCATCGTCGGCGCCGTTGCCGCCGATCCAGACGTTGCCTTTGTAATCGATCGTGATGCCGTGGTTCGACGCGGGCCATTCGAAGCCCTGACCGGGACCGCCCCAATGGCGCAGCAGGTTGCCGGCCTGATCGAATTCCAGCACCGGCGGCGCGCCTTTGCAGC
Organism: Acidobacteriota bacterium; assembly: GCA_016195265.1. GTDB lineage: Bacteria > Acidobacteriota > Vicinamibacteria > Vicinamibacterales > CAVVIG01 > SRVP-36. The sequence goes on along the minus strand of JACPZW010000031.1, from coordinate 50,451 downwards.
ACTCTCCGGTCGGCGGGTCGAGCTCCGCGCCGCGTTCATTGTTGTTGAGCGTTGCCGAGCTGCGATGAATGATCCAGACGTGGTCCTGTGCGTCGAGCGACACGCCGATCGTCGAGCCGAGCAGCCAGTGATTGGGCAGCGGCTTGGGCCACATCGGATCGACTTCAAACCGGGGCGCCTGAACCGCGCTCTTGGACTGCGCGGCTGCGCTCCGTTCGAGGAGACTCTGCCCGATGCCCAAGCCGGCTAAGAGTGCCGTCAGCGCGATTCCGCCGAGATAACGACGTGTCGGCTTCATAAGTCCTCCTGAAGGGCGCCAGTATACTACCGGTATGCTCACGAGAAGAGATGGCTTATGGCTGAGGGCTAATGGCGATGGTCGATGGCGCCGGGCGTTCACGGCAGCCATCAGCCATCGGCCATCAGCCCTAATCCCAGGCGCCGCGCTCGTGGCGCTCCTGGTCTTGGCGTCGAGCGCCATCCCTGCGGCGCACGATATTCCCAACCAGGTCAGCATTCACGCCTATATCAAGCCGGACGGCCAGCGGCTGCGCCTCGTCGTCCGGGTTCCGCTCGTCGCCATGCGGGACATGGACTATCCCAGGCGCGGAAGCCTCAATTCGGGGCTGCTGGATCTGTCGAAAGCCGAGCGCACGCTGCAGGACGCCGCGACGCTCTGGGTTGCCGACGACATCGAGATGTACGAAGAGGACACGCGGCTGGCGTATCCCGTTGTCGCTCAGGTACGCGCGGCACTGCCGGCCGATCGATCGTTCGAGTCCTATGACGCGGCGGTCGCGCACCTGACCGGCGCGCCGCTGCCCGACGACACCGAGTTCCTGTGGACGCAGGGGATGCTCGACATCCTGTTCGAGTATCCGATTCACTCGGATCAGTCCCGGTTCTCAATGCGCCCGAAACTTGGGCGGCTCGGCATCCGCACGAACACGTCGCTGCGCTTTTTGCCGCCGGACGGTGCGATGGGAACGGGGCGCGCTTTCGACTTCGCAGGCGATCCCGGGCTCGTGCGCCTCGATCCGCGCTGGACGCAGGCGGTCACGCAGTTCGTCGGCCGCGGGTTTTCGCACGCGCTCGACGGTCTCGATCCGCTCTTGTTTCTCTTCTGTCTGGTGATTCCGTTCCGGCGCTTCCACGAGGTCGTCGCGATTGCCGCGTCGTTCGCGGTCGGGCATTCGATCACGCTCATCGCGTCGGCCTACGGCTACGCGCCCGATCAGCTGTGGTTCCCGTCGCTGATCGGGACGCTGATGGCGATCTCGATTGTGTACGTGGCACTTGAAAACATTGTCAACATCGGGGCGCCGCATCTCGAGCGCCGGTGGCTGCTGACGTTCGGCGCCGGCCTGATTCAGGGCTTCGGCTTTTCGCTCGGCCTCCGCCAAGTGTTGCAGTTCGCCGGATCGCACGCGCTGACCGCGGTGTTCTCGTTCAACGCGGGCATCGAGCTCGGATTGCTGCTCGTGCTGATCCTGGTGATTCCCGTGCTCGACGCCGCGTTCCGGCTAATCGTCACTGAACGGCTGGGCGCGATCATCCTGTCGGCGCTCGCGGCCCACACGGCGTGGCACTGGATGATCGACCGGGGCGACGTGCTCCGGCAGTACCGCTTCGAATGGCCGGCGCTCGATCTGGTCTTCTGGATTGCGGCGATGCGCTGGGCGATGCTAGGAGTCATCGCGGCCGGATTGTACTGGCTGATATTTGGTGTCCTCCGGCCGCGTGGTAAGAACTTGGAACTGAAAACTTAGAACTGAAAACTTAGAACTGAGAACTGAGAACTGAAAACTAAGAACGCTTCACATCCTCACATCCTCAGATTCTCACATCCTCAGATTCTCACTGCATCTCGATCTTCGACACCGTAAGCGAATCGCCCTTCAGCTCGCCCGTCATCTTGACCTTGTGCCCCGCGTGCGTCTTCAGCGCGGCCAGATCCTGGTTCGCGATCTGGTAGATCTTGTCGGCCGTCACGAGCACGAACGTCGATCCACCGCGGACGCAATCGAGCGTGCAGTCGGCGTCGGGCGGCGTCGGCACGTTCTCGGCGCCAGACTCGTGCTTCCGGTTGCACGCGCTGTCGCTGATCTGTCCGGCGATCGTCTGTTCGGCGGGGTAGGAGAGCGCTGCAGTTCCGAGAACGATGACGACGGCGATCGCGGCTGACTTCATAGCGCTTATCATAACCAAAACTACGGGCCCGTCGGCCGGGGCGCGTGCCCGGGCACGTTCCTGCCGGGGGGATGATCCTTGACAGACATGCCTCCGGACACCTGTTCTGCTACTATTCCAACTTCCTTATGGCGGTCCCGATGACTAACGCGTCCTCTCCGGCGCCGCTCAGGCGGTGGCCCGCACTCGTGGGCGGGGGTCTGTTGAACGTCGCGCTCGGCACGTACTACGCGTGGAGCGTGTTCGTGCCCGCGCTCGAACGCGAGTTCGGCTGGACGCGTACCCAGACGTCGCTCGTGGCCACGATCGACATGGTGATGCTGGCCTCGATGTTCATGGTGGCAGGTCTGATTCAGAACCGTGTCGGTCCGCGGGCCGTGGCCACCGTCGGCGGCCTGCTCTTCAGCGGGGGCCTGTTCCTCGCCAGCTTCATCCACACGCTGCCGATGCTGTACCTGACTTGGGGCGTGATGCTCGGCGCCGGGCTAGGGTTCGGGTATCTCGCGCCGATTACGGTCGGGTCCAAGTGGTTTCCGAATCAGCGCGGCCTCGTCAACGGCCTGGCGATCGGGATCTTCGCCGCGGGGTCCGGCATCTTCGGACCGATCGCCGGACGGTTGATCGAACAGATCGGCTGGCGGGGGACGTTCCAGGCGTTCGCCGGGCTGTTCTTCGTGTTCACGATGGTGGGCGCGGCGCTCATGAAGGATCCGCCGGAGACGTACCAGGTCGTCCAGCAGCCCGGGGCGGGCGCGAAGCCGCGGCCGCTCAATGTCGACGTGCAGACGTCGCAGGTCCTCAGGACCCCGAGCTTCTATCTTCTGTGGGTCGCGTACGCGCTCGGCACGACGGCAGGCACGATGGTGATCAGCCAGCTCGTGCCGTTCGCACGCTCGGCCGGGTACTCGGGGCCGACGGCCGCGTTCGCGATCACGGTGGGCGCAATCGGCAGCGCGTCAGGGCGATTTTTTTCGGGCTGGCTGTCGGATCATTTCGGCCGCCTGTTCACCCTGCGCAGCGTGATCGTGATCTCGATGATTGCGACGCCGTCGCTGTATTTGTGGCGGGAAGACCTCACGTTCTTTTACGCACTGCTGTTCCTGGTCTACTACTGCTACGGAACGCAGCTCTCGGTGTACACGGCGCTGGCCGGCGACTTCTACGGCACGAAATACCTCGCGACCAACTACGGATTGCTGCTGCTGGCGTGGGGCACCGCAGGCGTGCTGGGGCCGGTCATCGGTTCACGCATCTTCGTGGGGACGGGCACGTATCAGTACGCATTCTTTGGATCTGCGTTGCTGGCGCTCGCGGCGCTCGCGAACTTAACGCTCGTGCGCGCTCCGATCCGCGCGCGATGAGATTTAAGATTTCAGAATTCAGATTTCAGATTGCGATTTCAGATTGCGATTTCAGATTGATTGAAAGAGGCGCCGCAATCGCGAAATCAAAATCTGAAATCTGCCTTCAATCTGAAATCTGAATTCTGAACTCTGAACTCTGAGCTTCCCGCCTTGAGATACAGGGCCTGCATCGGGCCGGATTATACTCGCGGGAGTGGCGCCGTTTGGTCGTCTGCTCGCCTACGTTCTCAAGTACCGCACCGCCTTCGTGCTCGGCCTCGCGTGCGTCGTCGTCACGCGCGCCGTCGCGCTGGCCGCGCCGCTCATCCTGGGCCGGGCGATCGACGATCTGACGCGCGGCGTCACGCCGCTCAAGCTCGCCGCGTACGGCGGGCTGCTGCTCGCGTTCGGCCTGGTCGGCGGGACATTCCAGTTCCTGCAGCGCCGCATCCTGATCGGCGCGTCGCGCGACATCGAGTACGACATGCGCAACGACTTCTTCGCGCACCTCCAGACACTGCCGCTCGGCTACTTCCAGTCGCACCGGACCGGCGACCTGATGTCGCGCGCGACGAACGATCTGAATGCCGTGCGCATGATGATCGGCCCGTCGATCATGTACTCGGCGAACACGCTGCTGACGTTCGTCGTGGCGCTCTCCGTGACGATCTCGATCGACGCGCGGCTGACGCTGTGGTCGCTCGCGCCGCTGCCGTTCGTGTCGATTTCGGTGAAGGTGTTCGGCTCCGCGATTCACCGCCGCTTCGAGCGGATTCAGGCGCAGCTGTCCGAGCTGAGCGCCGTCGCGCAGGAAGCGCTGTCGGGCGTACGCGTCGTGCGCGCCTACCGGCAGGAAGCGGCGGAGCTGGATCGATTCCGCCAGGCGAACGACGAGTACTTGCAGCGCAATCGCCGGTTGATCGTGCTCCAGGGGATGTTCTTCCCGAGCATGGGCTTCTTCCTGGGGCTCGGCGCGCTGCTGGTCCTGTGGCTCGGTAGCCGCGAGGTCATCAGCGGCCGCCTGACCGTCGGTCAGTTCGTCGCGTTTAACGCCTACCTGACGATGCTGAGCTGGCCGATGATCGCATTCGGCTGGGTGACGAACATGTTGCAGCGCGGGTTGGCCTCCTGGAGACGAATGTTGGACGTGCTTGAAACGCAGCCTGCAATTGCGGACTGCGGATTGCGGACTGCGGATTCGAGACCGCAGGAAACATCCCATCCACAATCACTCCGCACTCCGCAATCCTCAATCCGCAATATTCAAGGCGCCATCGAGTTCCGTGATCTCGTGTTTGAGTTTGGCGCCACGCCCGTTTTGGACCATGTGTCGTTGAAGATCGAGGCTGGCCAGACGGTGGCGCTGGTTGGGGTCACCGGATCCGGCAAGTCCACGCTGATCTCGCTGCTCGCGCGGCTGCACGATCCGCCGCCGGGCACGGTCTTCATCGACGGCGTCGACGTGCGCGAGATTCCGCTGGCCACGCTGCGCGGTGCGATCGGCTTCGTCCCGCAGGAGCCGTTCCTGTTCTCCGACACACTCGCGGACAACGTCGCGTTCGGGCTGGACGCGCAGGTCGTAGGGGCCGACCGTGGTCGGCCCGGCGCGAGGGCGGAGCAGGCGCTCAGGGCGGAGCAGGCGCTCAGGGCGGAGCAGGCGCTCAGGGCGGAGCAAGCGCTCAGGGCGGAGCAAGCTCCGCCCCTACACGGCGAACGCGACGGGCGGATTGTGCGCGCGGCCGCCGTCGCACGTCTCGACAAGGACGTCGCCGATTTTCCGAAGGGCTACGAGACGATGGTCGGCGAGCGCGGCATCACGCTGTCGGGAGGGCAGAAACAGCGGACCGCGCTCGCGCGGGCGATTGCGATCGATCCGCGCATCCTGATCCTGGACGACGCGCTGTCGGCGGTCGACACCTACACCGAAGAAGAAATCCTCTCGCGCCTCCGCGGCGTCATGCGCGAGCGCACATCGATCATCGTGTCGCACCGCATTTCCACCGTCCGCGACGCCGACCTCATCTTCGTCCTCGACGCCGGCCGCATCGTCGAGCGCGGCACGCACGACGAACTGGTCCGCGCCGGCGGGCTGTACGCCGAACTACACAAGAAGCAACTGCTGGAAGAAGAACTGGCGGCGTCCTGAGCCGGCGTTCACGATGTGTGGATCTGTGGGAGAGTGAACGTGGAACTGCGTGACCTCGTCGAGGCGCTTCTCGCGCGCGACGCGCTGAGGGCCCGTCAGTGGGTTGCGGACGCTGCGCGCGAAGCCGTGATCTGGACCGATGTCCCGCGCCCCATCGACTGGAGCGCGCAGGAACTGGCTGTCGCGGTTCGCCGGCCGCATCGCCGAGCGCGGCACGCACGACGAGCTGGTCCGCGCAATCTGAAATCTGAAGCCTATTTCGTCCCCGGCGCGATTATACGCGCCGTCGCCGCTGTAACCGGTCGGTTGATAGTAGCGCGAGTACGTAGGCCGGGTCCTTTGGACCCGGCACACCGGCGGGTCCGAAAGGACCCGCCCTACGTCACTGAAAGCCTCGCGCTACGCTCATCGCCCTGCAACGTCGCGCGGCACGGCGAACACGACGATCGTCGGCGATCCGGGGCTTCGCTCGTTCCAGAAATTCGACGGGCTGCCGGACGCCGCGGCGATGTACTGCCGGCCATCCACCGAGTAGGTGACGATGCCGCCGCCCATCGGGCCGCCGGTGTTGAACCGGTAGAGCACGTCGCCGCTTCCCGCGTCGAAGACGTCGAAGTCGCCCGTCAGTTCGCCGGCGAGCACGAGGTTGCCGGCCGTCGTCGTGACGGCTGCCACCATCGGCCGCGGCGATCGGTACTTCCACTTCACGGCGCCGGTGGACGCATCGACGGCCGTGAGCCAGCCTTGCGACTTCGAAACCGGATCCAGGTCGTTCCTACCGCCCATGTACGTCTTGCCGGGAATGTAGCGGACCTGCTCGAACGCCGAGAACGTCGCGCACCAGTCCACCGCCGGCGCGTACAGTGCGTTGGTGCCCGGGTTGTACGCGGGCCCGTTCCACTGGCTGCCGCCGAGCACGCCGGGGCACGCGCGGAGCGGCGAGAACGACACCGGGATCTCGGCGTTCTCCCGCGTCGTCGTTGGCGTCTCGTACAAGACCTGATGGGTGTCGCGGTCGATCGCGCGCAGCACGCCGTCCTTCCCGGCCGTGGTGATCACGCGTCGCGTCGCGCCGTTCACGGTCGCGCTGAACATCGGCGTGGCGTGCGTCACGTCCCAGTCGTGCGAGTCGTTGGGCACGAGCTGGCGATGCCAGCGCAATTTGCCGGTGCGCACGTCGAGGACGATGAGGGAGTTCGTGTAGAGGTTGTCGCCCTGCCGGAGGTGCACCGGCAGATCGGGCGACGGATTTGTGACCGCGACGTGCATGTCGCCGGTCTCGGCGTCGATCGCGAACGTCGTCCACACCGAGCCGCCGCCGACGGGAATCCCTTTCGGGTTCTTCCACGTGTCGTAGCCGGGCTCGCCGGGCTTTGGCACGGTGTTGAAGCGCCACACCGGCGATCCATCGGCCGCACGAAACGCACCGACCCAGCCCTGCAGGTTGTTTTCGCTGCCGGCCGGACCGATGAGCACAAGATCCTCGAAGAGCACGGGCGCCATCGTGAACGTCTCGCCGTCGGCCGGCGTCGCCACGTGCCGCGCCCAGAGCAGCGCGCCGGTCTCGGCGTTCAGCGCGAGCAGATATCCGTCCGGCGTGCCGCGGACGACGCGCCCGTCCTTGATTGCGACGCCGCGATTGCGCGCCCAGCCGCCCGTGTCTCTCGGCTCCCAGGTGTGACGCCATTTGACGCGGCACGTCGCCGCATCGAGCGCGACCGTCGTCGTCATCGTCGTCACGTACATCGTGCCGTTGTGGACAATCGGCCCCGTCTGGAAGTTGTCGCGCTCGCCGACCTGGAACATGCACACCGGCGCGAGGCGCGCGGCGTTCGACACGTTGATGTCCTGGAGCGGCGAGAACCGGGTGCCGCTGTAATCGTGCGCGTGGAACAGCCAGTCGGTCGAGCGTGACGCCGCGTTGAGCGTCGCCTGATCGGGGCCGGTCGTCGCGGGCGCCGCGCCCGCGGCGCCGGCGATGAAGGCGGGCGCCGGCGGCCGAGCGGTCGCGCGCGCGGACGGCGCCGAGATCTCGAGGTGCGCGAGCTTCAGCTGCACGGAGTCCACGGTGAGCGGCGTCGCGCCCGGCGCGTAGCCGTTCGACTTCAGGATGTAAGCGAAGACGGCCGCGTGATCCTGCGCCGTCAACGCGTTCGACGCGCGCGGCGGCATCGTCGTACGGAGGACGAAGAACAGATCGTCGAGCGTGATGCGGGGATCGCCCCAGCTCGCCGCGAATCGCGGTCCGGTGAGCGACGGCGCGCTGCCGCCCGCGAGCCCGGCGCCATGACAGGACGCGCACGACTGGCGGTAGACCGTTTCGCCGGCGTCCGCCTGCGCCTCGGTGAAGAGACCAGCGGTCGACGTGTTCTCGGGCCGGACCAGCTGGCCTTGCCCGTGCACCACCGCGACGCCGCCGACGAGACCGATCGCAAGGACGAGTGTTTTCATGTCGCAACTCCGACCAGCAGCCGTTTCGAATGAGCGCCAACCGAGCGCCATTACGCAGCGCGAGGCTTCAAAATAGTACGCCTCAACGCACCGCCGGGATGGCTCCCTCGCGTTCGCTCGCGCGGTATCCCCTGAGCAGGTTCGACAACGAGTAGTTGCCTTCGTGGCAGGCGTATTCGTAAATGGGTCCGGGCGACCGCGCCATCGTGAGTTCACCCTTCCAAAGTTGCGTGAAGGCCGTGGGATCGTCGATCTCGAACCTGTAGAGCAGCGTATCGGCGTCGAGAAGACTGAACCGCTCGACCACGTGAAGATTCCGATCCCACCCGAAGTTGCCGCCCGCCTCGCCGTAGAAGCCTCCAGCGTCGTTGAAGTTCGTCGTGTCCACGACGAGCGTGTCGCCGACCCAGCGACCAACCGAATCCCCCATCCACCGCCGGATACCCTGTGGAAGATGTGGGCGGCCGTCCAGATGAATGATTCGGGTGTCGTGAATCATCTCCGCGTGCACCACGAAGGCACCCGTGGTCTGCATGATCTGGTAGTTGCTGTTGTAGGAATACGGAAGCATGGGCGGCCCAGCGGTGAGGAACGCAAGACACTGATCCTGAAGGCCAGTGTCCTGGGCACTCGCGGCGTTCTTCATCCCGTCGACACGGCGGCGCTTGACCTCGGCCGCCGCTGGCGTGAGCGCGGGAATGCGGCCATCGGGAGGGTCGGTGACGATGGACGTGCGGAGTGTCTTGACGGCGCGGGTACCGAACTCGCGAAAGACCGTATTGTAGGTGCCGGTGCCGACATTCTTCGAGGTGGCCTCGGGCGAAGGCTCCTGATTGCTGTCGGCGACCTGGCGTTCCCACGCCGCGGCTTCTTCGGGCGTGAAGAAGGCTTTGTCCTTCCACTGCAGGGGGCGTTCGAGCGGCGTGACGGTGGCGGAGTTCCAGATGCCGTCGAAGCCGCGGTGAGCGCCGGGTTCGGTGCCGGGACCCGCGGCGATCGTGCGAACCAGGTACAGCGCGGCCAGGAACACAAACGGTATTGGTCGAGTCACCGAGCTCATCCTCGTTCTAACGGTTTCCTCCTCCGTGCCCTCCGTGTCCTCCGTGGTTCACGTCTTTAGTACTTATCGTACCCCTCGGTCAGCTCGATGTAGACGCCGGACGGATCGGTGATGTACGCGATCTTCAGCCCGATGGCCGGGACCTCGCGAAACGGGATGTCGAACTTCACGCCGCGCGCCTCGAGCTTCTTACAGAACGCTTCCAGGTTCGTGATCTCGAACCCGATGTGATCGATCGTCCGGCCCTTGGTGCCGACGGTCGGCGTGGGCGATTTCTGGAACGACAGGTTCATGCCCGGCGCATCGGCCGTAATCGGAATCGTCCCGCGCGGCTTCGCGATGAGCGAGAACGTGTCGACGTACCAGTCGCGCAGCTTCGCGAGATCCGTGTCGATGATGAAGTGAATGTGGTAGCCCGAGACCTTCACCGGAAGCGTCTTGTCTTCCTGTAACTCGATCTTGAGTTGATCCGGTCCAATCAAGTACGCGTTGGGGAAGCCTTCCGCCCCGGTGAACTCGCGCGTCACCTGGTAGCCGGCCGCCCGCCATGACTTCAGGATCCCGGCGATATCGCGGACTTTGAAGCCGAAGTGATCCATCGCGGTGCCTTCGGAACCGCCCGTCGGCTCGGCCTGGCGAAACGCGATCAACATGTTCGGCAGCTTGACGGCCGTCAGCGGGCCCTTCTGGACCACCACTGCGCCGAATTGCTCGACCCACAGCTTCTTCTGAAGCTCGATGTCCTTGACGTTCAGGTGCACGTGCCCGTACGTGACCCCGGCCGCGTTCGGTGGCGCGAGCTGGGCGTACGCAGGACGGGCGATTGGGATGACCGACAGGACGAGCGCGGCAGCCAGAAGAGGTTTCATAGCCATTCTCCGGGCCATACACTACCACCAGTTTCTTACAGGGCGGAGCGAGCTCCGCCGCTACGCCCGAATTGCTGCCTGTGAGCGGTCCTTCCTCCGTGTCCCCCGTGTCCTCCGTGGTTAATGTTTTCTCTTATTCGTCCCGCAACGCGACCAGCGGATCGACCCTCGTCGCGCGCAGCGCAGGCACCGCGCAGGCGGTAACGGCAATCGTTCCCAGCAGCGCCAGCGCGATCGCGTAGGTCGGCGGATCCATCGGCTGGACGCCGAACAACAGCGACTGCATCACGCTCGTCAGGGCAAGGGCCCCGATGAGCCCGACGATCGCGCCTGCCACAACGGGACGGACGCCCTGGCCGATGACCAGGGCGAACAAGGTGGACCGACGCGCGCCGAGCGTCAGCCGGATGCCCAGCTCCCGCGATCGCTGCGAGACGAAGTACGACAGCACGCCGTAGATGCCGAGCGCGGCGAGAAACAGTGCCACTGCCGCGAACGCCCCAAGAAGCGTCGTGCGGAACCGTTCGTCGCCCATCGAATCGCGCACGAGATTGTCGAGCGTCGTCACGTCGGTTAACAGCACATCGCGATCGAGCGCGCGAACGGTTTGCCTGGCCGACGAAGCGATCGAGCTGGCATCAATCGTGGAACGTACGGCAAACGTCGCTGGGTTCTGTACACTGGCGGCGTACGGCATGTAAACTTCAGGCCGGGTCGCCTTATCGAGCCCGTCCTGCTTAACGTCGGCAACGACGCCTACGATCGTCACCCACGGGTCATCGTCGGACGGGCGGCCGCCTTTCAGCCTCTTTCCGACCACATCGCTGGAGCCGAAGTACTTGCGCGCGAGCGCTTCGTTGACTTGGATCACCTTCGAGCCGCGCGTATCGCGTTCGGTGAGCGACCGTCCAAAGAGCAGGCGCACGCCGATCGCCTTGAAGTAATCCGGCGTTACGGCGTTAAAGCGCGTCTCGCGTTCATAATCGTCGCCCGTCCGTCCCTCCGGTGTTGCATCGCTGGTGTACGTATAGCCGCGCAGCGCGAGAGCACTTGCCGCGCCAACCGCCTGTACTCCTGCAGTCGATCGGAGGCGCTCCTCGATGTCCGTGAACACCCGCGCCTGGTCCGCTGATTTCGGATACTTGATGCGCGGCAGCGTGACTTTGAACGTCACGACGTGTTCTGGAGAAAAACCGGGATCGACCTGCTGCAGCCGCAGCAGGCTCCGAATCAGCAGCATTGAGCCGACGACGAGAATCACAGAGAGCGCCACTTCGAACGCGACGAGAACATCGCGCGCCCGCGTCGTTTGCCGTGATCCAGACTCGGTGCGTTCGGCGAGTCGATCGAATCGCGACGAGGACATCGCCGGCACAAGGCCGAACACGATCGGCGCCGCGATCGCGAGTGCCGCGGCGAAGAGCAGAACCGGAACGTCGATCTGCGGCGTGGCGAAGAGCGGCAACGCCGACGGAGCTGCACGCAGCAGGACCGACGGCGTCAGCGTCGCGAGCGCGACGCCGAGCAGGGCGCCGAGGATCGACAGCACGAGCGACTCGGTCAGGAGTTGGCGGACGAGCCGGGCACGTCCGGCGCCGAGCGCGCGCCTGACCGCGATCTCGCGCATCCGGCTGGCGCCGCGCCCGAGCTGCAGGCTCGCGATGTTGGCGCAGACGATGAGGAAGAGAACGGCGACGGCACCGAAGAGCATCAGAATCGTCGGCCGCGCATCCGTCACCATGATGTCGTGCAGCGGCTCGAGCCGTACGCCCATTTTGGTGTTCGTGTCGGCGTACTCGTGCTCGAGATCGCTCGCGATCCTCGTCATCTGATCGCGCGCCTGCGCCAGCGAGACGCCACGCTTGAGACGCGCGACGGTGTTCATGAAATGCGGCCGCCGCGTTTTCACGAACAGGTCCAGCTGGACTCCCATCGGCGACCAGAACTGTGCGGACCGATTCGGGAAGAAGAAATCGCGCGGCATGACGCCGATGACCGTCATCGATCGACCGCTGAGGAGCACATCGCGGCCGATGATGTTCGGATCGCCGCCGAGGAGGTTCCGCCATGTGCCGTACGCGAGCACGAGGACGCGATCCTTGCCGTCGAACGTTTCGTCCCAGGTGAACGTGCGGCCGAGGAGCGGGCGCACGCCGAGCACGTCGAACAGGTTGCCCGTCGTCGCGACGCCGTTGACCTGCGAGGGTTCGTCGTTGACCGTCAGCACGCGCTGAAACAGGCTCGCGCCGCGGTCGTCGACGCCGTTGTAGCCCGCGATGTCGGTGAAGACCGAGTTGCGCGCCCGCCAATCGGCGAAGTTCGCCGGCGCGGACACCGTGTGCGTCCACCCTTTCAGCGGATTGGTTTCGGAGATCTCGACGAGCCGATCCGGCTCGGCGAACGGCAGCGGCCGCAGCAGCACGGCGCGGACGACGGTGAACATCGACGTCGCGGCGCCGATGCCGATCGCGAGCGTCGCGATCGCCACGATCGAAAACGCGCGGTACTTCACGATCGATCGCAGCGCGTAGCGGACGTCCTGCAAGGTCGTCTCGATGAAGTGCAGGCCGCGGTCGTCGTGCTGCTGTTCCTTGATCTGCATCGGTCCTCCAAATCGCATCAGCGCGGCGCGGCGCGCGTCGTCCGGCGTCATGCCGCGACGGATGTTGTCGGCGGTCAGCAGGGCGAGGTGTTCGCCCACCTCACGATCGAAGTCGTCGTCGAGCCGGGTGGACAGGAACGTTCCCCGGACGCGCGACAGGAGGGTCCAGAAGCAGGTCCGCATCCGACCTACCGTTCCGACAGGCGGAGCAGCCGCCCGATCACGCCGGCGATGCGGCTCCAGTTCGCCGTCTCTTCGGCGAGTTGCCGGCGTCCCGCGCGCGTGATGGCGTAGAACTTCGCCTTGCGGTTGTTGTCCGACGTGCCCCAGCTCGCCGAGATCCAGCGGCGTTGCTGGAGGCGGAGCAGGGCGGCGTAAATCGTGCCCTGGTTGAGCTGAAGGGCGTCCTCGCTGATCTGCTCGATGCGCCGGGCGATGCCGTAGCCGTGGAGCGGGCCCATCGCCTCCAGCGTCTGCAGCACCATCAGGTCCAGCGTGCCCTGAAGGATTTCGGACTTGGTTTCACCCATGGTCACTCCTGTTGGACGGCCACAGAAGTATAAAAGTTGCTCCTGCCGCGGGTCAACAGAGACCAATTGGGTAATGGGGTAATCTGGGAAATGGGTAATCGCTCGACGGCTCCGTTACCCGATTACCCAACTACTCACTTACTCAATGCATGTCTCTTCAAGACGACGACATCCTCGGCAAGGCTTATGACGCCCGCCTCATGCGGCGGCTGCTGCAGTACCTCCGGCCGTACTGGCGCCAGGTCGCGGTCGCCTTCGCCGCGATCGTCGCCGGCGCCGGGACGTCGCTCATTCAGCCCTACCTCATCAAAGTCGCCATCGACCGTCACATCGCGGTGCGGCAGCTGGCCGGTCTCGATCGCCTGGCCGGTCTCTACCTGACGGTGCTCGTCGTCGCGTTCGCGGCCGAGTACGTGCAGACCTGGACGATGCAGCTGACGGGGCAGCGGATCATGTTCGACCTGCGGATGGCGATCTACGGCCATCTGCAGCGGCTGGACCTGCGGTACTACGACCGCAACCCGGTCGGGCGGCTGATGACGCGCGTCACCTCCGACGTCGACGTCCTCAACGATCTGTTCACGTCCGGCGTCGTGACCGTCTTCGGCGACGTGTTCCTGCTGCTCGGGATCATGGGCGCGATGCTGTGGATGAACTGGCCGCTCGCGCTGGTCGCGTTCGCCGTCCTGCCGCTCATCGCGCTCGTCACGCAGTGGTTCCGCCGCAACGTGCGCGAGTCGTACCGGGTCGTGCGCGGGTGGATCGCGCGTATCAACGCCTTCCTGCAGGAGAACATCACGGGGATGGCGACGGTCCAGCTCTTCCGCCGCGAAGCGCTGAATTTCGCGCGCTTCGACGACATCGACCGCAAGCACCGCGACGCCAACGTCGAGTCGATCTTCTACTACGCCGTGTTCTATCCGGCGATTGAAGCCATCGCGACGCTCGCCTCGGCGCTCATCATCTGGTACGGCGGAGGGCGCGTCGTCCAGGGGACGCTGTCGCTCGGCGCGCTCGTCGCGTTCCTGCAGTACTCGCAGCGCTTCTTCCGGCCCATCAGCGACATGTCGGAGAAGTTCAACGTCCTGCAGTCGGCGATGGCGTCATCCGAGCGCATCTTCAAGCTGCTGGACGAACCAGTCGTCGTGGATTCGCCGTCGCAGCCGAAGACGAGACCGGCGCCGGCGCCCGGGCACATCGTCTTCGAGAATGTCTGGTTTGCTTACAACGAAGAAGTTTCCACCACGGAGGACACGGAGCGAGGGAGGAAAGCGTATGGTGGTTCCTCCGTGTCCCCCGTGTCCTCCGTGGTACAACATGCGTCTCCGAATTGGGTCCTTCGAGATGTGTCTTTCGAGGTGCGGCCGGGCGAGCGCGTCGGGATTGTCGGTGCCACCGGATCGGGGAAGACGACGCTGATCAATCTACTGCTGCGGTTCTACGACGTGAGGCGCGGGCGGATCACGATCGATGGCGTCGACATCCGCGAGCTCGATCTCGCGGACGTCCGCGGCCTGTTCAGCCTCGTGCTGCAGGACGTCCACCTGTTTTCAGGCACGGTGGCGGACAACATCCGCCTGGGCGACCGTTCGATCGACGACGACCGGATCCGCCGCGCGGCCGAAGCCGTGCACGCGGACCCGTTCATCGCGCGGCTGCCGGATGGCTACGCGAGCGCCGTCGCCGAGCGCGGCTCGACACTCTCGGTGGGGCAGAAGCAACTGCTGTCGTTCGCGCGCGCGCTGGCGTTCGATCCGCGCGTCTTGGTCCTGGACGAGGCGACGTCGAGCGTGGACACGGACACCGAGCTCGTCATCCGCGACGCGCTGCACGTGTTGATGGCCGGCCGCACGACGATCGCCATCGCGCACCGCCTGTCGACGATTCAGGACATGGACAAGATTCTCGTGCTGCACAAAGGCCAGCTGCGCGAATCGGGCACGCATCAGGAACTGCTGGCGCAGAGAGGGATCTACTTCAGGCTCTTCGAGCTGCAGTACGAGGGAACGAAGAACTTGGAACTGAGAACTTAGAACTCCGGAGTCGCGAGTTCCCAGTTCTTAGTTCTCAGTTCTTAGTTCTGAGTTCTCATTTTCCCACCTGCGGCAACGGCCTCGACGGCAGGGCGGGTTTCTCCGGACGCTTGAAGACGCGCTCCATGAGGCCGGGCGAGATCGCGTGCGGATTCCAGCCGAGGCGCAGCACGGTCAGGCGGATCGGTTTGCGACCGAACTCCAGCGCCTCGTAGCAACTCCACATGTACACGTCGACGAGCCGGCCCTGCACGCTCGGACCGGTATCGAGCACGGTGTAGATGCCGTTGTATTTCGGCGGCAGCTCATCTATCTGAACGATGGATCCGACCGGCAGCAGCTCGGGATCGGCGGCCGCAATGCCCGTCTGCACCGCGACGCCAGACGTCGTCACCATCCCCTTGCAGTAGGCCGTGGCGCTGAAGGCCAGGCGCGCGCCGGGCGCGGGCATCGCGGAGGACTCGCCGAATGTCGCGAGCCGCGCCGCGTACTTCGAGTCGAGCATCGTCGCCTCGAAGAGCCAGACGAAGGCCCCGGCGGCGACGACGGTCACGAGCGTCTTTCGCCAGAAGGACCCGGAAATGACCACAAGGGAATTGTAGATTTAAGAGGGCAGATTTCAGATTGAAATCGCGATTGCAATTCTGCAAGCCAATCTGAAATCAATCTGAAATCTGAAGTCTTAAATCTGAAATCTCACGCCTTGTGATGAATGATTTCCCTGATACGCTTCCGGCTTTTCACGAACGCCAGCGCCAGCTGATAGGCCGCCGCCGCGAGCAGCAGCGCGCCGAACGTCGATCCCACCGCATAGGGGATCGCCAGCGGCTTGAGCACGACGACGAGCCGGTGCCAGAACTCGCCTTCGTACATCGACAGATCGAAGAGCGCGCCGAGTTGCGCGCGGAACCCCCGCGGAATCCGGTGCCGCGTCATCTGCGCGCCGACCATGGTCGCCACCGCGTAATAGGGCGCGATGATCCACGGCAGGTTGGCGTACACGCCGAGCAGCGCCGCCACGCGATTCAGGTTGAGCAGAAACGCGCACGTGATCGCGAGCAGCGTGTGAAACCCGAGGAACGGCGAAAACCCGAAGAAGACGCCGAGCGCGAACGAAGCGGCCGTGCGCTCGGGCGTGTCGTCGATGTGCAGCAGCTGATCCAGCCACCGGCGCACGAGAGCCTTGGTGAGATGAATCATCGGAAGTGCGCGTAGGCCTGGCGCGTCAGCGCAGCGTCCACCGCGGTGCCGCCGCTCGTGCGGCGGAGCAGCACGACGCCGTCGCCGGTGCACGTGCCGATGCAGGTGAGCGGCGCGCCGGCGCGCGCGGCCAGCGCCGTGGCGCGGCGCCGCGCGCGCGGCCGGACCGCCACGAGCAGTTCGTAGTCGTCGCCGGCCGTCAGCGCGTCATCGGTCGCGTCGGTCTGTCGCGCCTCATTCCACGCCCGCGCGCCGGGATCGATGGGCAGGGCGTCGGCGTCGATCGTCATGCCCACGCCGCTCGCTGCGGCCATCTGGTGCGCGGCGTCGGCCAGCCCGTCGCTGAGATCCATGCACGCCGAGATTGCCCGATTG
This sequence comes from Acidobacteriota bacterium, assembly GCA_016195265.1. Lineage (GTDB taxonomy): Bacteria > Acidobacteriota > Vicinamibacteria > Vicinamibacterales > CAVVIG01 > SRVP-36. Next base: position 33,652 of record JACPZW010000031.1, on the reverse strand, counting down.
CGGCCGAGGAGAAGCCCCAGCTTCACGCGCGGCTCCGGGCGCAGATACGCGTTCAGAAGGTGGCTGGTGGCTGGTGGCTGGGCTTGCCCCGCCGGAGCGGGCGCAGCCTGCGAAGGCGGGTGGCTGGTGCCGGCACGAAGCATCTGCAATCCCGCGCCCGCCGCGCCGATGGTGCCGCTCACGTAAAGGGAGTCGCCGGCGCGCGCGCCCGCGCGCGTCAGCGCCTGGCGTCGCTTGACGGTGCCCAACACCGTGACGTCGATCATCAGCGGCCCCGGCGATCGCGTCAGGTTGCCGCCGACGACGTGGACCTTGTGGCGCGCGGCGAGCGCGGTGAAGCCGCCGACGATCGCGTCGAAGTCGTCCGCGGGCAGCGCGGGCGGCAGGACCATCGAGAGCAGGGCGAGCCGCGGCGCGGCGCCCATCGCCGCGAGATCGCTCAGGTTGACGGCGAGCGCGCGGTGGCCGATGGCGTCGGGCGGCACGAACGCGCGGTCGAAGTGCACGCCTTCGACGAGCGCGTCCACGCTGAGCACTTCCGCCCGGTTGTGTTCCGGCTCGACGACCGCGGCATCGTCGCCGATACCGACGAGCAGCCACGGCGGCGCGGGCGGCAGGCGGTCCCGGATGCGGGCGATGAGCTCCGTCTCGGAAAGATCGGCGACGGTGGCTGGTGGCTGGTGGCTAGTGGCTGCGGACACGGATCTCTTCCAGCCACCAGTCACCAGGCACCAGCCACTTACTTCGCATAGTCGACCGCTCGCGTTTCACGAATGACCGTGACCTTGATCTGCCCAGGGTACTCGAGCTCGTTCTCGATGCGGCGCGCGATGTCCTTCGACAGCCAGATCGCCTCTTCGTCGGAGATCTTCTCGCTCTCGACCATGATGCGGATTTCGCGGCCGGCCTGCAGCGCGAACGACTTGGAGACGCCCTTGAACGAATCGGCGATGCCTTCGAGCTTCTCGAGGCGCTTCACGTACGACTCGAGGATGTCGCGGCGCGCGCCCGGACGCGCGGCGGAAATCGCGTCGGCGGCCTGCACGATCATCGCCTCGAGCGACGGCCAGTCGATGTCCATGTGGTGCGCGGCCATCGCCATCACGACCGGCTCGCTCTCGCCGTGTTTGCGGAGGAAATCGATGCCGATCTGCAGGTGCGTGCCTTCCATCTCGCGGTCGATCGCCTTGCCGATGTCGTGCACGAACGCGGCGCGGACGGCGACGTGCGCGTCGAGCCCGACCTCACGCGCCATGATGCCCGCCAGCCGCGCGACTTCGGCGGAATGGGCGAGCACGTTCTGGCCGTAGCTCGTGCGGAATTTCAGGCGGCCCATCAAGCGCAGGATCTCCGGGTGCAGGTCGTGCAGCCCCAGGTCGAACGCGACCGCCGCGCCTTCCTTGCGGACCTCCTCGTCGGTCTCGTCCTTCACTTTCTGCACGATCTCTTCGATGCGCGCCGGGTGGATGCGGCCGTCCGCGATCAACCGCTCGATCGACTTCTTGGCGATTTCGCGGCGGTACGGATCGAAGCCCGACAGGATGATCGCACCCGGTGTGTCGTCGACGATGAGGTCCACACCGGTCGCCTGTTCGAGCGCGCGGATATTGCGGCCCTCGCGGCCGATGATGCGGCCCTTGAGGTCGTCGCTCGGCAGATCGACGACGGAGACCGTTGTTTCGATGGCGTGCTCGGCGCCGCAGCGCTGGATGGCTTCGGTGATGTACTGCTTGGCGCGGTCGACGGCGACCTCGCGCGCTTCGGCGTCGAGCCGCTTCAGGAGGTTCGCCGAGTCGTGGCGCGCTTCGCCTTCGATCTGCTTGATCAGAATTTCCTTGGCTTCGTCAGCCGTGAGGCCGGCCACTCGCTCCAGCTCGTGTTTCTGCTGGGCGACGAGGTGCTCGTACTTCGCGGAGGCGGCCGCCGCGGCCTTCTCCCGCTCGCTGAGCGATCGATCGCGGGCGTTGAGCTCCCGTTCCAGGCGCTCGATGGACGCCTGGCGTTCGTTGATGGCGGCGTCGCGCTTGTTGAGGGTCTGTTCGAGCGCGGCCGCCAGCTGGCGCTCCTGGCGCGCCTGCTTCTCGGCGTCCAGTAGGAGCTCGTGCGCGCGCTCCTTGGCTTCGAGCAGCGCCTCCTTCTTGCGCGTCTCGGCGTCGCGCTCGGCGTCCTTGGTGATGCGGAGCGCCCGCTCCTCGGCGCGGCCGACCGTTTCGGCGGCGAGGCGCTTGCGGTTGGCGACCCAGATCCCGAAGACCGTGACCGCGACGATCGCGGTCACGATGGCGGGCACAATCAGGCTGACGAATATCTGTTGCACGCGTGATTCCTTTCCCGTGACCGGGTGAGACACGCGGTTGAGAGAAAAACCCCGCTTTGCCGTGTGGGGAGGTCGATGAACCTGCGTAGGCAGGTGGAACCGCTCAAAAAAGCCGCGCTTCAGGCTTCCTCGTTACAGAGGCATGCACACCACGCGGCGTCGCGACTCACTTTGATGAAACGTTGGCTCAAACGAGCCTACCGCCATCACGCGCAAAGCAGGGAACCCAAACTCTGTAAGGAATCTTAGTCGGAAGGGGGGGAGGGTTCAAGGCGGCCCGGGTTCAGGGTTCCGGGTTCGCGTTCGCGGCGACAGGTGCTAACTGGCCATCAGCACCCGGTCGAGCAGCTTTTCCAGCTCGCCTGCGCGCTCCGCCAGCTCGCCGTCCCGCAGGCGGTTGACGTCGCGGCTCCGGAAGAGCTCGTCCGCGATGTTCAGCGCGGCGAGGACGGCGAGGCGCAATGAGTCGCCGGTCGGCGTGGACTCGGCGGCCGCCCGCATCTTGCCGTCCACGTAGGCCGCCAGCTGCGCGACGTACGCCGGATCCAGCGTGCTGCGGATCGGATACCGCTGCCCGCCGATCTCAACAGGAATGACCCGTCCTTCGGACATTACAGATTCAACGCCTCGATCTGCTCCAGCATCTCGGTCACGCGCGTCCGGATCACGTCCCGCTCTTCCTTCAGCGTCGTGAGCTCCGAGGAGACGTTGTCGCTGGCCGACAGACGGGCGCGCAGCGACTCTACTTCGCGCATCAGCCGCTGATGCTCCTCCGCCGTGTGCGCCTGCTCGGCCTTCATCCGCTCGACCAGGCTCACCAGCAGCTTGACCTTCTCTTCGAGCCGGTCGATGGGCTCCAGTTCGACGCTCCGTGTCGTCTTCGCCATTACTGATCCTCGAATCTGGTCATCGAGTCATCTGGTTATCTGGTGATTGGCCTCATCAATTGCGGCCATCAAGATGACTCGATAACCAGATGACCCAATGACCAAATTCACCGTTGCTGAGCGCCGTGCTCGCGCACGAGCGCCGCAAGAATCGTGTCCACGCTCTGCTGAATCTCGGCGTCGGTCAGCGTGCGATCGAGCGCCTGGAACGTCAGGCGCACCGAGAGGCTCACCGCTCCGGGCGGCACGCCTTTGCCCTGATACCGATCGAAGAAACTCGTCGCCGTCAGCGGCGCCGCCGTCTCCCGTCCGGCCGCGTGAATGGTGCCACGAATGATTTCGGCAGGCAAGGCATCCGGCACGACGATCGAAAGATCGCGAATGACGAACGGATGCCGGGGCAGCGGCCGCGTCGCGTCGCTTGCGGCCACGCGCGCGCGCTCGAGCCGGTCGAGATTCAGTTCCGCGACGAACACGGGGTCCTGTCGCGGCAGCCCGCGCGCGTCGGCGACGGCGGGCGCGAGTTGTCCGACGAGTCCAATCACGGCGCCAGGCTCGGGTCCGTCCGCAACCGTGCGTGATGTCGCCTGGGCGGCGACGATCGACGCCGCCAGTCCCGCGACGAGAAACGGCTCGCGCAGCGGTTTGAACCGGACGGGGACGTCGAGCACGCCGCACAGCTGCTCGGCGACGCCTTTGGCGTCGAAGAAATCGACCTCGCGCGTGGCGGCGGACCAGTGTTCGGCCGAGCCGCCGCCGGTCCACGCGATCGCGACGCCGCGCGTCTCGCCGTCGGGCGCGAACCGCGCGCCGATCTCGAACAGCCGCACGTCGCGCCGGCCGTGACGCCGGTTGTGCGCGACGGCATCCACGAGCCCCGGCAGCAGCGACGGACGCAGCGTGTCGAACTTTCCGGAGAGCGGGTTCGCGACCGCGATCGCCGGCACTGGCGTCGTCGCGACGAACAGCTCGGACGCTTTCGCTTCGATGAAGCCGAATGTGACGGCTTCCGACAGACCGGCGGCCGTCAGCACGCGGCGGACGGTCTGGTCGCGCGGGATCCGCGCATCGGGCGCCGGAGCCGGCTGCGTCATGACGGGGAACGTCGCCGTCAGCTTGTCGAAGCCGTAGTGACGGCCGGCTTCTTCGATGAGATCGACCTCGCGCAGCAGATCCACGCGGAACGTCGGCGCGATTGCGTCCCAGCCGTCGGCCGTGCGCGTCACCTCGAGCCCGAGACTGCGGAGGATGCGCTCGACGTCGGCGTCCGGCACCGCCACGCCCAGCAGGAGCGCGAGCCGCGCGCGTCGCAGGTGCACGCGCTTCGGTTCAGCCTGGCGCGCCGCGCAATCGACGATGGGGCCGAGCGGACGGCCGGTGGTGATCTGTTCCATCAGCGCCACTGCCCGTTGAATGGCGAGCGCCTGCGCGCCGGGGTCGGCGCCGCGCTCGAACCGGGACGAGGCCTCGGTCTTCAGGCCGAGCCGTTTGCTGGTGCGCCGGACGGACGCCGGTGTGAAATACGCGCTCTCGAACGCGACGAGCGTCGTCTCCGCCGAGACTTCCGACGCCGCGCCGCCCATCACGCCGGCGATCGCCTGCGCGCGATCGCGGTCGGCGATGACGAGCATGTCGGGTTCGAGTTTCCGATGAACGCCGTCCAGCGTCGTAATCGTCTCGCCCGGCTTCGCGCGCCGCACGCGGATCTCGGCGCCCGCGAGTTTCGCGAGGTCGAAGGCGTGCATCGGCTGGCCGATCTCGAGGTTCACGTAATTGGTGATGTCGACGAGCGTGCTGATGGGACGTACGCCGGCGGCCTGCAGCCGCGCGGCCATCCACGCCGGCGACGATCCGATCGTCACCTCGGCGATCGCGGCGGCGTACCGCGGACAGAGATCCTCGTCCTCGAGCGTGACCTTCAGCCATTCCGACGTGCCGGCGGGCAACGTCGCGAGCCGGCTCTTCGCGCCGGCGTCCGCCGACGGCAGCATGATGGGGAGATCGTACGCCGTGGCCACCTCGCGCGCGAGGCCCAGGACGCTCAGGCAGTCGGGCCGGTTCGCAGTGATCTCGAAGTCGATCACGGCGTCGCCGTCCCCGTTGTGATTGATGTCCGGTTCGATCGACGCCACTTCGAATCCGCGCAGCCCGAGCGTCGCGGCGATGTCGTCCGCCGAAGCCTTCACGTCGACGAACTCACGTAACCACGAAGTGACTAAGCGCATTGGTCTCACGTGAAACCACGAAGAGCACAAAGAGCACAAAGAAAACTTTGTGGTCTTCGTGAGCTTGGTAGTTCCTAGTACGGAAACTGCTCCAGGAACCGCAAGTCGTTCTCGTAGAACAGCCGGATGTCCTCGACCTGGTAGCGCAGGATCGCGACGCGCTCGATGCCGATGCCCCAGGCGAATCCGGTGTAGCGCTCGGCGTCGTAGCCGACCGCTTCGAAGACCGCCGGGTGCACCATGCCGCAGCCGCCGAGTTCGATCCAGCCGGTCTTCTTGCACATCGCGCAGCCCGCGCCGTCGCACTGCCAGCAGCTCAGATCGATCTCGGCGCTCGGCTCGGTGTACGGGAAGAAGCTCGGACGGAAGCGGATGCGGCTCGTCGGCGAGAACATCTGCTGCGCGAACGCGAGCAGCGTGCCTTTGAGATCCGCGAGCGACACTCCTTCGCCGACGGCGAGGCCTTCAATCTGTCCGAACGCCGGCGAGTGTGTCAGGTCCAGATCGTCGCGCCGGTACACGCGGCCGGGCACGACGATGCGAATCGGCGGCTGGTGCGCCTGCAAATGCCGGATCTGCATCGACGAGGTGTGCGTGCGGAGCAGCGTGCGCCGATCGTTGTCGGAGTACGTGATGGGCGTCGCGAGGTACAGCGTGTCCTGCATATCGCGCGCAGGATGGTCCGCCGGCATGTTGAGCGCGTCGAAGCAGTGCCACTCGTCTTCGGCCTCGGGTCCTTCGACGACGGTGAAACCCATGCGCACGAAGATCTCTTCGAGCCGATCGCGCACGACCGTCAGCGGATGGCGATGGCCCAGGGCGGGCACGCGTCCCGGCAGCGTGACGTCCACGGCGCCGGCCGGCGCGGCGTCGGGCGCGCTCTCGGAATATCGGGTCCAGCGCGCCTCGACGGCCTGCTTCAGCTCGTTTGCGTAGCGGCCGATGTTCTTCTTCTCATCGACGGGCGCGGACGCGACGAGCTGCATCCATGACGCGACCACGCTGTTCTTGCGGCCGAGATAGCGGTCCCGCACCGATTGCGCGTCGCGGGCAGTCCTCGCCTGTGCCAGTTCGGTTTCGAACTGAGCGACGAGCGCGGCCACGGATTCGGGACTTGGCTGCGGAGTGGACATGAGAGGCTAGAGGCTAGAGGCTGGAGACTAGGGAAGGCAACCCCCAGCCCCTAGTCCCCAGACTCCAGCCCCTGTTCTTCAGACGCGCGCGCCCTTGGACAAAGAGCCCTTGGCTTGCGCGGCGAGCTTGCCAAACGCGGCGGGGCTCGCAATCGCGAGCTCGGACAGGCTCTTGCGGTCCAGCGTGACGCCGGCGTTCTTCAGGCCGTTGATGAGCCGGCCGTAGGTGAGCCCGTGCTCGCGCGCGGCGGCGTTGATGCGGATGACCCACAGCCGCCGGAAATCGCGCTTCTTGCGCCGCCGGCCGACGAACGCGTACTTCAGCGCCGTGTCGACCGACTCTTTTGCGGCGCGGTACAGCTTGCTCTTGTTGGCGTAATAGCCCTTCGCCAGGCCGAGCAGCTTCTTGCGCTTGGCCCGACGGACGGTTCCTCGTTTTACACGCGGCATCTCTGACTCCTGACGTTAATAAATGCCCGAATGCAGGAATGCAGGAATGCAGGAATGCAAGAGCCCACGTTCCGCCCTCCCGCCCTCCCGCATTCCTGCATTTTTGCATTTTTGCATTCTTGCATTCTTGCATTCCGCATTTCTTGCATTATCTGTACGGCAGCATCCGGGCGATCTTCGGCGTGTCGACGGCCGCGACCGTGGACGTGCCGCGGAGTCCCCGCTTCCGCTTCGTGGTCTTGCTGCTCAGGATGTGCTGCTTGAACGCCTTGCCACGAAGAAACTTCCCGTTCTTGGTCCGCTTGAAGCGCTTGGCGGCGCCGCGGTGCGTCTTGATCTTCAGCTTCGGCATGATCTCGTTGTCCTTCTCGTCCTTGATACTGCGCCTAACGGGCGGCGCTCGCCGCCACCGCCTTGGCTTTTCCGCCACCGCTCTGCGGTTTCCGCGTCAGGATGGTGTGCATCTGGTTGCCCTCCATCCTCGGCGTCGTCTCGGCCATCGCGACGTCGCGGAGCTCGTCGACCAGGCGCTCGAGGATCCGGCGTCCGATTTCCGGGTGCGCCATTTCGCGGCCGCGGAAGAAGATCGTCGCCTTCACCTTGTCGCCGTCCTCGAGAAAGCGCTCGATGTGCTTCTTCTTGAACTGGTAGTCGTGTTCGTCGACCTTCGGCCGGAACTTGATCTCTTTGACCTCGATGACCTTCTGGTGCTTGCGCGCCTCGCGCGCGCGCTTCTGTTCCTGGTACTGGTATTTCCCGAAGTCCATGATGCGGCAGACCGGCGGCACGGCCGTCGGCGAGATCTCGACCAGGTCGAGCCCCTTCTGCTTCGCAATCGTCAGCGCCTGCGGCGGCGGCATGATGCCGAGCTGCGCGCCCGTGTCGTCTATCACGCGGATTTCGCGGACCCGGATGCGTTCGTTGACCCGCGTACGGTCATCACGCCGGGGACTTCTGTCGAAAGCGATAAATGCCTCCTAACGTTCTAGCTGTCAGCTGTCGGCTCTCGGCCGTCAGCTACAGATGTTCCGCCACTGAAAGCTGAGAACTGTCAGCTGAGAGCTGACCCCTCCGCGAAATCTCGTCGCGCGCGGACGCGATGAATCCGTCGATCGCGCTCGCGCCCTGATCGCCGCCGGCGCGCGTCCGCACCGACACCGTGCCCTCGGCGGCCTCGCGGTCGCCGACTACCAGCATATAGGGCACTTTCTGCAGCTGGGCCTCCCGAATCTTATATCCGATCTTTTCCTGGCGTTCGTCGAGATCCACCCGCAGGCCGCTCTCCTGCAGCCGGGCCCGGACGGACCGCGCGTAATCGAGATGGCGGTCCGCAATCGGCAACACGACCGCCTGGACCGGCGCCAGCCAGAGCGGGAACGCCCCGGCGTAGTGCTCGATCAGCAGCGCGATGAACCGCTCGAAGCTGCCGAAGATCGCGCGGTGGATCACCACCGGCCGATGCTCGGTGTTGTCCGCGCCGATGTACTTCAGCTCGAAGCGCTCCGGCGCGTTGTAGTCGAGCTGAATGGTCGCACACTGCCACTTGCGGCCGATCGCGTCGGTGATATCGAAGTCGATCTTCGGACCGTAGAACGCGCCGTCGCCCTCGTTGATCGTATAAACCTGCGCCGCGCGTTCGAGCGCCGTCTTGAGCTGCGCCTCGGCGGAATCCCAGGTCGCGATCTCGCCCATGAACTCGGCGGGCCGGGTCGACAGCTTCGCGGTGTACTCGAGACCGAAGTCGCCGTACACGCGCCGCACGAGACGGATCAGGCGCTCGACCTCGTCGCCGATCTGATCCTGCGTCACGAAGCAATGGCCGTCGTCCTGCGAGAACTGCCGGACGCGGGTGAGTCCCGACAGCACGCCCGACGCTTCGTTGCGGTGCAGCGGCGTCTGCTCGTGATACCGGAGCGGCAGCTCGCGATAGCTGTGCACCTGGCTCGAGTAGAGCAGATAGTGGCCCGGACAGTTCATCGCCTTCATGCCCATCTGCTCGTTCTCGGATTCGACGAGGAACATGTTCTGGCGATAGTGCGCCCAATGCCCGGAGGTCTCCCACAACGCCTTGTTGTAGACGAGCGGCGTCTTCACCTCGACGTAGCCGTTCGGAATCAGCACGCCGCGCATGTAGTCGGCGAGCGTGTTGTAGAGCGTGGTGCCCTTGTCCAGCCAGAACGCCGCGCCCGGCGCCCACTGATGGAAGGTGAACAGCCCGAGCTCGCGGCCCAGCTTGCGATGGTCACGCTTCTTCGCCTCCTCGACTTGCGTGAGGTGCGCCTTCAGTTCTTTTTCCGACAGGAACGCCGTGCCGTACACGCGCTGCATCGGCTGGTTGCGCGCGTCGCCCTTCCAGTACGCGTTTGACGTGGTCAGCAGCTTGAACGCTTTCAGCTTGGCGGTCGACGGCACGTGCGGCCCCACGCAGAAGTCGATGAAGGTCTGCGGATCCTTGATCGTGTAGCAGGAGACTTCCGACTGGCCCTCGGTCTTCTCGTCGATGAGCTGCACCTTGAGTGGCTCGCCGCGCTTCGCGAAAAACTCCTTCGCCTTCTCCCGCGGCCACATCTGGCGCTCGTAGATCAGATCCTGCGACGCCAGCTCGCGCATCTTGTTCTCGATCGCGTCGAGATCCTCGGGGACGAACGGGCGCGGCACGACGAAGTCGTAGAAGAAGCCTTCGTCGGTCGCCGGACCGATGCCGCACTGCACGCCGGGGAACATTTGGGTGACGGCCGTGGCCAGCAGGTGTGCGGTGCTGTGCCGGTACAGCGGCAGCGCCTCAGGGCTCCGATCGGTGACGATGCGGACCGCGGCGTCGCGGGTCAGCGGAAACGCCAGGTCCACGAGTTTCCCGTCGACGACGCCCGCGAGCGCCGCCTGCGCCAGGCGCGGCGAGATCGCCTCGGCGACGTCGCGGACGGGTGCCCCCGCAGGCAAGCTGCGGCTCGATCCATCCGGAAGCGTGATCGTGATCTGACTCATTTCGGGGATAACTTCGTGTGCCCTTCGACTCGCCCAGAAGGAATCAACTCGCTCAGGGCATTCGACTCGTCCGCCAGTGGCTTGCCATGAGCGAAGGCCGCGAGAGCGGCCGAGTCGAATGGTAGGCACGGGTGGACTCGAACCACCGACCTCCTGCGTGTCAAGCAGGCGCTCTAACCTCTGAGCTACGCGCCTACATCTCCTGCAAAATACGGGCGTTAGACGAACGACCAGTATAGCAGAATCAGGCGGCTTTCTTCGCGGCGAGGCGTTCCAAAGCCTTGTCCAGAACCCGATCGGCCGCCGGCGGCGGCTGACCGAACTCGACGTCCGGTTCGTCCACGGCCACGGTGGGTTCTAACCCCTTCTCGTGCAGCGGGGTGCCGGAGGGCGTGAGGTAGCGGGTCGTCGACAGCCACAGCGCCGCGCCGTCGGGGAGCTTCACGAGCTTCTGGACCGCCGCGCGCCCGATGGTGCGTTCTCCGATCAGGTCGGCACGCTGGTTGCCAGCGAGCGCCGATGCGAACACTTCCGATGCGCCCGACGTGCCCGTGTCGATCAGCAGGACCATCGGCAGCGCGATGGGTCCGTCGCCGGCCCCGGTCGCGATCGTTTCGCGCGGGCCGTTCTTTGTTTCCCGCATCGCCAGCGTCCCTTTGCCCACGAACAGCCGCGCGAGCGCGAGGCCATCATCGAGTGAGCCGCCGACGGTCCGCCGCACGTCGACGACCAGTTTCGTCGCGCCGCCTTTTGTGAGATCGGCCACCTGAGACTTGACCTGCGCGACCGAGGTCGCGCCGAGCGCGGCGATCCGGACGTAGCCTACACCGGCGCCGGCCATCCGGCCGTTCACCACGGACGCCGGCTCCGCCTCGCGCGTGAGATCGACGACGTGCGGATCGGCGGCGTTGCCCCGGATGATGGTGATCGAGACGTTGCTCCCGGGCGCGCCGCGCAGCATGCGATGGCCTGCCCAGACCGACATCTCGCGCGTCGGCGTGCCGTTGATCGCGCGGATGTAATCGCCGGTTCGCAGTCCGGCTTTGGCGGCGGGGGAGTTGTCCCGCGCGGCGATGACGCGCAGGTAGTACTGACGCGTAATCTCGAGGCCGACGCCGCCCGGGGGCAGCGCCGCGCCGCTCTCGACCTGCTTGGCTTCGTCCGGCGTCAGGTACGCGCTGTCCGGATCCAGGCTGTCCACCAGCCCGTGCATCGCGCCGTGCATGACCTTGTCGACGTTCACGTCTTCGACGTACGCGCTCGTAATCAGCCCCACGACGTCGTCGAAAATCTTCAGGTGCCGGTACGGCGTCTCCTGGCCCGCCATCACTTTGCCGAGGAAGCCGCCGACGATCGCAAACGCGATGACCGGCGCCGAGATCGTCATGACGATGATGCGGGTTCGTGAGGACATGGGCACTCTTACCGTGACGTTACCGTTTCCGCAGCCATTGTAGCGGGTCGCTGGGCTGACCGTCGATGCGCAACTCGAAATACAGCCCCGTGGTGCCGGACGGCGTGGGACCGGCCGTCCCTACAACCTGACCGCGCTCGACCCTGTCGCCCTTTTTGACGTTCATATCGAGCAGATCGCCGTAGAGACTGTACGTCTGCTTCCCGTGCTCCAGAATCACCAGATTCCCGTATCCGGAGAACGCGCCGGCGAACGCCACAACGCCGCCGTGCACCGCGTGCGCCAGGGCGCCGTCGGCCGCCGCGATTTCCATGCCGTTCGATTCCGATCGTTTATTGAAATGGCGCTGAACGCGGCCGGCGACCGGCCACTCGAGGTCTCCGCGGAACGGCCGGAGCGGAAGGACTGCGGGATCGGCGATCGGGACGCCGTTGGCGAGGTCGCGGAGCTCCAGTTGCAGTTTCTGTTGCGCCGCCTGCAATTCGCCGGCGAGTTGCGCGTTCAAATCGCGCTGCCGGTCGATGTCCCTCACGAGCTTGGTGCGCGCCTGCGCGGCGCGATCCAGCGCGGCCGCGGCCTTCTGCGCCTCCGCGCGGACGGCGACCAGCCGCGTTTCGCGGTCTTCGAGCCCCGCCCGGATCGTCTTGAGGGCCGCCAGCGTGCGCTGGTGGTTCGCGACGCGTTCGCGGTCGAGCTTGGCCAGCACCGCGACCGTGCGCGCCGCCTGGCCGATCCGTGCCAGATCCGGTGCGGAGAGCAGCAAGTGCATGTAGCGCGCCTGCCCTAGCTTGTAGATTTCGACGAAGCGCCCGCGCAGTTCGGGCCGCTCCGCCAGTTCGGACTGCTCGAGCGCCGTCATCTGCCGGGTGGCTTCGGCCAGGTCCGCCTGGATGGTCTGGACCTCGCTGTCGACGCGCGAGTACTGCTCGGCTTTGATCTGGCGATCGATTTCGAGCTTGCGGAGATCGCCGAGCAGCGTGCGCTCTTCCGCGGCAAGGCGGTCGGCTTCGCGCTGCAGGGCCTGCAGGCGATCGCCGGCGCGGCGGGCGAGCGCCTCCGTCCGCGCGCGGTCGGTCTGCTGCGCGAAGAGCGGAGGAGTGAATGCAAGAATGCAGGAATGCACGAATGCAAGAATGCACGAGTGCGCGAATGCAAGGGCGAGGAATGCTCGCCCGCATTCCTGCATTCCTGCATTCCTGCATTTCTGCATTTCGCCTCCCTCAGAACAGCGGCTTGCCATCGATCTCCTGTGGTATCGGCAGACCGAAGTATTTCAGAACAGTCGGGGCCAGATCGATGATCGACGCGGCGCGCTCGCCCAGCGAACGGCTTGAGATGAGTGTGCCCGGCGTCGTCTTATAGTCGAACGACCCGTGGTCGCCGGACCACTTCTTCATGTTCGGGTACACGATGCCGGGCGGCGAGCCGCCGAGCGTCGACTGCCACGACACGCGATAGCCGTCGGCGAGGCCGACCTGCAACTCCGCGGCGTTGTCCAGGAAAGCGCCGGTGTAGATCTCGTCGCGCTTGTAGACCGCGTCCACCATTCGCGCGCCGGTCGCGGGATCCGTCATCGTCAGCAGGCGTGCCGCGAGGTCGTCCTGCAACGCTTTCGAATCGGCGCCCGGCGCGACGATGCCGTGGCCTTCGCGGCCTTTGAGGTTGACGTAGATCTGGCCGAGGCCCATCGCATACGCCCTGGTCCTGGACCAATCGACGTTCTCCCAGAACGTGCCGCCGCCGAAGAGATCCTGCAGCTTCTTCTCCCCCGGCGCCTGGCCCTGCAGCGTCATGAATCCCTGCTGCACGAGCCACGTGTTCAGGTTCACCGACTGCCGGAAGGAATGGAACCCGTGGTCCGAGACGATCAGCACGGGCGTTCCCGGCTCGAGGCGCGACACCACCTCGCCGACGAAGTCGTCACAGCGCCGGTAGACACGCTCGATGGCGTCGCCGAACTTCGCGGCCAGCGCCTTGTCGTACATGGGATGCGTCGGATCGATCAGCCGCCACATCATGTGCTGCACGCGATCGGTCGATTCGATGACGCCGACGAGCAGATCCCACTGCTTCGTGTCGAGTCGCTGGAGGATGACCTGCGCCCGATCGTCGAACGCGCGGTACAGATCGTCCATGAACGTCTTCTCGTCGATCCGATCCTCATTGAGCGGCCAGGTGGCTTCGGCCCAGCCCAGCGTCCGGTACGGCCCGAGCCGCTCGTAGAGATCCGCCGAGAACGACGCCGGCGAAGACATCGGCGCCGGCGGTTTGTCGGGCTTCCAGTTCACAGGCGAGACGTAGAGCTGCAGCTCCGGTCCGGCGCCGACCAGATAGAGTTGCGCCATGCCGTGTACGCGGACCAGGAAGTTGATGCTGAAATCCAGATTGATCCACTTGCTCCACTCGTGTTCCGCCAGATGGATGGAGCTGTCGCCGAGATCGATCGTCGCGGACTTGCCGGCGCGGTTCCAGTGGATCGCCATCGGCAGGCGGACGTCCTCGCGCGCCTCGAGCTCCGCGACCTTCATCAGGTCCGGCGTCTTCGCGCCGCGCGCCGCGCGCAGCTGCTGGCGGACGATCGGATTGGGCGGCCCCACGAGCTCGGTGCGGGCGCTGTCGCCCTCGAACACCAGCCGCTTCAGGATGCCGCCCATCTCGGTACTGCCTTCTTCGTAGCGGCTGAGGTCGGTGCCGAAATAGTTGAAGGTGCCCATCGTGCCGCGAATGTCGGGCAGCGGCAGCCCGGCGAGCATCTCGCCGTTCGGCACGTCCTCGGGCGGGAACGTGACGGGCACGGTGAGCACGCTCGAACGGACGCCGGCGCGGCCGGCCGTGACCCAGAACGACGTGCCGCCGCGAATCGACGTCAGCTGCGGCCTGGCGACGGGAATGTAATTGAAGAGAAACCGCGGCGGCTCGCGATGCACCATGCCGAGATCCGGCAGGTACGTCGTCGTGTCGCGGATCAGGAAATCGTAGATATTGTGCTTGCCGGCGTTGACCCCGGTGGCGAACGACGCCCACGCGGTCGGCGACTCGGGTGAATGCGTCGTCTCGAGCGCCCGCACGCCGCCGCCGGCGCTCGCGAGCTTCTTCAGATGCGGCAGCTTGCCGTCGTCCATCCATTTCTGGACGAGTCGGGGATCGAGGCCGTCGAATCCGAGGATCACCAGCTTCTGGTGGAACTTCTGGGGCGGACGGCGGATCCCGCAGGCGGCTGCCGCGCCGAGGCAAACGACGAGCAGGACGAGACAGCAACGTTTCACAGGTGTGTGGGGGAGCAGAAATTATAACATCTGCTGACGGAGACATGGGGTGACGTGGTGACGGCGTGACCGGGCGGGTGCTGGCGATCGATTTCGGGACGCGGCGTCTCGGCCTCGCGATCAGCGATGCGACGCGGACGCTCGCGCGGCCGCTCGAAACGATCGCCGTACGCGATGACGCCGACGCCGTCGAGCGCGTCGCGCGCCGGATCGGCGAGCTCGTCGCCGAAGACGACGGGCTGGCGTTGATCGTCGTGGGTCTGCCGGCGCGGCTCGACGGCACGCCGAGCGATCAGACCGCGCGCGTGACCGCGTTCATCGGCGCGCTCAGGAAGCGCACGCCGCTGGCGATTGTGACGGAGGACGAACGGCTGAGCAGCCGCGAAGCCGAGAGCCGCCTCGCGGTCGGCGAGCGCGATTGGCGGCGCCGGAAGAAACGCCTCGATGCGGCAGCCGCCGCCGTCGTCCTGCAGGACTATCTTGATCGGAGGCCGCCCAGCTGACGCTGGCCGACGCATGCGCGCCCTCGCCGTCTTTCTCGTCACCTGCCTGGCCCTCGCGTGCGGCGCGGCCGCGCTGATGTACACGCGCGTCCACCAGCCGTACCGCGGCTTTACGGGACCCGAGCAGTTCGTCGATCTGCCGATGGGCGCGGGCAGCCGCACGATCGGCGAGCGCCTCGTCGCGGGCGGCGTGGTCCGCGACGCCTGGACGTTTCGCCTCGCGCTGTGGCAGTCCGGTCGGGGCCGTCATCTCAAAGCCGGCGAGTACCGGTTCGACCGCGCGATGACACCGTTCGAGATCATCGATAAGCTGTCGCGCGGCGACGTGTACGTCGTCAACGTCACGTTTCCCGAGGGGCTCACCATCGCCGAGATGGCGACGATCTTCGAGGCCCGCGGCTTCGGTCCCCGTGCCGCCTTCGTGGCGGCGGCGCAGGATCCGTTACCCATTCGACACCTCGACGCGGCCGCGGCGACGCTCGAAGGGTATCTGTTTCCGGAGACGTATTCGTTGTCGCGTCATACCGACGCCGCCGCGCTCGTGCGGCTGATGGTCGCGCGGTTCGAGCACGTGCTCACGGCGGATCTGCGCCAGGCGGCCCAGGCCCGCTCGCGGTCGCTGCATCAGCTCGTCACGCTCGCGTCGATCGTCGAGAAAGAAACCGCGCGGCCGGACGAGCGGCCCATCGTCGCCGCCGTCTACGAGAACCGGCTGCGGATCGGGATGCCGCTGCAGTGCGATCCGACCGTCATCTACGCGCTGCAGAGAACGGGGCGGTACGACGGCAACCTGCGGCACGACGATCTCGCGTTCGATTCCCCGTACAACACGTATCGGTACTCAGGTCTGCCGCCCGGTCCCATCGCGTCACCCGGCCGCGCAGCGCTCGAGGCCGCGGTCCATCCGGCGGACGCCGACTTCCTGTACTTCGTGAGCCGCAACGACGGATCACACGAATTCGCCCGGTCGCTCGGCGATCACAACAAGAACGTGCAGAAGTATCAGCGTTCTCCCCACTTCAGTTTCTCCCGCAGCACCGCGAAGTAGCTGCGCGTCGTCGGGCGGATCAGCCGCAGCGTCCGGTCGGCCCGGTGAATCCGGATTTCGTCGCCCGCCTGCAGCTCGAATCCGGCCTGGCCGTCGAATGTCACGTAGACCTCGTCGCGCTCTTCCATCAGCGGCTGCACGCGGACCGGCGTCGCGGCGGGGATCACGATGGGCCGGTTCGTCAGCATGTGCGGGGCGATCGGCGTCAGCAGCAGGGCGTCCAGCGTCGGCTGCACGATCGGACCGCCCGCCGCGAGGTTATACGCGGTCGATCCGGTGGGCGTCGCGACGATGAGGCCGTCCGCCTTGATTCGCGTGACGAACTCCTCACCCACCCAGACCGACAACTCGATCATCCGTGCGTGCGCCGCCTTCGTGACGACCACGTCGTTCAGCGCGACGTGCTCCGCGGAGACGCCGCCGCCGCGCAGGGTCGCCGCGCGGAGCATCATGCGATCTTCGATGGGTGCGCGGCCGTCGAGCGCCGCCTCGAGCGACGGGTACAGCTCGGGCAGCGTGACCTCGGTGAGGAACCCGAGGCTGCCGAAGTTGACGCCCAGGATCGGCACGTTCACGCCCGCCGCGCCGATGCAATCGGCCATCGAGAGGAGCGTGCCGTCGCCGCCGAGGACGACGACTAGGTCGGCCCGCTGCGCCAGCGCGGACTTGTCGATCGCGCCCCGCGCGCGCGCCGCCCCTGACGCGGGCAACAGCGCCGCGGTCGCGGTTTCGAAGATCGCTTCAACGCCGCGGGCCTCGAGCCACGACGCGATCTCCCCCAGATGCGGCGTGGCCGCGCGGAGATGCGACTTGGCGACGATGCCGACGCGCCTGATCGAAGTCACAAGCCTGAAGTCTCAAGGCTGTACTGCGCAGTGTCAAGGCGAAGGCCCCAGCCCTCAGCCCTCAGCCCTAAGATGAAGGAAGTACTCCTGGTTGCCCGTCGCGCCCGTTATGGGCGACGGCGTCATCGCGATGCGACGCAGGCCGACTGCCGCCGCCGCGCCGGTCACGCGCGCCAGGACGGCTGCATGGACGGCCGGATCCTTCACGAGACCCCGCGCGCCGACTTGGTCGCGCCCCGCCTCGAACTGCGGTTTGACCAGCGCCACGATGTCGGCGCCCTGGGCGCTCCGTTCGAGAAACGGGGGCAACGCCGGAAGGATGAGGCGAAGCGAGATGAATGCGACGTCAATCGTGACGAGGCTGACCGGATGCGGCACGTCGTCGGCTGTCAGCGCGCGCGCGTTGACGCCTTCGCGCACGAGGACGCGTGAGTCGGTGCGCAGCTTCCAATCAAGTTGCCCCCGCCCCACGTCGAGCGCAATCACGCTGGTCGCGCCGCGCTGGAGCAACACGTCGGTGAAGCCGCCGGTCGACGCGCCGATGTCGAGCGCGCGACGCCCGGTTGGGTCGATGGCGAACGCCTTCAGCGCGTGCGCGAGCTTCACGCCGCCCCGCCCGACGTACGGATGATCCGGCGCGACGAGCGCGACGAGCGAGTCCTCCGCGACCTGCGCGCCGGCTTTCGACACGACGTGGCCGTCGACCGTGACCTGCCCGGCCAGAATCAACGCACGCGCGCGTTCACGCGACGTGACCAGGCCGCGCTCGACGAGAGCCGAATCGAGCCGCGTTCCCTTAGCCATGCTTCGCGACGCAGGATTTCACGTTGCTCGCCATTGTGCCAATAAATTATTTGTATATATGATACGACTAATTATAAACTATTGATTCTATGAGCCCACGTCCGTACTCGACCGGCCGTCGCCGGGCGCTCACCGACGCGACCAAGCACCGCGTGTTGACCGCCGGACGCGATCTGCTGGTCACTCATGGCGGCAAGGGCTTCACCGTGGACGCCGTCGCGGCACGCGCGGGCGTCGCGCGGATGACGGTCTATTACCAGTTCGGGTCGAAGAAGGGCCTGCGGGACGCGCTCTTCAGCGACCTCGCCGCGCGTGGTCTCGTTGCCACGCTTCGCGAATCGAGCGCGCAATCAGTGCCCTTCGACGCGCTCGCCGAGTTCATCGGGTCTCTGGCCGGCTTTTGGGCCGCTGACCGTCCGGTCATCCGGCGTCTGCGAAGCCTGGCGTTGCTGGACCCGGCAGCCGAACGCACCCTGCGCGCCGCCGACGAGCATCGCCTTGACGCTGCGCGTCATCTCGTCAAGCGGTTCGCGGAGCGGCACGGTCGCCCCTCCCCCGCGGTCGCGGAAGACGTCGCGCTGGTTCTCTTCAGTCTGACAAGCTTCGAGACGTTCGACGCGCTGGCCGGCGCGTCGCGGCCGCCTGAAGACGTGGCGACGTTGTTGATCCGCGCGGCGCATGCCGCGCTCGAGCTCGAAGGCTAGCTAGTTCCGCCGCCGGACAATCCAATCGGCGATCGCCGGCAACCAGCCGTCCGTCAGGCCGGCACCGGCCAGCACCTGATGGGCGCGTTCCGAGCATTCATCGGCGAGTTGGCGCGATCGCGCGAGGCCGAAGAATGCGGGATACGTCGGCTTCGCGCCGGCGGCGTCCTTGCCCGCGGTCTTGCCGAGTGAGGCCGGATCACCCTCCACGTCGAGGATGTCGTCGACGATCTGAAACGCAAGGCCGACGTCGGCGGCGTAGCGATCCACGGCCTCGACGAGCGCGCGGTCGGCACCGGCCATGATGGCCCCGCTGACCGCGGCGGCGCGAATGAGCGCGCCGGTCTTGCGCGCGTGCATCGCGCGCAGGGATTCGGCGTTGAGCGTGACGGGATGGCCCGGCGCTTGACCTGCCGCCTGGAGATCGATCGCTTGTCCGCCGACCATGCCGGCCGCGCCGGCTGCTTCCGCGACCGCGCGCAGGACCTGCAGCTTCCGCGCGGCGACCGCGGGATCGTCGCTCGCCGGCTCGCGCGCGAGAAGTCCGAACGCTTCGGCGTGCAGGCCGTCGCCGGCGAGGATCGCGATGCCCTCGCCGTAGACGACGTGCAGCGTCGCCCGTCCGCGCCGCAGCACGTCATCGTCCATCGCGGGCAGATCGTCGTGGATGAGCGAGTAGGTGTGAATCATTTCGATGGCGCACGCCGCGGGCAGCGCCAGCGCGACCGACGCCTCCGCGGGTGCGCGTTGGCGCTGCGCCACGGCGTCGGCGGCCGCGAGCGTGAGGACGGGACGCAGGCGCTTGCCGCCGGCGAACACGCAGTAACGCATCGCCTCGCAGACGAGGGCCGGGCTTGCAGGCGGAGACGGCAAGTACCGCTCAATCGCCGAGTCGACCTGGGCGCGCGCGTGTTCGAGGAAACCCGAGAGCGATTCGGTGGGCACGACCGGCTCAGCCGCGGCCTTCGCCCTGGCCCGGCTCGTCGGCGAGCGAGGCCGGCGCGGCCTTCAGCTCGCCGCGCTCGTTGAGGATTTCAATCCGGCGCTCGGCGTCCTCGAGGCGCGCGTGGCAGAAGCGCGAGAGCTGCACGCCGCGTTCGTACAGCGCCAGCGACTGATCGAGCGCCAGGTCGCCCTCCTCGAGCTTCTTGACGATCGACTCGAGCTCGGCGAGCGCGGCCTCGAAGTCCTTGATGGATGGCCCGGCGGGTTGACTCATTCGGTTCCTGACACCTTAGCGGTAATCTTTCCTTTGCTCAAGTTCACGCGGACCGTGTCGCCGACCGAGACGTCGGACGCGGCGCGCACGATGCGCGCGCCGTCGCCGGTCCAGCAGACCGCATAGCCGCGCCCCAGCACGGCGAGCGGGCTCAGCGTCTCGAGGCGGCCCGCGACGTCGGCCAGGTGCCCTCTCGCCTGCTCGCGCCGCCGGCGCGCGGCGCCGAGCAGGGCCTTGGACGAGGTGTCGAGGCGGCCGCGAAACTGCGCGAGCCGGCGCCCGACGTCGAACGTCGCCAGCTGACGCTCGAGCGCCTGCCGCCGGCGTTCGCGGGCGACGAGCGCGTCGCGGATGAGCCGGTCGAGCGTGTGTACGAGATCGCCGGCGTACCGCGCGCGCATCGCCAGCCGCCCGCGGAAACCGGCAAACGCCGGCCGGCTGTCGGCGGCGTGGACCCGCCGGCCGAGGCCCTGCAGGCGGCCCCGCGCCGCGGCGCGCAGACGATCGCGCAGCCCGTCGATCCGCGTCGCGAAATCTCCGGTTGCGGCGACGACCAGTTCGGCGGCCGCCGACGGCGTCGGCGCGCGAAGGTCGGCGACGAAATCCGCGATCGTCACGTCCGACTCGTGGCCGACCGCCGAGATCACCGGCACGGGACACTGCGCGATCGCGCGCGCGACGATTTCCTCGTTGAACGCCCAGAGATCCTCGATGGACCCGCCGCCGCGACCAACGATCACGACGTCGACGCCCGGTACGCGCCCGATTGCGCGCAGGCCGCGCGCGATGTCGATGGCCGCGCCCTCGCCCTGAACACGCGCGGGACGGATCACGAGATGCGCGTTGGCGTGGCGGCGCCGCAGAATCTTGATGATGTCGCGGATGGCGGCGCCGTCGAGCGACGTCACGATGCCGATCTTGCGCGGTAGCGCCGGCAGCGGGCGCTTGCGCGCAGCGTCGAAGAGGCCTTCGTCCTGCAGTCGCTTCCGGAGCTGGTCGAATGCGAGTTGCAGGGCGCCGAGTCCCTGCGGCTCCATGTACTCGCAGACCAGCTGGTACTCGCCCTTCGGCTCGTAGACCGACACGCGTCCGCGCGCGACGACGCGGAGCCCGTCACCAGGCTTGAACTTGAGATAGCGCAGCGCCGTGCGAAACACGACCCCCCGAATCTGCGAAGCGCCGTCCTTCAGCGTGAAGTACAGGTGGCCCGTATTCCACACCTTGCAGTTCGACAGTTCGCCTTCAACCAGCACCTCGGCGAATTCCGCTTCGAGCAGGTCGCGCACCCGGACGGTCAGCTCGGTGACGGTCAGCACGCGGCGCACGGCGACGGGTGTGGCCGCGGATTCGGCGGCCGTGGGCGATTCCGGCGCGTGCGGCTCGTCGTCTTCGAACGGCAAATCGAAAAGGTCAGCCATGCCCCAGCGCCTTCAACTCCTCGAGACTGTAGCTCAGACGCTCGATGCTCGACGCGCGCCCGGTCGCATCGTCGGCATCGACGACGACGGCGTTGAGCCGCGGATTCCCGGCGGCCGTTTCGAATTTTGACGGCATCGCCGTCAGGAACCGGCCGAGCGCCGCCTGGACCTCCACGCCGATGATCGAGTCGTGCGGCCCGGTCATGCCGGCGTCCGTGAGGTACGCCGTGCCTTTAGGCAGCAGCCGCTCGTCTGCGGTTTGCACGTGCGTGTGCGTGCCCACGACGGCAGTGACCTTGCCGTCGAGGTGCCATCCCATCGCCTGCTTCTCCGAGGTCGCCTCGGCGTGGAAGTCCACGAAGATGACCCGCGTGCGCGCTCGCAGCGCCTCGATTTCGCGCGCGGCGATCGCAAACGGGTCGTCGATGCTGACCATGAACACCCGGCCCATCACGTTTATCACGCCGACGGACCGGCCGTCCTGCGTGCGCGCGAGATAGCTGCCGCTGCCCGGCGCGCCGGCGGGGAAGTTGGCCGGCCGCAACAGCCGCGCCTCGGCGCCGATGTAGTCGAGCGCCTCTTTCCGGTCCCAGATGTGATTGCCGGACGTCATGACGTCGACGCCTTCGTCGAGCAGTTGGTCCCCGATCTCGCGCGTGATGCCGAACCCGGCCGCGGCGTTTTCGACGTTGGCGATGACGAAGTCGATGCGGTGAAGGTCGAGTAGCGCGGGCAAGCCGGCTTTTACGAGGTCTCGGCCTGGCCGGCCGACGATGTCGCCAATGAAGAGGATGCGGAGGGACGCCATGAAGCTGCGAAAGCATGATGTCACAGACGCGGTGCCGGCTGCCAGCGTCACGGTAACATGAAGATGAACAAGGGGATAGTTAGCACAATTTATATGAGTGTATTACACTTATATCATATGCTTTACATTGACTCATAGTTCTCCTATGATGGTGGCATCCTTCAAGAAACGAGGGCTCCTCTATGGCTGGCAAAGTGATTGGAATCGACCTCGGCACGACGAACTCGGTCGTCTCGGTGATGGAAAGTGGGCAGCCGACGGTCATCGTGAATCAGGAAGGCGCGCGCCTGACACCGTCGGTCGTAGCCATGACCAAGGACGGCGAGCGTCTGGTGGGGCAGGTCGCGAAGCGCCAGGCCGTCACGAATCCCGAGAACACGGTCTTTTCGATCAAGCGTTTCATGGGGCGGAAGTTCAGCGAGGTCTCGAGCGAAGCGTCGCGCGTTCCGTACACGGTGAGCAGCGCCGCGAACGGTGACGCCCGCGTCGATGCGCGGGGCAAGAGCTACTCGCCGCCCGAAATTTCCGCGATGGTCCTGCAGAAGCTGAAGCAGGCGGCCGAGGATTACCTCGGCGAAAAGGTGACTGACGCGGTCATCACCGTCCCGGCGTACTTCAACGACTCGCAGCGGCAGGCGACGAAGGACGCGGGCCGGATCGCCGGTCTCAACGTGCTGCGCATCATCAACGAACCGACGGCGGCCGCGCTCGCCTACGGCCTCGACAAGAAGAAGGACGAGACGATCGCGGTGTACGACTTCGGCGGCGGCACGTTTGACATCTCCGTCCTCGAAGTGGGGGAGGGCGTCGTCGAAGTGAAAGCCACCAACGGCGACACGCACCTCGGCGGCGACGACCTCGACGATCGCATCATCGAGTGGCTCGTCGCCGAGTTCCGCAAGAGCGACGGCGTCGATCTGTCGAAGGACCGCATGGCGCTCCAGCGCCTGAAGGAAGGCGCGGAGAAGGCCAAGGTCGAGTTGTCGACGGCCGTCGAAACCGAAATCAGCCTGCCGTTCATCACGGCCGATCAGAGCGGGCCGAAGCATCTGGCGATGAAGCTGACGCGGGCGAAGCTGGAGCAGCTGGTCGACGAGCTGCTGCAGCAGACGATGGCGCCGGTGCGCCAGGCGCTGGCCGACGCGGGGATCGATCCGAAGAAAGTGGACGAGGTGGTGCTCGTCGGCGGCTCGACGCGTATGCCGAAGGTCCAGCAGCTCGTGCGCGAGTTCTTCGGCAAGGATCCGCACAAGGGCGTGAATCCGGATGAGGTGGTGGCGGTCGGTGCGGCCGTGCAGGGCGGCGTCCTCTCGGGCGAAGTGAAGGACGTCCTGCTGCTCGACGTGACCCCGCTGTCGCTCGGCATCGAAACGCTCGGCGGCGTCATGACGCTGCTCATCACCCGCAACACGACGATCCCGACGCGGAAGAGCGAGGTCTTCTCGACCGCGGCCGACAACCAGACGAGCGTCGAAGTGCACGTCCTTCAGGGCGAGCGTCCGCTGGCGCGCGACAATCGGACGCTGGGCCGTTTCCACCTGGTCGGGCTGCCGCCGGCGCCGCGCGGGCTGCCGCAGGTCGAGGTGGCCTTCGACATCGACGCCAACGGCATCGTCAAGGTGACCGCCAAGGACATGGCGACCGGCAAGGAACAGAACATCACCATCAGCGGATCGAGCGGGCTGTCCAAGGACGAGGTCGACCGCATGGTGACGGAAGCCCAGAGCCACGCGTCCGAGGATCGGGCGCGCCGCGATCTCATCGACGCGCGCAATCAGGCGGACACGCTCGCGTATCAGGTGGAGAAGACGATCAACGAGAACCGCGAGAAGATCGCGGTCGGCGAGCTGTCATCCATCAACGCCGCGATTGCCGATGCCCGGAAGGCGATCGAAGGCGAAGACCTCATCGCGATCAAGAGCGCGACTGAACGGCTGCAGAAGGCGTCGCATGCCGTCGCGGAACAGCTCTACAAAGCGGCGCAGGGCGCGCCGGCGTCCGGCGCCCAGGGTTCGCCCAGCAGCAACGTCAAGGACGCGGAAGTGGTCGACGCGGAGTACGCCGAGACCAAGTAATAACCACACAGGGCGGGTCCGTGGGACCCGCCGGCCAAGGAGGAGTTATGGCTATCGTTCGCTGGGATCCGTTTCGTGAGTTCGCGCAGATTCAGGATCGGCTGAACCGCGTGTTCACCGACGCCTACGGCCGTCCGACGACCGACGAAGGGCTGATGACCACCGGGTCATGGATTCCGCCCGTGGACATCTATCAGAACGGCGATCATGAGCTCGTGCTCAAGGCCGAACTGCCGGACATGACGCGCGAGGACATCAACATCACCGTCGAGAACGACACGCTGACCATCGCGGGCGAGAAGAAGTTCGCGAGCGACGTGAAGGAAGAGCAGTTCCACCGCGTCGAGCGCCGCTACGGCACGTTCAGCCGCGCGTTCTCGCTGCCGCAGACGGTCGATTCCACCAAGGTGTCGGCCGAGTACAAGAACGGCGTGCTCGTGGTGCGACTGCCGCTGCGCGAGGAATCCAAGCCGCGGTCGATCAAGGTCGACGTCGCGGCCTGAACTCGAGGGCGGGTGAGGCGGGCGGGAGGGCCACCGCCCACCTGCCTGACCGGACTCGTCGGACTTGCCCGGACGTACGGCAAGTTGTTACGCTCTTAGGGCTACCATGGACGACACGACCCCTCAATCCGAACAGACGGACGCTCCGATCATTCCGGCCGAGCCGGCGCCACCCATCGGAAGCCGGTTCCTTTTCGTCGACGTCGCCGCGCTTCGGGCGAAACAGCTTCGCAAAGGGGCCCGCGTCAGGCTGGGCGAGGACGTGCCGCTGGCACACAAGGCGGAGCGCGTCGCGATGGAAGAAGTCCGGCGCGGCCTCGTGTACTATGACGTGCCGGCGCCGAAATCGCCGTCCGCGGAGGCCGATGCATGAGCGATGACGTTCTTCAGATAGCGATTGGCGCACTGCAGGGAGTGGCCTCGAGCACCGTCTTCGTGCTGGTGCTGTTCATCGGGTTCTGCGTCATCGTGGGTTTCACCAAGACGAAGAAGACCGCGGGCGGTGCCGCGAGGGTCGTGAAGAGTCTCGACGAGCGGCTGACCCATCAACCGATGGCCTACCTCTCGCCGAGCGCCCCGCACGGTCCCGCCGATCAGCTCCGGGCGCCGGAACTTGTCGAAGCGGCGGCTCGTAAATGACCGATATATGTTCTTCCTGCTGACGCTGCCGCTCCGGCTCTTCTTCGGCCTGTTGTTCGGCATCCTCTGCCTGCCCTTCGCGCTCCTCTTCTTCCCGTTCTTCCTGCTTCGGATGCTCATCAAGACGACGGTGGCCCTGGTCGTCCTGCCGTTCGTGCTGGTGACCGCGTTTATCGGGGTCGCGATTGCAGTGTTCGCGGTGGGCTTCGCGCTGCTGATTCCGCTGCTGCCAATCCTGGCGTTGGTCGGCCTGGTGCTGGTGATCGTGAAGCTCGCGACGCGTCCCGCCTACGCACGCTAGCGCGTGCTTCGGCGGGGCGGGCCCGCTCTCCCAGCCCAGCGTGTCTGCCTTCTAACTTCCAACTTCCAACTTCCAAGTTTCTCAGGCCACACTCTCCGGCTGCCAGCGCAGGCCCAAGTTGATGATCCGCTGCAGCACGCCTTCGTAGCTGATCCCGGCTTTCTCTGCGGACGCCGCGAAGTCTTCGCCGCGCGCGATCTGAGGGTTGGGGTTCGCTTCGAGCACCCAGGCGTGGCCTTGCTCATCGAGCCGCAGATCGATCCGCGCGAAGCCGCTCAACTCCAGCGCCCGGTACGCGCGCTTGCAGAGATGCTGAATCTCGGCCGCCTGATCTTCGGTGAGATCCCTGGCCGGCCCGCTGTCGATGCCGTACTTCTTTTGGTACTTCACGCTCCACTTCACGCGGTCCGTCGCGATGCGCCGGGCGTCCGGCGGCATGTTGGAGAAGAACAGTTCCCAGACGGGGAGCGCCTGCAGCGCCTGATTCCCCATGATCCCGACGTACAACTCGCGGCCCTCGATGTACTGCTCGACGATGGCGGCCGTGCCGATGCTCTGGTGGATGAACGCCACGCGCTCCGTCAGCTTCTCGTCGGTGTCGACGACCGACGCCTGCGAGATGCCGATCGACGCTTCCTGGGTCAGCGACTTCACCATCAGCGGAAACGCCAGACGCTTGGGACGGCGCACCGGCCGGCCGACGCGAAAGACCTCGAACTCGGGGACCGCGATGCGATGGTAGGCGAGCAGCTTCTTTGACAGCGACTTGTCGCGCGCCAGAAGCAGCCCGCGCGGATTGCACCCGGTGTACGGCAGCTTGAGCAGCTCCAGGTGCGAGACGACGTTCTGGTCGAAGATGACGATGTCGTCGAAGCCCTCGAGCAGGTTGAACGCGATGTGCGGCTTCCACTCGGTCGCGGCGCGGCGGATGTCGCCGAGGTCGTCGTGGACGCCGAGCACATGGACCTCGTGGCCCATGCCGCGCAGCGTGGACAGGACGTCGTACTCCGTGCGCCAGGGCGCCGAGGTGATGTCGGTGCCAGGTTCGATCTGATCCGGCGGGATGAGGTGCCGGTGCACGAGTGCGAGGACCCGCAACTTGACGTTGCTCACAGCGCCACCCGGTGCCGCCCGCTGTGCAGGTAGTTCATCGTCTGAACGGTGAGGAAGACCAGGAAGTCGGTCTTCGATTCCCGTTCGGATTCCGTCAGCCGCAGGCCTTCCGTCCGGCAGCGATCGATGATCTCCTCGATCAGCTGATCGATCGTGTACTGGTAGCTGTCGGTGAAGCTCGCGACGGTGCTGCGGACTTCACGCCGGATGCGGCGGATGAACGGCGCGGCGAGCGGCCGTCTGGCGTGCTGCGGCGCGTTCGAAAATAGATAGCGCAGGTCGCGATCGTAGAAATCCGGGTGATCGAGACCGTAGTGTTCGCGTTTCTTCTTGTAGTGCTCGCCGAGCGTCTTGCGCAGGCGCGGCAGCGGATCGACCGTCGCCGTCGACCGCACGCGCGGGCGCGTGCGCGCCAGCTCGCGCATCAGGCGATCCATGTACTCGAGCTTGCGCAGCGCCGGCCATCCCGAATGTTGCGCGGCCCACGCCGACTGCGGGTCGAGCCAGACGGCGAACGTCTCGGCGAAGTCTTCGTCGGGATGGCTCTGCGCGTACCAGTGATCGAGATGGTGGACGAAGCTCTTGCTGTACGGCTTGGGCGTGTAGTACTCGGGATACGGAGTCTCGGGATTGCCGAAGAGACGCCGGCGCGTTGGCCGCCGGCGCAACGCGTACGCGTTGTCGATCGCGTGGCCGGCCTCGTGGCGCAGAATGCGCATGCACGACACCGGGTCGCCGCCTTCGACTTCCAGCATCTGCGCGAGCTCGAGCTTCTGCAGGCGCGGATGCGCGAGATAGAAGGGGATGGCGATGCCGGGCACGCCGTCCGGCGTGAACCACTCGTCGGAGAGCCAGTAGCGGATGCGCACCTTCAGTCCGCGCGCGACGAGCTCGGCGTCGAGCTGCGCAATCCGCGGCTCGATGTCAGTGCCGTCGATCGACAGACCGAGATCGCACATGCGCAGCGCGAGCAGCGCTTCGTCGGTGAACGTCGCCCACTCGGGCGACTTCACCCCGTCACGATCGGCGGCGCCGGTTTCCACCATTCGGTGTCACGCTGATACGCGTCGGCGAGGCGGAGCAGTCCTGCCTCGTCGAAGCGTCTGCCCGTCAACTGGAGGCCGATCGGCAGCCCGTTGTCCGCGAAGCCGCACGGCACGCTGACGGCCGGCAGACCGGTGAGGTTCGCGCTCACCGTGAACACGTCGGCCAGGTACATCTGGAGCGGATCGTCGACGCGCTCGCCGATCTTGAACGCCGGCGTCGGGCTCGTCGGCATCGCGATCGCGTCGACCGCGTCCGCGCCGCTGAACGCCTGCTCGTAGTCTCGCAGGATCAGCGTGCGCACCTGCTGCGCCTTCAGGTAGTACGCGTCGTAATAGCCCGCGCTGAGGACGTAGGTGCCGAGCATGATCCGCCGCTTCACTTCTGGGCCGAATCCGCGCGCTCGGGTCTGCGCGTACATGGTGCCGAGGGCTGAGTGCTGGGTGCTGGGTGCTGAGTGCTGGGTGCCGGGTGCCGGGTGCGAGGCGCCGGGTGCCGCGCGAAAGCCGTACCGGACGCCGTCGTACCGCGCGAGGTTCGAACTCGCCTCCGCGGTCGCGACCAGGTAGTAGACCGGGATCGCGTACTCCGCGTGCGGCAATTGGACGTCGACGAGCGTCGCGCCGCGCGAGGCGAGCGTGTCGAGCGCCGTCATGATAGCGCGTGACACCTGGACGTCCACGCCGTGCTCGAGCAGCGCGCGCGGCACGCCGATCCGCGCGCCACGAACATCGCCGGTGAGGGCCGCCGTGAAGTCCGGCACGGCTTCGGGCGCGCTGGTCGCGTCGCGCGGATCCGCTCCGGCAATCACATTGAGCGCCAGCGCCGCATCGTCCACGGTACGCGCGATCGGACCGATCTGATCGAGCGACGACGCGAAGGCGATGAGACCGTAGCGCGACACGCGGCCGTAAGTCGGCTTGAGACCGACGACGCCGCAGAGCGACGCGGGCTGCCGAATCGATCCGCCGGTATCGGACCCCAACGCGAGCGGCGTGATCCGCGCCGCCACGGCCGCCGCCGATCCGCCGCTCGTCCCACCCGGGATCCGGTCGAGGGCCCAGGGGTTGTGCACCGGGCCGAACGCCGAGTTCTCGTTCGACGATCCCATCGAGAACTCGTCACAGTTGGTCTTGCCGACGATGACCGCGCCGGCCGCTTCGAGCCGCTCCACGGCCGTCGCGTCGTACGGCGGCACATAGTGTTCGAGCATGCGCGACGATGCGGTCGTCCGGACGCCGCGCGTGCACATGTTGTCCTTGACCGCGACCGGGACGCCGACCAGCGGGCGATCGCGCCACCGATCGAAATCGCGATCGATCTCGGCCGCGCGCGCGAGCGCGCGTTCGCCCACCACGGTGTTGAACGCGTGAAGGTGCGGGTCGAGCGATTCGATGCGCGCGAGCGCCGCGCGGCAGACGTCGGAGGCCGATCGCGCGCGCGCACGCACGTCGTCGCGCACGCTGCGGACGGTGATCCCGGCGGACGTTGTCATCCGATCGGACGTCATCCGATGACTCGGGGCACTTTGAAGAATCCGGCGTCGAGCGCGGGGTCCGGCGCGCTCTCGATCGCCACGTCGCGGTCGAGCGACGGCCGCAGTTCGTCTGCACGGTCCGTGGCATGACGCGTGACGACGCTCGCCGTCGGCGGAACGCCGGTGGTGTCGACGCGCCGAACCTGCTCGGCGTACGCGAGGATGTCGCCGAGCTGCCGCGCGAACAACTCGACTTCGGCGGGATCGAGCTCGAGGCGGGCCAGCGCCGCGATCGCGGCGATTTGGTCCCGCGAAAACTCCGAAGGCATGGCAAATGCTAGCATGCGAGAAGAGCGTGCCGGGTGCCGAGGTGCCTGGTGCTGAGCGCGGGTGCGGGTGCGCGGTGCGGGGTGCCGGGTGCAGAACATTCGACGCGCGGCGGTAGCGGGAAACTGGTATCCGGGGTCGGCGCCGGCGCTGCGCGCCGCCGTCGACCGTCATCTCGCCAAGACGACTCGCGATCTCGATGGGGACCTGGTGGCTCTCATTGCGCCGCACGCCGGCCTGATGTACTCCGGTCCCGTCGCCGCGCACGCCTATGCTTTGCTGAGAGGCCGCACGTTCGACCGCATCGTGCTCGTCGGGCCGTCGCACTTCGTCGCCTTTGAGGGCGTGTCGATCGTCGCCGACGGGGGATTCGAGTCGCCGTTTGGCGTGGCGCCGATTGACGCCGCGTGCGCCCGGGCGCTCCTCGCCGCGTCGACGGTGATACACGAGCATCCGCCCGCACATGCGCGCGAGCACTCGCTCGAAATGCAGCTGCCGTTCGTCCAGCGGCTGGCGCCGGACGCGCCGATCGTCCCGCTCGTGATGGGGCATCAGACGGCCGCGACAACGCGCGCCCTCGGCGACGCCCTGGCGCGCGTGCTCGGCGTCCTTGCCGGGGCGCGCACGCTGCTCGTCGCGAGCACGGACCTCTCGCACTATCACGATGCCGTTACGGCCGCGGCGCTGGATCGCACGGTGATCGACTGCGTGTCGCGCGTCGACGCCGACGGCCTGCAGGCGGTACTCACTGCCGAACCGGATCACGCCTGCGGCGGCGGACCCACGGTCGCGGTGATGCGCGCGGCCCTGGCGCTCGGCGCGCGCGATGCCGTGATTCTCGATTACGCGGACTCCGGCGACGTCTCGGGCGACAAATCGTCCGTCGTCGGATACCTCGCGGCAGCCTTTGGGACCTTCAAGACAATGTAACCACGGGTGGTTCATCTTTTTTCTGTAATGACCAACGAATCTGATCGCCGTCTCCTGCTGCAGCTCGCGCGCGACGCGGTCGCCGCGCACGTGAGCACGAGCGCGGTACCCTCGCCGCCGCGTGACGGAGTCTTCGCCCGCGCGGGCGGCGCGTTCGTCACGCTCCACATCGACGGCGACTTGCGCGGGTGCATCGGCCGCGTCGAGGCGACCGATCCGCTCGGCCACGTCGTCGTGCGCTGCGCAGTGGCAGCGTGCAGCGCCGATCCCAGATTTCCGCCCGTCACCGCGGCCGAATTGTCGCGCCTGGACATCGAACTATCGCTGCTCGGTCCGCTCGAGCCGGTCGCGGTCATCGACGAGATCGAAATCGGCCGCCACGGCCTCGTCGTGGAGATGCACTGGCGCCGCGGACTGCTGCTGCCGCAGGTGGCGACCGAATGGCGCTGGGATCGCGAGACGTTCGTCGTGCAGACGTGCGTGAAGGCCGGGCTGCCGCGCGACGCGTGGAAGACCGGCGCGACGCTGAAGAAGTTCGAAGCGGAAGTGTTCGGCGATCGCTGACGGCGATCAGCGCCCGATCGCTTCGTCGAGCACGCGGCCGTCCGGGCTGACGTGCACGCTCGCCGTGAAGAGATTGTCGCGGCG
The DNA here is from genome assembly GCA_016195265.1 of Acidobacteriota bacterium. Taxonomy (GTDB): domain Bacteria; phylum Acidobacteriota; class Vicinamibacteria; order Vicinamibacterales; family CAVVIG01; genus SRVP-36. The sequence goes on along the minus strand of JACPZW010000031.1, from coordinate 2,569 downwards.
GATCGGCTGATTGACGGGCGCCGGTCCGGCCACGAAGCGGACGTCCGTGAAGCGCACGGTCGTGACGTGCTGGGCATCCTCCGCCGATCGCGCCGCCGGGAATCTCGAGAACCCCAGAAAGACCTGCGCCGTCGGCGTCGACGCCGCCGTCCGGACCGTCGGCGTCCAGACGTTGGGATACCGCACGTTGGTGCGCCACGGGGCGTCGCCGTCGTCCTCGACGCCGCGCAGCCGCGCATCGAGGATGTCGATGTCGCGCAACTCGTACGCGTTCGAAAACTGCGCGACGATGCGCCAGGAGAACGGCGAGCTGAAGGAGGGCAGCGCGGCGGCCTCGACCAGGCACCGCGTCCCCATCGCGGGCGCGGCCGGCGAGGCGGGCCGCGGCCACCAATCCAGCAGCGTCTGCGGCGCGTCCGGACCGCACGGCGCGGGCAGCGTCGGCCCGAAGATCCGCGGCACCAGCGCCAGCGCCTGACGGTGCCCGACGGCGCGCACGCCGTAGTTGGCCGCCATCATGACAAGGACGATCGTCGCATTGCGGCGGCGCGCGTCGGCCGACGCCCGGCTGATGAACAGTCCTGAGCCAAGGATGATGAGGAGGTAGATGTCGACGATCGGCATCCAGTCCCACGCGTACCAGTGCCAGTCGAACGGGCTGAGAATCCGCGATCCGTACGACGTCGGGAGATCCATGAGCACGTGAAAGAGGACGCCGATGATCGAGACGGCGACGAGCATGCCGAACGACGCGTCCGGGGCGTTCGGGGCATCCGGCGCGCCGCGACCGGCGGCGCCGTTGCGGCGGTCCCACAGGCGGCGTCCCGCCCAGACGAGACCGGCCGTCGCGACGCCGAGTCCGACGATGCCGATCGGCCCGTGCGTGAACGCGCGATGCCACTTGAGGTAGCTCACCGCGCCGCCGGCGGTCGCGACGATGTCGATGTCCGGCGCGTTCGACGCCAGCAACAGGGCCGCGGTCGTGCCGCGGCCGGCGTGTGCCAGGGGCGTGCGGGCGAGCGTCGCCGCGAAGAGCGTGTGGGTCAGGTTATCCAAGTGTGACGTGGTCCGCGACTGGCGGCTCGCCTAATATATCAGCATGCGACACCGGGTTCTGGCCGCGGCCGCGTTCGTCACGCTGATCTTCGCGCCGTCCTCCGCGCACGCATGGGGCTTCACCGGGCACCGGTACATTCTGGGATGCGCGATCGATCTGCTCCCGCCGCCGCTGAAGCCGTTCTTCGAGCGCTATCGCGCCGAGCTGGTGGCGCGCGCGATCGATCCGGATCTGTGGCGCAACGCCGGGTGGGACGACGACCCGAATCATTTTCTGGATTTCGGCGCCCGCGAGTTCGGGCCGCCGCCGTTTACGGGCGTGCCGCGCGACTACGGCGCCGCGCTCGAAAAGTTCGGACAGGCCGGGCTCAAGCGCCTCGGGATGCTGCCGTGGCGCGAGGCGGAGATGTTCGGCAGCCTGCGCCGCGCGTTCGAGGGCTTCGCGCGAGAAGGACGGTACTCGCCGAGTGACGTCGTGCTGTTCGCGCCGGTCGCGGGCCATTACATCCAGGACGCCCACCAGCCGCTGCACGCGTCAAACAATTACGACGGGCAGCTCACGGGAAACACCGGTGTGCACGCGCGGTTCGAAACCGATCTCGTCGAGCGCTATCTTTCGCAGCTGACGATCGCGCCGGCGGCGCCGCGGACAATCGCCAGCGCGCGCGATACGGCCTTCGACGCGCTGCTCGCGGCGAATCGATCGGTCGGCGCGATCCTCAGCGCCGACAGCGCGGCGATCGCGGGGCGCGACGCCTATGACGACGCCTATTTCGAAAAGTTCTACACGGCGGTCAAGCCGATTCTGGAGAAGCAACTCGCTGCGGCGATCACCGACACCGCCAGCGTGATCATCAGCGCGTGGGAGCAGGCGGGGAAGCCGGCCCTGGCGCTCGAAGGTGCGCGGCCGGCACAGAAGAAGAAATGAATTACGGTTTGCGCCGCTCGAAGTAGTCTTCGACCGGCTGCAGCAGCGCGAGGACGACGAGCGTGATGAGCGTCGCGACCGACGCGATCGCGTACTCGCCGGCGCCCGCCGCGGTTCCGACCGCCGCGTTCACCCAGATCGTCGCCGCCGTCGTCATGCCGTGCACCGCGCCGCCGCTCTGCAGGATCGCCCCCGCGCCGAGAAACCCGATGCCCGTCACGATCCCCGCCGCGATCCGATCGGGCGTGCCGGCCGAGGCCGCGAACCGAATCGACATCACGGTGAAGAGCGCAGAACCGAGCGCGATGAGCATGTTGGTTCGCAGTCCAGCGGACTTGCGCCGGAACTCGCGCTCGATGCCGATCGCCGCGCCGAGTCCGGCGGCAAGCAGCAGCCGGAGGATGAGATCGAGGGGAGTCATGCGGCGAATGTGTTCATCGAGTCATCTAGCGCCCCCGGGAGGCCCCCCGGCTCGGCCGGGGAGGCAGTAGAAGTTTGACGGGGAAAGGAGTGTGTCCACGGTAGAAACTTCGCTCGTGAGCCGCCAAGCACACGAGAGGAAGGATCCTGATGGACACATTGGAG
>JACPZW010000036.1 GCA_016195265.1 Acidobacteriota bacterium | reverse complement strand
CGCGGTCCGGCAGCCCGTCACACGTTGGCCTCGACTCATGAAGCCGGAATCGATCGAACAGTCGTGGACTCTTCAACTGGTATGACTCGTCGACTCGGAATTTCCGAAAGGCATTGGGGTTAGGAGCATGCTGAGGTGGAACCCTGCTCGACCGATAGCAATGCTGGACCAATGGTCGGGCCCCGGCTTCTGAAGTTGGAAGGGGAGCTTCTCCTTCTTCATCCGCTGCTGAATGTCCTCCCAAAAGGAAATCCGGCGTTCGCGGCGCTCTCTCTCCGCGTCCGTCACGTCCGCGTTTCCTTGCTTCATCGTTACGTTGGGCCGACAAACCAGATCCAACTGCGGCGCCGGCGGGCTTCCTCCAATCGTGTAGGCTTTGAGCTCCGCAAGGTAGAGCCCGATGGTGTCAGGCGTGTTCTTGTTGAGCCAGTCGATGACCTGTCTGTGATCGTCCGCGACCTCTTCAGCTATCCAAATCCCAATCATGGCATTGTGCGTTGCTGCGTACGTGATGAGTTTGGCTAAGTGGTCGTGATTGGTGCGGCCAAACTGGTTCTCGATGACAACTATCCGCTCTTCATCGCCCACGAGGTTGGCGACGATGTCGCAGGGAAAGTTGGCCCCTTTTAGCTCTCGCTTTGGGTTTTCGATCTGAAGGTCAAGGTCCTGGCTCAAAAGTTCCATTCCCTCGGCGGTCGCAAGCCAGTCCGACAATTCAGACTCCTTGGCCCACACGGTTCGAATGTTCTCAACCGTCGCGCGCTTTCCGATAGTCACCTTCGCCAAGGGGTTTCTCCGTGGTTGGTCATGCTGGGCGCAACATGCAGTCTCGCTCTCCCTTGCCCGAGAGGTCTGGCCAACGTTAGGCTTCAGCCGCGGCGGCTCATGGTCGCACCAGCCGCCGTCGGCTGCAAGCCGTGTTAGGCAGCCGATCATAACGCGTCGCCTTTTCCGAGATTGCAGTCAGCGCAGGTCGTACGCAGATTCGCGAGTTCGGTCCGACCGCCCTTCGAGAATGGGACGACGTGGTCCAGATGGAGAATTAGACCCGTGTGGGTCGCGGGGGAACGACCACAAGTCACGCATCTGAATGAGTCTCGCTGCATCACTTGAAAGCGCAGACGGAGCGATGCGTAGCGCGGATTCTCAGCTTTGCCTGCCGCTGTCTCAGAACGTGGCTGGTCCGCGCTACCAGTAATCCCGACGAAGGCTCGCAAGGCCGCCAGCCAACTCCCGAAGCGGCGGACGTACGGCTCGCGACCAAAGCGACTGATCGGAGGACCCATTTCTGATCGACGTGGTTGACGCCCCAGCTGAATCCACGCTTCGCGCAGGTTGTCGAACAACTCCTCGTCTGGAATGTTGCGTCGCGAGGGATCCGCAGCGAGTCCTGCGGCCACGACTGCGGCATTCCAAGAGCCAAACCGCTTCTTTACGACGGAGTGAGAGAACTGGCCTCGCTCTCGATATTGATTTTGCGGCAGTCTTGTCCCCCCAAGTTCCGCGGCAACTCTGCGGAGATCGGCCAAGATGGACTCAGAGGTCACTGTGGGCCGAGTGTCTTCAAATTGGAATTTCATCGAACTTGGTTGGCTGCCTAACGCTGCGGCTCACCCGCGGCGGCCCCGCACAGTCGGTCAAATCAACTCAGTTCTCGACCGGCCGCCGTCGGGTGCAGCCGAAGTTAGACGGCATCTTGTCATTGTCGCTCGTTGGAGAACTGCCATAAAGCCCGGTCGACAATCCGCATAGACTGACCGGTACGCCGAGCGAGGTCGCGAACGAACTTGGTGTACGCGAGCCAGAAATCAAGCGTGTAGGTCGGCGGGATTGGGTATCCCAGCGACCAGAGCGCGCGGAAATCCAAAACGGGGTATCGCCGCTTGTCGCAAAAGTGCAGGACCACCGACGCCGTTGGCCACGATACTCCGTACAAGGATCGCAAGACGCCGATCTTCACGTTCTCATGCCGACTCTCGAGGGCAGCGCGTGTAACCGCTTCAACAATGTCTGCGGGATTCTTCCGAACGAGAAGCTTGGTACGCGGCGTCTTCCATTTACACAGCTCTATGAACTCCGATCGCTTCAGGTAGCCACGTGCCCGAGCGCGGGGGGCAATTTCGTTTTCAAATTGTGCCTCGGCCGCGTATGAGTACCGGTTCGCCCAATGCTGAATCCTATCTTCCGAGAATCTCAGTTTGAACATCGGAGCTTCTCCCGTGCCGTCTAACGTCACGCATCACCAGCGGCGCTTTTCGATTCGTCGGCGCCGTCTGGTGCATGCGATGTTAGACCGCCGGTTTCGGTTCGGCAACGGCCACGTGGACGCTCCCGCCTGTGCCAGCACCCATCTGAACCACCCACAACTGCGGGTTCCCGTACAGCCGGATGAAATGGGTGTCGAGCAGCGCCTGAATGCGCTCGACCCAGGCAGCCACGCTCAAGCCAAAGTCAATCGGCTTGAGTTCACCGAACGGGTTGGCCGTGTGGATCACCTGGCTACACACATCGTACAGCCGAACGAATTCCTCTTGGGTCAGGAAGCCGTCGACTCGTGCGAAATGCCTCACGCCTCCTTCTTTAATGTGGTCGAATCGCACTGGTTTTGGGTAGAAGTCCGGATGCATCGAAGCCAACTCCTTGAGCAGAAGGCTCGCCTTCCAGTGCTTGGCGAAATTGGCGTGAACGGCGGCGTACGTGTCTTTGTGAGCACAGAGAGATGCAAACGCAATTAGCTCCAGCACCATGCGGAGTTGCAGCGCGGCCAGTTCCCAGTTGAGTCGATCGTCACCAAGAGAAAGAGAGCCGTCGGCCAAGCGTCGCAGGCACGCGGTTCATGTCTTGACCGCTTCCATCAACGCTCGGTACACAAATATGGGCTGGGGAGCTTCCATTGCCATTTCCTGATGTGTTTCTCGACCGACGTCCCGACAATTGCCTGCCCTGTCGCGTTGCGTTTCTCCAACGCTCGAACACGACACCCGACGATCGCATTCAAGCCTCGTCTTCTTGTTCGCTGATCGTTCTGCGGTCTAACGACAAGTCGGCTCAACTCGGTAACGGGCCCGGCCGAACGCGGCTGCAGTGTAGCGCGCCGGCCAAAGCCCTTCAATCTGCTCGTCAAGTGCCCGTCGCACCGCATCTTGTCCCAGATCGCCCGCGGTCGGCTCGTCGTGATAGGCCGATCTGCGTAGCGCGGCCGCGCCTGAGAGGCTCGCCGCAGCCTCGACGCGCGTCGGATCGAGTCGCGTCGCACGCGCGAAACGTTCGAGCGCGTCGGCGGGCCGGCCGAGGTTCAGTGCCACCATGCCCGCCCAGACGAGCGCGCGCACGTTGCGCGGATCGCTGCGCACGGCCGCTCCGAACGCAGCGAGCGCCGTCTGGTCGTCGTGGCTGCGCCAGAGAATCAGGCCTTTGGTTTCGTACGCGCGACCCAGGGTGGGATTGATCGCGATCGCGCGATCGACGGCGGCGCGGGCGCGCCCCAGATCGTTCTGATTCAGATAGCCCGAGGCTAGATTCACGAACGCCTCGAACCGCTGCGGATCTTTGGCGACCACCTGTTCGAGGATCGCCACGCCCTCGCCGGCTCTTCCCGCCGCGACATACACCTCACCCAGGTGATTCAGCAGCGCAATATCGTCGGGCTTCTCCTGGCGCAGCTGCTGCAGCAGCGCGATCGCCTGCGCCATCTGGCCGGCCACGAAGTACTGCGTCGCGTCTTTGAGCCGAACCGCGAACCCCCGGCGGTACTGGAGCATCTCGTCGGTCCACGGATCCGGCCACGCCGGTTCGCCCATCGTCCCGACGGCCAGCGCATACTCGGCTTCGTCCACGCGACCGAGGCGCCGGTACGCCGTGCCCAACAACTGCATGGCGTACCGATCGCCGGGGTGGTTCGCCAACGCGCGCTCAAGGACGTCGACGGCCTGCTGATGTTGCAGACGCTGGAGGTACACGCGCGCGAGCCCCACCGCCGACGACACATCACTCGGATCGATCTCGCCCGCTCTGGTGAACGCGCGCTCCGCGCCATCGGTGTCATCGCGATCGAGCAGCCACAGGCCGAGGCGCCGGCGAGCGGGCGCGTAGGCCGGATTCAGCTCGATCGCCCGGCGCACGTTGCGAACAGCGTCATCGGCGCGGCCGCTCCGCGCCTGCACGAACGCCAGGCGATACCACCATTTCGCATCCGAGCCCTGTATCGACGTCGCGGCGGCGTACGCGTCTCGGGCTGCGCCGACGATGCCGTTCGCCTCGCAGATCATGCCGAAGCGGCCCCATCGCTGCACGTCGCGTGGATCTTGCGCGAGGCTGTCGAGCGCTTGACGTGCGGCGTCCGCCACCTCGGGCGCGATTGTGCCGAGGCTCTCCACGCGCGGCAGAGACGGTCCCGCGGTGCGCGCCGAGAAGAACACGGCAAGCGCTGCCGCAAGCACAAGCGCGGCCGATGCGATGGCTAGTGCGGATGGAGTGCGGACGAGTCTCGAGGAAACCGGCTGGCGGGAGGGGAGATGACGACGACGCGCTGAAGGCACTGAAACGCGGGGACCTTGAACTAGTGGCTGGGGGACCCGGGACGAGAGGATGATTCTTAGCCCCTGGCCCCGAGCCCCCTGCGAAAAAGATCTACCAGTCGAACTTCATGCCGACGCGCGCGAGCCGCGGCGCGATGATCGTCACCGGCAGCAGGAACGTCGACCCGGACCCCCACGTGATATTCGAAGCGGGGTTCGCGTTCGTGAGGTTGTAGCCGTCGATAAACGCCGAGATCGTCTGGCCTTTGTTGACTTTGAACAGCTTCTCCACGCGCAGATCCGCCAGGATGATGTTGTCCTGCCGGCGAGCGCTGATCGGTTCGGTCAAAATGCGCTGCGAGCCGTAGTTGATCCCGTTGGCGGCCGCCGCCGAAATCGTCCGGCCGTAGGGCTGCCCCGACTGCAGGCGCAGCGCCGGCGTGATCTCGAGATTCCACGGCGCGCGATACGTGCCGTGCGCTTTCGCCGACCACAACGTGAAATTGTAACGTCCGTTGTCCGTGTTGATCGCGTCGTTGGGGTTCGCCACGTCCTGCCGCACACGCAGGTTTTGGCCGAAGTATCCGTTCGAGTTGTCATAGTTCCAGCGATACGAGTACGACCCGGCGAGCGACCACTTGCCGCTCGAGCGCTTGCTCGCGCTCAGTTCCAAGGTATAGAAGTCGTCGTAGCCGGGCGTGTTGTGCAGGCCGTTGACGACGGGCAATGCGAGATTCGCCGGATTCAGGTTGAACCCCGGGATCGATGCGCCGTCGTCGGCATTGCCGAGCACGCCGTCAGGACCCGGATCCCGGATCAGCACCGGGACATTGAAGGCACTCACCGGCCGGTTGAGATTGTCCTGCTGGCTGAGCTGATCGATCCGCCGCCAGACGACACCGGCGTGGACGCCGAAGTTCGGCATCAACTCGTGATCGATCCATCCGGCAAGCTCACGCGTGCGCTGGTCCTGCAGATTCGGATCGAGGTTCGTGCTGCCGACGCCGCCCGATTGCGCGGTCAACAACGTCTGTTCGCCCGGTTGCCAGACGCGATCGCGGTTCGTATCGACCCAGTTGTACCGCTTGTTCCAGTCGACCGCGTTCGGGTTCACCGCCTCGTCGACGCCTCCAGTGCCTGGGTTCCACCAGTACAGGGCGTAGTTCGCTTTCAACACTGTCTTGCCGTCGCCCCTGAGGTCATACGTGAAACCGAGACGCGGGGCCGGCAGGTTCCACGTCAGCAGGTCGTCGACGGCGGCGAAGCTCGCCTGCGTGGGATTGAACGGACCGACAGGCGGGCCTGTTTGCTCCGGCAGGTACGAGCGGTACCGGTCGAACCGCGCGCCGAGCGACAGCGTCAGACGCGGTCCGACGCGCCACGTATCCGCGATGTACGCGCCGTAGGTCCGCAAGCCGTTGAGCGACGCCGTGGGCGACAGGAACAGCAGCACTTCAGACGGGGCCCCGTTTCGCAGGATGTGGATCACGTTGTTTGGCACGTACCCGATGCCCTGCCCGCGCTGGTAGTCGAACCGTTCGTCGAAGATCTCGCCGCCGATCTTGAAATTGTGGCTGCCGCCCCAGCCGTCCTTGAAGTAGCTGAAGGAGCCGAGCACCTGGTTCCGCGTCGGAATGTTGAACCAGCCATCGCGGTTCCCGCCGCTGACGACGTTCGTGCTGAGGTCCGCGTAGGCCGGAGCCTCGGTGTAGCGCGTGTTCGGCCAGACGTACGCGAACTGGCCGCCGCGAATTTCGAAAAACATGCGGTCGTTGACGACGCTGTCCCATTCGCCCTTGTAGGTGTGAGCCCAGTACGCCTGGTTCCAGGTCGAGTCGGCGCTGGTGTGGAGGGCCGCCGTCGCCGCGACGAGGAAGGTGTCGAGCCGGTTGGGCTGTTGCTTCTCGCCCCACTGCGCGTACCCAATCAGCTTGTTGTTGGTGTTCAGCGCGTACGTGCCTTTGCCCGAGATGTTGTACAAGAGCGTCTCGAACGGCTTCACCGGAAAGTTCGGCAGCAGCGATTGCACGTCCTGATCGCGCAGCGAGCCGTACCACCAGAACTTGTCGCGTTTCAGGTAGCCGCCGGCGTCCCCATTCAGGTCGTAGTACTTGTGCAGCCGGTTCAAATCGGTCTCGGTGAGGCCGCCACCGGCCTTGAGCCCGAGCGCGATCTGCGCCGCGTCGATATTGCGCGACTGGGCGCTCTCGTTTTCATAGTCCGCGTAGACCTTGCCGTGATAGGTGTTTCCGCCCGACTTTGCGATGAACTGCGTCATCACGCCCGGCCACGGCATCTCGGCCGTGTTCGTACCGGTCGCGACCGACACCTCGTCGAACGACCCGTAGTCATAGTAGAAGCCGGCCGCGTTCGTGCCTTCGGTGTTGACAATGCCCTCGACCATCGGCCGGTGCTGATCCGACTTCGTGTCGTAGGTGGAATAACCGGTTTGCGTGCCCGCCGCGCTGCCGCCGATGTCGATGCGCTGCATCTGGATGGCAGGGGCGGCGGCGAGGATCGACCAGAAGTCGCGCGCGCTCGGCAGCGAGGCGAGCTCTTTCGCGTCGAAGTTCGTGGACGTCTTCGTCGACGTGATGTCGACGACGGGCGATTGGCCGCTGACCGTCACCGACTCGGTGAGCGACGCGACCGTCAGCTCGACGTTCACCGAGGCCGTGAAGCCGAGGCCGACGTGAATGCCCTCGCGGTTAACGGTCGCGAACCCGGCGAGCTCGTAGGTGATCTTGTAGTCCCCCGGGGGAATCGCCGGGAAGCGGTACGCGCCGTCCTCACTCGTCACCGTCGTCCGGACGCCCTGCATAGCGGGACTGGAGATCGTCACCGTCACGCCGGGCATCACCCCGCCGGTCGCGTCCGACACTTTGCCGTTGACCGCGCCGGTCGTCGCACCGACCGTTTGCGCGAACGCCGGCCCCGCCGTCATCGCGATGAACCCAACCAACGCTGACACCAGCTGCAGCCGCCTCATGGTCGCTCCCCTCCGTTCAGGCTTTTGATCGCGTCCGATCCATCGATAATCCCCACGGCGATAATCCGCACGGCGCCGCGGCCGTAAATTCGAGCCGTAAAGGGTCCGAGTTAGCCAATTATGCACGATGGCGACACCCTACACCCGAAACACGCGAGATGCAATGCGAGGCCCCAAACTTTTTCTATAACGGACAAAATACTGTAAACTCTTGTAGTCTTTGTCGTTCGCGCTTTTCAAGGAGAGCCAGTGATGCATGCTGCTGTTACAGTCGGCTGGAGACTCCGTATCGGGTCCGTATTGTTCGCGGCCGCAGGGATGGGCCTGGTGGCGCCGTACGTGCTTTCGGCCGCGCCGGCCCCCGCTGGAGCCGTGCCCGACGCACCGAACTTTACCAAGGATGTCGCCCCCATTCTGCAGCGCAGCTGCGAAGGCTGCCATCATCCCGACAGCGTGGCGCCGATGTCGCTCGTCACCTACGAGGACGTCCGGCCGTGGGCCCGCGCCATCAAGCAGCGCACCAGCATCGGCCCCAAAGCCGGCGTGATGCCGCCGTGGTACGTCGAGAAGAACATCGGCATCCAGCAGTTCCACAACGATCCGTCGCTCACCGACACCGAGATCGCCACGCTCGCGAAGTGGGCGGACACCGGCGCGCCGCGCGGCAATCCGGCCGACATGCCGCCGCCGAAAGTGTGGGCCGACAACAAGGCGTGGGCCATCGGCACGCCGGACCTCATCATCAAGACGAAAGAACTCACCGTGAAGGGCGACGCGCCCGACTGGTGGGGCGAGATTCCGAGCGTGCCGACCGGCCTGACCGAGGACCGCTACGTCGCCGCGCTCGAAATCAAGGAAGTCAACGACGTCGAGACAACGAAAGCCGGCGGCAATCGCGCCACGGTCGGCGGACGTTTCGTCTTCCATCACATGATCTGGCGCACGCAGGTGATCGACCCGACGAAGGACCAGTCGACGGATCCGCTGTCGTTCCTCCTCGACGAGGAGACGGTCAACTGGCCGGTGCACGAGGTGGGGCGCAACGCGGACTTCTTCGATCCGAAGTCCGCGCGGCTCCTGAAGGCCGGGTCGAGCATCGTCTCGGATTCAATCCATCTGCACTCGAACGGCCGGGACACCAAGGCGCACCTCGAAATCGGCTTCAAGCTGATGCCGAAGGACTACAAGCCGACATACAAGCGCGCGGTCTTCGGGCTCGGTAATGGCGTGGACATCGATATCAAGGCGATGGAGCCCGGCCAGCAGTTGCACGCGTACACCGTGCTACAGCAGCACACGAAGATCATTTCGTTCGAACCGCACCTGCACGCGCCCGGCCAGCGGATGTGCTTCGAGGCGATCTGGGGATACAACATCCAGACGCTGAACTGCGTCGGCTACGACCACAACTGGGTGCGTGGCTACGACTACACCGACGACTCGGCACCGCTCCTGCCGAAGGGGACGATCCTGCACATCGTCGGCTACATGGACAACTCGCCGACGAACAAGAACGTGCCCGATCCGCGCAACTGGCAGGGATCGGGCAACCGGTCGGTGGCGAACATGTTCATCGACCTCGGCATGCGCGTCGCGCTGACCGACGAGCAGTTCCAGGGAGAGATGGCCAAACGGCGTGAGCGCCTGCATCTCACCAAGAACGACTACGTCATCGGGTGCCCGCTGTGCCTCGTGACGCCGCAGGCGCCGCGCCAGACCGGAGGGAATCCGCAATGAAGACGTCGGTATTGCGGACTGAGGATTGCGGACTGCGGATGGGTGAGTCACTCCGCACTCCGCATTCGGCGCTCCGCAATTACGGCCTGAGCGGGCTCGGCGCCGCCGTCTTGACATGCGCCGTGACGCTTGTCGTCCACGCTCAGTCCCTGTCGTACTCGTCGGGGCAGAACGTCGCGCCCGCGTACGAAGGGTGGGAGGTCGGGGCTGACGGCACGAAGTACTTCCTGTTCGGGTATATGAACCGCAACTGGGAGGAAGAGATCGACGTGCCGATCGGACCGGGCAATGTGTTCAGCCCCGGCGCCGCCGATCAGGGGCAGCCGACGCACTTTCTCCCGCGGCGTAACCGCTTCATCTTCAAGGTCCGCGTGCCGAGCGGCTTTGGCGAGAAAGACGAGCTGGTCTGGACGCTTACGTCGAACGGTAAGACTGAGAAGGCCTACGCGACGCTGCGTCCCGACTATGTCGTCGACGACGTCGTGAAGGCGTCGGAGACCGGCGCGCTGGGGGCCGGCACGAGCAGTCCGGAAGTGCGCGGCAACACGCCGCCGACGGTGCACATCGAGGAACTGCGGTCGCGGACGGTGAAGGCCGGCGAACCGGTCACGTTCGTGGACCAGGTGAAGGACGATGGCATCCCGAAGCGCCGGACGCCGTCGCTCGCGTCGCTCGCGCGCGCGCAGCAGGCGGCCGCCGCCGATCCGAACCTGGCCGCGCAGCTTCGCAATCCCGCCATGTCGCCGCCGTCGCGCATCACGGTCGGCAAGGTCACCGGCCTGCACACCTCCTGGTTCGTGTATCGCCAGCCGGCCGGCGCGAAAGTCACGTTCGATCCGCCGCAGGTCAAGCCCTGGGAAGACACGCGGGCCGGCGCCAACTCGCCGTGGGCGCCGCTGTGGACGCCGCCCAAGCTTCCCGACGACGGCAAGCAGGAGGTTCACGTGATCTTCGACACGCCCGGGACCTACGTCCTGCGCTGCCGTGCCGACGACGGCGCGCTGTACGGCGACGAGGAAGTGACGATCACCGTCGTTCGCTGATCGCGACAGCCACGCCTCGTTGTAGAATCTCCCGTTCCATCCATCAAGGAGACCGATCCGCCATGCGTCGCATCTCGAACGTTCTCATTCCGGCATTTGCCTGCGCGGTCTTCATGACCGCCGCGCTGCTCGCGCAGAATCCTGGCGGCAGCCCGGAAGGCAAGAAGATGAAGAACCCCGTCGCCTCGAACGCCGAGTCCATCAAAGCCGGCCAGGCGGCGTTCCAGAAGAACTGCCGGTTTTGTCACGGCGCGGACGCGAAGGGCAACGGCCCGATGGCGCCGGAAGGCACGCATCCGTCGAACCTGACCGACGACCAGTGGGACCGCGGGTCCACCGACGGCGAGATCTTCCTCGTCATCCGCGACGGCGCGGGCCCGAAGTTCGACATGAAGGGCTACAAGAGCAAGATGTTGGAAACCGACATCTGGAACGTCGTCAACTACCTCCGGAGCGTTCAGGCCAAGTAATGATCCGGGCCGTCAGCCGGGCGTCGGTCGTCGTGTGTACGCTCCTGGCGGCGGCCTGCGGCACCAATCCGACGCAGCAGGTGTCCCCCGCGGTGTACTCGCCCGCGCACCGGACCGCGGCCGATGCGGCGCGGGAGTTCTTCAACATCCGGTCGAAGGCCGAGCAGCCGATCCCGTTTCCCCACAAGACGCACATCGCGAAGAAGGCGGTGTGCACCGATTGCCACGAGAGCGTCGAGAAGGGGCCGATCGCCGGCATCCCGAGCGTGAAGACGTGCATGATCTGCCACAGCCAGATTGCCACCGACAAGCCGCTCATCAAAGAGGTCACGGCGTACGCCGACAAGGGCGTGGAGATTCCGTGGCAGCGCGTGTACGGCTTCACGCACGAGTCGCACGTGCGTTTCAATCACGCGCCGCATATCCGCGCGAAGGTTGACTGTGCGGCGTGTCACGGTGATTTGGCGCAGCAGACGGTCGCCGAAAGGTCGGTCGATCACACGATGGGTTTCTGCGTGAATTGTCATACGGCCAAGAAAGCGCCGAATGACTGCTTGACGTGTCATTACTAGGGACGTAGGCACTAGGTTACGTCGGCCGGGTCCTTTCGGACCCGGCACGGTGGAGGGTCCAAAAGGACCCGCCCTACAACATGGATCGACGCGATTTCATAAGGCTCACGGCCGTTACAGGGACGAGCGTCACGCTCGCCAGTTGCGGCAACCCCGAGCATCAGCTGATCCGCTTCGTGCCGGACGACGACCTCGTACCGGGCGTCGCGGAGTTCAAGCCGAGCGTGTGCCCGCTGTGCCGCGCCGGGTGCGGCCTGAGCGTCCGCGTGATGGAAGCCGACGTCGAGACCGTCCGCAACGGCCAGTCTGGCGTGGTGAAGATGGGCGTGGCCAAGAAGCTGGAAGGCGACGCGAAGCATCCCATCAGCCGGGGCGGCTTGTGCCCGCGCGGCCAGGCCGCCATCCAGATCACGTATCACCCGGACCGGCTGACGCATCCGATGAAGCGCACGGGCGCACGCGGCACGGGCGAATACAAGGAAGTCACCTGGGACGAGGCGATCGCGGAGCTGGCCGGGCAGTTGATCGCGCTGGCGGACGCCCGCGATCAGAAGTCGCTCGCGCTGCTCGCGCGACCGCGCCGCAGCAGGCGGCTCGAGCTGTTCGCGGAATTTCTCGCGCGCTTCGGCGCACCGGCGCCCGTCGGGTTCGAGCTGTTCGCCGAAGACGTCCTGCGCCGCGCTAACGCGCGCAGCTTCGGGCACGAGCAGCTGCCGACGTTCGACCTCGCGCGCGCGAAGTACGTCATCGCATTCGGCGCGGATTTCCTGGGCACGTGGAACTCGCCGGTCTCGCAGAACGCCGGTTACGGTGAGATGCGCCAGGGCCGGCAAGTTCACGGGGGCTCGCGCGCCAAGTTCGTCCACGTCGAACCACGCATGTCGCTAACGGCCGCGAGCGCCGACGAGTTCGTCCCCGCCAAGCCCGGGACCGAAGGCGTCCTCGCGCTCGGCCTCGGGCACATCATCATTCGAAACAAACTGCGATCGGCCGACGCGGCGGGACGCGCCGGCGCCGCGATCGACGGCTGGTCCGCCGGCCTCGCCGACTACACGCCGGAAAACGTCGAGAAGATCACGGGCGTCGCCGCGCTGCGCATCGAGCGCCTCGCGCACGAGCTGGTCGAGTTCCGTCCGTCGGTGGCGATCATCGGCGGCGCGCCGCTCGCGCACACAAACGGGTTGTTCAATGCGCTGGCCGTCAATGCGCTGAACGCGTTGCTCGGAAGCGTTGGCGAGCCTGGCGGGATGTTTTTTACTCCCAGCCTCCAGCCCCCGGCCTCCGGCCCCGGGTTCTCAGCCGCCAGCCACCCGCCTTCGCAGGCGGCGCCCGCTTCGGCGGGGCAGACCCAGCCACTCGTCGCGAGTCTCCAGTCGTCCAAAGTGCTTCTCATCGACGATGCCAATCCGGTTTTCGCGTCCCCGAAGGCGTGGAAGGTCCGCGAGGCACTGGACAGGATTCCGTTCATCGTGAGCTTCGGCAGCTTCCTCGACGACACGAGCATTCACGCCGATCTCATTCTCCCGGACCACTCGTTCCTCGAGACGTGGGTGGACAGCATGCCGGAGTCCGGCGCGCTCGAGGCGGTGACGACCGTCGCCGGCCCCGCGATGAAGCCGCTGCACAACACGCGCTCGACGCCGGACGTCGTGATCGAACTTGCGGGGAAGCTGAAGTCGCCGGTCGCTCTGCCGTGGAAGAGCTACGAGGAGATGTTGAAAGCACCAGCCACCAGTCACCCGCCTTCGCAGGCTGCGCCTGCTTCGGCGGGACAAGCCAGCCACCAGCCACCAGTCACCAGCCACCAGTATCAAGAGCCGCATTTTGACGGCGACGCGGCGGCATTCCCGTTCCATTTCCTGCCGTACGCGTCGCAGGCGTTCCTTGATGGTTCGGCGGCGCACCTGCCGTGGCTGCAGGAAATGCCCGACCCGCTGACGTCGGCGATGTGGAGCAGCTGGATCGAGATCAATCCGCGCACGGCCGAACGGCTCGGGCTCGCGCTGGGCGATCTCGTGGACGTCACGTCGTCGCAGGGGACGCTCCGCGCGCCGATCGTGATCTCCCCCGGGATCGCGCCCGACGTCGTCGCGATGCCGGTCGGGCAGGGCCACGAGACGTTCACGCGCTACGCGAGCAAGCGCGGCGTGAATCCGATCGAGATTCTGTCGCCCCTGACCGAGGCGGAGACAGGCGCGCTCGCCTGGGCGGCGACGCGCGTGAAGATCACCCGCGCGGGCGACGGCGACGGACGGCTGATCATGTTCGCGGGAGAGATGCGCGAGAACCCGTTCGAGGGACGGCGGCAGGAAAAGTGAAAAGTGAAAAGTGAAAACCTGAAAGTTAAGAGTTAGAAGGCAGAAGGCAGAGACGATGGCACATAGATGGGGAATGACGGTCGACCTCGATCGCTGCACGGGATGCGGCGCGTGCGTGACGGCCTGTCATGCGGAAAACAACATCGCCGTCGTCGGCGACGCACAGGCGGCGAAGAGCCGGGCGATGCACTGGATCCGGGTCGAGCGGTACTGGGAAGGCGACTTTCCGGACGTGCGCCTGAAGTTCCGTCCGGTCATGTGCCAGCAGTGCGACGCGGCGCCGTGCGAGCCCGTGTGTCCGACCTACGCGAGCCATCACACGGAAGAGGGCCTGAACGCGCAGGTTTACAACCGGTGCATCGGGACGCGCTACTGCGCCAACGCCTGCCCGTACAACGTCCGCTTCTTCGACTTCTATAACCCGCAGTGGCCCAAGCCGCTGCACTTGCAGTTGAACCCCGACGTCTCGGTGCGCGAAGTCGGCGTGATGGAGAAGTGCACGTTCTGCGTGCAGCGGATCAGCGCGGCGGAGATTGACGCGAAGGCGGAGAAGCGCGAGCTGAAGGACGGCGAGATCACGCCGGCGTGCGTGCAGTCCTGCTCGGCGAAGGCGCTCGTCTTCGGCGACCTGAACGATCCCGAGAGCGAGGTCTCGCGCCTCTCGCGATCCACGCGCGGCGCGAAGCTGCTCGAGGAGCTCGGCACGCTGCCCAAGGTCACCTATCTCGCCCGGCAGACCCAGGTATGAAGGAAGCCACCGCGAAGCGGATCGCCGACGATCTGCTCAGGCCGCTGCTCAACACGTCCTGGCGATTCTTCCTGCTGGTCGCCATCCTCGGCGCCATCGTGCTGACGGGCGCCAGCGCGTGGATGTACCAGGTCTGGAACGGCTTCGGCGAGAGCGGCAAGCGCTGGCCCGTCTTCTGGGGCTTCTACATCACGAACTTCGTCTTCTGGATCGGCATCAGCCACGCCGGCACGCTGATTTCGGCGATCCTGCGGCTCGTCAACGCCGGCTGGCGGCGTCCCGTGACCCGGTGCGCCGAAGTCATCACGGCGTTCGCGCTGATGATCGGCGCGATGTTTCCGATCATCCACCTCGGCCGGCCGTGGCTGTTCTTCTGGCTGATGCCGTACCCGAATCAGCGGCGCATCTGGCCGAACTTCCGATCGCCGCTCGTGTGGGACTTCTTCGCGATCAGCACCTACCTGACCGGCAGTGTGCTGTTCCTCGTCCTGCCGATGATCCCGGACTTCGCGCTCGTGCGCGACAAGACGACCGGCGTCCGGCGAAAATTCTACGGCACGCTCGCGCTCGGCTGGCAGGGGACCACGAAGCAGTGGCATCGCCTCGAGTCGGCGATGCAGATCATGGCGATCGCGATCATTCCGGTCGCCGTGTCCGTGCACACGATCGTTTCGTTCGACTTCTCGATGGCGCCGGTGCCCGGCTGGCACTCGACGATCTTCGGGCCGTACTTCGTGGCGGGCGCCATCTTCAGCGGCATCGCGGCGCTCATCATCGCGATGGCCGGCCTGCGCAAGTTCCTGCACCTCGAGGACTACCTGCACCCGGTGCACTTCGCCAACCTGGGCAAACTGCTGCTGATGATGAGCCTGCTCTGGACGTACTTCGTGTTCGCCGAGCGCCTCACGACGTGGTACGGCAACGGCACGAGCGAGATGAACGTCTTCTGGGTGACGCAGACCGGCAGCTACTCGCCGCTGTACTGGACGATGGTCATCTGCAACTTCGTGATTCCGTTCCCGATTCTCTCGCTGCGAAGGACCCGGACCGTGACCGGCTGCGTGATCGCGTCCTGCTCGGTCGTCGTCGGCATGTGGCTCGAGCGGTTCCTGATCGTCGTGCCGACGCTCGGCCACAAGTACCTGCCGTACTCGTGGGGGCCGTACCAGCCGAGCAAGGTGGAAATCATGATCATGATCTCCACGTTCGCCGCGATGGGGCTGCTCTACACGCTGTTCGCGAAGTTCGTGCCGATCATTTCGATCTGGGAGCTGAAGGTCGGCGAGCATCCGTTCCCGATCGAGGCGGCGGCGCAGGTCAAGGAACACGCCATCCTGAGAACCAACCCGTGAGCGTCCTCTACGCGCTTTACAGCGAACCGGACGACGTGCAGAAGGCGGTCGACAACCTGCGCAAGGCCGGTGTGCCCGAGCGGGAGATCGTCGTCATTTCGTCCGAGCCGATCGAGGAGTACGAGTTCAGCCACCGCGACAAGGCGACGTGGCTCTACTGGATCGCTGGCGGCGGTGGCGCGCTCGGGCTGACCTTCGGCACGTGGCTGACGCGCATGACCGAGCTGGCATGGCCGCTGCCGACCGGCGGCATGCCGATCGTGGCCTGGTGGCCGAATCTGATCGTCATGTTCGAGTTGACGATGCTCGGCGGCATCCTGGCCACGGTCATCACGCTGTTCATCACGGCGAAGATTCCGACACGCGAGAACACGCTGTACGACCGGGCCGTGAGCGACGGCAAGATTCTGGTCGGCGTCGAGAGTCCGGCCGAAGGCGCGCGCAATGCGATCGAGAAGGCGCTCGGCGCCGGATTCGTCGGCGGTCGGTAGTCCCGCAGACTGTAGTTCCGCAGATCTGTAGGCCGGGTCCTTTCGGACCCGGCTGATCAGTAGCGCAGCCCTTCAGGGCTGCGATTCTCGCATTGATCAGTAGCGTCCGGCTTCAGCCGGACCCGTGTCTCGTAGCGCGAGGCTCCCGAGCGCCGTAGCCTTGGCCTAAGCGGTTCAGCCGAGCGCTTTGCCGCGACGGCAGTATCACTCGCGGCGCCGCCATTCGCGCGCCGGGAAGCCAGTCTGAAAAGCGCTGAATTGAGTAATCGAGTAATCGCGGAATTGTCGCCATAGGCGGAGGTGTCGAGAAACCGTTAGAATTGTCCGGCGATGGATTTCGAACTCATCGGCGATCTAACCGATATCGAAACGATCGCCACTGGACGCGGAATCCGTGACCTGCCACGCTTGCGGCGCTTGTATGGCAAGGGTTACTGGAGGAAGATGAAAGGCAGCGCTCGGGTACGGCTGCGCAATGGCCGGATTCGATTGGCTGAAGTGCACTGGTATGAAGCGCATGGCATCGGAAAGAAAGAGTTCAAACGCAAGAAGTACCTCGACTAGACCGCGTAAGTCCGTCGCGACCGGCCGCAGGTTCGCTGTCTGCGTCCGCAACGACGGGTACGAGGCGTCGCTGGAGCGCAACAAGATCTACGCGGTTCTGCCCGATGATGATGCGGAGCGGGACGGCGATCTTCGAGTCGTTGACGAGAGCGGTGAGGACTACTTGTTCTCGGCCGATCGCTTCGTCGCCATCGAGGTGCCCGCAGCAGTCAGAGCTTCTCTACGGAAGGCCGCTCAAGCCTGACACAACGCCTACTACCGGCAGTACGGCGACGACGTTCTCCGCAGGCAGCGTGGCCAGCGGCACATATTTCGTGCGTGTGCGGGCGACGAATACCGTCGGCGCCAGCGGCCCATCGAACGAAGTGGTCGTGATCGTTCGAGGCGCGGTCCCAGGACCCTGAACCCGGCGTCCGGGCGATTCGCCGGTTCGCTCTTCAGCGTGAAAAAAACTGTCCATCGCCGCGCTGTCGCAGCCATTGCCGCGGCGGTTCGTGCCCGCACGTCATGCCGCGCGCCGCCAGTCTGGCGCAGTAGTCTCGCCGGCGTACGTGCCGTCTTGGTCAGAGTTCTGACTGACGACCGGCGACTTACGACTGGCGGGTCCGAAAGGACCCGCCCTACATCCTCAGCTGGCGGGTCCGAAAGGCCCCGCCCTACATCCTCAGCCGCAAGGACCCGCCCTACGGCCGTTTCAACGCGCCCGCCAGGTGGTGGAGGAAGCCCCCGACATCGGTGACGATGCCGATCGTTTGTGACGATCCACGATCGGCGAGCTTGGTGACGACGGCGGGGTTGATGTCCACGCACACCAGCCGCACCCACGCCGGCAGCATGTTCCCCACGCCGATGCCGTGCAGCATCGTGGATAGCACGAGCACGAGCTTCACGCCCTGCAGCGATGCGGTGTAGCGATCCTGCGCCTCGACCAGATTCATGACCGTATCCGGCAGCGGGCCGTCATCTCGGATGCTGCCCGCCAGCACGAAGTCCACGTTGCGCTTGATACACTCGTACATCACGCCTGATTTCAGCACGCCGGACTCGACCGCTTTTCGCAAGCCGCCCGCGCGATAGATCGCGTTGATCGCGCGCATGTGGTGGCGGTGGCCGCCTTCGATCGCGCGGCCCGTCTCGAGATCGACGCCGAGCGACGTGCCGTACAGCGCCTGCTCCACATCGTGGACGGCGAGCGCGTTCCCGGCAAGCAGCACGTCGACGTAGCCGCTCCGGATCAGATCACAGAAATAGGATCCGCCGCCCGTATGGACGACGACCGGACCGGCGACGAATGCGATCCGGTCGCCGGCCTGCTTCGCGGCGCGCATCATGTCCGCTATCCGCGCGACGCCGACTTCGACGCGGCGCTCCGACGAGATCTCGTTCGTCATGAACGCGAACCCGAGACGATCGCGCGCCTGAAACTCCGGAACGATCTTGATCCCGTGCACACCGCAGACGATGGCGTCGCCCTTGCGGATCTCGCGCAGCTTGCGGCAGACGGCGCGTGCACCGTCGACCACGATCGCCGCGTCCATCCGCTGTCGTTCGACCGTCACCCACTGGCCGGCCAGCCGGACGGACGTCTGGTGGTTCGTCGTGGAATAGAAGTCTTCCGGCGCGCAGCCGTCGCGATCGGCGGGTACGGTGTGTGCGTCTTCGGCCCGCGCGACGCGGCACCCGAGCGTCACCAGCTCCGCGAGGAGCGAGTCGAGGGCCGGCGCGCCGGGCGCCGTGACGCGCATCGACACGAACGACGGCTCGTCGTTGGTGCGGCCGATTCTGAATTCGAGGACGTCAAACGCGCCGTCGTGCCGGACGACCGTATCGAACATCGCATTCATCAGCTGCGAGTCGATCAGGTGGCCTTCGGCTTCGACGACTTCTGTCACCGGCTGTCGGGGATCCGTCATGGCGCTCCGCGGGTTCAGGGTTCAGGGTTCAGGGTTCAGGGTTCAGGGTTCAGGGTTCAGGGTTCAAGGTTCGCGGTTCTGGGTTCTGCGCGTCAAGGCAATTCAAGCAGACGTGGAGTTGGGCGGGCTGGTCCGGCTGCAAAGCGAGGGGTGGAGTCGCGCGCCTGAGTTCCGGCGTCAGTGCGTCAGCGCGTACAGCACCGTGTTGACGCCCACCGCGTAGCCGTTCGGCGAGAATTTGTCGAAGTACTCCTTGCTCTCGCCCTCGCGCTCCCACGTGTCCGGGATGTCGGTGTTATGGGTCATCACGACCATCAGCCGGCCGTTCTGATCGGCGATGCCGCTGAAGTTGACGCGCGGACTGTCGGGCCCGCGTTCGGAGACGCTCCCGCCCGTCTGAATCCAGAACCGGATGTTCGACACCTGCTCGACTTCCTTCACGTCGTAGAGCGTGTGCATGATGGCGTGATCGACCGGGATGTCGAAGATCGGAAACTCCACCGGCGGCAGGACGCGGCCGATTTCCTCGGCCCACTGATTCCACGCGGCCGTTCCCCAGTAGTCATCCACGGTCACGAATCCGCCTTTCAGCAGGTACGCGCGCAGCGCGAGGACTTCCTCGTCGCTGAAGATCGCCGTCCCGGAATCTTCGAAGTGGAGGACCGAGCACTTCGCGATGAGCGGGTCGGTAATCCGCAGGACGACGTAGTCGGGCTGATCGTCGGGCTGCAGCTTGATGCGGACCGTCGTCAGCTCGGCGAGACGGACGGAGAAGTTGTTGTCGGCGCCGGGGAAGTCGGTGTCCCAGCCGCTGCCGCCGGCTTCGCCGCGGTTGCTCGTGTAGTACGCCCGACAGTAATTGAAGGAGCCGTCGAAGTTGGCGGCCGTGCCCCACTTGGGCGGGGAGCGCCGGAATCGGCCGTACCCGCCGCCGCCGCCGACCCAGATGCGGGGCCGCCAGTTCGGATCCTGACCCTGCGCGAATTCGGCGAACGCCGCCGCGGCGGTCGTCAGCGTGACGGCGACCAGGAGCGCGGTCAACGGTCGGCGGGCGGATGTGGCGCGCACGGAATCTGTTGGCCCAGATGATAGACCCGTCGCGAGCGCGTGTCACGCTCAGCCGGCGGTCATGTAGGCCGGGTCCTTTTGGACCCGGCATCGTCTTCGCGGCGCGGGCCGATGTCGTGTCTGCGCGCGGGTCGCCGCCCGAACAACACGCGGCGCCAGCGACAAAGTCTCAACCGCGAGCCCACGTACGCGGCACGAAGTCGTGCCGCGTGAGGTGGCTGGCGCCGCGTGTTGTGACCTATCGATGGTTGACGGACGGCTCGCACGCACGCTGACACGATGCCGGCCCGCGCCGCTTTCTTTCGTGTATTGTCTTTGCCTGGTAGGCCTTCACCGGGCCGTCAAGTCTCCAGTGGCATTCCTCAGATTTGTCATTTCAGAGCGACACCCAGACTCTGGCGTGGAGGCCGGGCCGTTCAGTTTGGCCTCCAAGCTCCTAGATTCACTCGACGTGACTGCCGAGCACCGTCAATCGCTACATGACGAGTTAGCTTGGTTCGGGGAAACATCTGGCCACGCCTGATCGGTTCAATCGCTCTGCATCCAAGGGTTACTACCGTCGCAACGCCCGCGGCATCGCGTCGCCCGGACGCCGGCCGCGACTCGGCCGACGCCCGCCAGTCCGGCTGAAGCCGGACTCCACTCACTTCTTCTTCGCAAACACCTCCGCGATCATCCCCGCCGCCCGCACGTGCCCCGCGATTTCGCGAAGGCGGCGCGTCGGCACGGGCCGCAGCGACCCCAGCGCCGGCGGCCGATCGAGCGTATAAATATGGACGCGTTCGGCCCGCACGCTCTCGAGCGCCCGCAGCCAGTCCTCGACGGCGCCGTCGGTCGAGTTGTCGATCTCGCCGTTCGCGTCGCTGACAAACATCGCCTGAATCGTCATCGCCCCCAGCCCGCGGAGCCCGTCCAGCACCTGCTCGACCGAAGACGCGGGACCGCCCGCGCCGTTGATCCGCGCGTAGGTGATCGGATCGCCGGCGTCGAGCTTCATGTACCGCTCGTCGTACATCTCCAGGCCCCGCCGCACTTCGGCCCAGCCGGCGGTCGTCGAATTCGAGAGGATGGCAATCGGCAGCCGCGGGGCGATCCGATTGCGCAAGGCGCACAAGCGCGTCGTGACGTCCTCGAACTCCGGATGTAGCGTCGGCTCGCCGTGACCGGCGACCGTCAGCCGATCGAGCATTTCGTTGCGCTCGGCCGCACGCATGAGCCGATCCGAGACGGCGCGTTCCACGGCCTGCGCCGTCGGCCAGCCCGCGCCCTGGCCGCGGTAGCGGGCCGTGCCGCGCGTCCATCCGTATTGGCAATACGCGCAGTTCATGTTGCAGACCTTCCCACCCGGCGGGAGCAGGTTCACGCCGAGCGAGATGCCGAGCCGGCGGCTGCGAACGGGCCCATAAGTAATGTGTTCGAGGGGAGGGAGGGCCATGGACGCCGTCCTTGCAAAAGCGCGTCCCGGCACGCGGGTTGCCCTATGTCACACAATCTGTTGAGGGATGCCGGATTCCCGGCGGCCGGCCGCGCAATCAAGAGGGCTGACGGCTGGATCCGTCTTCTTCCAGCCACCAGCCACCAGCCACCAGCCACCAGCCACTAGATTCTCGCCGGAGCGCAGTCGTATCGTCCAGCCATGCGCGCGGCCGTATGTCCCACCTCGGCCAGCAGCCCGGCCGCCAGGTTCTTCAGCAGCGTCGCGCCGATCCGGAATCCGTGGCGGACCGGCCACTTCAGCTCGTCGTCGCCGAACATCGTGCCGTGGTTCGCGAGCGCGAACGCCGCGTGGCTGAGCGCATCGGGGCCGGCGCCGCTCGCCAGCAGCGCCCGCGCGGCGCGCAGCCGCATCTCGACGCCGCTGAACGTCGCGTCATCGATCACGCCGCGGCGATGCTTGATCTCGTTCAGCCGCTCCGCCACGTCGTACGTCGTCCGGACGATCTGGTCGCGCGTCATCGCGTCGGTTTCGTACGACAGGATGTGGCGCCAGTCGCTGTTGAGCAGCGCGCGCCGGTGATCCTCGAGTGTCGGGCACAGGCGGCGGTAGCCGAACTCCGGCTGCTCGAACGCGCGGCTGCCCGGATCGAGGAACGGGCCGAGCGGCGCGACGAACGGGCGGAGCCGGCGGCCGAAGCGCTCGATCAGGTGCTCGCAGTAGGCCGGGATCTCCAGCGCCTCCTCGGGTCGCTGGTGCGGCAGGCCGACCATGAAGAACACGTCAATCGTCCGGCAGCCGTGCGCGAGCGCGCGGGCGATCGTGTCCTCGACCACGGCGTTCGGCCAGGGGAACTTGCCGTTCACGCGCCGCAGCCGTTCGTCGGGTGATTCGAGCGTGAGCTCGAGGCTCCACGCCGGCACGCTGCGGTCGAGCAGCGCGAAGAAGTCGTCGGGGGCGGGGTAGTACAACTCGAAGATCATCTCGTTGGCCGGCCGCAGCGCCCTGAGTCGGTCGAAGAACCGCCGCGCGCGTCCCATGCCGCCCATCCTCGGGTCGTGCACCATGAAGATCGGCGCCCTCGAGAAGCTGGCGATCGTCGCGACGTCGCCGGCGAGCCGCTCGGGCGATCGGAACGCCGGCCGCTCGCGGTGGCAGATGCGGCGGTAGGCCGAGCGCGAGCCGCCGCAGACCGCGCAGTCTTCCGTGCAGCCGCGCGCGCTGAGCAGCAGCGTGATCGGATACCGCAGCCACTCGAGGCACGGCACGAGGTTCCGTAGGCTGCGGTACTTGAACATCGATCGCAGCAGGTAGCTGTAGGCGGGTACGTCCGTGTAATCGAGATCCGCGGGCACGAACGTCATCGGATTCACGACGACCTCGCCGTCGGCGCGCCGCCACGTCAGGTTCGCCACGCGTTCGAGCGGCCGCGATTCGCGCAGCGCCTGCAGCAGCTGCCGGGCCGGCTCCTCGGTCGAATCGCCGCGCAGCACGAAGTCCACGAACGGATACCGCATCAGCTCGCGGTCGTAGTAGCTCGCGGACAGGCCGCCCAGCAGCACGCGGCTCTCCGGATGGATCTGCTTGACCAGTTCCGCGACGGCGAGCGCGCCCTGCACGTGCGGCAGCCAGTGCAGATCGATCCCGAAGACGGGCGCCGACAGCCGGCGCAGGTGCGCGGCGACGTCGAACTCGCGATCGCGCAGCATGCGATACGCGAGGTTCACGATCTCGACGTTGTAGTGATTCCGTTCGAGGAACGCGGCGAGGCTCGTCATGCCCACCGGGTACATCTCGAACATCGTCGTCGAGGGCACGGCGTCGGCCAACGGCCCGAGAAACGTCTCGCGCGTCCGGAAGTCGAAAATGGCCGGCGGGTGGAGCAGGACGAGATCGCGCGCGAACGGATTTCGCATAATGCAAGCCGCGACGATTAACCGCGGAGCACGCGGAGAACGCAGAGAGACTGTGAGTACCTTTTCCTTGCTCTGCGGACTCTGCGTTCTCTGCGGTTAATCGTCGCAACAGCCGTGCCCGTGCCGGCTGCCGGATTCCCGGCAGGAGATCTGAAGGGTCCAATGAAGAATTGAGAATGATGTATTAAGAATCAGGAGGCTTCTTCATTGCGGCACGCGCCTTGCTCTGTCGGGCGGGCAGGAGGGTGAGGGACATGCGATCAATCGTGATGGCCGTCGTGCTGTGTGCGGGTATGGCATCGCTGGCGCCGGCGCAGGACGCGAAAGCGAAGGGCGAGAAGGTCTACACGGACCAGAAATGCTCGCTCTGCCATTCGGTGGCCGGCAAGGGCAACGCCAAGGGCGCGCTGGACGGCGTGGGCGGCAAGCTGTCCGCTGACGAGATCCGCAACTGGATTACGGACGCGAAAGGCATGACCGCGAAGATGAAGACGACGCGGAAGCCCGACATGAAGGCCTACACGTTGCCGAAAGATGACGTGGACGCGCTCGTGGCGTACTTGGGATCGTTGAAGAAATAGTACCGGTGGCTGGTGGCTGGTGACTGGCTTGCCCGCCGAAGCGCGCACGCGCGAAGGCGGGTGCCTGACGACTGGTGACCGGGCACTGCGGGGTCTCACGATGTTCTCCCGGTTCGTGCTCGCGCTGGCAGCGGCCGGCCTGATCTCCACGGCCGCCGCTGCGGGTCAATCCGCCGCGCCGAAACCCCCCGCCAACGAGGACTGTCTCACCTGTCACAGCGACGCTGACGCCAAGCGCGCGGACGGCCGGACGATCGCCGTCGACGCGAAACGGTTCGAGGGCTCCACGCACGGGCCAATGGCATGCGTGGACTGCCACGCGGACCTCGCGACGCTCGTCGAGTTTCCCCACGCGGACACGCTGGCGAAGGTCGCGTGCGCGGCCTGTCACGACGACATCGGATCGCAGTACCACGACAGCATTCACGCCTGGGCCAAGGAGAAGGCGGGCCTCAACGTCGCGCCGGCGTGCGCCGACTGCCACGGCCGTCACGACATCGCGAAGAAGACGGACCCGGCCTCGCGCGTCGCGCGCGCGAACATTCCGTCGACGTGCGGCCGCTGCCACGACGGCATCAAGAAGAAGTACGACGCCGGCGTCCATGGCGCCGCGCTCGCGAAGGGCGACCCGCGCGCGCCGGTGTGCGCCGACTGCCACACCGCGCACTCGATCAAGCGCGCCGACACCGAGGCCTGGCGCCTGAGCGTGACGGCGGAATGCGGCTCGTGCCACATCGAATCGCAGCGCACGTTCCGCGACACGTTCCACGGCCAGGTCACGTCGCTCGGCTTCGTCCGCGTGGCCGCCTGCGCGGATTGCCACGGCGCCCACGACATCTATCGCAGGTCCGACGCGCGCTCGACCGTCTCGCCCGCGCGGCTCGTCACGACGTGCGGCCGCTGTCACGCGGACGCGAACGCGGGCTTCGTGCAGTACGACCCGCACGCCGACCGCGTCAACAAAGCGCTCAACCCGACGCTGTACTACGCCGGGAAATTCATGAACCTGCTCCTGCTCGGCGTTTTCGCGTTCTTCGGGATCCACACGGCGCTCTGGCTCCGGCGCGCGATCGTCGCCAGACGCGAGGCCGGACGATGACGCTCTATCGCCGCTTCGACGCCGTCGATCGCGGGCTCCACGTCGCGCTGATGGCGAGCTTCCTCGGCCTCGCCGTCAGCGGGCTGCCGCTGCTGTTTGCGGCCTCCGCCTGGGCCAGCACGCTCGCCCACGCCCTCGGGGGGTTCCATATGGCCGGTCTGCTGCATCGCACGTCGGCCCTGCTGCTGATCGGCGTGTTCGCGGTGCACCTCGCGCGCGTCGGCACGCGGCTCGTCGTCGATCGCGACCTCGGCGTCCTGTGGGGGCCGTCCTCCATGGTGCCGCAGCCGCGGGATGCGCGCGATCTGATCGGGCACCTGAAGTGGTTCTTCGGCCGCGGGCCTCGGCCGCGGTTCGATCGCTACACCTACTGGGAGAAGTTCGACTACATGGCGGTCTTCTGGGGCATGGGCATCATCGGCGGATCCGGCCTGATGCTCTGGTTCCCGACCGTGTTCGCCCGCGTCGTGCCCGGCTGGCTGTTCAACGTCGCGACGCTCATCCACGGTGAAGAGGCGCTGCTGGCCGTGGGTTTCATCTTCACCATTCATTTCTTCAATACGCACATGCGCCCGGAAAAATTTCCGATGGACCCCGTGATCTTCACCGGGCGCGTCAGCGAAGAGGAGTTGCGCGAGGAACGCCCCGATGAGTACGACCGGCTACGGGCGGCGGGGCGTCTCGATCAGCAGGCCGTCGGCCCGGCGCCCGACTGGATTCTGCCGGCGGCGCGCGTGGTGGCCGCGGTCGTGCTGACGATCGGCTTCGCCGTCGTCGCGATCATCGTGGTGACCCTCCTCACGCCGATCGTCCTGACCTTCTCGGGTCCGATTCGGTAGAGAACATCTGGCATCTCTCTTGCGGTTTCAGCGCGCGATCGTCTGATAACTGACGAATTCTCGGAAGGCAGGTGTTGTATGTCCGACTTGCAGGGCTCGTGGCTCGAGCGTGAACTCGAGAGCCACGGCGTCTCGCGGCGGGAGTTCCTTCAGTTCTGCGCGGCGATGACATCCGTCCTGGCGCTGCCCGATTCGCTCGCGGCGGCGGTGGCGCAAGCGGTTGAACGCACGCCGAAACCTATTCTGGTCTGGCTCGAGTTCCAGGACTGCGCGGGCAACACGGAATCGTTCCTGCGCGCCAGCCGGCCGACGGCGGCCGAAATCGTGCTCGACACGTTGTCGGTCGACTATCACGAGACCATCATGGCGGCGGCCGGCCATCAGGCCGAGGCCGCGCTGACCAAGACGGTCGCCGAGAAAAGCGGCGGCTACATCGCCGTCGTCGAAGGGTCGATCCCGACCGCCGCCGGCGGCGCGTACTGCACAATCGGCGGGCGCGCCGCCATCGACATCGCGCGCGAGGTCTGCGGCAAGGCCGCGGCGACGATCGCCATCGGCACGTGCGCGGCGTTCGGCGGCCTGCCGGCGGCGTCGCCCAATCCGACGGGCGCGCTCGGCGTCGCCGACGCGGTGCCGGGCCTCAAGAACCTGATCAACCTGCCGGCGTGTCCGGCCAACGTCGAAAATCTCACGGCGCTCGTCGTGTACTACCTGGCGTTCAAGCGGCTGCCGCCGCTCGACGCGTACCACCGTCCGCTGTTCGCCTACGGCAAGGCGATTCACGACAACTGCGAGCGGCGCGCGCACTTTGACGCGGGCCAGTACGTCGAGCAGTGGGGCGACGAAGGGCATCGCACCGGCTACTGCCTCTACAAGATGGGCTGCAAGGGGCCCGTGACCTATCAGAACTGCCCGAACGTGCGGTGGAACGGCGGCACGAACTGGCCGATCGGCTGCGGGCATCCGTGCATCGGCTGCGCCGAGCCGGATTTCTGGGACAAGATGACGCCCTTCTATCGGCATCTCCCGGGCATTCCCGGCTTCGGCATCGGGACGACGGTCGATCAGGTCGGCGTCGGCGCCGTGATCGCCGTGGGCGCGGCGTTCGCCGGGCACGGCGTGATCTCGATGATCAGGCGACGCAGCGACATCGAGCGCATGCAGCGCGGTCCGCAGCCCGCGGGGCCGGCAGCGGGGACGCCCCCTGACGAGACCGGCGGCGCGAAGGGAGGACGGTCATGAGTCACGTGGTCGTTGATCCCGTCACTCGCATCGAGGGGCACCTTCGCATCGAGGCAGAAGTCGACGGCGGCGTCGTCCGCGACGCGTGGTCCTCGTCCACGATGTTCCGGGGGATCGAGCTGATTCTCCAGGGCCGCGATCCGCGCGACGCGTGGGCGTTCACGCAGCGCATCTGCGGCGTCTGCACGACCGTCCATGCGATCACGTCGATTCGCGCGGTGGAGAACGCCATCGGCGCCACGCCGCCGCCCAACGCCCGGCTGCTGCGCAATCTGATCATCGCGTCGCAGTGCGTGCAGGATCACGTGGTCCACTTCTATCACCTGCACGCGCTGGACTGGGTGGACATCGTGTCGGCGCTCTCGGCCGATCCCGCGAAGACCTCGTCGCTGGCGGAATCGATTTCGGACTGGCCGAAGTCGAGCACGAAGTATTTCGCCGGCGTCCGCGATCGCGTGAAGGGCTTCGTCGATCGCGGGCAGCTCGGTCCGTTCGCGAACGCGTACTGGGGCCACCCGGCCTACAAGCTGCCGCCGGAAGCAAACCTGATGGCCGTCGCGCACTATCTCGAAGCGCTCGAGTGGCAGCGCGACTTCATCCGCATGCACGCCGTGCTCGGCGGCAAGAACCCGCACCTGCAGAGCTTCCTCGTCGGCGGGATGGCGACGCCGATCGATCCGGACCAGCAGGCGTCGATCAACGTCGGCACGATCGCGGGTCTGCGCGAGCTCGTCGCCAGCGCCAAGGAGTTCGTGACGAAGGTCTACATTCCGGATCTGCTGGCGGTCGCCTCGTTCTACAAGGACTGGGCGGGCCATGGCGCCGGCGTCGGCAACTACATGGTGTACGGCGAGTATCCCGAGGACGATGGCCGGCAGCCGGCGCTGTACCTGCCGAGCGGGATCATCCGCGCGAAAAACCTCGCGACGGTCGAGCGTCTCGATCCGGCGAAGATCACCGAATACGTGACGCACTCGTGGTACGACTACGGCGGCGGCGACGAGAAGGGACTGCATCCGGCGAGCGGCGAGACGAAACCGAACTACACGGGCCCGAAGCCGCCGTACGAACGGCTGGACACCGCGAAGAAGTACAGCTGGCTGAAGGCGCCCCGCTACGACGGCCAGCCGATGGAAGTCGGCCCGCTGTCGCGGATGCTGGTCGCGTACGCGTCGGGTCATCCGCGCGTCAAGGAACTGGTCGGCGCCGTCCTGGCGAAGCTCAACGTCGGTCCCGCCGCGCTCTTCTCGACGCTGGGCCGCGTGGCGGCCCGCGGCATCGAGACGCAGGTGCTCGCCGAGAAGATGGGCGACTGGCTCGACGCGCTGACGACGAACATGGCGAACCACGATCTGCGGATTCACGACACGTCGAAATGGGATCCGAGCTCGTGGCCGGCCGACTGCACCGGCGCCGGTTTCCACGAGGCGCCGCGCGGCGCGCTGGGCCACTGGGTCCACATCAAGGACGGCGCGATCGCCAACTACCAGTGCATCGTGCCCAGCACGTGGAACGCGGGCCCCCGCGACGGTCCCGGCAAGCGTGGGCCGTACGAGGAGGCGCTGATCGGCACGCCGGTGGCGGACCCGGAGAAGCCGATTGAGATTCTCCGGACGATTCACTCGTTCGATCCCTGCATGGCGTGCGGCGTCCACGTCGTCGACGCCGGCAAGCGCGAACTGGCGCGCGTGAGGGTGTTATGAGCGCCGCCATCGCCGCTCCAAAGCTGGTGCGCGTCTACGTCTGGGAGTGGCCGGTCCGGATCACGCACTGGCTCATCGCCACGTCGATCATCCTGTGCTCGGCGACCGGCCTGTACCTCGGCAACCCCTTCCTGATCGTCACCGGCCCGGCCGGCGCGCATTTCGTGATGGGGTGGGCCAAGGTCATCCACTTCTACGGCGCGATCGTGTTCGCGCTGTCGGTCCTGTCGCGGATCGTGTGGATGTTCATCGGCAACACCTACGCCCGGTGGGATAAGTTCCTGCCGATCCCGAAGAAGCGCCGCGCGGGGTTCATGCCGACGCTGTACTTCTACACGTTCCGGCTAAGGAAACCGCCGGGTTTCGTGGGGCACAATCCCGTCGCGGGCGCGACCTATACGCTCGTGTTCTGCCTGCTGCTGGCGATGATCGTGACAGGCGTCGCAATCTACAGCGGCAGCGCCGCCGTCGGATCGGTGCTGCACCCGTTCCGCTTCCTGATTCCGCTCGTTGGCGGACTGCAGACGGCCCGGTGGATTCATCACGTCGTGATGTGGCTGCTGCTGGGCTTCCTCGTGCACCACGTCTACAGCGCCGTACTGATGTCGCAGGTCGAAGGCAACGGGACGCTCGAATCGATCTTCTCCGGCTACAAGTTCGTGCCGCCGGAGGATCTCGTGTATTCGGGCTATCGGTTCGTGGATCGCAACGATGTCCCGTGAGCCACTGCTCGTCCTGGGACTCGGCAACATCCTGTGTTCCGACGACGGGGCGGGCGCGCTCGTGGTGCACGCGCTGGATCGCGCGTTCGAGCGGCCCGCCGGCGTCGACGTCATGGACGGAGGAACGCTGGGCCTCTCGCTGTTGCCGTATCTGGAGGCCGCGCCGGCCGCGATTCTCGTCGACGCGGTCCGCGCCGACGCGCCGCCCGGATCGATCGTCCGCCTCGAGGGCGCCGACGTCGCGCCAGCCGTCGAACAGCGGCTGTCGCCGCATCAGATTGGCGTCGCCGATCTGCTCGACGGCGTCCGATGGCTCGATCGCTATCCACCCCGTCTCGTGCTCCTCGGCGTCGTGCCCGCGACGATCGATCTCGGCGTCGGATGCTCGCCGGCGGTGCACGCCGCGCTGCCCCGGCTGCTCGACGCCGTGGTCGAGGAGATCCGGCGGCTCGGCTTCGATCTGACCCGGAGAGAGACCGATGACGCCGCTGCGATTCTGGCTGGCGTTGATCTGGCTGGCGTGCTCGGCCTGCGCGGCGCCGGATCGCGATCTGCCGGCGCGCTACCGCGCGATCCCGGTGCCAGCCGCGCGGCTGCAATCCGGTGACGCGCGCGTGCGCGGGCGCGCGCTCTTCCTGGAACACTGCGCGCTGTGCCACGGCGCGTCGGCGGACGGCCGCGGCGAGCGCCGCGAGGGTCTGGCGCGCCCGCCGCGCGATTTCACGGATCCACAGTGGCGACAGACGACCTCGGCGCGTCGTGTGTACTTCGCGATTCGTGAAGGGGTCCAGGGATCCCCCATGCCCGCCTGGAAGGCGCTCGACGACGACTCCGCGTGGGACCTCGTGGGCTACGTGCTCTCGGCCGCCCCGCCCCGGTGAGCCTCACTCTCGGGTCAACGTGGCGCCCGGCGTGCCGTTGGGCGCGCGAATCTGGTAGTGTTTTCTCTCATGCCCTCGACCATGCGGTTCGTCCGAAACGGCGTGTCCATCATCGGCATGGTGCTCACCACGCTCAGCGCCGTGCTCTTTCTGGTCGTGTTCCTGGCCGATCTCTTCGGGCTGCACACGAACCCCTACATCGGCATCGTCTTTTTTCTCATCCTGCCCGGCGTGTTCCTGTTCGGCCTGGCGCTGATTCCGATCGGTGCGTGGTTCGAGCGCCGCCGGCGGACGCGCGGCCGCCCGTCGGCCGAGCTTCACTGGCCGCGGCTCGATCTGAACGATCCTGCGCAGTGGCGGGCCACCGTGATCGTCTTCGCGATGACGCTCGCCAACGTCGTCATCGTGTCGCTCGCAGCGTATCGCGGCGTCGAGTACATGGACTCGGTGCAGTTCTGCGGCCAGGTGTGCCACGGCGTCATGCAGCCGGAGTTCGCCGCGTATCAGGACGGCCCGCACTCGCGCGTCACGTGCGTCCAGTGTCACATCGGCCCCGGCGCGTCGTGGTTCGCGCGCTCCAAGCTGTCCGGTACGCGCCAGGTGTTTGCGGTCACGCTCAACACGTACCAGCGGCCGATTCCGTCGCCCGTGCAGAACCTGCGCCCCGCGCGCGAAGTCTGCGAGCAGTGCCACTGGCCGGAGAAGTTCCACGGCGACAAGATCCGGCGCGTGTACGAGTACGGCGAGGACGAAAAGAACACCGAGTCGGTGACGACGCTCCAGGTCCACGTCGGCGGCGGCAGCGAGCGCCTCGGCCTCGCGCAGGGTATCCACTGGCACATGAACGTGGCGAACGAAGTCGAGTACATCGCGACCGACAACAAGCGTCAGGTGATTCCGTGGGTGCGCGTGAAGGATCGCTTCGGCAGCGTGCGCGAGTACACCGCGTCGGGGACGACGCCCGATCAGCTCGCGAAAGGCGAGCGCCGGCGCATGGACTGCATGGACTGCCACAACCGGCCGAGCCATCCAATGGCGGCGACGCCCGAGCGCGCCGTGAACGAGATGATGGCGCGCGACGAAATGCCGAAATCCCTGCCGTTCGTCCGGCGCGAAGCCGTCAAGGCGCTCAACGCGACGTACGCGTCGCAGGACGCCGCGACCGAGGGAATTTCCCGCGCGCTGCGGGATTTTTACCGCACCCAGTTCTCCAACATTTATATGTCGCGGCGGCAGGATGTCGAGAAGGCCGTCGCCGCAGCCGACCGCGCGTACCGGCGCAACGTGTTTCCTGAAATGCACGTGCAGTTCGGCACCTACCCCAACAACATCGGCCACATGGATTTCCCCGGCTGCTTCCGCTGCCACGACGACAACCACAAGTCGAAGGAAGGCAAGGCGATCGGCCAGGACTGCGAGAGCTGCCACAAGATCGAATAGGCAAAGGGCTAAGGGCTTAGGGCAGAGGGCTGAGAGCCTTGTCCTCTGATCCCTGCGACCATTTCCTTCGCCCTCGGCCTTCCCTTGGCACTTCCCGTGCACTCCGACTGACTGTCCGGCCGCAAATTGCCGGATACTCGACGGCACTCATAGAGGGAGCGCTTTCATCATGCCAATACGTATTAGCGGGATTCCGGCGCGGCTGGTGCTGGCGACCGGCGTCATCGCGGCGGCCATTTCCACGACTGTCCTGGCCTCGGGCCGGCCGGCGCCGGGAGCGGCAACACCTCGAGCGCCCGCAGCCGCACCCTCGGCCCAGGCGGACGACTACGTGGGTCAGGACACCTGCCTGACCTGCCATGAGGATCGGAACTACAAGGGCACGTTGCACGCCCTCACGTCCAACCCGAAGTCGCCCGCATCCACGCACGGCTGCGAGAGCTGCCACGGCCCGGGGAAGGCGCACGCCGAAGCGGGCGGCGACAAGACGAAGATCGTCAACCTAAAGACGCTGACCCAGCAGCGCGCGAGCGAGACGTGCGTGAACTGCCACGACCGGAGCAAGCACGGGTTGTGGTCGGGCAGCCAGCACGATCAGCGCAACGTCGGGTGTCTGACGTGCCACAGCGTGCACTCGCCGGTCGGCCCCAAGCAGCTCAAGGCGGCCTCCGAGCCCGAGCTGTGCGCCACGTGCCACCGCAACATCGTCAACAAGCTGCATCGCTTCAATCACATGCCGGTCCGCGAGGACAAGATGCAGTGCTCGTCGTGCCACAACCCGCACGGGTCGACGAACACGAAGCTCCTGAAGACCGGCACGACAGTCGACGAGTCCTGCACGAGCTGCCATACCGAGAAGCGGGGGCCGTATCTCTGGGAGCATGCGCCGGTCGCCAACGCGTGCGTGACCTGCCACGATCCGCACGGCTC
This sequence comes from Acidobacteriota bacterium, assembly GCA_016195265.1. Taxonomy (GTDB): domain Bacteria; phylum Acidobacteriota; class Vicinamibacteria; order Vicinamibacterales; family CAVVIG01; genus SRVP-36. Next base: position 6,983 of record JACPZW010000036.1, on the reverse strand, counting down.
CAACAACGAGCGCATGCTCGCCGCCAAAGTGCCGTTCCTTTGCCAACGCTGTCACGTGACCTCGCGCCATCCTCCGACGGTGTATGAGGGCTTCCTGCTGAACAACTCCACCAGCGCGAACAAGATGTTCGGCCGCGGGTGCGTGGTGTGCCATCAGCAGATTCACGGCTCCAACGCCCCGTCGGGCAAAGCGTTTTTGCGCTAGCAAGGAGAATGGCGATGCGTACCAGAGTGATGATTCTCGCAGCGGCGCTCCTGCTGGCTTCCGCGAACCAGGCGGCGGCGCAGCCGAAGGCCGCAGACCCGGCCCCGGTCATCGTGGGCCTGACAGGCACCATCGACTTCGGCGTCCGTTCGGAGTCGACCACGGGCGACGAAGCCCGGTATGAACGCTACCGCGATCTGCGGCAGGGCGCCTTCTCGCAGATCTCGCTGTCGAAGAACACGGACGAGTTCAAGCTGAACATCCGGGCCGAGAACATCGGGTATCACGACCAGCGGTACAGCGTGAACTACACGGGCGGCAAGGCCAAGGTCATCGGCTCGTGGGATTCGACGCCGCTCAACTACAGCTACCTCACGACCTCGCCGTGGGTGGAAACGTCGACCGGCGTCTTCTCGCTCGACGCGGCCGCACGGACGGCGGTGCAGAACAAGGTCGCGGGGGTCGTCGGCGTGCCGCAGAACGCGGCGAGCCTGACCACGCCGTCGATCTTCCTCGGACTGGCGAAACCGTTCGATCTCCAGTCGCGCCGGGACACGGCCGCGCTCGCCGTGTCGTACAACGCGACCGAGAACCTCGGCATCAATTTGTCGGCCACGTCGACGAAGAAGGGCGGGAACCAGCCCTACGGCATGTCCTTCTCGTTCAACAACGCCAACGAACTGGCGATGCCGCTCGACAACCGCGCCAACGACTTCTCGGCCGGACTCGAGTACGCCAATTCGCAGGGGATGATCCGTGTGGGGTGGGATGGCTCGTGGTTCGACAACAAGATCCACGAAATCATCTGGGACAATCCGCTCCGGGCCACCGATACCAATCCTTACGATGCCAGCGGCTACAGCAACGGCAACGGGCCGGCCCGCGGCCGGATGTCGCTGCCGCCGACCAGCAGCATGAACGTCTTCAGCACGACGGGTCTGTACAAGATGCCGTCGCACACGACGATTAGCGGCGTTGTCTCCTTCACGTCGATGAACCAGAACGACACGTTGATCCCGTGGACGATCAACCCCGTCATCGCCAACGCGAACGTGTACAAGAGGTTCCCAAGCCTGGCCACGCTGCCGCGCAACACGGCCGAGGCCGAGGTGCACGGCGTGAACGCGATGTTCAACTTCACGTCGCGGCCGAACAACTTCTTCGGCCTGGCGATGCGGTATCGCTTCAACGACCACAAGAACCTCACGCCGGAGTTCGACGCGACCGAGTACGTGCGCTTCGACGCGGTGCCGGAGGAGACCGGCGGCCCCACCGAACAGTTCAATATCCGCGAGAACACGTTCGACCTGACGGGCACCTTCAACATCCTGCCGCACACGGCGCTGCGGCTCGGGTATATCTACGACGACTTCAACCGCACCGGTCGCGCGTTCAGCGACATGCGGGACTACACGCTCCGCGCCTCGCTCGACACCGTCGGCAACCAGTACGTGATGATTCGCGGGACCTACGATCACACCACCCGCGTCGGATCCGGGTTCTCCCAGGACGCGATCGAAGAGGGGGGCGCGCAGCCCGGCCTTCGCTTCTACGATGAGGCCGACCGCGATCGGAACAAGGGCACGCTGCTCTTCGTGGTCACGCCCGTCGAGATGGTCGACGTCACGTTCTCGGTGGCCGCCGGCAAGGACGTCTACAACGGGCCGGGCCATGACTTCGGTCTCCTCAACAACACGAACACGGCGTACAACGCCGGAATCAACCTCAACCCGTCGAAGCACGTGGGCTTCGGCGCGAACTACGGCTACGAGAAGTTCAGCTCCCTGCAGAACTCGAGGAACGCGAACCCTCCCGGGAGTGATTACGGCAGCTGGACGGATCCCAACCGTGTGTGGAACCTCACCAACGACGAGACGGTGAACAACGTCGACGTCTATCTCGATCTGAACAAGCTGCTGGCGAACACGAACCTCCGCTTCAGTTACGACTACAGCGACTCCGACAACGCGTTCGTCCACAGTGGACCGCGCGTGCAGGAATTGCTGACCAACACGCCGCTGACGCCGGGAGATGTGAAGCCGTGCGCGGCGGGCGTGACGTCCTGCTTCCAGGCGTTGCCGAACGTGACGAACAAGTGGCACCGCTTCTCCGCCGACCTGAAGTACTTCTTCACTAAGCAGGTCGGGGTGGGGCTCGGCTACTGGTACGAGAAGTTCGACGTCACGGACTACGCCACGAACGACTTGATCGCGCAACCGGGCACGCCGAGGGTCGCCAACCTCGGCGAACTCAGCACCGGGTACGGAAACCGTCCGTACAGAGGGAGCACGGGGTTCTTCCGCCTGCTGTACTCGTTCTGAGCTGTCTCTCGCCCTTACCTCGGGTGAAGCGGTGTTGCGCTTCACCCGGGAGCCTGACGAACGGCGCCCCCTCCGCGTCGTCCGTCAGGCGTTTCTTTTTGGGCCACCACTCCTGCGACCGGGGATTTTCCGGCCCGCTGCGCGTTTTTCCCCAGCCGCCAGTCCCCAGCCACCAGTCCCCTTCGGCAAACGCAAGCAAAACCATCCGCTTGCTCCCGGCATCAGGCTTGCGTTTGCGGTCCCCAATGTCCTGTCACATCGCGCACGAACAGGCCGCCGCCGCGTCCCGGCCCCTCACGCTCCGATCGCGCCCCCTGCGGGTCGCGCTGGTCGGGCAGCCCAACGTCGGCAAGAGCGTCGTCTTTGGCCGGCTGACGGGCCGCTACGTGACCGTCTCAAACTACCCGGGCACGACCGTCGCGGTGACACAGGGTCGCGTGCTGGTGGGCGCCGAGGTCTGCGACGTGATCGACACGCCCGGCGTGAACACGCTCGAGGGCACGGTCAGCGAGGACGAGCGCATCACGCGCGACGTACTGGAAACCGATCGCGCCGATCTCGTCGTCCAGGTCGCCGACGCGCGCAACCTCCGGCGCGCGCTGATGCTCACCGGCCAGATCGCGACCTTCGGCAAGCCGACGATTCTCGCCCTGAACATGGTGGACGAGGCCTTCGCGCGCGGCATCGTCGTGGACGCGCCCGCCCTCGAGGCCGAGCTCGGCATCCCGGTGATCGAGATGGTCGCCGTCGAGGGACGCGGGATGGCCGAATTGCGCGACGCGCTCGCCCGGGCGGCGGTCCCGCACGTCCCGACCGCGGCCCGCGCCGGCGCGACGGCGCGCGCGGAGTGGGCCCACGCCCTGACGACGCGCGTGCGCCACGTCAGCACGATCTCGCTGGCGCGGATCCAGGAAACGCTCGCGTGGGCGACGCGTACGCCGCTGACCGGCCTGCCGATTCTCGCCGTCGTCCTCTACGCGCTGTATCTGTTCGTCGGCGTCTTCGGCGCGCAGACGCTCGTCAAGCTGCTCGAAGACGGCGTGTTCGGCCGCGGCATCAACCCCGCGTCCACCTGGCTCGTCGACCGCGTCATTCCGATTCCGATCGTCCACGACTTTTTGGTCGGCGAGTACGGGCTCGTCACGATGGGCGTCACGTACTCCATCGCAATCGTCCTGCCGGTCGTCGCGACCTTCTTCCTGATGTTCGGCTTCCTCGAGGACAGCGGCTACATCCCGCGCCTGGCGATCTTCTGCGACCGCATCTTCCGCACGATGGGACTGAACGGCAAGGCCGTGCTCCCGATGGTGCTGGGCCTCGGCTGCGACACGATGGCGACGATGACGACGAGGATTCTGGGGACGCCGAAGGAACGGCTGATCGCGATCCTCCTGCTGGCGCTCGGCATTCCGTGCTCGGCGCAGCTGGCGACGATCCTCGGCATCCTCGGCGGCATTTCGTTCGCCGCGCTGGCGACGCTCTTCGGCGTCGTCATCGGTCAGATGATTCTCGTCGGCTGGCTGGCGGCGCGCGTGTTGAAGGGCGAGCGGTCGGAATTCATCCTCGAGCTGCCGCCGATTCGCTGGCCGCGCATCGGCAACCTGCTCACGAAGACGCGGTTGCGCGTGTGGTGGTACCTGGGCGAGGCCGTGCCCTTGTTCCTCATCGGCACGGTGCTGCTCTTCGTGCTCGATCGCGTAGGCGCGCTGGTGTGGCTGTCGGCCGCCGGCCGCCCGATCGTCACCGGCCTGCTCGGCCTGCCGCCCGCGACGGCGCAGATTCTGGTGATGGGCTTCCTGCGGCGCGATTACGGCGCGGCGGGACTCTTCCAGCTCGCCCACAGCGGCCAGCTGACCGGCGTGCAGGCGGTCGTCGCGCTGACGGTGATGACGCTCTTCGTGCCGTGCGTCGCGAATTTTCTGATGATGGTCCGCGAGCGTGGACTGCGAACCGGGCTCGCGATCATCGGGGTCATCACGCCGATCGCCATCTTTACGGGAGCGGGGCTGAACTATGTCCTCCGTAGTCTTGGCGTTCACTTCTGATGCCGGTGCGGGAGTAGGGCGGGTCCTGTCGGAGCGGCCGGTCGCGTCTCGGCCTGCGGGAGTAGGGCGGGTCCTTTCGGACCCGCCAGTCTCTCTCTCGTCGATGGACGTCGGCGCGCAGGGCGTCGTCGTGGACATCGTGCCTGGGGACAACGTTGAAAACGTCGAGAGCGGGGAAGGCCGCTCGCCCAGCGCGGACCGCCTACTGTCGCTCGGCGTGACACCCGGCGCCCGCGTCACCATGCTGCAGCGCTTCCCCGGCATCGTGTTTCTGTGCGATCAGACCGAACTGGCCGTCGAGCGGGGCGTCGCCAACGCCGTGCTCGTGCGTCCCTGGGAGAACCCCTCATGACCGCGTCGGTAATGCCCTCACCGCTGCGTCTCGTGTTCTGGGAAACCACGAAGGCCTGCAACCTGACGTGCAAGCATTGCCGCGCGGTGCCGCAGAAGGCGGTCGGGCCGACCGAGCTGACGACGAGCCGCGCGTTCGATCTCATCGATCAGATCGCGGAAGTCACGCGGCCCGTGCTGGTTCTCTCCGGCGGCGAGCCGCTGTTCCGGCCGGACCTCTTCGACATCGGCGCCTACGGCGTCGAGTCCGGCTTCCGGATGGCGCTGGCGACCAACGGCACGCTCGTCAACGAGCGCGTGGCGGCGCACATCGCGGACACCGGGTTCTCGCGCGTCGCGATCAGCCTGGACGGCGCGAATCCCGGAACGCACGATCGCTTCCGCGGCCTGCCGGGCTCGCACCGGCTCGCGCTGCGCGGCTTGCGCAACCTGCGCGGCGAGGGCGTGTCGGTCCAGATCAACTCGACGATTGCGAAGCACAACGTGACGGAACTGCCGGGGCTGCTGGACCTCGCGCTCGAGATCGGCGCCGACGCGCTGCACCTCTTCATGCTCGTGCCGGTCGGCTGCGGACTGGAGATCGCGCCGGCCGAGATGCTGTCGGCCGACGAGTACGAGCGCGTGCTGCACTGGTTCGACGATCAGTCGAAGGACTGCCCGATCGATCTGAAGGCGACGTGCGCGCCGCACTACTACCGGATCCGCGCGCAGCGGATCGAAGCTGAGCGGAGCCGCGGCGACATGTCGTCCACCTTTATCGCGCCGGGCACGAAGGCGAAGGCCGCGCCAGTCGTGATGGGACACGGTCACGGCGGGCCGGGCGGGCCGGCCGGAGGACACCAGCATCTGTCGGCGATGACGCGCGGGTGCCTCGCTGGGACGAGCGTGTGCTTCGTCTCGAACGAAGGCGCGGTGTACCCGTGCGGCTACCTGCCCGTGGCGGCGGGCGATACGAAGGTCCAGCGCTTCAAGGACATCTGGAACAACTCGTCCGTGTTCCAGCAGCTCCGTGATCCCGACGCGTACGACGGGAAATGCGGTGAGTGCCGGTACGAAGCGATCTGCGGCGGCTGCCGCGCGCGCGCGTACGCGGCGACCGGTTCATTCCTGGCGGAAGAGCCGTTCTGCTCGTATCGCCCCGACCTCGACGAGTCCGCGCCGAAACGCGATCGTGCGCCGCGCCCGTCTCACCCCAAGATCGTCCCGATGACCTTGCAATAGGCGGATGTAGGCCGGGTCCTTTTGGACCCGGCTGATCCGTGGCGTCCGGCTTCAGCCGAGCGTTGGTCGGCCATGTAGGCCGGGTCCTTTTGGACCCGGCATCGACTCGTGGCGTGAGCTTTAGCCGAGCGCCGCGATCGCACGCGCGTGGATGTGTCGTGTCATTGTCATCGGTGCCATCGCTAGGCCTCCTGCGGGCGCTGCGCGCGGCGCCTGGCCGCCGCCGTCCGCCGCGTGGGTTTCATACAGGCCACGAGGTGCTGAACCAAATCCTGGAAGACCGACGTGTTGAGCTCGTAGTAGATCGCCTGGCCCTTGCGCTCGGTGACGACAAGGCCGCCGGCGCGCAGGACCGCGAGGTGCCGCGAGATGGTGGGCCAGCTCGACTGGAACTGGTCGGCGATCTCGCCGGAGGTTCGCGGACCGGCGCGGAGGTAGTCGAGAATCTGCCGGCGCGTCTCGTCCGCGAGCGCGCGGAACACCGCGTTCGGCGGCCGCCTTCGTGCTTGCATGATTAGCATATTAGCTAAGTAAGAAGCAGTTGTCCAGGTGGCTGGGGGCTGGGGGCTGGCTGGGGGGCCGGTGGGCTGGTGGCTGGGGACATGTAGGCCGGGTCCTTTCGGAAACGGACGCCGGCCCACACCGTCCCTTGCTGCTAAGGCTCACCGTTGAGGTGGACCGGAAATCAGCCACGCTCGGCCTAGCCCAAGTTCGTCACGGAAACGGCGACACCGCGAGAAAGTCTAAGAAATCGGCTCACGCAGTCACAAAGTCTGCACTACATTCGGCATTCCATTCGAGGTGGGTGGGGATGGTGATGTCGAGCTGATCGAGCAGTAG
>JACPZW010000033.1 GCA_016195265.1 Acidobacteriota bacterium | reverse complement strand
TAATGCCTTTCGGAAATTCGTTGAGTTGAGAATCCTCTTGTACTTCTCGCGAGAAATCGGTACTTACGCTGGGAATGACGAAACATTCCCGGTCTCAGACTCGAGGGGCGTCCCGCACGCTCGATGCGCTCAAGCGGTCGAAGGTACCGGCTGGCTTTCTCGCGGCCTGGAACCGTCTCGTGGCCAACTGGGAGCTGCCAGCGGTCCCGCGCCGACGCGGCCGCAAGCCGCGCGTGCCGTTGACCGATCTGCTGCCGGCCCTGACCTTTCACGTGCTGAGCGGTGCGGGCACCTTGAGCGAGCATTTCTCGCAGCTGTTCGACGAACCGCTGGCCGACAGCTCGTGGGCGGATCGTCGCGCCCGGCTGCCGTGGGCGATCTTTGCCGACTTGATGCAGCGCGTGCTGCGGCCTCAGGCCACGCGCCGGCAGCCGGGCGCCTTCTGGCGCGGGTGGCGGGTCGTGGCGCTCGATGGCACGCAATTCAGTCTGATCAACACGCCGCAGATCGTCGACACCCTGCCGAAGGCTCGCACACGGCGCGGGCGCGCGGCGTTTGCCAAAATCACGACGGGCGTGCTGTTGGAGCTGGGGCTGCACAATCCGCTGGCGGCCGCGATCGGCCGGCACGGCGAATCCGAGTGGGCGTTGGCGCAGCGCCTGCTGGCCCAGCTGCCCACGCGGGCCGTGTTGCTCGGCGACCGCTTGTATGGCGTGGTCGCCTTTGCCCGCGCGGCACAGCTGGCGTGCCGGCGCGTCGGCAGTCAGTTCCTGCTCCGCGCTTCCCGGACGGTCAAGCCGCGGGTGGTCAAACGGCTGCGCGACGGCACACGGCGCGTCGGCCTCCGCGTCCGCGATCCGCATTCTCCCAACCGTGTCATCGAGTGGCTCGAGGTGCGCGAGATTCGCGTGCGCGTCGGACGTCAGGGCCACCGCGCGCACGAACTGCGCCTGTGGACCAGTCTGATGGACCCGCGGACCGCGCCGGCGTTGGAACTTGCGCAGCTGTACGCCCAGCGGTGGGAGCACGAGCTGTATTTCCGCGAACTGAAACGACAGGTGCGGAGGACGGCGGTGCTGCAAAGTCACACCGTCGAGACGGCGGCGCAGGAAATCGCCGCCCTCATCCTCGTGAGCGCGTTGATCGCCACCGAACGAGCGCGGGCTGCGCCCGACCACGTGCCCATCGTGCGTGTGAGTTTTGCGAAAGTGCTGGACTGGGTTCGCGCGTCGTGGCTCGCGATCACCCAATTCGATGACATCATGACGAAGCGCCAGATGGATACGTTCTTCTCGCGCGTCTACACACAAATGGGCCGGTGTGTCACCGCCCCGCGGCGGTCGCGCAGCTATCCGCGTGCCGTCCGGCAACCCGTCACGCGGTGGCCACGGCTCCTGCACAATCAATCGACCCAAGGCCCGCTGCACTTCCAAATCCGATGACTCAGCGCGGACCGAATTTCCGAAAGGCATTAAGGTTAAAGCCGGGCCGTGAAAAACGCAAGAACGGCATCGGCTGTTTTCCGTCCGACGGCGGCCGTCAGCTCCTCGCGCGTCGCGCGGCGCACGCCGGCAAGGCTGCCGAAGGTGGTCAGCAGGATCCGACGCCGGCGGGGGCCGATGCCGGGCACACGGTCGAGCTCGGACTGCAGGTCGCGCTGCGATCGAGCCTTGCGGTGGAACGTCACGGCGAAGCGGTGCGCCTCGTCGCGGATGCGCTGCACGAGCAGCAGCGCCGGATCGTGGGTCGCGAGCGCGATCGGTTCGTCGCGATCCCGCGTGAACAGCAGCTCTTCCTTCTTCGCAATCCCGACCGCGACGAGATTCGCCAGCCCGAGCGCCTCGAGCGCCGCGTACGCCGCCGTGAGCTGCCCCTTTCCGCCGTCGATGAGCATGAGATCGGGAAACGGTCCGCCCTGCTCGAGCAGCGTGCGCGATCGCCGGAGGACGACTTCGTGCATGGCCGCGAAGTCGTTGTTGGTGGCTGGTGGCTGGTGACTGGTGACTGGGGCCGCCTGACCCGTGGCTGGTTTCTTCCAGCCACCAGCCACCAGCCACGAGCCACCTTTGATCCTGTATTTCCGATACTCCCCGCGCCGCAGCCGGCCGTCCTCGCACACGACCATCGACGCGACGGTCTCGCTGCCCTGGATCGTCGAAATGTCGAAGCACTCGATCCGCCGCGGCAGCGCCGGCAGCGCGAGGACGTGCTGCAGCGTTTCGAGCGCGTCGTACTGCGCGGCCTGCGCTTCGTTGAACCGCGTCTGGTACGCGAGCGCCGCGTTGCGCGCCGCGAGATCAATCAGCCCGCGCTTCTCGCCCCGCTGCGGCGCGATAATCTTGACGCGCCGGCCGGCGCGCGCCGTCAGCCAGCTTTCGAGGGCCTCGTGCTCTTCGGGGTCAAGCTCCACCGGCGGCACGACGATCTCGGGCGGGACGCCGCGCAGTTCGTAGAACTGCTGGATTGCCGCGGCGAGCACGTCACCCTCGTGCGCGCCGACGATCGCCTCATCGGTGCCGAGCGTGACGCGCTCGACGACGCGGCCGCTGCGGACCTGAAACACCTGGATGACGGCGCCGGCGGGACCCAGCTTGAGTCCGAAGACGTCGCGATGCCCGAGCTCGGTGCCCGCCATCTTCTGCTGCCGATCGTGCAGCGCCTGCACGGTGCGCATGGCGTCGCGGTGCTGCGCGGCCTCCTCGAAGCGCTCGCCCTCGGCGGCCGCCTGCATCCGCGTCCGCAGCGTCTTGATCAGTTCGTCGTTCTTCCCCTCGAGGAATAGCTGCGTCAGCGCGACGGCGCGCCCGTACTCGTCGGGCGAGCAGACCGCGTCCACGCAGGGCGCGATGCAGCGCTTGATGTCGTACTCGAGGCAGGGCCGTTCGCGCTTTCCGGTGATGATTTCGTTGCACGACCGGATGCCGAACAGCCGGTGCGTGAGCGCCATCGTCCGGCGCGCGAAGTGCGCCGGCAGGAACGGCCCGGCGTAGACGCTGCCGTCGCGCTCGACGCGGCGCGCGACGAGCACGCGCGGAAACGGCTCGTTCGTCGTCAGCTGGAGGTACGGATAGTTCTTGTCGTCGCGAAGGAGGATGTTGTACTTCGGCGTGCGCTGCTTGATCAGGTTGTTCTCGAGCGCCAGCGCCTCGACCACCGAATCCGTGACGATGACCTCGAGCCGGACGACCTCGTCGAGCAGCGCATCGGTTTTCGGGCTGGACCCGGACGCGCCTAGGTAGGAGCGGACGCGGTCGCGCAGCGCGCGCGCCTTGCCCACGTAAATCGTGTCGCCCTCCGCGTTGAAGTACAGATACACGCCGGGCTGCTCGGGCAGCCGCGCGATCTGCTCCTTGAGTTCGTGGATGGGCATACGCTACTATGTCCCGTTTCTGATCAGTGCCTGAACCCACCATTATAACGGTGCCAGCGACACGTTTCTCCGCATGAACGGTCCCGAGCCGCGTCGAACGACGTTCACCGGCCTCATCGGGACGATCTGCATGTTCCCGCTGCGCGCGATTATTTCTGCGTGCGTGGCGCTGCGGATCCATCCGAACGTCCTGACGTTTGTCGGCGTAGTGATCAACGTCCTGGCCGCGTGGGCGCTCGCGATGGGCCGTTTCATGCTCGCGTTCGTCATCATGCTCGTCGCCAACATCTTCGACTTCATCGACGGCAAGGTGGCGCACGAGCTCGAGCTGCAGTCGAAGTTCGGCGCGTTCTGGGACTCGACGCTCGATCGCTTCTCCGATCTCGCGCTGGTGACGGGGCTGATCTTCCTGTACTCGAAGCTCGGGCGCAGCGATTACGTCCTCATCGCCGCGCTGACGCTCATCTTCTCGATCATGACGAGCTACGCGCGCGCGCGCGCCGAGTCGCTCGTCGAGAAGTGCAAGGTCGGCTTCATGGAGCGGCCCGAGCGCATCGTGCTGTTCATGATCGGCGCCGTGACCAACCGGATGGCGGGCGTGCTGTGGGTCGTGCTCGTGCTGTCGATCCTCGCGGTCGCCAACCGCATGTACTACACGTTCCTCGCGCTCAACCGGCTGCCGATGCCGACGCGCGACGGCGTGGCCGGCTTCTTCACGCGCGCGTTCTTCTGGACCGACGAGCGCGCGACGCTCTCCTACGACCTCTGGGTGATCGCCATCCTCGCGTTCGTCTGGTGCACGCCGCCCGATTGGCTCGGCGATCCGACGGCGTCTGGCCCAGGACTGATCGGGCTCATCGCTTCCCATCTGTAGGCCGGGTCCTTTCGGACCCGGCGCGACTGGCGGGTCCAATAGGACCCGCCCTGCTTGACCTGCGCGTCCTAGGGCACGCGCACGGTGACTTCGTTGGTCGCGCCGCTCGTCCCGCACGCGCCCTTCGCGTGCATCCTCACGTAGTACGTGCCTGTTGCGACTCCGGACGCGACGAAGACGGGATTCGGCCCGGGCACGTCGAGCACCACGAGATCGCTCGCCCCGGGCCGCGATCCGGCCTCGATGACGAAGGACTTCGCGCCGTTGGCGAAGTCCCAGATGAGCATCACGGTTGATCCGGTCACCGTGCTCCGAAGGAACCCGGGCCAATCGATCGGGGTGGCGCACGGCGGCGAGAACGTGGCGCCCTGCCGAACAACACGCACGCGCCGGTTCGCCGCGTCGGAGAAGAAGACGTCACCTCGATCGTTGACGGCGATGCCGGCCGATTGGGCGTACCCTTTGTTGATCTGGGCTTGAGGCGCCGGTCCTCCGTCGCCGCTGAATCCGCAGGTGATGCCGTGATCGGCCAGGATATGCGCGATCCCGAGGGCATCGATGTGATACGGCACGCTCGTGAACCCGGCGGTATCGATCTCGTCGTCCGGGCCGACGAAGAGCGCCAGCGCGCCGAGGTAGATGTTTCGCGCCGGCACGTTGTTCAGATTGCTCTGTGCCACGACATGCAGCGCCCGGCCGGCGGTGGTGCTAATCGTCCCTGTCATGGTCGACACCCGGCGCACGAGTTCGTCGGCGACGAAGAGATCGCCATTCTGCGAGAACGCAATATCGCCATTGACCAGATTCAGCGCCGCCCCGACGGCCGGCCCTTCTTCCCCGATCGCCCCCGGCGAGAAACCCGCAATCGTTTCCACGGTGTTCGTCGAGAAGTTCATGCGACGCACACGGTGGACGGCCTGATCGGCATACACCAGGTTGCCGGACGCGTCGAACGTCATCCTGGTGAGGTACCCGAACCGCAACTGATCGAGCGAAGTAGCGTCCGGGCTCAGATCGCCCGGCTGCGCGCCCCATGTCCTGATTAACACGCCCTGCGGCGACACCTTCGTCAGGTGATTGCTGTTGTCGTAGTACACGTTCCCGTCCCGATCCGCGGCGATCGCTTCGGGATGGGCGCCCGCGTCGAACCGGGCAAACGTCGAGATCATCCCGGTCGCCGCGTCGATCCGGCGCACGCGGGCATTGCCCGTGTCGAGGAGAAACAGATTTCCGCTCGGATCCACGGCCAGCCCGCTGTCGTCGGAGTTGTACGTCAGGTTGAATGAGGCGTCGGTCGCTGGTCCACCATCTCCGCTGAATCCGCTCACGCCGTTGCCGGCAACCGTGGAAATGCGTCCGCTCGAATCGATCCGGCGAATCCTGGCGTTATCGAAGTCGATGAAGAAGAGCGCAGATCCCGTGCAGGCCATATACGACGGCAGTCCGATCAACGCCGATGCCGCGGGCCCGCCATCGCCGGAGAATCCTTTCGTGCCTGTGCCGGCAATGGGCGGGCCAAAGTCTCCCTTGAATCCGCCGACACCGGCCACCGTCGTGATGTAGCCCGGCGGGATCTCGTCGAGTCGCGGCGGCACGTAGAGATACTTCGTGTACGACGTATCGCCGGTCGCGCTGCGAACGGCAATCACCACGTAGCCGTTGTCGTGCGCCGACATCCTCAGTCGAATCGACGAGTCGGATTGTGAGATTGGCGTGACGGGTTGATCGTCGATGCGAACGGTGGCTCCGGTGAATCCGGCGCCGCTGACAACGACGTCGTTTCCGCCGGCGATGGGACCTTGCGAGGGCGTGATCGAGGCGATTTGCGGCGGCGCGCCAACCGGCAGCACGCGCGGCCCGTGGCGGAATTGTCCGAATTGGCCGGCCACCGCAAGCGCCACGCCGAGCATCGTCACGAGCAGACGCATACCCGGCGGTCAGTATATATATTAAGGATACGGGGTCGATCAGGCGCGCTTGCGTTTCGCGGCTGGTTTCGCGACGGTCGCCTTCGCGAGCGTCTTCTTCTTCGCGCTGACGGTGTCTAGGCTCTTCCGCAGCGCCTCCATTAAGGTTGACGACCTTCGGCGTCGCTTCCGTCGCGGGCGCGACGATCTCCTCGCCGGCAATCTTGGCATCGATGATGCGTTGTAGCCCGGAGCGGTACTCATCTTTATACGTGCGGTCGACGAACATCGGATCGATCGACGACGCTCGAAGAGGCTGGGGACTGGAGTCTGGTGGCTGGGGCTTAGACGATTTCCCGCTCGTCATGTGCGCCGAGGTCCAGTCCAGTCCCGGTGAAGTGGATCGCGTGCGCGCCGATCTTGTCCCTGAGGACGCGCCTCGCGGCGCCGTACTTGTCGCCGGGCACCTTGAGACGCCGTGCAAGATTGCGCAGCCGCGAGATGACCATCAGCGTGACCTCGTGCTCGCCCTCGCGCCAGCTGATGCCGCCGACGTCCTCGTACTTGATGAAGGTGGTGTCCGCCCAGATGCCGTCCTCGTAGAACCCGCGCCGGATGCGGGTGCTGAGCGGCATCAGGTACGCATAGTAGGCGAACATCATGATCTCGCCGAACGCCTGCCGATGGATGACGACGACTTTGTAGAACACCAGCCCGCCGAGCATCACGCCGATCGCGAGCGCCATGCCGTAGTACGGCGGCTTCGGCTGCGGCCAGACGAGGATCGCGCCCCGCCGCCGCTGGATGAAGCGTGCGTACTCAATCAGCAGCCGCGCGTTGGCCACAAGGAAGCCGGCGCCGAGCAGGTACAGCGTGGCGGTGATGAATCGCTGGGCGTTCACGATGGAATTCTACTGTTGCGAACGCCGGGTCCGAAAGGACCCGGCTTGCAGACGGTTCGACACCAAGCCGGGTCCAAAAGGACCCGGCCTACTTAGGAGTCGCGAGCGAGGGATCGAAACAGTGCCGGCAGCGGGCTTCGTACATCCCGGTCGCGCCAACGAGCACGCGGTCGCTGCTCGCGACGAGGCGCTGCGTGTGGTTGGCCGGGTCGCCGCAAACGACGCAGATCGCGAGCGTCTTGGTGATGTACTCGGCGATGGCCAGCAGCTGCGGCATCGGTTCGAACGGCCGGCCGAGATAGTCCTGATCGAGACCGGCGACGATGACTCGCTTGCCGCGGTTGGCGAGCGTGTTGCAGGCGGCCGGCAGATTGGTGTCGAAAAACTGCCCTTCGTCGATGCCGACGACCTCGGTCTCCTCCTCGACGCGCAGCACCAGCTCGTCGGACGTCTTCACGTTCTGCGACGCGATGCGCATGTCGCTGTGCGACACAATGTGATCGTCGCTGTAGCGGTTGTCGATGAGCGGCTTGAAGATCTGGACCTTCTGACGGGCGATCTGCGCGCGGCGCAGCCGGCGGATGAGCTCCTCGCTCTTCCCGCTGAACATGCTGCCCGTGACGACTTCGATCCAGCCGTGCTGCGGCGCCTTGCGAATAACGTCCATGAATCTGAACTCTGAAATCTGAACTCTGAAATCACACCCGCGACTGATACTCCCCGGTTTCCGTGTTGACCCGGACTTTGTCGCCCTCGTTGACGAACGACGGGACGTTGATCACGAGGCCCGTCTCGAGCGTCGCCGGCTTCACCTGCGCGCTCGCGGTCGCGCCCTTGATGCCGGGCACGGTTTCCTTCACCACCAGATCGACCGTCGGCGGCAGCTCGACGCCGACCGGTTCGACGTCGTAGAACTCGACCTTGATGAGCGCTTCGGCGATCAGGTAGTCCTTCGAGTCGCCGAGTGCTTCCGCCGGGATATGGATCTGCTCGTACGTCGAGGTGTCCATGAAGTAGTAATCGTCGCCGTCGTTGTACATGTACTGCATTTCGCGCTCGTCGAGCGACGCGCGCTCGACGTCTTCTTCCGCGCGGAACTTGTGGTCCGCGAGCGCCAGCGTGCGGATGTTCCGCATGCGCACCTGGATGTGCGCGCGCTTGTTGCCAGGCGTCAGGTGATGCAGTTCCAGGAGGCGGAACAGATCGTTGCCGATCTTGATGAGATTGCCTTTTCGCAGGCGCGTCGCTTGAACGTATGAAGCCATGGCTGTCTCGGGACCCTCGCACGGCGCGCCCCGCCGGCGCCCGTATATCCTTGCGATCGTAGCACATTATGGTTGATCGTCAGGCAATCATGCTACGATCGCGAGGCAGTGGTGGTGCCGCAGCGATGAGCGCCCTTCGACGGATTTTCCTCTCCCTCGTCCTCATCTTCGCCGGCTTCGTGGCCGGACTCGTCGTCACCGAACGCATGCGCGCGGCTGCCGACGCGCGCGCAGCCGCATCGCCGCACGCCGTGGCACTTACTGCGGCGCCGTCACCCGGCGCCACGGCGCCCGGCACTACGGCACCCGACACCTCAGCACCCGGCACGTCAGCACCCCTCGTTGCCGCATCCGGTCCGGACTTCACGCGCGTCGCCGGTCAGGCCGTCAAAGGCGTCGCGAACATTTCGTCACAGCAGGTCGTCCGGTCCCGCACCTCGCCGTTTCAGAGCGATCCCTTCTTCCGGTACTTCTTCGGCGACGACGATGTCTTCGGGCAGCCGCGGGATCGACGGTCGCTCAGCCTCGGCTCCGGCGTGATCATTTCGGCCGACGGCTACATCGTCACGAACAACCACGTCATCGGCGAGAACGTCAGGGCGACGTCCACCGACGTGACGGCGACGCTGCCGGACAAGCGCGAGGTCCGCGGCCGCCTCATCGGCACGGATCCGGCCACGGACATCGCGCTCGTGAAGGTGAACGTCACCGGGCTGCCGGCAGTGGCGTGGGGCGATTCGAGTCAGCTGAAGGTCGGCGAATGGGTGCTGGCGATCGGCAGTCCCTTCCAGCTCAGCCAGACGGTGACCGCTGGCATCGTGAGCGCCACCGGTCGCGCGCAACTCGGCTTCGCGGACTACGAGGATTTCATCCAGACCGACGCCGCAATCAACCCGGGCAACTCCGGCGGCGCGTTGATTAACACGCGCGGCGAGCTGGTCGGCATCAACACGGGCATCTACAGCGAGAGCGGCGGGTATCAGGGGATCGGCTTCGCCGTGCCCAGCAACCTCGCGAAGAAGGTCGTCGACGATCTGATGAAGTACGGCGAGGTGCGCCGCGGTTCGATCGGGTACATCGGGATCGAGAAACTCACGGCGCAGCTCGCGGAAGAAGTCGGCGCGCCGAACACCAGCGGCGCCGTCGTGTCGCAGATGAGCCGCGGATCGGAGGCCTACAGCGCCGGCATCCGGCCCGGCGACGTCATCGTGCAGCTCAACGGACAGCCGGTCGCCGATCCCTCACAGTTCTCGCGAATGGTGGCCGACGCCAAAATCGGATCGACCGCGTCGGTGCGCGTGCTGCGCAACGGCCGCGGCATCGAGTTCAAGCTGGCCATCGTCTCGAGCTCGTCCGCCCGCCCAAGACGGTAGGGGTGGAGCTCGCTTCGCCCGACCGGGCCGACCAAGGCCGGCCCGACGCGATCAACGCGCAGCCGGCGCGCGCCACTCATTCAGCAACGTCACGTGTCCTGCCCGCGCGGCCTTCTTCACGTACGCGCGATCCGCGGTGAGCATGGTGCCGCGATGGCGGATGGCGAGCGCGTGATAGGCGGCGTCGTAGAACGTGACCTTGTGCTCCCGCATCAGGCTGAGGATCGCGCCGGCGTATCCGTGCGGCGCTTCTTCGCGGAGCCCGAGGTCGAGCATGGCCTGAAGCAGCGGGGCCGCAGTGGCGGGATGCTTCAGACCAAGAATGTTGCCGACCTCGAAGACCCACAGGCTCGGCACGATGAGCTCGCAGGCGTCATCGAGCCACGCCGTCTTGAGATCCGACGCCCTGTCGCGGTCCGGCTCATCGTCCGACCGCAGGATCCATTTCAGCAGCACCGACGCATCCGGCACGAGCACGGTCGCCGGCACTACCGGCCCCGGTCACGCCGAATGAGCGTCACCATGTCATCGGTCGAGACGGCCTTCGTCGTGGCCCGCATCTCCTCAAGGCGGACATTGGCGGCGCGCCGGCTCATCAGCCGGATTTCGCGCCGCAGCGCGTTGTTGATGACGCGGCTGCGTTTCCCGCTGTCGACAAGGCGGTCCAGGCCGGCCTTCACATCGTCGTCAAGGACGATGTTGACCTTGGTGGGCATACTTATTCTCCCCTTCTGGTGGAGAATACCATAGCCTACGCAATCGCTTTGCGCGATTCGTGCCAGGCCTCGAAGTCCTTGAAGGACCGGCTCAACTTGACCGGCGCCGTCAGGCGATCCGCGACGACCTCCGCGGTCTTGTATCCGTTGCCGGTGACGCACACGACGATCGACTCGTCGCGCGGAATGACGCCGCGCCCGATCAGTTCAATCGCCGCCGCGAGCGTCGTGCCGCCGGCGGGCTCCGTGAAGATGCCTTCGGTCTCCGCCAGCAGCTGAATCGCGTCGACGATCTGCGGATCTGACACGGCGGCGCCTGACCCGCCGGTTTCGCGGATGCACCGAATCACCTGATAGCCGTCGGCGGGATTGCCGATCGCGATCGACTTCGCAATCGTGTCGGGCCGTACCGGCTCCGGATACTCGAGTCCCGCGTCGATGGCGTTCACGACCGGCGCGCAGCCCGCCGCCTGCGCCGCATAGACGCGCGGCAGATCGCCATCAACCAATCCCACTTCACGCAGTTCGCGCAGCCCTCGCACAATGCGCGGCAGCAAGGTGCCGCCGGCGACCGGCGAGATCAGGTGCTTCGGATAGTTCCACCCGAGTTGCTCGACGATCTCGAAGCCCATCGTCTTCGCGCCTTCGGCGTAGTACGAGCGCAGGTTGATGTTGACGAAGCCCCAGCCGTAGCGGTCGCCCACCTGCGTACACAGCCGGTTCACATCGTCGTAGTTGCCGTTGATGGCGAGGATCGTCGGATTGAAGATCGCCGAGCCGAGCAGCTTTCCCGCCTCGAGATTGTCCGGAATGAACACGCAACACTCGATGCCGAGGCGGGCGGCGTGGGCCGCCACGCTGTTGGCCAGATTGCCGGTCGACGCGCACGCGAGGATCGTGAACCCCAGCTCCACGGCGCGGGTCGCCGCGACGGAGACGACGCGATCCTTGTACGACAGCGTCGGGTGATTCACCGAATCGTCTTTGATGTAGAGCTCGTCCACCCCCAGCCGCGCCGCCAGGCGATCGCAGCGCACGAGCGGCGTGAAGCCGGAATTGAATCCGGTGCGCGGCTCGCCGGTAATCGGCAGCAGCTCGCGGTAGCGCCACAGGTTCTTCGGCCGCTTCTCGATCGTGTCACGCGTCAGCTTCACGGCGCCATAGTCGTACACCGGCTCGAGCGGGCCAAGGCAGCGGTCGCAGACGTACAGCGCCTCCGCCGGGAACGTCGTCTTACAGAGATGGCATTGCAATCCGATGAGAGCGCTCACACAGCCTCCGCGAAAAGAGAATCTGAAATCTGAAATCCACAATCTGAAATCTGAACTCTGAAATCTGCAATTCCACCGAAGCCGCGGATGCATTTGGGCGTCGTCAGCGCCAGCGGCGGCACAACGGCCGCGCGATCACGCGCCACGGCCAGAAGATCGCTGATGACGGCGACCGCGGTCGCGTCACCGCCCGCGCCTGCGCCGCTGACGCCGATGTCGCCGGCGTGCGCGCCCGTAATGAGCGCAGCGTTCTGCGGACCCGTGGTCCGCCCGAAGAGGCTGTGGCGCGGCACCGCCACCGGCGACACCCAGGCGGTCAACGTGGATGTATCGGCGTCATGCGACGCGTACGCCAGCTGGCGGATCGTTGCGCCCTGCCGCCGCGCCCCTTCGACGTCGGCGAGACTGACGGATGCGGCCGATCGCGCGGCGATGTCCGTCGGCGTCACGCGCAGACCAAAGGCCAACCCGCATAGGATCGCCAGCTTCGCGCGGGCATCGTCGCCGTCCAGATCGAGACGCGGATCCTGCTCCGCGTAGCCGCGGCTCTGCGCGTCGCGGATGGCGGCGTCCATCGAACAACGCGTCGCGTCCATGCGCGAGAGGACCGCGTTGGTCGTGCCGTTGAGAATCGCGACGATGCGGGTCAGGCGATCGCCGGCGAGGCCGTCGGCGACGGCGCGCACGATCGGCATCGCGCCGCCGATCGCCGCTTCGAACCGCAACTGACGTCCCTGCCGCGCCGCCAGGCGAAGCAAATGCTCTCCGTCGCGCGCGATCACCTGCTTGTTCGCCGTGACGACGGACTTACCCGCGAGCAGCGCGTCACGAATCCAGCCGGACGCCGGATCCAGGCCGCCGGCGGCTTCCACGACGACGTCGGCATCGCTGACGAGCACGTCCTCAATGCGCGTGGTCCAGGCCACGCCGCGCAGCGCGGGATGCGCCAGCCGCTTCACGTCGGCGCGCCGATCGAAAATGCCGGTGAGAACGAGATCGCGGACGGCGTCGGTGCGGGTCAGGCGATGAACGACGGATGTGCCGACGGTCCCGAAGCCGAGAAGTGCAATTCGTAGCGGGCTCAACGAGCCTCCCTCATCTCCCCCGGCCACCCGCCGGGAAGGAATTGGCACCTGAACCGCGACCGCTGGTGTCGCGTGGTTGCCGTGGCGTCACAGGGCCTGTCCCTCAGCCACTCTGGATAAAGAAGTACGTATTCGGTTGTCGGACGACTATACCAAAGCCGGATCAGCAAAAGCAAGCGATCGGCATCTACGCATACACATAGACTGATTTATCTCTTCCAGCCACCAGCCACCTTTACGCAGAACACTCCCCGTCCATCACCTCGGGCGCGAACTCGTTCGCCTCGCCGAGGTCGATGAAGTCTGCCGGGACGGCGTCTCCCGGCTGCAGGCGCTCGAGTCCGGCCAGTTCGACCTGCACGACGGCGAGGTCGACGCGGCCGAAGAACGCGGTCGCCGACTCTCCGGGCTGACGCTCGCGGGCGTACAGCGCGATCAGCCGCTCGACGGCGTCCGGAATGCGCCGCACCGGAATCTTCGCGGCCAGCCGCCCGAACGACGCGCCGCGATCGTGCACGCCGCCGCCGACCATCACGAAGTACTGCGGCACGGCGCGCGACCCAAGACGCCGCACGCTGCCCTGGAAGCCGAGCGTGGCGATGTGGTGCTGGCCGCAGCCGTTCGGGCATCCGCTGATCTTGATCCGCGCGCCGTCCGCCGCCGCGATGAGGTCCGGGCGCGCGCGCAGATGATCTTCGAGCAGCCGGCCGAGGCCGCGCGATTGCGTGACCGCCAGCCGGCACGTCTCGGCGCCCGGACAACTCGCGACGTCCGCGATCGTCCCGGCCTCCGCGAGCCCCAGCCCCGCGGCCGCAAGCCGGCGGTACAGCTGGCGCACGTCACAGGCATTCACCCACCGGAACAGCAGATCCTGATCGAGCGTGACGCGGACCGTGCCGTCGCCGTACGCGCGCGCGAGCTCGCCGACAATGCGCATCTGTTCGCTCGTCAGGTCGCCGAGCGGCACGCTCGCCACGGCGACGACGTATCCAAACTGCTTCTGCGTGTGCGTGTTCGTCGCTCGCCACCGCGCGCACGCTTCGTCGTCGACGAAGAGCAGCGAAGACACCGTCGGCGTCAGGCCGGGGCCGTTGATGCGTCCCGCCGTGACGCGCTCGCTCACCTCGCCCACCGGCGGCGGCGTGTCCTTGGCCCAGTCGGGCGACGACTCCGTCGCGGGCGGATCGATCTCGAGCGTCGGCACCTGGCCGCGCAGCCGGCACGCCGTCAGCTCGCGGTCGTACTCTTCGCGCCACCGCGTCCAGCCGAGCGTCTTGATCAGAAACTTCATCCGGTTGCGCTGCTTGTGCTCGTAGTCGCCCAGGCGATGGAACACGCGGAGGATCGCTTCTGCGACGCGGAAGATCTCGGACGCCGGCAGAAACTCATGGAGCACGCCGGCCGACGTGACCATGATCGCCGTGCCGCCGCCCGCCGTCACGCGGAACCCCCGGCCGCCGTCAGGCCCGACGAGCGCGCGGAACCCGAGATCGTTGATCCCGATCGCGACGTGATCGACCGCGCAGCCTTCGAACGCAATCTTGAACTTGCGCGGGAGCGTCGAGCTGAGCGGATGGCGCAGCAGATGGCGCGTGAGCGCCTCGGCGTACGGCGTCACGTCGAACCGTTCGTCGGCGGAGACGCCCGCGTACGCGCACGTCGTGATGTTTCTCACCGAATTCCCACAGGCCTCCCTCGTCGTCAGGCCAGCGCCGGCGAGGCGGCGCATCGCGGGCTCGACGTCGTGGAGCTTGACAAAATGGAATTGGACGTTCTGGCGCGTCGTGATGTGGCCGAAGCCGCGCGAGTAGCGCTCCCCGACGTCGGCCAGCGCGTCGAGCTGCTCGGCCGTCAGCAGGCCCTGCGGAATCTTCACCCGCAGCATCTGCGCGTCCTCCGCCTGACGCTGCCCGTAGGTGCCGCGCACAAGACGGAACGCGCGCCACTGATCGGGCGTCAGCTCGCCTCGCTCGTAGCGCTCGAGCGTGGAGACGAACTCGTCGATGTCGGCCGCGCGGGCGAAGGGCAGGCGCGCCCGCCCGAAGGTTTTCGAATCATCAACCACGGACATGCTGTCCTCCCACAACTCCGGCCGTCGCAGTCGCAGAAAGCGGGGACGCCGCGGCCAACGGCGCGCTCAGCGCCGCCACGGCGCCGACGACGATCGTTCCCGCGCTGCGCGCGTCCCACTCGATGGTGTCCATCGCCAGTTGATCGAGCGTGCCGCGCCACGTCCGCTGCCGGGATCGCGAGGCGTCCATCACGACAGCCGCCGGCGTGCCGCGCGACCACCCGCGGTCGATCAGGTGTGAGGCGACGGCCCCCGAACGGTTCAGGCCCATCAGCACGACGACGGTCACGCCGTTGGGCGCGAGCCCGGCAATCGCCGACGCAAACGCCGCTTCGTCATGACCCGAGACGACGAGAAATGCCGACGCGAGACCGCGATGCGTCACGGGGATGCCCGCGAGCGCGGGCGCCGCGACGGCATTCGTCACGCCGGGGACCACGTCGTACGGAATGCCGGCGTGCTGCAGCGCCAGCGCCTCTTCACCGCCGCGACCGAAGACGAACGGATCGCCGCCCTTCAGCCGCACGACGCGGCGGCCGCGACGGGCCGCGCGGATCATCACGGCGTGGATCGCGGTCTGCGTCATCGCGTGACGGCCGGCGCGCTTGCCGACGAAGAACCGCTGCGCGCGGCGCGCATACTTCAGGATGCGCTCGTCAATGAGCGCGTCGAAGAGCACGAGGTCCGCCGACCGCAGGCGCGCGATCGCGGTCCGCGTCAGCAGTCCCGGATCGCCGGGCCCGGCGCCCACGAGCGACACATGTCCCATCATCACAGCCACGAGTCCTCCGGTGCGTTCAGCCAGGGCACATTCGCATCGGAAGCAACCGCAGTGCGCGCCGAGACTGCAGCGCCACCTCCTTCGGCGTGCTCCGCGCTCTCCGCGGTTGCTCCATAGAGAACGTTCAACGCCCGCAGCAGGCGCGGCTTGCGCTCATCCATCGGCAGGCGCTCGCGGCGCCATGCGGCGCGCTCCGCGCGCGCTTGCGTCAGCCACACGCCTAGATCGCGCGGCAGCAGCGCGTCCACGCCCTCGCGCAGCAGCGCGGTCAGCGCGGGGGCGTCACCGCTGGTCGAGATCGCCACCGTCACGCCGTCGCGCCGGACAACGCCGCTGAGATACGCGCTGGCGTTGGGGGGATCGTCCACGGCGTTGACGAACACGCGACGCGATTCCGCCGCATCAGCAACCTGACGGTTCACGTCGGGCGGCGCGGCGGCGACGACGAGCCACGCGCCGTCCAGGTCCTCCGGCAGGAACGGACGCCGGCTCACGAGCAGCGTGCCGCGCTGAGGATCGCGAAGGTCGGCGGCAATTTCGTCGCCGATGTCCGGCGCGACGATGCGCACGCGGGCACCGGCGGCGAGCAACTGTCGCAGTTTTCCGGCGGCGACACGTCCCGCGCCGACGAGCACGACGTCACGACCGGTGAGATTCAGAAAGAGTGGAAGTAATTCAGCCATAAAAACAAAAAGGCCCGGGAAGCGTGAGCCTCCCGGGCCTTGGGTCTGCGTCTGGTTTGCTGAGAACTACATCAGATGAGGTTCATCGGCGTGCACGCGCGTAGACCACCGGCGCAGGGGGCTCGCGGAGAGCCCGCAACAACAGCAGCTACACATGCAGGTCGATTGACCCATCGCGATGTCCTTACTTTTACCTCCTCGAGGGCTCGGCGTCAAGTCGGGGGTTCCCGATACACTTGCAACCATGAGATTCTGCGTCCCGCTGGCGCTGGGGCTGGCCGCGCTGGCCGCCTCGCCCGCCGCGGCCCAACGGCTGCCAACCACGGTCGTCCCCAGTCACTACGATCTCGCCTTCGGCGTCGACCTGGCGCACGAACGATTCGAAGGGACCGAGACGATTCAGGTTCAAGTTGAGGAAGCGACGCCGCGGGTCGTCTTGCACGCGGTGGACATCACGTTTCGCAACGTGACAATCCGCACGGGCACGGGCGCCTCGGCGCAAACGGCGCAGACGGCAGACGTCACGCTCGACGCGAACGCGCAGACCGCCACGCTGACGGTCGGCCGCGCGCTCGAGAAAGGACCCGCGACGATTCAGATCCGGTACTCGGGGATCCTGGGCACGAGCCTGCGCGGGTTCTACATCAGCAAGACGAAGGCGCGGAAGCACGCGGTCACGCAGTTCGAATCGACCGACGCGCGGCGCGCGTTCCCCTGTTTCGACGAGCCGGCGTTCAAGGCGACGTTCGCGGTGACGCTGACGATCGACCGCGGTGACGCGGCGATCTCGAACGGCAGGGTTCTCTCCGACACGCCCGGACCCGCCGTAACACAGCACACGATGAAGTTCGCCACGTCGCCGAAGATGTCGTCGTATCTCCTCGCGATGGCCGTCGGCGACTTCAAGTGTCTCGAGGGCGCGGCCGACGCGATCCCGATCCGTATCTGCGCGACGCCGGACAAGACCGAGCTCGGCAGGATCGCGCTTGAATCCGCCGAACAGATTCTGAAGTTCTACAACACCTACTACACGATCAAGTACCCGTTCGGAAAGCTCGACGTCGTCGCCGTCCCGGACTTCGCCGCGGGCGCGATGGAGAACACGGCGGCGATCTTCTATCGCGAGACGGATCTGCTGGCGGATTCACAGTCTGCGTCGGTCGCCACGCGCAAGACCATCGCATCGATCCTCGCGCATGAGATGGCCCATCAGTGGTTCGGCGGTCTGGTGACGATGCAATGGTGGGACGACATCTGGCTGAACGAAGGCTTCGCGACGTGGATGGCGAACAAGCCGCTCGCGGCCGCGCACGGCGATTGGAACATCGCCGTCGACGAGACGGAAGAAAATCGGTCGGCGCTGAACCTGGATGCGCTGAAGGCTACGCGGCCGATCCATGCCGACGTGAACACGCCGGCGCAGATCGACGAGGCCTTCGACGGCATCGCGTACGAGAAAGGCGCGGCCGTCCTGCGGATGGTCGAGCACTACGTCGGTCCGGAGGCGTTCCGCGCCGGCATCAACGCGTACCTGCAGGCGCACGCGTACGCGAACGCGGCGTCCGAAGACTTGTGGAAGGCGATCTCGGCCTCGTCGGGCAAGCCGGTCGAGCGCATTCTGCCAACGTTCGTGAATCAGCCGGGCGTGCCGCTGTTGGAAGTGTCGAGCGTGTGCGCCAACGATCGCACGACGGTGACGCTGACGCAGCGGCGGTTTTTCGCCGATGCCGCCAGCGCGGAGGCGGGGCGCTGGCAGATTCCCGTCTGCCTGAAGGGCGCCGGCCAGTCCGCGCCGACGTGCGAAGTGCTGACGGACGCCTCTCGCGCGGTCACACTGCCGGGCACCTGCTCACCGTGGGTCTTCGCGAACGCGGGCGCCCGCGGCTATTACCGGACCGCGTATTCGTCCGAGCTGCTCCGGGGCATCGCGCCGCGCGTGGAAACCGACCTCAGCGCCCCCGAACGGCTGATGCTGCTCGACGATGAATGGGCGATGGTGCGCGCGCGCCGCCACACGATCGGGGATTACCTGACGCTGGCCGCGGGGTACGGCACCGAGCGCACGAGCGGCGTCCTGCAGGAGGCGACGAGCCGCCTCGGATTCATCCACACGTACCTGACGACGGACGCGACGCGCGGGTCGTTCGAGCGGTTCGCGCGCGGACTCCTGCGGCCGCTGTTCAGCGATCTCGGCCTGACGGCGGCTTCGTCCGACAGCGACGAGCGGCGGACGCTGCGCTCGACGGTCGTCGCGGCGCTCGGCAGCTTCGGCGACGATCCGGACGTCGTCGCGCAGGCGCGGACCGCGCTCGACCGCGCGCTCGCGGGCGGGCCGGCGCTCGATGCGACGACCGCGGCGTCTGTCATCCGGACCGCGGCCGCCCACGGTGACGCGGCACTGTTTGACGCGCTCGCGTCGGCCGCCGAGCGCGCGACGTCGCCCGAGGAGCAGTACCGGTATCTGTACGCGCTGGCGGGCTTCCGCGATCCCGCGCTGATCGATCGCGGCCTGCAACGCGTGCTGTCCACGCAGATCCGGAATCAGGACGCGGCGATCTACCTCGGGCGGTTCTTCGCCAACCCGGCCGCGCGACCGCGAGCGTGGACGTTCGTGAACGAGCGCTGGGCCGAGCTGGCGCCGAAGATCAGCATCTCCGGCGGCGACACGAACCTGGTTCGCTCGCTCGCAGGTTTCTGCGACGCGCCGTCGCGAGACGCCATCGTCTCCTTTTTCGCGGCGCATCCGCTGCCCGCGTCGACGCGGACGCTGGATCAGACGCTCGAACAGATCAACAGCTGCATCGAACTGCGCGAGTCACAGACCGCGGCGGTGACATCGTGGCTCGCCGGCCGTTCTTAGTTCTCACAGGCCCACCCGCCCTTCCTGCTCTTCCCTTCCCCACCCCGGTCGATCCACACACCACGTCCCCGGCAA
The DNA here is from genome assembly GCA_016195265.1 of Acidobacteriota bacterium. Classification (GTDB taxonomy): domain Bacteria; phylum Acidobacteriota; class Vicinamibacteria; order Vicinamibacterales; family CAVVIG01; genus SRVP-36. Next base: position 22,300 of record JACPZW010000033.1, on the reverse strand, counting down.
ATCCACCCTTCCCGTCGAATACTTTACATCACAGAGTTCTTTCCTGTAGGATGGCCGTCGGAGGTCAGCCATGCGCCGCTTCCACGGCTGCGCTGATGTCCTCGCGCTCGTGGGCCACAACGACGACAGGAAAGGATGAGTTCGATGAATCTCGTGACCATGCTCAAGAAGCCGAGCGCGTTCGTACCGGTGGCCATGTCGCTCGCCGCGATCGCCATCATCGTGATGCACATCGCTTTTTTCGGCACGGCACGCGAAGCTGACGAAGGAACCTCGGCCCACCTCTGGCAGTTGCTCATGGCCGGACAGATGCCGATCATCCTGTTCTTCGCCGCGACGTCGCTTCCGCGGAGCCCGCGGCAGGCGCTGCCCGTGCTGGCGCTGCAGTTCGGCGCCGCATTCGCGGCCGCGTTCCCCGTTTTCTATTTCAATTGGTAGGCGAAAGGCAGGATGGCGGAGATTCACGAGACGGCCGGATGGCCCGCGACGAAGGCGCGCCACGGGCGATTGGTGCCGACGCGGATGCCGATCCGCGGACTCCAATCGATCGCGCCAATGAAAATGCCGCGGCGTTCCTCGATCCACAGGCGATTGCCGATCAAGTCCACGCGATTCTCCGCCAGCGTGATCCCCATCGCCATCGTGAGGTTGCCTGGCCCTCGACAAAGATCGGTGGTAGGGCGGGTCCTTTTGGACCCGCCGCGTCGCCCTTTTATCGCGCGTCCGCGCCGCCGGCGCATGACGTCGATCCCGTCCAGCGGATCCAGCGCGCGAATCAGGACCGCCGCGGGCGATCCGGCCGACTCGGTCACGACGTTGATCATCGAGTGAATACCGTAGTTCAGGTAGACGTACGCGTGGCCGGGCTCTCCGTACATCGGTGCATTGCGACGCGTGGGGCCCGGCGCCGCGTGGCACGCGGGATCTGATTCGCCGATGTACGCCTCGACTTCGACGATGACGCCGCTCGTGCGAACGCCACGCCGATCGTGGACCAGCACTTTGCCGAGGAGATCGCGGGCGACGTCGAGCGTCGGGCGATCGTAGAAGGCGCGAGGGAGGCTACCGCCCCGCCGCATACGCGTGCGATCGGCCTTCGGCGAGCACGGGACGCAGATACCGCCCGGTGTACGACGCGTCGATTTGCGCGACCTGCTCGGGCGTCCCAGTCGCGACCACTGAGCCGCCGGCCTCGCCGCCTTCCGGCCCGAGATCGATGATGTAGTCGGCGGTCTTGATGACGTCGAGGTTGTGCTCGATGACGAGCAGCGTGTGTCCTGCCTCGAGCAGCTTCTTGAACGCGGTCAGCAGCTTCGCGATGTCGTCGAAGTGCAGACCGGTCGTCGGCTCGTCGAGGATGTAGAGCAGCCGTTCGCCGCCGTGCGACGAGAGGTGCGCGGCGATCTTGATCCGCTGCGCCTCGCCGCCCGAGAGCGTCGTCGCCGGCTGGCCGAGCCGCAGGTAGCCGAGGCCGATCTCGTCGAGCACCTGCAGCCGCCGCAGCACTTTCGGTGAACTGCTGAAGAACGTCAGCGCCTCGCGGACCGTGAGGTCGAGCACCTGGTGAATCGAGCGGCCGCGATAGCGGGCTTCGAGCACCTGCGGCTTGAAGCGCTTGCCGTCGCACTGATCGCACGGCACGAAGACGTCGGCGAGGAACTGCATTTCGACGCGGACTTCGCCTTCGCCCTGGCACGCTTCGCAGCGTCCGCCCGGGACGTTGAACGAGAAATGACTCGCCGTCAGGCCGCGCGCGCGCGCGTCCTTGGTCGCCGCGAACAGCTCGCGGATCGGATCGAACGCCTTGAGATACGTGACCGGGTTGGATCGCGGCGTCCGGCCGATGGGCGCTTGATCGACCAGCACGGTGTCGGTCACGTACTCGACGCCTTCCAGCGCGCGGAACGTGCCCACGCGCTTGTCCCACCCGCCCTTCGCGCGCTTGATGGCCGCGTAGAGGACATCGTGAACGATCGTGGATTTGCCGGAGCCGCTGACGCCGGTGACACACGTCAATGTGTTCAGGGGAATCGCGATGTCGACGGTCTTCAAGTTGTGTTCGGCGGCGCCGAGCAGCTTGATCTTCTGACCCGTGCCGCGGCGTCGCGTCGCCGGCACCGGAATCGCGAGTTCGCCCCGCAGGTACTTCGACGTCAGCGAGCGCGACTCCTGCATCAGCCCGCCGAGCGTGCCGGAATAGACGACGCGTCCGCCCTGTTCGCCCGCGCCGAGTCCGAGATCGACGATGTGATCGGCGACTTTGATCATGTCGGCGTCGTGCTCGACAACGAGGACCGTGTTGCCCTGGTCGCGCAGCTGCCGAAGGATGGCAATCAGTCGCAGGTTGTCGCGCGAGTGCAGACCGATGGACGGCTCGTCGAGCACGTAGAGGGTACCGACCAGCGCGGCGCCGAGCGACGTCGCGAGGTTGATCCGCTGCGCTTCGCCACCGGAGAGCGTGGAGGATAACCGATCGAGCGTCAGGTAATCGAGGCCGACATCGCTCAGGAATCCGAGCCGCCGACGGATCTCCTTCAGGACCTTGTCCGCGATCGCCGCTTCTTTGTCGCTGAGCTCGAGGCCGCCGAAGAAGGCCTGGGCCTCGCTGACGGTCAGCGCCGACACCTTGTCGATCGTCCGCCCGCCGACGTGCACGTCGCGCGCCTCGCGCCGCAGCCGTGCGCCGCCGCAATCCGGGCACGTGAGATAGCCTCGATAGCGGCTCAGGAACACGCGAACGTGGACCTTGTACTTCTTGCGCTCGAGCCAGCGGAAGAAGCCCCGCACGCCCGCGTACTCGCCTCCATCGTCGATGCCGTCAACGACGAGGCGCTTCTCCTCGTCTGTCAACTGCGACCACGACACGTCCAGCCGGATCTTTGCTTTCCTCGCCGCGCGTTTCAGTTCGGCCAACTGCGCGCGATAGTGCGGCTTGCTCCATGGCTCGATCGCGCCCTGCAGGATCGACTTGCTCTGATCGGGCACGACCAGATCCAGGTCCAGCTCGATGATGTTGCCGAAGCCGTGGCACGTCGGACACGCGCCGAACGGATTGTTGAACGAGAACAACCGCGGCTGTGGATCCTCGTACGCGATGCCGCACTGCCGGCACTCGAAGCGCTCGGAGAAAAGGTGTACGCCGGGCGGAGCAAGCTCCGCCCCTACGGCCGGCTCAGTCGTAGGGGCCGAGCTCGCTCGGCCCTGTTCGACGGCCCAGGCCGCTCCGCCGCCTTCGAGGTACGAGGTCTCGATCGAATCGGTGAGCCGCTGGCGCGACTCGGCCTCGCCGCCCACCTGCACGCGATCGACGACGACCTGCAGCAGCGACCGGCCCGTCAGTTCCGCCGGATTCACATCGTCAAACGCGACCGCGCGGCCGTCCACCAGCAATCGCGCGAATCCTTTCTTTCGGAGGCTCGCGATCGTGTCGGCGATCACCGACGGCGCGACGGCCTCGATCGGGCGGACGCGCGGCTCCGCGCCGGAGCCTGCGCCTGCGTCGGGTCCGGCCTCACCCTCGCCACTCGCCGCGGTCTCTGTAGTTTCCTCGGCGCTTTCCTCGGGCATCGGCGCCGACGTATCGACGACGGGCAGATCGAACCCGAGCAGGAGGCGCGTGCCGGCCGGCAGGCTGTTCAGTTGCTGCGCGACGACTTCCGCCGTCTCGCGGACGACTTCTTTCCCGCAGTTGCGGCAGAACGTCCGCCCGACGCGAGCGAACAGCAGCCGCATGTAGTCGTGAAGCTCGGTCGTCGTGCCGACCGTCGATCGCGGATTGCGGACGCTGTTCTTCTGGCGAATCGCGATGGCGGGCGAGATGCCGTCGATCCTATCGACGTCCGGCTTCTCCATCCGCTCGAGGAACTGGCGCGCGTACGCCGACAGCGACTCGACGTACCGGCGCTGCCCTTCCGCGTAGATTGTGTCGAAGGCCAGCGACGACTTCCCCGATCCGCTGACGCCCGTGACGATGACCAGCGTGCCGAGCGGCAGCGTGAGATCGATGTCCTTGAGGTTGTGCGTGCGAGCGCCGCGAACGACGAGCTTCGCGGGTTCAACGGCCTCAGTGATGACGGTGTCGGGCATGCGCCGTGTACGACCCTACAGTTGCAAAACTTCGGCAGTCGCGTAAACCGCCATCGTAACGCAGGGCCTTACCCGAGGCAACCGCCATCAGCACATCACTCGATGCGACACACGTCCTCGAAGTCCAATCGCGGGTTTCGCGGGTAGACGCCGGCGGCATCGCCATGCCCGAGATTGAGAAGGAAGTTCGACCTCCACTTGCCATCTGGGAAGAACGTCTCGTCCACGACCGCGCGGTCGAAACCGCCGATCGGCCCGCAGTCGAGTCCGAGCGCGCGCGCGGCCACGATCACATACGCGCCCTGCATCGAACTCCCCTGAAACGCCGCCCGCTCGATCTGATCCGCCGGACGCTCTGCAAACCAGCTCCGCGCGTCCGTGTGTGGCATGAGCCGCGGCAGCTGCTCGTAGAATTCGAGGTCGTGGGCGACGATGGCCGTCACGGGCGCCGACATGGTCTTGTCCACATTTGCCGGAGGCAGCGCGCGTTTCAGCCGCTCTTTCGCGTCGCGGCTCTTGACGAACACGAGCCGCATCGGCTGGGCATTCGCCGACGTGGGCGCGAACTTCACGATGTCGTAAAGCTCGCGCAGCAGCGCGTCGTCCACAGGCCGGTCCTGCCAGCGATTGTGCGTGCGCGCCTCCAGAAACAGCTGCTTCAGGCTCGCCTCATCCGGGCGCTGCAGCTCCACGTCGATCGTTGCGATTCGCGGGCTCATCGTCCGCTCCTTCGCACCCACGCGACGAACGCCGACCCGGCCAGCAGCACGATGGGCATCGCCGGATTGCCGCCGATCACGAAGAGATGCGTGAAGATGGCGCCGATCATCGTTGCGATCAACGCAAGCGCGCCGAATCGGGCGAGCGACGGCACGAAGAGCAGCACGGCGGACGCGACTTCGATGGCGCCGGTCACGTGGCGGAACCACTGACCGAGGCCGATCGCGGCGAAGAGTTGGACGTGCATCTCCGCGCCTGCCAGTTTGCCGACGCCAGCCATGAGAAACAGCGCGGCGATCAGTGACTGCACGGTCCACAACGCGATGGTCGCGGCTTTCGATCGAGTCGAGCCAGAGGTTTCAAGCTGCGTGGCGTTCAAGCTCAGCGTCGTCATGTCAGGCTCCTTCTGTTATGACTGCATAATGCAGCAGTGAACTAACGGATCAAAAAAAAGGCCCTACCTCTATTACTGCTCCTGCTTTTCCAGCTTGGCCATCAGCCGATGGAGCCTGTCGGTTTCGTCCGCCGTGAGCGCGCCGAACAACTCGTGCTCCGCGTGTTGCTGGATCTCCATGCCGCGCGTGAAGGCCTTTCGGCCGGCCGCCGTCATCACCGCGATGCGCGAGCGCCGGTCGTTGGGGTCAGCCGTCCGTGTGACGAGGCCGTCGGATTCGAGACGATCGATGAGCTGCGTGACATTCGACTTCACGCACGAGAGCCGGTCGGCCAGTTGTCCGAGCGGGAGCGACTCCCCCGCCTGCGTCAGCTGGTAAAGCGCCGCCAGCTTCGGCAGCGACAACCCGATCGTCTCGAGCTTCGATTCCACATGCGCCTCGAGCGTGCTTGCGGCATGCAGAACGGCGAACAAGGCTGACTTTTCGGTGACCGCCATTTAGTTCAGGTATGGATTATATCACACTGAACCCAATACGCAAGCCCATAGAATAGGCGGCGCGGCGGTCAGCCCGTACGGTTCGCGATCGAAGTACGAAAAGACCGCGCGGTTCTTCAATCAAAATACCAAAGTCCGGCTCGAGGAGGCCTCGAGCCGCACGCCGCTCCACGACACCTGCGGCATCATCACACCGTCGTCCCTGCACTTCGAGCGCCATCACTCGGGCGTGCCCGAGATCGATCCCGCGACGCACACGCTGACGATACACGGGCTCGTGGATCGGCCGCTCGCCTTCACCGTGGCCGATCTCAAGCGCATGCCGTCAGTGTCACGCATCCATTTCCTCGAATGCTCGGGCAACAGCACGCTGCCGCAGAGCAAGATGCCGAACCGCGAGGGATTCGTCGTGGACCCGCGGCTGGATATTCCCGTCGGCAAGAGGAAGAAGCCGTAGTACTATCGGGGTTCCCGCCTGGCCGGCGTAGCTCAGTTGGTAGAGCAGCTGATTCGTAATCAGCAGGTCCGCGGTTCGAGTCCGCGCGCCGGCTCCAAGATTCCTTAGCGTTCCCGAGGCCGCCGTGGGAATTAATTCCCACTCCCGCTGAAAAGTCCCCGCAAGGTCAGGTCGTCGCGGCGAAACGTGGTCCATTTCTGGCCTAACGCGGACGCACCGGTTCTTGCATGACGCGGACCCGTTACGTCTGTGTTTGCCTGCGACTGGCGGTGGGCGAACCCTCGTGACAGACCTTCCCATTCCATTGCTTGAGAGGATCCGACTTATGGCTCGAATGAAGCTCCACCTGACGACCGATGCACTGACCGTCGTGGCGCTGCTCGTCGCGAGCGGCGTAGCATGGTCTGCCGAGCCCGCCAAGGACGTGACGTTCTCAAAGGATGTCGCACCAGTTTTCCAAGCCAAGTGCCAAAGCTGCCACGAGCCGGGATCAATCGCGCCGATGTCGCTGATGACCTACCAGGAGGCGCGGCCCTGGGCAAAGTCGATCCGGGAGCGCGTGGCCAGACACCAGATGCCGCCGTGGCACATCGACCGCAGCGTCGGCGTCCAGAAGTTCAAGAACGACATGTCGCTGAGCGACGAGCAGGTCGACACCATCGTCCGGTGGGTGGATCTGGGCGCACCGCAAGGAAATCCAGCCGACATGCCGCCGCCCAAGCCGGTCTCGACGGGTCTCTACTGGCAGGCGGAGAGAGACGGTTACGGTCCGCCCGACATCGTCGTCGCGTCAGGAGAGCAGACGATGCCCAAAGTTCACCAGGACGAATGGTGGCGCCCGCTGGTGGACATCCCCGGACTCACGGAGCCACGCTGGGTGCGGATGGTCGAGATTCGCCCCTCGAACCTCCCCGGCCGGAGGATCCTGCACCACTCGATCGCGTACCAGGTGCTCAACCCGGAAAACGTCGATGCCGTCAACACGGGCACGACCCGCGGCTTCGGCGGCGCGGCCAACGCCACCGTTGAAGACCGCGTGAACCGGCGCCCGCAACTGATGGAATGGGCCATCGGCAAGGGCTACGACCGGTACATGGACGGCACGGGCAAGCTGATTCTGCCTGGCGAGAAGATCGCGTGGGACCAGCACATTCATGCGGTCGGCGAAGAGATCACGGCCGGTTCCGAACTCGGCATCTGGTTGTATCCGAAAGGCCAGGAGCCGAAGAAGCGCAGCTATCTGATCGGGTTCACGGGTCTCAAGAACGGACCCGGCGCGCTCGACATCCCGCCCAACCAGATTTCGTCCACGGAAGGCTTCACGGCGCTGAAGGAGAACACGATCATCACCAACTTCCAGCCGCACTTTCATCTGCGCGGAAAGGCGATGCTGGTCGAGGCGATTCTTCCCACGGGCGCCACGCAGGTCATCAGCTACGTGCAGGACTTCAACTTCAACTGGATGACCAACTACATCTTCGCCGACGACGTCGCGCCGGCCTTTCCGAAGGGGACGATCGTTCACGTGACCGCGTGGTACGACAACACTTCGAACAATAAGAGCAACCCCGATCCGAATCAGTGGGTGGGATACGGCGACCGCACCGTGGACGAGATGGCCCACGCGTGGATGAACGTCGTGTATCTGACCGACGCCGAGTACGAGACGTGGGTCGCTGAACACAAGCCCAAGTCGACAACGCAGGATCAACGGTAACTCCCATGACTGCCAGAACGATCCTTCGCCTGTGCGCGCCCTTCGCTCTCGTGGCGGCGGGTGCGGTGGTCTCGGCGCAGGCCCTGCTGCCGAGCGTTCCGCCGAAACAATTCGGCGGCAGCGTCACGCCGGCGTTCGAAGGCTGGTACGACAATCCGGACGGCACCCACTCGTTCCTGATCGGGTACTTCAGCCGCAACACGGAACACGAGGTGGACATTCCGATCGGACCGAACAACCACTTCGAGCCAGGCGGTGCGGACATGGGCCAGCCGACGCATTTCCTCACGGGACGGCGCTACGGCATGTTCGTGTTCACGATGCCGAAAGAGTTCACGAAGCAGCAGAAGCTGACGTGGGTGCTCACGGCGAACGGCGTGACGACCGCCGTGCCCGTCTACATGAGCCCCGACTACAACGTCACGCCGAACAAATCATCGGAGGCGAGTCCGGACGGCGGCTACAACGTTCCGCCAGTGCTTCGGTTCAGTGAACCGGGCCCGTCGTTCATGGGTCCCGTGGCCAACCCTGCCCACGCCATCTCTCGCACGGCCGTGGTGGCCGAGCCGATGGCGCTGACCCTGCTGGCGGATGACGACGCGAAGTTCAGCAGCGGCAGCAATGCCCCGCTACGGAATCCTCCGCCGCCGGTGAGCGTGACCGTGTCCAAGTACCGTGGAGCCGGCACCGCGACCTTCGGCGGGGTGCATCCGAAGTTCGAGACCATCAAGGGCGGCAAGCCGGACCAACCTTATTCAGGCAAGGCCTCGACGACGGTCACGTTCAGCGAGCCCGGCGACTACATGCTCCACGTGACTGCGAACGATTACTCGGACAACGGCGGCGGCGGGTCTGTCTGCTGCTGGACGACGGCCCTCGTCAAGGTGGCGGTCAAGGCGGCCGCTTCGTCCACGACCAGCGTCCGGTAGATCGGAGTCGTCGTGCGCGGCGTAGCCAAAGGATCATTTGCCATGGATGCTGCTCATCGAGTCGGCGGCTGGACAGTGACGATCGCGCTCGCGATGGCGATGACTGCGGCGGCCGGCCTTGCGGTGCCCTTCGTCGTGACTGCCGCACAGGCGGACGTAACGGCCGCACCGACATTCACAAAAGACATCGCGCCGATTCTGCAGCGCAGTTGCGAGAACTGCCACCGGGCGGGCGGCGTGGCGGCGATGTCGCTCACGACCTACGAAGAGGTGCGCCCATGGGCGCGCGCCATCAAGCAGCGCACCGGCCTCGGTCCGAGGGCCGGCGTGATGCCACCTTGGTACATGGAGAAGAACATCGGCATCCAGCAGTACAAAGATGATCCCTCGCTGAGCGCCGACGAGATCGCCACGATTGCGAAGTGGGCCGACAGCGGAGCGCCGCGAGGCAATCCGGCCGACATGCCCCCGCCCAGGCAGTGGGCGGACAACTCCGTGTGGGCCATTGGCACGCCGGATCTCATCGTCAGATCCAAGGACATCGTGGTGAAGGCGAACGCGCCCGATTGGTGGGGCGAGATCGAGCCCGTGCCGATCGGGCTCACCGAAGACCGGTACGTGGTGGCGCTCGAGATCAAGGAAGTCAACGATACGGATGAGACTGGCGGGGGCCGGGCCACCGTCGGCGGGCGGTTCGTCTGGCACCACCTGATCTATCGGACGCAGGTCAACCTCCAGGAAGACGCCAATCCCATCTTCGATGACGACAACACCACGAACTGGCCGGTGCACGAAGTGGGGCGCAATCCGGACTTCTTCGATCCCAAAGGGGCCAAACTCCTGAAGGCCGGCTCGTACATCGTGTCCGACTCGCTTCACACGCATTCGAACGGCAGGGATACGACGTCACACCTCGAGTTCGGCTACAAGTTCATGCCGAAGGGGTACCAGCCGGAGTACAAGCGGTCGCTGGTGGCTCTGGGCAACGGCTCGGACATTGACGTCAGGGGGCTGGAGGCCAACCAACTGCTTCACGCGTACGCGGTGCTGCAGCAGCACACGAAGATCCTGTCGTTCGAACCCCACCTGCACGCGCCCGGCGCGCGGATGTGCCTCGAGGCGATTTGGGGCTTCAACATTCAGACGCTGAGCTGTGTCGGGTACGACCACAACTGGGTGCGCGGCTACAGCTATGCAGACGCTGCGGCGCCGCTCCTGCCGAAGGGCACGATCCTGCACATCATCGGCTACATGGACAACTCGGTGGCGAACAGGAACGTGCCGGATCCGAGGAACTGGTCGGGGTCGGGTAATCGATCGATCGCCAACATGTTCCTCGATCTCGGCAACCGCGTCTCGCTGACCGACGAGCAGTTCCAGGACGAGATGGCGAAGCGCCGCGAACGGCTCCATTTGACGAAAAACGATGTGGTGATTGGCTGCCCGCTGTGCCTGATTGCGCCCACGAGTCCGCGCACCGACTCCAGGAATCCTCAGTAATTCACGCGACTACCGTCTGTTGACATGTGAACCCTCCAGTCAGCCGGTCCGGGCCGCCCGCCCGCACGCGCAGGCGCAGAGTTTCGAGCGGTCCGGCGCCATCAACCGGACGGCCGCGCGTCATGTTGTCCGCGTTTTCCATCTAGCGTTCCTCGATCAGTTCGTCTTCGAGAAGATGCCCATGCTAATGCTTCACAAATACTGAGCGGCGGCCGTCCTTGGTGAACGCGATCACGTCGTACGGATCCTTGCGGCCGCCCTGCTCCATGCCCGGCGATCCCGTCGGCATGCCCGGCACCGCGATGCCGGTGATCGCCGGCCGCTCCTTCAGCATCCGCCTGATGTCGGCGGCCGGCACGTGGCCCTCCACGACATAGCCGCCGATTTTCGCCGTGTGACAGGACGCCACGTCATCGGTGACTCCCGATTCCTTTTCGATGGCGAGCAGCCGCGCGTCGCTGACGCTCTGGGCTTCCACCTGGAAGCCATTCGCCCGGAGGTGTTCCATCCAGGCGGTGCAGCATCCTCACGTGGGGGACTTGTAGACGACGACGGTGGCCGTCGAACTCCTCTGCTGGGCCCGGACTGCTGAGAGGCCGAGTCCCGAGGCGACTATGGCCGAAGCAAAAACCAGCGCGTGAGTCTTCCGCATGCCGCACCTCGCAGCCTGATTGTACTGCGCGCCGCCGACACACGGCGCGGCCGCGCGATCTTGTAGACTCAGGGGCTCGTACACACGCTCGGTTCACTCTCGTGAAACTTACCGAACTCCTCGGCCGGACGCGCACGCCAGACGGTGAAGAAATGGCGCTGACGCGGCGCGACACCGAGTACGTCATTCTTGTCAGCGGCAAGAGCCTGATGTCGAGCCGGATGCACGGCTCAGAAGAAGCGCTGGCGACGTTCGCATGCCGGCGGGCGCGCACGCTGCACGAGCCCTGCGTGCTCATCGGCGGACTCGGGATGGGCTTCACGCTGCGCGCGACGCTTGATCTCCTCCCGCCCGGCGCCACCGTCGTCGTCGCGGAGCTCGTCCCGGCTGTCGTGGAATGGAACCGTGGCCCGTTGGGGCCGCTGGCAGGACATCCGCTGCGGGACCGTCGTGTGGTCGTCGACGCCGGAGACGTCGCCGCCACTCTACGCGCGAGCCCGGGCCGATTCGACGCCGTCCTGCTCGACGTGGACAACGGCCCCGCCGCGCTGACGTCGGCGCACAATACCGCGCTGTACGACGATCGCGGGCTGGCGGCGGTGCGCCGGGCGCTCAAAGTCGGCGGCGTGCTGGCCGTGTGGTCGGCGCGCGAGGATCGACGTTTCGAGCAGCGCCTGCGTCATGGAGGATTCAGGGTCGAGGTGGAACGCGTGCGCGCTCGTCTGAAGAAGGGCGGCCCGCGGCACACCATCTTCCTGGGGCACAGCCCCACATCGTGAGCGACAAGCCTGCGCGCCATGCCGTCAGTCGACCCCGTAAGCAACACTGAAGTGGCTACCAACAGCGTTGATCGCACAGGCCAAGAGGTATAGTCTTCGACCGCCGGACCGTTGTGCCGAGTCTCGAGCGCGGCACCGCCGCATCGGTTCGGGTCCGGCTGATTCGGGGAGAAGCTCTGCGATGAGTCTGCGATTTAACAGCATGATTCTCCGTATTGCGGCGGCGATGATCGCAACCGTGGCTGCTGCGGGCGGTACGGTCTGGCTCACTCAAGAATCGACGGCGGCGCAGGGCCGCGCCTATCGTGCACCCCGAACGCCGGACGGCAAACCCAACTTGAACGGCATTTGGCAGGCCGTCAATACAGCGAATTGGGATCTGCTGGACCATTCCGCGCGGTCCGGGCCAGTCGTGGCAATGGGCTCCATCGGCGCGATTCCGGGCGGGCTTGGGGTGGTCGAGGGAAACGAGATCCCGTACAAGCCCGAAGCCGCGGCCAAAAAGAAGGAAAACTTCGACAACTGGATAACGCGTGACCCGCTGATCAAATGCTACTTGCCAGGTGTGCCACGAGCGACCTACGTGCCGTTCCCGTTTCAGATCGTTCAGTCGCCGAACAATATCTTCATCGCGTACGAGTTCGCCCACGCCAGTCGCACGATTTACATGAACAGCCAAGAAAAAAGTCCGCTCGACACATGGATGGGATGGTCCCGCGGTCATTGGGAAGGCGAGACGCTGGTCGTCGATGTGACCAGCTTCAACGATCAGACGTGGTTCGATAGCGCGGGCGATTTCCATAGTGACGCATTACATGTAGTCGAGCGCTACACAGCGACGGGTCCCGATCACCTCGTCTACGAGGCGACGATTGAGGACGCCAACGTATTCACCCGTCCTTGGAAGATACGAATGCCTTTGTATCGGCGCATCGAACCACGCGCCGAGCTGGTGGAATTCAGGTGCGTAGAGTTCGTAGAAGAGTTGATGTACGGGCACCTTCGCAGGCGGACCGGTAATTGACCGAAGGCGAGTCGGGTGGGGGAAAGCAAGGAGGCCGAGATGAGGTGTCATCGGTTGACGGTGATCGGATGTCTGGCCCTCATCCTGATCGCATGGCGGGTGCCCATCGCGGGTCATGGCCAGGCGGCCACCACGAAGGCGCCCGCTGCGAAGAACTGGAAGGTCTCGCGCACGCCGTGGGGTCATCCGGACCTGCAGGGCATTTGGGACAACGGAACGACGACGCCGCTCGAACGGCCAAAGGACCTGGAGGATCGAGAGTTCCTGACCGACGAGGAATGGGCCGCTCGGGCAAAGGAAGCTGCTACTCGCGCGGAGAAGCGGCCTGACGATCCGCTAGCCGACGTCGAGTTGGCATACAACAACGAATGGTGGGATCGTGGCGTGCCGCTGAAGCGCACGTCGCTCATTATCGATCCGCCGAATGGCAAGCTCCCGCCGTTGACGGCCGAGGGACAGAAGCGTGTCGCGGCTCGTGAGGCCGCGCGGCGTCAACACGGCCCCGCCGACTCGTGGGAGGATCGTCCGCTCCAAGAGCGGTGCCTCGTCTATCACGGTGTGCCGCCGCTTCCAACCGGATACAACAACAACTATCAGATCGTGCAGACCCCTGAGCACGTCGCCATTCGGTACGAAATGATGGCCGAAACGCGCATCATTCCGCTCGATGGTCGGCCGCACGTCAGTCTTGGCATTCGGGGCTGGCTCGGGAACGCACGCGGCCATTGGGAGGGCGACACCCTGGTCGTGGAAACAACGAATTACAACGACAAGGCGACGTTCAGATTTCCGGCGGCCAACGAGACCTTGCGCGTCATCGAACACTTCACGCGCGTTAGCGACAGTCAGATCGACTACCGGTTCACGGTCGACAATCCGACGATGTATACGAGGCCCTGGACAGCGGTGTTACCGATGACGAACGTCAAAGGTCCGATCTACGAGTACGCCTGCCACGAAGGCAATTACGGCATGGCGAACGTGCTCAGCGGTCACCGCGCCCAGGAAAAGGCGAAGCAGGATGCGGTCAAGAAAGAGAAGTAAGGTGCTAATCGCGCCTCTCCGGATACGGGCGCTGAGGCGCGACCTGTGCGCAGGAACGCTTACGGGCGAAACAGGATCTTGCCGAGCGACTCAGCGACCATCGCGCTGCCCGCCGCCGACAGATGCGTGGGATCGCGATACATGATCTGGCCGTTCCGCTTGGCGTAGCACCAGCGGCGGTCGCACAGGAGCGGCAGCGGATCGAAGACGGCCAGCTGCGGATGCGCCTGCCGCAGCCGCGCGACAACGCGGCGATAGGCCCGCTGGCGATCGTCAACGGTCTCCCGCGCGATCGAACACTCGTTCCCGAGGAATTTCGCCGTCGCGAGTCGAGCCTCGCAGTAATGCGGGTCGAAGCCGAGTTCGGGGACATCCTGGACCAGCGCGACGCGCTTTCCCGCGCGCTCGATGCGCGTCATCGCGGCCGAGTACCCCTCGTACAACACGCGCTGCCGCGTTTCAGACGGAAGCTCGACCCACGGGTGGCCGGAAGTGGCGTCGCTACTGTCGGTCCCGACCGAATAGAGGCCGCCTCTGACGGCGAAAACGAAAACCTTGGCGGCCGGATCGGGAACGAAGCGTGAGAGCGTCGCGTCCGCCAACGTCTGGCATCGCTCGAACATATCCGGCGGTCCCCAAATCCTCGTGGCCAGCGTCACGCCGGTGCAGCCGGGAAGCCCGACGTACGACACGCCGAACCCGTGCCGCCGCGCTTCGGGCACGAGTCCAGGCAACAGATGGTTCGAATGGCTGTCGCCCACGAGCACGACGACCGATTCCCGCGTGGACATGCGCCGATAGTCGGCGTCCGGGAACAGCACCGTGGCGTCACGCAGCGGCTCGTCGGCGGCGATCGTGTCCTCGGACGGACGGCTGCGATCCCACGTCCACGCACCGGCGCCGCTCATCGCGATCAAGACACCCGCCGAGACCGCGAGGACCTGCACGTTGCGTCGCGGGCGCGCCGCGGTCTCGGTCGCCAGCCGTCTCACCGGCAGTTCCACCCACCGCCACGTGAGCGCCGACAGGACGAACGCCAGCGTGACCGCGCCGGCCTTCAGCACCGCGAGCTGCTGCATCGTCGTCTGACCGGCCAGCAGCGTCACCATCGACAGCAGCGGCCAGTGCCAGAGATACAGCGGATAGCTGATCAATCCGATCCAGACGATGGCCCGACGCGCGAGCAGTTGACGATTGATCCAGGCGCCACGCGCGGAAATCAGCAGCGCCGCGCCGGCGACCGGTGCGACGAGCCAGGCAAGGCGGGCGCGTCCGGTGCCCGGGTCGAACAGGCAGACGGCGAAGATCAGCAGCAGGCCAATGACGGCACGCGCCTCTCGCCACACGCCTGAGGACGCTGTTGGATCGGCGGGCGCGTCGGATCTCCACTCCATCTGCACGAGGACGGCGCCGACGAGCAATTCCCACATCCGCGTGGGCAGCAGATAAAACGTCGCGTCGCCCTGCGCGGGCGAGAGCGCAATGGCGAGAATCAGCGAACCGGTGAGAAGAATGGCCGACAGCCACAGCGGCCGCCAGCGCCTGATGACGGCGAGCATCGCCAGCGGCGGCCAGACAAGATAGAACTGCTCTTCGACGCCGAGCGACCACAGATGCAGCAGCGGCTTCCGTCCCGCCGCGATGTCGAAGTACCCGGTCTCGCGCCACAGAAGAATGTTGGACGTGAACGTCGCGCCGCCGAGAATGTGCTTGCCGACGAACTGGAAGTCCGTGGCGGTCAGCGTCGCGCGGCCGATCGCCCACGTCGCCGTAAGGACTACCACGAGCGCCGGGAGGATGCGGCGGCACCGGCGCGCGTAGAAGCTTCGCAGCGTGAACGCGCCGTCGCTGATCTCCCTGAGGATGATCGACGTGATGAGATAGCCGGAGATGACGAAAAAGACATCGACGCCGATGAACCCGCCTGGCAGGAGGCCGGGCGTTGCGTGAAAGAGAATGACCAGGACGACGGCCACCGCGCGGAGGCCGTCGATGTCTGGTCTGTAGCTGTCGGCGCGGCTCACTGCTTCTTGGCCGCGCCCTCCGCCTCTTTTTCCTTGGCGCGCGCGCCGCGCAGCATGTCGCCCAGCGAGTAGTTGCCCTCATGGCACGCGTATTCGTACAGGCCCTCCGTGCTCGCGACCCACGGATACTCGCCCGTCCATGACTTATCCCAGGTCGACGGATCGTCGACCGTGAAGCGATATCGCAGGTTGCCGTCCATCCACGAGAAGCGCTCGACGACGTGCAGGTTCTCGCTCGAGCCGCGGAACTGCGTCTTGGTGGTGAAGTTCGTCGTGTCGACGACGAGCGTGTCGCCGTCCCAATGACCGACGGAATCGCCCATCCACCGGCGGATGTTCTGCGGCAGATGTTCGGCGTTCATCCGGATGATGCGCGCATCGTGCACCATCTCGTTGAGGATCATGATGGTGCCCTTCGTCTGCACGATCTGCTTCATGTTGTTGTAGAAGTAGTTCGGCAGCGTCGGCGGTCCGGATGTGTTGCCGAACCCGAGGAGGCACCGCTCGGACAGCGGACGCAGCTCGGGTCCGTCGAACGCTCCCGGCGGGCCCGCCGCGGCGCTTTCGCTCGCGTCCGGACTGACGGCGCCGGCGAGGAACCTGGCGTTGCGCTCCCGCGCCTCGGCCTTCATCGGCGGTACCTTGCCGTCGGGCGGATCGATGATGAGTGAACTCCGCTTCTGGCCATCGACCACGATCATGTTCATGCCGCCGGCGAGCCAGAAGTTGTTGTAGCCGCCGACCACGCCGCCGCCCGCACGCTCGAGGAACTCGAGGTACGACTTGGGCTGCGTCTGTTCGCCGCCGACGGGCGGCGCCGACCGATCGCCCGCGATCGGCGCGTCGTTCTTCACCTGGCGTGCAAGTTCGTACGCCTCCATCGCGGCCGCTTCCTTGTCGCTGAGCACCAGCGGCGCGCCGTTCGGCCGCTCGACCGGCGTCATGGTCGCGACGTCGTAAGAGCCGGTGAAATCCGGATGACCGTCCGCTGTGCGCGGCGGCGCCGACTTCGCCGCAGCGGGCTTCGCGGCCTGCGCGGCCAGTGATGGCGGCGTGAGCGCGACAGCCGCCGTGGCAATGGTGAGAGACCCGGCGAGGGCAAGCAATCTATCGCGCATGGCGTAACGTCTCCGTCCTTTGCCCATTCTACGATGGAAAGGCGTAGAATCCGTCCTCAACGAGGTTATCCAGATGCGTGCACGGGTTCCAACGCTTGTCGTCATGGCCACCGCCACGGTCGGCCTGCTGTCCACCGCCGGAGCCGACTTGCAGGGCCAGGCGGCCCAAACCGCGCTCGCGGGCGGCATGCCTCGCACGCCAGACGGTCATCCCGACCTGCAAGGCATGTACGACCTCGGCACGCTGACGCCGCTCGAGCGCCAGGCGGAGACGCCGCTCGTCCTGACGCCGGAGCGCGCGAAGCACCTCGAGACGGCCGTGGCCAAGCGGACCGACGCTGGCGCCGCGCCCGTGGACGCCAATCGCGCCGCGCCGCCCAAGGGCGGCGACGGCTCACCCGGCCCGTACGGCAACGTCGGCGGTTACAACAATTTCTGGCTGGATCCGGGTTCGACCTACACGACGATCGATGGACAGAAGCGCGCGTCGCTCCTCATCGATCCGCCCGACGGCCGCGTCCCGCCGCTGACCGACGCGGCGCGGCAGCGCCGGAGCAGCGCCGATTACAACGCGCGACCGACGTCGGACGCCGCCGCGCGCGAGGACGATCCGGGATTCGAAGGGCCGAACGCGTACGACGATCCGGAAATCCGCCCGCTCGCCGAGCGCTGCCTCCTCGGCTTCAGCTCGACGTCGGGTCCGCCGATCCTGCCGACCTACTTCTACAACAACCTCCATCAGATCGTGCAGACGCCCGACCACGTGATGATCCTGACGGAAATGGTGCACGACGCGCGCATCGTCCGCATGAACGCGCAGCACCTGCCGTCGACCATCCGCAAGTGGCTGGGCGATTCGGTCGGCCGCTGGGACGGCGACACGCTCGTCGTGGACACGACGAACTTCAGCGACAAGACGCGCTTCCGTGGGTCGAGCATGAACCTGCACGTCGTCGAGCGCTTCACGCGCACGGACGCGAAGACGCTGCGCTACCAGTTCACGGTCGAGGATCCGGCGACGTGGACGGGGCCGTGGACGGCGGAGTACGCGTGGCCGGCGACGAACGACCAGATCTACGAATACGCGTGCCACGAGGGCAATTACGCGATAGGCGACATTCTTCGCGGCGCCCGCCTCAAGGAAAAAGAAACCGAGGACGCCGCCAAGAAGTCGAAGCAGCCGTGAGCATGACGGCGTTGTTCGACGGATCGCGAACGAGCAGCCCTTCGTCGCCGCCTTCAATGTGAATTCCGGCCGCGCGCACGCGGTTGGTCATCGCGGCGAGCTCGGATTCGTCCGGCAGTGTGACCTCGAAGTACCGCAACCCGATGGAGCCATCCGGCGGCGGCGGCGCACCGATGCCCGCCCACGTGTTCAGCCCGACGTGATGGTGATACCCGCCTGCTGACACAAACAGCGCGCTCGGTCCATAGCGCTGCATCACCTGAAAGCCGAGCACGTCGCCGTAGAACCGCTCGGCCTCGTCGAGATGCGCGACGTGCAGGTGCACGTGCCCGATGATCGTCCCGCGCGGAAGACTCACTCCGCCATTTCCACCCACCCCGGCATCTCCATCCACCCTTCCCGCCCTTCCCGCCCCTCCTGCCTCCGCGAGCAGATCGTCAATGTCGAGCGGGTCCGTCGTCATATGCAATCGTCCGGCGACGAACGGCCATGCATCACGCGGACGATCGCGATAGATCTCGATCCCGTTGCCGTCGGGATCCGCGAGGTACAGCGCCTCGCTGACGCCGTGATCGGCGACGCCCTGCATCACGGTGCGCGTGTCGATGAGTTGCTGGAGGGCTCGAGCGAGATCCGCGCGCGTCGGAACGAGAATCGCGAAGTGGTAGAGCCCGGTCGTGCCGTGCACGCGTCGCGCGGTTTCTGATCGCGTGAGGACGAGGAGGTCGCCAGCGCCCGCGCCGCCGGCGCCCAGTCGCGCGGTGCGATCGTCGCGATGATGCTGGATGAAGCCGAGGTGGGACTGGTAGAAGCGCACCGATCGGTCGAGGTCCGCGATCGTCAGGTGGACCGCGCCGATCGATGCGCCCGGATCAATCAATTCGTACTACCGTCCGGCATTGGCAAATCCTACTGTACCCACCGCACCGGCGACGCCTTACGTCGTCGCGGGCGCGCCCGCGAGTGGCGGTGCGGGCGGTGCGGACGCGGCCGGTGCGGGCGGCACGACGGGCCCCGGCGGTACGGACGGTGGCGCGCCGTTTCTCGCGTGCGGCGGCTGATCGACGCGCCGCGCGCGCTCCCAGGCGGCAAACGTCGCCGGATCGTCGCGCAACCGGTTCACAACGATGGCGTCGAGACGCTGGATCGCCGTCAAACCTGCTGCGATCGCGGCGTCAATCGCCGTACGGGCGGCGATCCGGGCGCCGATCCCGGCCGCATGTTCCCGGATCGCGGCTTCGAAGCGCTGAATGGCGGTGTCGAGGTCCTTGAGGAACGCCGGCGGCAGGCCGTGCGCCACGAATTCGGCCGACAACGGTCGCGCGTCCTGCACGAACGCACGGCTGGCGTTGAGCAACGCCTGCCCGCCATACGTGAACGGCAGCCGAAACTTATTGTCCAGGCCCGGCGTGTCGAGCGCGAGGGCGCGCGCCGTGCGGCTGATGGCGCCGAGCGCTTCGCGCAGCGCCGCTCGCGCCGCCGCCTTCGATCTCGATGCCTCCCGGGCCGCGCCGCGACCCGACACCTGCGTCGCCGCGTGCTGGCCCAGCGCCGCAACCGCGGTGGCCGTCGCGGCAAACATCTTCCTGCCGAGCGAGCCGGCCGGGAAGAGGTCCGCATGTTCGGCGCCGAAGTCGCGCACGCGGACGAGCATTTCGTACCTTCGGGTAGCCGTGAGATTCATACCGGTCTCTCCTTTGAGTGGTGCGCCTCGTGAATGAGGGCGACCGGTGTGTCACTCAGCAAGAATCGGGGCGCCCGTGCGAACGTTGGGGCGGAGGGAAATGGCCGGAATGTCGCACGAAACGCCCGCTGGACCGATCAGAAATGAGCCTCGGGCTCACACGAAGTGAGCTCGACGCATCAGACACAATGCAGTCACATCTGGCGGGCCAGCGACTGTGAACTCGAAGGGGACTCTACGCGGGGCCCGGCAGTGCAGGCCAAGGCGCTGCGTAGTGAAAACCTCTGACGAACGACGACAGGCGCTTGAAGTCGCCATCCTTTGTAATCAGGGTAATGCCCTGTTCACGGCAGGAAACTGCAATGAGCGCATCGTTGAGGAGGGAGGGCTTCTCGTCAAGCAGCTGCCAGCCTTCACGTGCGGCGAGGGAAGCGATCACACGGCCGCTCTCGGCGAAAGCCGCGTTGGACGGCGCAAACACACGTCGACGCCGCTCAAATGGTTCGAACACTCCCTGCTGCACGTCACGCGCCGTCTGAGTCGACCGGGCCCCTGCGGCGAGCTCCTGCATCACGACGGCGCTCAAGTACGTGAACGGAAGCGCTCTGTTGAAGAATGCGAAAACCTTGGCCTGCGCTTCCTCGTTTCGGAAACCGTCGATGAAGATGTTCGTGTCGAGAGCGTATTTCACGCCTTCTGCCGACGCTCGAACCTATCGTCAACGCCGCCGCTTCGACGTACAGCCGCGAACCCGCTCGCGAGTTCTTCCCGGAACGCGACGAAGTCGAGCGCCTGGTCGATCGCCTCGGTCTCGGTGTCGACGCCCAACGCCCGGCGAGCGGAGTCGAGCTTTCGCTGGTCCATCACCATATTCTTGCGGACCCACCCTGCCCGTCGGCTCGAAGCGCGCCCGCGCGTTTTTGCTACGGAACGTTTGGCGATAGCTGCTTTACCCATGTACTCTCCGTCTGTATAAACATTAGCATACATCTGTATGGATACGCGGCGCTGACCCGGAAGCAGGACGCCTCACACTGAGCCGCGGCGCTCGATCAGCTTGCGCTTGAGCGTCGCCAGCGAGATCTGGGGTTCTTCAGCGGCGCGACCGCGATCACCTCGATGGCGCTGGACGATGAGCTGCACGTAGCTGTCAACGATCGCGCATCAGCCGCGCGCACGACCTTTGGACTTCTTCTCCCGCCGTTGAACGCGCGTCGGCCGCATGCGCCGGTTAGCCGGCTTCTGGCCCAAGAGCGTGTCGTACTCCGCGTGCGATCCGATCCAGAACCACGCGCGATCTTCACCGGACTCGACCGCGAGCGCTCGGTAGTGCAGGCCAACGCGCGTGGACCAGAATTGGCCCACTTTCTTGAAATGGAGTGACGGATGGCTGGGGTTCGCCTTCAAGAGAGCGTAGCTCTTGTCGGCCAGTGATTGGACGTCCTTGGGCAGCCCGCGGTAGCAGCGCCAGAACCGGGGGCTCGCCCGGTGCTTCACAGGTCGGTGCACCGACCAGCGCGCAAATCTCGCAGCGCTTCCCGCGCAAGCCGATCGAGACGTCCCGCCGCGACATCCTGCTCAAACTGCCGGTCCCACGCCGCCGCATCGTACGCGACGAACCACTTGCGGAACTTCCTTAACTCGCGCTTGGGCAAGCGGCGTACTGCGCCTGAAATTTCTGCCGCCGTCGTCATGACAACAGCCTACTCCTGGCTCCGGACTTCAGCAACTCCCGCGCGTTTTCTTCCGTCCGGCTAACGCGCGGCTTGAGGCGCGCGGCACCGTGACATGATCGCATCCTACACATCAGCGCCCACGGCAACACGGACGGCATTGGTTTGTCTGATACGACAATCGTCACATGGAGCGAGCTCCGCAAGTTGCTGGTTCCGGTCAATCAGAAGCTCAGCGGGAACCTGCTGCTGTGTATGTCAGCCTGCAAGGGCTATTCGGCATGCCGCATGACAATGTACGAGGGTGACGAGCCGCATCCTTATCTCGCGCTCTTTGCAAACAGCGGGTCGCCCGAGTGGGCCGACACGGCCGTGGCCTACGCGACTCTCTACCATTTGATTGCGAAAGGGCGGAAGTTCGTAGAGGCACTCGCAGCGATGAAGCTCGCCTCCGGGGATGACGGCTGGACCCTGGAGACTGCGGACAATTCAAAGAGGGTCTATACGGATTATGTCGAGGCGGAACTCTTGCGGCAGCTCGCGCAATCTCCGCGGGAAGCGGCGGTAGGAGCAGTGGCTGCAGCACCTGTGGCCTGACAGGGAAACGGCCAGTCTGGCGAGGCGCAACCCCGCCTCGCCAGCCTTAATCAGTGGCCGCCGTATAAGGGCTTAGGCCCAATGCCTTTCGGAAATTCCGAGTCGACGAGTCATACCAGTTGAAGAGTCCACGACTGTTCGATCGATTCCGGCTTCATGAGTCGAGGCCAACGTGTGACGGGCTGCCGGACCGCGCGTGGACAGGTGCGCGGGCGTCG
>JACPZW010000041.1 GCA_016195265.1 Acidobacteriota bacterium | reverse complement strand
TGGCTGGCGCGGATGGTCGAAGCCGGAGAGGATCCGCTCTACATCGCGCGGCGGCTGGTTCGCTTTGCATCCGAGGACATCGGCAACGCCGATCCGCAGGCGCTGACCGTCGCGGTCGCCGCCAAGGAGGCTGTGCATTTCATCGGCATGCCCGAAGGCAACACCGCGCTCGCTCAGGCCGCCATTTACCTGGCGACCGCGCCCAAGAGCAACGCCGTGTACGAGGCGTACAACCGGGCGGCCGACGATGCGCATCGGGATGTCGCGGAGCCCGTGCCGCTGCATTTGCGCAATGCCCCGACGAAGCTGATGAAGGACCTGGACTACGGGAAAGGTTATCGCTACGCGCACAACGAAGCGGATGCCGTGGCGGACATGTCCTGCCTGCCGCCGTCGCTCGAGGATCGGAAGTACTACGAGCCGAAGGAACGCGGGTTCGAGAAGGAGATCAAGCGGCGGCTAGCGCGGTTTTCATGATTGTGTAGCGGCCGCATAGCCGCAGTGGCGGAAATAATTTCGGCACTCGGTAGGAGAAAACAGGGACAGACAAGCCGCAACGGTCTGCCAAAGCTCCTCCAGGGTGCGCCGCCGCGCGGTGCGGAGCAGCGCTTTCAGCTTCGCGAACCACAATTCGATCGGATTCAGGTCGGGACTATAGGGCGGCAAGTACCAGAGCTGCGCGCCGGCCGCTTCGATCCGCTCGCGGACACCTTCGACCTTATGCGACGCCAAGTTGTCCATCACCACGATGTCGCCGGCCTGGAGCGTGGGGACGAGGACCTGGTCCACGTAGGCGAGAAAGCAGTCCCCATCCATCGGCCCATCGAACAGGGCTGGCGCCGTCAGGCCCGTGACCCGCAACGCGGCCACAAAGGTGCTCGTCTGCCAGTGATGATGCGGCGCGTGATCGTGGACGCGGGTGCCACGGCGACTGCGCCCGTAGCGCCGCAGCAAGTCCGTGGCGACGCCGCTTTCATCGAGAAACGCGAACCGAGCGGGATCAATCGTCGGGGTGACGCGTCGCCAGTCCGCCCGAGCCACCACGACGTCGGCGCGATCCTGTTCGGACGCGCGGACCGTTTTTTTTGATCGTGATCGCCAACCGCTCGATCGCCCGCCAGATGGTGGCGAGACTCGCCGACGTCCCCAACGCCTGCTGCAGCTCGGCCAACGTCCGATCCGGCTGCTCGGTGATCAGGGTCGCCAACCGCGGCAGGTCCGGCGTCAGGATCGGCGTCCGCCACCGGGTCTGCCGCCGCGGCGCGATCTCCCCCGTCTCCCGCCGGCGCTGCTTCAAGGCGTCGACCCAGGCGCGACTCACGTGGTATCGCTCCGCGGCCGCTTTCGAGGAGAGCCCGGCATCGCAATCGCGCACCACACGACTGCGCAAATCCATCGAGTACGCGGCTGCCATCGATCACCTCCTGTGCGTCAGGAGTACCATGGCCGCGTACTGAGTACAAGTGAAAACCGCGCTAGAGGGCCTTGACAGCGTCTTCAACCCGTTTTGCGAGCGCTTCGTAGTCGTCGCCGGTCAACTGCAGAGGCTGACCGAACGCGACGCGCACGCGGCCCGGGCGCGCCATCCGCCACGTGTGATGCAAGACCTTCTCCAGGCCCTCGAGGCGGACCGGCACGACCGGAACGCCGAGCTTCGACGCAATCATGCCGATGCCGGGCCGGAACCGATCGATCTCGCCCGCGTCGGTCCGTTTGCCCTCGGGAAAGATCAACACGGAATAGCCGTCTTCGAGTACCCGGCCGATGTAACGCAGGGTCTGCCGCGCGCCGGCTTCGCGCTGCGGGAGCGGAAAGGCGTTGAAGAACAGGGCGGCCAGATAGTAGTTGAGCGAGTTCAGAAACCAGGCGAGCCGACCGTGCTGCTCG
>JACPZW010000040.1 GCA_016195265.1 Acidobacteriota bacterium | reverse complement strand
TGCGCCTCATTCAGTGTCGTCAGCACCTTCACCCAACGGCGTTCTTCCGCAGTCAGCCGCGTTCCCATCGACTGCGAGCGTACGCTTCAAGCGAATTCTGTACAAGTTATTTCTCGGCTCCCCCTTAGCAGAGCCGACGACCGCCAATTCGAGTTCGGGAAGATCGCCGAGCGTCTGACGAACACGAGCCTCGAGAACCGAGCGCGCCTTCGGGTGCTTGGAAAACGCAACCACGTTGCCGTCGAATAGCCACTTCTTCAGAACGGCATCGATGCCGTCAGTAAGCAAGTCCTGTTTGAAGGCGGCTACGAGCGACGTCGAGGGAGGCATCCTGTCAATTGTCTGGCTCGAATGGTACGTGTGGACGCCAGCCCCCGCAAGGGAAAATGCAGACTCCGCATCAACCTGTTCATGAACAGGTTCCGGAAGCGCGGCTTCATCGAGTACAGCAACGAAACCGCCGGACTGACGGTCCACCACGGCCTGCTCAGCGTGCTGCGCGACTAGACATCACTTCACAGCCAGCCCCTGGCTGATGTTCCCATCCACGCGCCCGGACAGTACCTGCACCTCTCCAAGAACGATCTGGACGTCGTGCGTCCGGCCGTCGTTGACGAGCGGGATCGCGGCGGAGTCGACGGACACGCCGTCCAGCGTCGCCGTCGAGACGCCACGACAGCGGCGGGTCGGGTTGGACACCGTGATCTCGTAGCGGCTGTCGAGATAGCGCCACGTGATCCCGTACTCGGGCCACGACGAGGGAATGCACGGATCGACGACGAACGTCTCGCCGCGCCGCCGCAGACCGAGAATGCTCTCGAGACCGGCGCGATACATCCAGCCGGCCGATCCCGTGTACCAGCTCCACCCGCCGCGGCCCGCGTGCGGCGGACGCGCGTACACGTCGCCCGCGACGACGAACGGCTCCGTCTTGTAGCGCGCCACGTCCGCCGCCGTGCGGCCGTGGTTGACGGGGTTCAGCATGTGGAAGAACTCGGCGGCCTCGTCGCCGCTGCCAAGCTTCGCCAGCGCCATCACGACCCAGACGGCTGCGTGCGTGTACTGGCCGCCGTTCTCCCGGACGCCCGGCGGGTAACCTTTTATATAGCCGGGATCCTGCGCCGACCGATCGAAGGGCGGGTTGAGCAGCAGCAGCATCTGCGAACCGCGCGCAATCAGCGACGTGCGGACCGCATCCATCGCGCGCTCGGCAAAGCGGATCGGCACGGCGCTGGAGAGGACCGCCCACGACTGCGAGATGGAGTCGATGCTGCACTCGTCGTTCTGCGACGACCCCAGCGGCGTGCCATCGTCGTAATACCCCCGCCGGTACCACTCGCCGTCCCACGACCGCTCCAGCGACGCCGCGAGCCGTCGCGCTTCGTGCGTGTAGCGGTCCGCCCGGACCTCGTCTTCGCGCGCGCGGCAGAGCGGCACGAAATCGCTGAGCACGTGATGCAGAAAGAAGCCGAGCCACGTGCTCTCGCCGCGTCCTTCCGGTCCCACGCGGTTCATGCCGTCATTCCAATCGCAACTGCCGAAGAGCGGGAGGCCGTGCGCGCCGGCGGTGAGGCCCTTCTCGATCGCGCGAATGCAGTGTTCGAAGAGCGTCCCGTCGGTGGAGGATACGCGCGGGTGGCCGTAGGACTCCTGCACATCAGGCGCGAGCGCCGGCGCCTCGAGGAACGGCATGCGCTCATCGAGCACGCCCGCGTCGCCGGTCGTGCGCACGTACTCCGCCACGACGAACGGCAGCCACAGCAGATCGTCCGAACACCGTGACCGGAGACCGCGGCCGCTCGGCTCGTGCCACCAGTGCTGGACGTCGCCCTCGACGAACTGCCGGCCAGCCGCTCGAAGCAGATGCGCGCGCGCGAGATCGGGCCGCGCCAGCAACAACGCGAGCACGTCCTGCAGTTGATCACGGAAGCCGAACGCACCGCCCGGCTGGTAATAGCCCGCGCGCGTCCAGAGGCGGCAGCTCAGGTCCTGATATACCAGCCACCGGTTCATCAGCACGTCGAACGAATCGTCCGGGGTGCGAACCTGAATGGTCTCGAGCGTCGTGTTCCACGAAGTCCGCACTCTCGCCAGCGCGGCCACGGCGGCGTCCACGGTGGCGTGACGCGCGATCAGCCGCTCGACGTGCTCCACGTCGGCGGCCCCACCCAGCAGAAACACGATCCGGCGTTGCTCGCCCGCATTCAGGATGATCTGCACGTGCAGGGCTGCGCACGGATCGAGCCCCGCGCCGAATTGCGGGACCAGCGTCACATGGCGCAGCGCGTCCGGCCGCGAGAGCGAGCCGTTGCGGCCGATGAACGACAGGCGATGCGAGGTCGCCGATGCCGGCGTCTCGCTCGCATGCGCGAACGCGACGCGGCCCGCGAACTCGTCGTTGAACGCGTTGCGTGCGAGGATCGTTCCGCTCGTGACGTCGAACGTCGTGGCGACGTGCCCGGCGTGACTGTCGCGCGGCGGGCCGAGCATCCAGTCGTTGTAGGAAAAGACGCTGAGATTCCGCCTGCCCTCGCCGTCGTTGGTCAGGGTGAGGAGCGAGAACTTCACGGGATCGTCGGCGTCCACGTACACGTCCAGCTCGTGGCGAATCCCTCGCGTCGCGCGCGAGAAGCGCGTGAGTCCGGCCGAATGCTGGACCACGCACCGCCCGCTGGCCGGATGCCGCGGCATTGGTCCCGGCGTCGGCGACCACGCGTCTCCCGAGTCGTCGTCTCGTACGAAGAGCGCTTCGGCCGTCGGATCGACGATGGGATCGTTGGCAAACGACGTCAGCCGGTTCTCGCGGCTGTTCTCCGACCACGTGTGCGCCGAGCCCGACGCCGTGACGATGGTGCCGAAGCGCGCGTTGGCGATGACGTTCGCCCACGGCAGCGGCGTTTCCTCGTCGCCATCGAGGACGATGGTGTACGCCCGTCCCTCGTCCGCGAAGCCGCCGAGGCCGTTCGTCATGGTGAGCGTCATGGCCGGCGCCGGCGCGTACGGCGAGTCGGCGATGGCCGGCACGGTCGACTCGGGCGATGAGCGAGCCCCGGAGGCGAATGCCGGGCGCCGGCTGTCCTGAACGGGATGCGGCATGTCGAGTTGCGCGCGAAGGTCGCCCCGGTCGCCCCCGAGGACGGCGCGCGCGACGGCTTCGATCAACGTGCGCTCGACTTTGCCGATCAGATCGGCGCGCAGCAGGTACGCGCCGCCGGATTTGTGTTTCCACATCCGCCACGGCCCGTTGTCCAGCAGGGCGGTGAGCTGCGCATGGATCTCGTCGAGGTAGCTCGTGGGATCTTCGTTCACGATGACGACGTCGGCGCTCAGCCCCTTCAGGCGCCAGTACTCCTGCGCCTGCAGTACCTGCCGCACGACCGCCATGTCCGTGTCGCCGATCACGCGCACGACGAGGATCGGCAGATCGCCGGAAATGCCGTGCACCCACAAGCCGGCTTGACCGAGCGCGTTGGCGGCAATCGTGTCCGGACTCGCGCGCAGCGAGCCGTCGGCGAAGAGCGCGCGCGACGCCAGCCGTTCGAACAGCAGCGCCTCCTCGCTCGAAATGCCCAGATGGCGCAGGCCGCTCTGCGCGTGCGTGAAGGCGAGCGCGAACGTCCGTGACGCCGCGCTCGGGTCGCGGTACTTCTGCGCCAGCGCTTCGGCCGTCTCCCGATCCGATGCGACGCCCGTCGCGAAACAGAGGCGCACCGACGCGCCCGGAACCAGCCTGATGCGCTGACGCAGGCTGAGGATCGGGTCGAGCACGACGCCGGTCGTGCCGGACAGCGCGCGGCCGTCGAGCGCGACGGGACGGTCCGTGTCGTGGCCGCGGCCCAGGAATCGCGCGCGATCGGTCTCCCACTCGACGGGGCCTTGCGGCCGGCCTTCGAGGCTGAGGACGTGCACGGCCCAGATCGCCGGCTCGCGCGGATCGCGCGGGCGCCGATGGCAGAGCAGCGCTGCGCTGTCGGCCAGGAATTCCGTTTCGAGAAACAGTTTGCCGAACGCCGGATGCGCGAGGTCGTCGGCGGGAGGCGCCAGCACGATCTCCGCGTAACTGGTGACGTCGATCTCGCGGATGCGCGCGCTCTGATTGACGACCGTCACCCGCCGAACTTCGACATCGTCTTCCGTGGACACGGCGACGTCGAGCTGCGTGGCGACGCCGTCGTCGTGGCGCCGGAACGTCGCGCGCTCCGCGCGGAACTCGACCGTGTAGTCGTCGGGCTCGGCGGCGGTCGGGTGGTACGTCGCCGACCACACCGATCCGCTCCGCACGTCGCGCAGGTAGACGAACTGGCTGCCGGGATCGCGCGTCGGGTCGCGCCGCGACTTGGTCACAGCGAGGCCGCGGCAGAAGCTGCTGCCGCCGCCGGCGTTGGTCACGACGGTCGCGTACGTGCCATTGGACAAGTACTGCGCGTGCGGAAAAACCGTGTGCGGCGACCTGAACCGCCGCGACGGCATGGTCGGCGCCGGCGCGACGACGCGCATTTCATCGAGCGGCCGCGGCTGAATCGTCGGCGTGTGACGCGGCACCCGCTCCTGCAGCAGCAGCTCGGTGGCCTGCACGCGCGGGTCGGCGTGAAAGCGCTTCACCATCGGATCGTCGAGGAGCGCGTTCGCCAGGGCCACCAGCGTCATGCCGGCGTGGTGGGCGAGATACGTGCGGACCACGGCGCCCGCGGCGGGGCGCTCCGCGTCCGCCCGGGCATCGTCCCGATCGTCGGCCGTGCGCGTCGTGTAGTCGATGGCGTCGAAGAATCCGTAGTCGCCTTCGAGGCCCGCGCCGGTCAGCCGCCGCAGGTTGGCCGCGCTCCGCGGCGCGTCGATCATCGCGGCGAGCGCGGTCGCGTACGGCGCCACGACGAGCTCGTCGCCCAGCCCGCGCTTCAGCCCGAGGCCCGGAACGCCGAACGCCTTGTACTGATACGTCTCGTGCCGATCGACGATGTTGTACGCGGACTCGGAGATGCCCCACGGCACGCCGCGCGCCGCGGCGTACTCGATCTGGCGGCGCACGACCATCCGACACGATTCATCGAGGAGGGTGTCGGGGTAGCTGCGCATGACCAGCAGCGGCATCAGGTACTCGAACATCGTGGCGCTCCACGACAGCAGCACCGGCGCGCCGCGGACGCTGGTCACGGCGCGGCCCAGGTGGAACCAGTGGGATTCGGGCACGTCGCCCTTGGCGATCGCGAGGAAGCTGGCGAGCCGCGCTTCGGACGCGAGCAGATCGTAGTACGACGGATCGGCGCGGCCCGGCCCTTCCGCATCCGCCAGCCGATAGCCGATCGTGAAGAGCTGCCGCTGCGCGTCATAGAGAAACCGGAAGTTCATGCCGTCGAACAGCGCGACGGCGCGCGCGGCAAGGGCATCGAGGCGCGCGGCCGTGCCGGGTCCGAACGGACCCGGCCTACTTCCGACATGTAGGGCGGGTCCTTTCGGACCCGCCAGTCCCGCCATCTGTGAGAGCGCGACCGACGATGTCAGCAGCGCGCCGGCGAGATTGCCGCTGTCGACCGTCGAGATGTACGCGGGTGGCAGCGGCGCGAGCGTGCGCGTGTCGTACCAGTTCAGGAGATGACCTTCGAAGCGCTCCAGTCCTTCGACCGTCGTCAGTGTGGCGTCGATCCGCGCGGCGAACTCCTCGGCGTCGATGAACCCGAGGTCGTGGGCCGCGAGCGTCGCGAGCAGCGCCATCCCGATATTCGTGGGCGACGTGCGGTGCGCGATGGTGACGCCCGGGACCGCCTGGACGTTGTCGGGCGGGAGCGCGTGATCCTCAGGGCCGGCGAACGTCTCGAAGTACCGCCACGTCCTGCGCGCGACCGACTCGAGATACGCGCGGTCCTCCGCGCCGAGCGCCGCGCGCCGCGCCGGCACCGGACGGCTGAGCGCGTACGCGATCGCCGGCGCCGCCGCCCACAGCACGAGCACCGGCGCCGCGGCCGCCAGCGCGGGCGGACGCACGGTGACGACCAGCGCCAGACCGCCGAGCGCGACGAGCGGGCTCGCGATCATCTCTTTCAGGAAGACGCCCAGGCGCGGCGGCCCGCCGCGGTGCGCGCTGGCCGCGGCCGTCTCCCACTCGAGCAGCCGGCCCTTCGCGCTCCCGAGACGCACGAGCGTCACCGTGATCGCGTGCAGCATTTCGTACGCGTGGCTCGCGAGGAACGCGGTCTGCAGCGAGACGCGGACGACGTCCGTGTCGAGGTCGTCGATGGTGGCGCGCAGGAACGCCGTCAGCGATTGCAGCGGCGACGGTCCGCGGAGCAACTGGTAGAGCCGCGCGCACGCCGGCAGGGCGACCGCGGCGAGGCCGACCGCGGTCCACGCGAGCGGCGACCCGGGCAGCACCGTCCAGCCGAACACCAGCATCGCGACCGTCGCCGGCGCCAGCAGACTGCGCCGCAGGTTGTCGAGAATCTTCCAACGCGAGATGATTGGCAGGCGATTGCGTTGCAGACCGGTCGGCGACGGCACGAACGGGAAGAGCCACCACAGGATCTGCCAGTCGCCGCGCACCCAGCGATGCTGGCGTCTCGCGTGCGCGAGGACGCTCGACGGATAGTCGTCCACGACCTCGACGTCGGTGACGAGCGCGGTCCGCGCGTACAGGCCCTCGAAGAGGTCGTGCGACAGCAGCGCGTTCTCGGGCACACGGCCTTCGAGCGACGCCACGAACGCATCGACGTCATAGAGGCCCTTGCCGGTATAGATGCCTTCGTCGAAGAGATCCTGATAGACGTCCGAGACGGCGGTCGTGTACGGATCCACGCCGGTGTGGCCGGCGTACGTCCGGGCGAACACCGATCCGGCCGCGCTCGCCATGGTGACGCTGACGCGGGGCTGCAGAATCCCGTAGCCGTCCGTCACACGGCCGACGCGCGGATCGAAGCGCGGGACGTTGAGCGGATGCGCGATGATGCCGATGAGCTCCTTCGCCGCATCGCGGGGCAACCGGGTGTCCGTGTCGAGCGTGATGCAGTAGCGCACCGACGCGAGCACCTCCAGCTCGCCGACCTGCAGGGTGTAGCTGGTGTCGGCGGCGCCGCGCAGCAACCGGTTGAACTCCTCGATCTTGCCGCGCTTGCGTTCCCACCCCATCCATGCGCCCTCGCGCGCATTCCAGCGCCGTTCGCGATGAAGCAGAAAGAAGCGATCCGCGTGGCCCGGGCCGAATCGCCGGTTGAGGGCCTCGATCCCCGCGCGCGCGGCGTCAAGAATCGCCGCGTCGCCGGGCCGCTCGCGCGCGTCGGCGTCGGTGAAGTCGCCGAGGATCGCGAAATGGATGCGCGGATCGAGATTGCCGAGCGCGAGCACCTCGACGTGCTCGAGCAGCGCCGCCACGCCGCTGACGCTCGTCAGCATCGTCGGCACGACGACCATCGTCCGGGCGTTGGCGGGCACGCGATCGGAGAAGTCGAGGCGGGGCAGGCGGCGCGGGGGGATCGCGCGCGCGATCCCGCGCTGCGCGAGCGAGATGGCGATGTCGGCTGCCGGGATCAGCAGGAGCAGCATCAGCGCGGCCAGAGCGCCAGCGGACGCGCCCTCGTGCCGGGCGTAGGCGGCGGCGCCGATCAGGAGCGCGGCGGTCACGATCGCGATCGGGCCCAGATAGAACGACGTCGCGTGCGCGAAGACGAATCGCCTGGCCCGGTTCCCCGGACGCGGCCGGTACGCGACGTCGGCTTCGAGGTCGCGCCGGCCGCGATCGATCAAATGGTACCCGACGTGCGCGGCGCGATCGTCCTTCGACTTTGCGGGCGAGCCGGTGGCCGCCGCCTGCCGCGCGCTCTCGACCGCGCGGAGCGCGACCCGCACCTGCGCCTCTCCGCTCGGCGCCGCCAGCGCTTCAACGGCCTGGCGCTGGCTGTCGCGGCTGAGGAAGTCCATCCGCGCGTACGCGCCGGCCGGATCGCGCTGCAGAACCTGCTCGACCAGGCTGACGGACTCGAAGTACTGGCGCCAATCGATGGCGGAGCAGAGGCGCAGGCTGGTGATCGCATTGGCGACGGACACCTGGGCGGCCGCCTGACGCTGGTGCTCGCCGCGAATCGCGGCTTCGGCCGTCGTCTCCTGCGACGCGAGATGGTCCTCGACCGCCGTCCGGATCGACGACAGCCGCAGCCCGTACTCGCGCACGCGATGCAGGAGCTGGACGACGTGCGCAATGCTGAGGGCCGAGGGCAGCGCGGGCGGCGGGCGTCCGTCGCGCGTGGCGCCTTCCATCCTGGACACGTACTCGTCGGCCGCGCGGCGCGCGCGGCGCGCGTCCAGTGTCTCCGCGGCCAGACGCCTGAGGTTCTCGATGAGCGCCAGCTTCAGCATGCTGGGCCACGCCCAGAGTTCGCCAATCGTCAACGGCGCGACGCGCTGGTAGCTGTTGACGAACACCGCGAGCTGCTGACGACCGATCCGGCTGTCGCTGTGACGGACCAGCTCTACGGCCATCGCGTAAATCCGCGTGTGGCCGGCCTGCTCGCGCGAGGCGAGCGTGGGGAGCTGGCGGTAGTAGGTGCGCGGGAGATGCTGGCGGATGTCCCGAATCTCGGACGACACCAGATGGAAGTTGTCGAGCAGCCATTCCGCCGCCGCCGTGACGAACTGGCCCGTGCGGACATCGTCGGCCAGCGTGCGGTACGCGTCGCGCAGGACGCGGGCGTTGTCGTCGAAGCGCGGGAAGATGTTCCGCGCGCGGCGTCGCGGATTGGGGTCGACGGTGAAGCTCGCCGCGAGGGCGAGCGCGCGCTCTTCCAGCCGCTCGATGCTGAGCAGCTCGTCGCGAAATGGTTTGTCCGGTGGCGGCGGCCTGGTGTGCCAGAACCGCCGGAAGAATCCCCTCACCGCGCCCTCCAGAAATGCTTTGGTGAGGGCTGCGTGGCGCGCCGAAGCGCCGGAGGCGCGACGGCGGGGAAGGCCAGCGGGGCTGCAGGGCTCAGGAAAGCGTGACCTGTATTATACGTGCCGATGTGTCTCCGGCCCGTGGCATGTGTCCGCGGCCGATCGTGTATAGTCGAGTGGTCATCCAGAACTGAGCCAGCCAGCGTTCGAGTGGTGCATCCCCTCGGCAATTCCTGAAGGATGCGCGCCGACCGGCCCAACTTTGGTCCCGGGTCGCGCGCGTCTCACGTGAGTTCTTCCGTAGTCACAATTTGACGCCGCGGTCGCCCGTCACGGCGATCCACGGCGAGATCTTCACGCCGGCACGAAAGGGCGGACATGAGTACGAGTGTGGCGGTGGCCGACTGGATCAAGCGGATTGCCGACGACGAGCGTCGTCGCGACGCCGTGCGCGTGAAAGAAAACGAGCTGGCCGCCCGCAAGGCCGACCTCGTCCGCCGCAACGGCCGCCGGCTCGTGGACGAGCTGCGCGCCGCGGTGACGCGCGATGTCGACGCCTTCCGCGCCGAGTTCCCCGGCGATCGCGTGCGCGACGTGGTCGTGGACGCGACGACGCCCGACGGCGGGTTCGCCGTGCGCAAGCCGGCGCCCGCCGCCGTCTCCCTCGCCGTCACGCCGAACCTCGACGCCGCGTCGATGGTCTGCCACTTCCGCTTTCTCGCCGACGGTTTTCCGCCGCGCGAGGATCGCATCGACATCATGTTCGCCGGCGACGGCCCCGGCGACGACGCCACGCTGCAGATGAAACACCACGGGACGGGACAGATGTTTCCGACCGCCGACGCGCTGTCTGAATTTCTGCTCGTGCCGGTCCTGACGGGCCGTCCGCGATGACGGCAGGAGTACGCGCATGAGCACTGTATGGACCGTCGTGGCCCTCGGCACGATCGGCGGCGTCATTGCCATCGTCACCGCCTGGCGGCGGGGCAACGCGCCGGAGAACCTGGGCGCCGTCAGCGACCAGTGGATTTCGGAACACCGGCTCGGTTCAACGCAGGATTCGCGCCGCTGACGCGACGTGAAGTGGAGATCTGATGTTCAAGCTGGTGGCGACGATGCGGCGCGGATTGGCGTCGGGAATGCCGCAGGCCTGGGCGCGGTACGCGTCGGTCGAAGCGGCGCGGGCGGGCGCGGATGAACTGCTCCGCGAGGAACGCGTGCTGCGCGTCATGATCGTGCGCAACGAGATCCCGCAGGCGTTCGTGGAATGGTCGGAACGGTAACGTCGAAGTGAGCACTGAAAGAGGACACGTCATGTTGAAGAATATTTCCCGCGCACGGATCGCCGGCGCGTGGTGCGCCGCGGTGATCGTGCTTGGCGCGTACGGCGTGGTCTCGGGCGCGTCGCTGACCGTGAGCAACGCGGAATTGTGGCTGCTGACGTGCATCGTGCCGCCGGCGGTGATGCTGCTCGTCTGGCGGGGCGCTCCGCCGCTCACCGTCGCGGAGCTGCTGCATGCCGTCAACACCGGTTCAAAGGAAGCCCGATCATGATCAACACACGCACGCTCGCCGTCGCTGCTCTCTCGATGGTCGTGTCCACGCACGCGCTGCACGGCCAGGACCGGTCGCGCTACCGCAACTATCAGCTGGGAGGCGGCGTGTCGGCGATCGCCACGCTCGCCAGCGTGCCGGCCACCGAGGCGAAGACGCTGCACGCGCGCCCGGCGCTGATGCAGGAGCTGCAGTGGCAGCGCCCGTACACCGCGAGCGACGCCGTGCAGGCCGATCCGGTGAAGCAGATCGTCTTCAGCTTCTACAACGATCAGCTCTCGCGGATGGTGGTCGACTACGATCGCGATCGGACCGCCGGCCTCACCGACGCGGATCTGATCGACGCGATCTCGTCCACGTACGGCCCGCGGCTGAAACCCGGCGTGCGGACCGCGCGAGGCGCACCCTCGCAGGTCGAGGTGGAATCCGGAACGGCCGTCGCCCGATGGGGAGACGCCGACTACTCCGTGGTGCTGTATCGCTCGATGTTCGCGGCCGGCGTACGGGTCATCGTGACCTCGCCGCGGCTCGAAGCGCTCGCGCGCACGGCCGAGACACAGTCCGCGCGGTTGGACGAGCGTGACGCCCCGCGGCGCGAGATCGCACGGCAGAAGAAAGAGACCGACGACGCCCGCACGGCGCAGGAAAAGGCGCGCCTCGCGAACAAAGCGGCGTTTCGGCCCTGATGGGCCATGCTGAACGTCACGCGCGCGCTGCTGGACTGGACGCGACGGCGCAAAGCCGCCGCGTCCCGCGAACGTGCCCGGGCGGAGCGCGATCGTGAGCCGCCGCCGGCCCCCCCGAAGCTGCACGGCCGGGCGATGGTGGGCACGTACGTGCTTCTGCACAAGTACCTCGAGAACCGGTACGCGAACACCGTTGTCCTGACGTTTGCGGAGATCGAAGACCTGCTCGGGTTCGCGCTGCCCGAGGAGGCGCGCTTCCGCCCGGAATGGTGGTCCGGCGCCGAAGGCACCGCCGCGCACCCGCACTACTCGGACTCCTGGATCCTCGCCAGCCGGACCGCCGTCCCGAACCTGCCCGCCCGCATCGTCGTGTTCGAACGCGCATCCTGAGCCGCACGAAGTAAGATTCGGCGTCTCACACGAAGGAGGCGTCCCCTTGAAGAAATGGTTGCGATGGTTGCCATGGTTGCCATGGTTGCCATGGTTGATCGTGTCGTGCGCGCTCGTCGCGGCGCTCTTGCTGTCGGCGTTGCTGCGTATCCAGCCGGAGGCGCCCGTCGTGGCGCAGTCCACGCTGCAGAACCCCGACGTCCCGAAGATCCCGTTCGACTCCGTTCCGGATCCGCTGAAGTATTCCGCCCAGAACAATCTCGGCGAAGTGCTCGCCGTGGCCGCGAATTCGAAGGGCCACGTGCTCGTCATCAATCATCCGGGCACCGCGACGTCCGGTCCGTTGTACGGCAACGCGATGACGCAGCTGCTGGAGTTCGACGAGACGGGGAAGTACGTCCGCGAAGTTGGCCACGGCGTGTACGGCCTGGGCTACGCGCACGGCACGCGGTACGACAAGTACGACAACCTGTGGATCGTCGACAAAGGCACGCAGAGCGTGATGCGGTTCAACCCGGCCGGCTACGTCACGCTGAACCTCGGACGCCGGCCCGAGGGGCCTGACGATCCTGCCGTCGCGTACTATCGCGGCAACGGGCTGGGGCGTGAGAACCGGCCGGCGCTGCCGCACATCGACACCCAGTTTCGCGGTCCGACCGACATCGCGTGGGACAGCGACGACAACATCTATATAAGCGACGGCTACACCAATTCCCGCGTGGCCAAGTTCGACAAGCACGGGAACTGGGTCAAGTCGTGGGGGACGCGCGGCACGGGCGGCCAGCACGCGAACGAGAACCCCGGCCAGTTCAACGTGCCGCACAACATCGGCATCGACCGGCAGAACAACATCTACGTCGCGGACCGCGGCAACCGCCGCATCCAGGTCTTCGATCGCGACGGCACGTTCCAGCGCTTCATCGTCCTGAACGCGCCGTACGACAAGGCGCGCCATCCGGTGCTCGGCAACGCGAATCCGAATCCGCCGGACGAGACGCAGCCGTGGACGATCTGCATCACGAACGGGCCGACACAGTATCTCTACACGTCGGATCAGGAGCCGGGCCGCATTTACAAGCTGACGCTGGACGGAAAGATCGTCGGGATGCTCGGCGAATCCGGCCACGACATCGGCCAGTTCAACTGGATCCACAGCCTCGCCTGTCCGTCGGAGAACGTGCTGTACGTCGCGGACATGAACAACTGGCGCGTCCAGAAGCTGCTGCTGCGCCCGCGCTGAGCGCCGCGCTCGCGCGGCCGCGTCAGTGTCCGGCCGAGCGATCCATGGAAGAGCGTCGCGCAGTCGAGCCAGAGGACGCGCCCCTCGTCCTGGCGCAGCACTTCGTCGATGACGAGCGGCTTCCAGGCGCACGAGACCAGCCGCCGCGCGGCCATTCTTGCCGGTGCCGCCGCCATTTGGTATCGTCCGACGCATTTGAGGGAGAGCCCGCGGCCGATCCTTCATTGGAGGGTAGTGATGGTGCGAAGACGAGCCGGAGCGATCGGTGGTGTGACCTTCACGATGTTCCTTGTGGCTGGGTCCGCGTTCGCGCAGACCGGCAGCATCGCGGGCGTGGCGAAAGACACGACGGGCGCGGTGCTGCCCGGCGTCACGGTCGAAGCGTCGAGTCCCGCGCTGATCGAGAAGGTCCGCAGCGTCGTCACCGACGGCCAGGGCCAGTACAAGATCGTTGATCTCTCGCCCGGCGCGTACACCGTGACCTTCACGCTGCCCGGCTTCAACGCCTACAAGCGCGACGGTATCGTGCTGACGTCGGACTTCACCGCGACCGTCAGCGCGGACATGCGCGTCGGCTCGGTCGAGGAGACCGTGACGGTCAGCGGCGAGAGCCCGCTCATCGACACGCAGAGTGTCACGCAGCGCAAGTCGATGACGCACGACGTCATCGACAACCTCCCGACGGGACGCAGCTTCCAGAACCTCAGCGTGCTCGTGCCCGGCGTGTCGATCGCGCTCGCCTCGCAGGACGTCGGCGGCACCGGCGGCGACCGCTATCAGACCCTGTCGGTCCACGGCAGCCGGTCGGATCAGATGCCGCTCGTCATGAACGGCATGCCGTTCAACAACATGAACAACACGGGCGGCGGCTACAACACAACGCTCGTGGTGAACACCGGCACCGTGCAGGAAATGACGGTGACGACGAGCGGGCTGGCGGCCGAGTCGCGGTCGAGCGGCGTGCTGACGAACATCATTCCGAAAGAGGGCGGCAACACGTACCGGGGCTACTTCTTCAGCAACTTCGCGAACGCTTCGATGCAGAGCGACAACCTCTCGTCGGACCTTGTGACAGCGGGGCTGAAGGCCGTCAACAGGGTGAAGAAGCTCTGGGATCTCAACCCCGTCGTCGGCGGGCCGATCGTGCCGGACAAGCTCTGGTTCCTCGGCGGCGTCCGCTACAACGGCGCGCAGAGTTACCTCGCCGGCATGTTCACCAACCTGCGGCCGGGCGCGCCGCAGTACTGCGCGACCGCGGCCGGATGTTCCTACGGGGACGCGTTCCATCCGACGACGATCGTGACGAACTCGCAGGATCTGAACAATCAGGCGGTGGGCGGCGACACGTGGTCGCGCGGCGAGACGCTGAACCTCACGTGGCAGGCGTCGCAGAAGAACAAGATCACGTTCTTCGGGCACGTCAACCAGCGGCTCGTGGACTGCAACAATTGCAGCGCGACGACCTCGCCCGAGGCCGGCGTGTACTTCACGCACAGTCCCGAGTACCTGCTGCAGTCGAGCTGGACGAATCCGCTGACGAACCGGCTGCTCCTCGAAAGCGGCTTCACGTTCTACAACGAGACGTGGATCTTCGGACCCGAGCCGTACAACGTGAACGGCCTCGGTCCCGACGCGGTCGTCTCGAAGACCGAGTCGGCGCTGGGTATCGTGTACGGCGCGGCCAACGTCTTCACGACGGCAGCCAATCATCAGTACAACATGCGCTTCGCGGCGAACTACGTGACCGGCAGCCACGCGTTCAAGGTGGGCATGACCGACATGTGGGGCACGCGCAACTACCGGTACGAGACGAACCAGTCGCAGGCGTGGACGTTCCTCCGCGGCATCCCGACGACGATCACCGAGTACGCGCGGCCGCTCATCGACACCGAGCGTCTGAACTCCGCGCTCGGCCTGTACGCGCAGGATCGCTGGACCGTCGATCGGCTCACGCTGAATCTCGGCCTCCGCTTCGACTATCACAACGCGAAGGTGCCGGTGCAGAGCCTGGCCGCGATTCCGTTCGTCGCTGCCCGCCAGTACGACGGGATCGACGACGTGCCGAACTGGAAGGACCTCTCGCCGCGAGCCGGCGCGACGTACGACCTGTTCGGGAACGGGAAGACGGTGGTCCGCGCGAACTACGGCAAGTACATTGCCAGCGAATCGACGAACATGGCGACGCTGAACAACCGCGTGAACACATCGATCAACAGCGCCTCGCGGTCGTGGACTGACACGAACGGCAACTTCAAGCCGGACTGCGATCTCACGAACCCGGCCGCGCAGACCGTGCCGGGCGGCGATACGTGCGGCCTGCTCAATGCGCCGCTTGGGTCGCTCAACGTCGCCGCGCGCTACGATCCGTCGATCACGAGCGGCTTCGGCGTCCGTCCCAACGATCAGGAGTTCTCCGCCGGCCTTCAGCATCAGGTGCTGCCGCGCGTCGCCGTGGACTTCCAGTTCACGCGCCATTCGTTCGGCAACTTCATCGCGGCCCAGGACACGGCCCGTCCGCCGGCGACGTCCTACGGCCAGTTCTGCGTGACGGCGCCGTCCGACCTGCGGCTCCCGAACGGCGGCGGCAATGCGATCTGCGGCTTCATGGATCAGAATCCGACCACGTTCACCACGTCGCCGTTCTACGTTGTCCAGCCCGCCAGCACCTTCGGCGACGTCAGCGACGTGTACACCGGCTATGACTTCAACGCGAACGCCCGGCTGCCGCGCGGCGGCTTCGTCTCCGGCGGCGCGAGCATCGGACATGAAGTGACCGACAACTGCGCGGTCGCGGGCCAGGCGAGCGTGACCTACGCGCCGGTCGCCGGCGTCACGACGTCGACCGCGGGCACGCTCGCCAACGCCGCCGGCCTGGGTACACCGAGCACGCTGTACTGTCGCGTCGAGCCGCCGTTCCAGGCGGACGTGAAAGGGTTCGCGAGCTACCCGCTGCCGTGGTTCGGGCTGACCGCGAGCGCGACGCTGCAGAACCGTCCGGGGCCGCAGATTCTCGCGCGCTACACGGTCACGAGCGCGCAGGTCACGGGCCTCGGCCGCGCGCTAGGCCTCGGCACGGCGACGACGCAGCTCATCGCGCCGGGCACGCAGTACGGCGATCGCGTGACGCAGATGGACGTCCGGGTCGGCAAGATGTTCAAGGTGCAGCGCTCGCGCATTCAGGCGTCGCTGGATCTGTTCAACATGCTGAACTCGAGCGCGATCCTCTCGCTGAACACGACGTACGGCACGGCGTGGCTGTCGCCGACGGCGATTCTGCAGGGCCGGCTGGCGAAGATCGGAGTGCAGGTCGACTTCTAGGGTTCAGGGTTCGAGGTTCAGCCGTGGCGCCGTTTAGCGCATTCCGTGTGTTCGACGAGGGCGGGAAGATCAGTGGCCGCATCGTGCCGCTTTCGCTGGACGATCTGAGCGAAGGCGCCGTCGTCATCAAGGCCGCCTACTCGAGCGTCAACTACAAAGACGCGCTCGCGGGCACGGGCGCCGGGAAGATCGTGCGACGGTTCCCGCTCGTCGGCGGCATCGACGTGTCCGGAACCGTCGTCTCGAGCAGCGACGCGCGCTTCAGGAGCGGCGATCCGGTTCTTGTCACGGGCTACGACCTCGGCGTCGCGCACGATGGCGGTTACGCGGAGTACGTGCGCGTTCCCGCCGACTGGGTCGTGGCCGTCCCGCCGGGCCTGACGCTGTTCGACGTCATGGCCATCGGCACCGCGGGTTTCACGGCCGCGCTTTCGGTCGTCGAACTGGAACGCAACGGCCTCGCGCCTGCGAACGGACCGGTGATCGTCACCGGCGCCACGGGCGGTGTCGGCAGCATCGCTGTGCAGTTGCTTGCGGCGCTCGGCTACACGGTGACCGCGCTTACGGGCAAGGATGCGGAGCACGACTACCTGCGATCGCTCGGTGCGGCCGACGTGATCTCGCGCACGACGCTCCAGATGGGCACGCGTCCGCTCGAGAAGGCGATGTGGGCCGGAGCCGTTGATCCGGTCGGCGGCGAGACGCTGGCGTGGCTGACGCGGACGATGATGTACAAGGGCGCCATCGCCTGCTCGGGACTCACGGGCGGGACCGAGTTGCACACGACCGTCCTGCCGTTTATCCTGCGCGGCACGAAGCTGCTCGGGATCGACTCGGTGATGTGTCCGGCGGCCGCGCGCCGTGAGGTGTGGCGCCGTCTGGCGACGGACATGAAGCCGGCCGCACTAAAAACGATGGCGCGGGAGATCGGGATGAGCGGGTTGCCGAACGCGTTTGCGACGCTGTTGAAGGGCGACGCGCGCGGCCGGTTTGTCGTGAAGATGTAACACGTAGGGCGGGTCCTTTCGGACCCGCCGGAACGACGAGGAGCTCCATGGCGAACAGACATTTCGACGTCAGCCGGCGCCAGATTCTCAAGTCCTCGTTGTTCGGCACCGCGTTTGCGGCGCTGCCGGCGTTCGCGACGCGTACGGCTGAGGCCGCCGCCGAGTCGTCCTCGATGTCGGCTGTCGTCGACACGACCGGTGGCAAAGTCCGAGGCGTCGTCAGCAACGGCGTCCACGTCTATCGCGGGATTCCGTACGGCGCGCCGACCTCGGGCGCGAATCGCTTCATGGCGCCGCGCAAGGCCGAGCCGTGGACCGGCGTGCGCGATGCCTTCCAGAACGGCCATTCATCGCCGCAGGTCGCGCCGCCGCCCGCCGCGATCGGCGCGGGCCTGCGCGGATATGCCGCGCAGGGCGAAGACTGTCTCGCCCTGAACGTGTTCTCAACAGGTGTCAACGACGGCCGCAAGCGTCCCGTGATGATGTGGATTCACGGCGGCGGGTACACCTACGGATCCGGATCGTCGCTCGGGTACGACGGCGCGAACCTCTCGCGCGTGGGCGACGTCGTGGTCGTCTGCATCAACCACCGGCTCGCCGTCAACGGACATCTGTATCTCGGCGCCGTCGGCGCTGACTTCGCCGATTCGGGCAACGTCGGCATGCTCGACATCGTCGCGTCGCTGCAGTGGGTGCGCGACAACATCGCGCAGTTCGGCGGCGACCCGGGGAACGTGACGATCTTCGGGCAGTCCGGCGGCGGCGGAAAAGTCAGCACGCTGCTCGCGATGCCGTCCGCGAAGGGTCTCTTCCACAAAGCGATCGTCGAGAGCGGATCGACGCTGAAGCAGATGACGCGCGACGAAGCGCAGAAGACGACCGATCAGGTGGCCGGCCGGCTCGGTCTCAAGCCGACGCAAGTCGCCGAACTGCAGCAGGTACCGCTTCCCAAGCTGCTTGCGGCGATGGGCACCGGCACGCGGTTCGGCCCGGTCGTCGACGGCCATTCGCTGCCGCGCGATCCCTTCGATCCCAACGCGCCCGAGGTCTCGGCAGACGTGCCGTTGATCATCGGGACCACCGAAACCGAAGGCTCGTACTTCGCGCCGCCTGAGCTGCTGTCGCTCGACGAAGCCGCGGTCCGCGCGCGACTCACGGAGCGGCTCGCCGGCGACGGCGATCGCGTCTACGATCTGTTTAAGAAGAGCCGGCCGAAGGCGACGCCGAGCGAGATCTACTTCACGATCTCGGCGTTCCCGATCAACGCGCATATTCAGGCCGAGCGCAAGGCCGCGCAGCGCCGCGCGCCGGCGTTTCTGTATCAGATTCGCTGGAGGACGCCGGTCGAAGGCGGACGCCGTCTGTCGCCGCACTGCATCGAGATTCCGTTCGCGATGCAGAACCACTGGCAGCTGCCGGAGATGGTCGGCACCGGTCCGGAACTCCAGCCGCTCGCGGACAAAGTCAGCGGCGCGTGGCTCGCGTTCGCGCGGACGGGCAACCCGAGCCACCCCGGCATCCCGAAATGGCCGGCCTACAACGCCACCGAGCGGTCCACCATGCACATTAATAATGTGTGGACACTGGCGAACGACCCGGATCGGGAAGAGCGGCTCGCGCTGGTGGCGCTGGCGCGCCTCCCGATGTTCTAATGGTCTACCCCAGCGCAGTGGACTCGCACGAACCAGAGTCCGTTCATACGAGGAGGGCGTATGCAGTCAGGAGAGCCGACACATCGTCGCAGTTTTCTCGGCCGGATGATCGCGGCGGCAGCGGCCGCCAGTCTCCCGCTCGGCCTGCCGCGCGTCGCGGTCGCTCAGATGGCGGGACCCGATGACTGGATGAAAGAGGTCAAGGGCACGCACCGCTGCCTGTTCGATTTCCCGCAGCACAAGAACGGCATGCCGCTGCTGCACATCCTCAACTACCTCAACACCTATAACGAGGCGTACAAGGTTGGAGCGGGCCAGGCGGGCGCCGTCGGCACGTTCTACAGCCTGGGCACCCAGTCGAGCATTGCGCTCGCGTTCAACGACGCGATGTGGACGAAGTACCGGCTCGGCGCGTACCTGGGGCTCAAGGACTCAACGGGGAAGTTCTACACGCGGAACGTGTTCAACGAACCGACGAAGAACGATCTGCACCTGGTGATGCAGGCAATTCAGTCGCCGCCGATTCCCGCGCTGGCGGACGCCGTGCCGGCGATCGGCATCGCGAACCTGCAGAAGATGGGCACGAAGTTCCTGCTCTGCAACAACGCGTTCGGCGCGTGGTGTCTCGAGCTCGAAGCCAGAGGCAAAGGCAAGATGGCGGACATCAACAAGGAGCTCGGCGCCAATCTGTTGCCGGGCGTGACCATCGTGCCGGCGATGGTGATTGCGATCGAAAAAGCCCAGGAAGCGGGCATCAGGTACAACCGTCAGTAAACTGAAAACTGAAAACTGAAAACTGAGAACCAAGAACTGAGAACCAAGAACTCTGAACCCTTAACCCTGAACCCGGAAGGTTCTGTTCATCCAGATCCACAAATGCTGCTCGTCCGCGTCGCGCGCGGGAGCGCCGCGCGCGAGCTGGCGGGCGGTGTCCAGATCACCGGCCAGACATAACGCGTACACCAGGAGCGGTCGCACCGTCGGCCCCGGCATGCCGCGCCGCTCAGCCTCCGAGAAGAATGCCGCTGCGCGACGGTAGTCGCGCGCCGACAGCGCGCGCACGCCGCGCGCGTACTCGGTCGGACCGGTGCGCTCGGCGCTCGACTCGGCAATCTACTGCCTGACGGCGTCGCTGCCGAGCAGCCACAGCGGCAGCGTCTGCAGCGTTGTCTGCGTCAGCACGAGATGCAGATCCTCGATCTGCTGCAGCGGCCGCCCGCCGTCCCACAACGCGCGGTTGATGATGCGCTGCACTTCGAAAAACGGCAGCGTCCTCTCGATCAGATCCGCGGGCCAGAGACGCGTGATGAACGGCGACGCCGCGAACGCGCGGCGCGCGCGCACGGGATCGAGCACGCTCTGGAACAGATCGACGACGCGGGGGTCGTCGCGGTAGCGCGGATCGGAGAGCGACGGCCGTGTCGGACTGGGCACGATGCGATGCGGGAAGTCGTCGGTCAGCGGCGGCGACGGCGCGGTCAGCGCACGCAGA
This sequence comes from Acidobacteriota bacterium, assembly GCA_016195265.1. Classification (GTDB taxonomy): domain Bacteria; phylum Acidobacteriota; class Vicinamibacteria; order Vicinamibacterales; family CAVVIG01; genus SRVP-36. The sequence continues at coordinate 29,580 of JACPZW010000040.1, read as the reverse complement.
TAGCCCGCGTCGCCAAGAAACGTGGCGCCGATTTGTTCGGGTTGTTCGAAGCCCGCTTCGCGCATCCGCGCCGCCAGGCGCGGAATGCGCCACGGCTCCGCGAGCCCGGCCGCCGTCTGCCGCGCCGCGCGACGTGTCCCGACGAGCATGAAGTCGAACGGCGTCGCGTTCCAGAGTGAGCAGTCGCCGAACACGTCGCAGAACGCGCGCGCGATCGTGTTGACGTCGGCGCCCGGACTCGGCCGCGCGACCGGCAGCCAGTACGTCGCCATGCCGCCCTCGGCCAGGCGGTCGTAGACGAGCTGGAAGTACTCGCGCGTGTAGATATCGACCGCACCCGGCGTCCGCGGCGGCGGCGGCTCGCCGGTAATCAGATCGAAGCGCGCGGCCGTCGTCTGCAGGAAGTTGCGGCCGTCCTCGACATGCAGACGGACCCGCGGATCGTTCAGTGGGTTCGTGGGGGCGGACCCACGTGTCCGCCCGTCGGGCGGATAGATGACATCGCTCATGGCGACGATGTCGCGCGACAGCTCGACGACGTCGATCGATTCGGCCGAAGGCACGTCGACGGCCGCGCCGGCCGTCACGCCGGCGCCGTAACAGATGACGAGGATCCGCCGGAGCGGCGATTGGTGGAGCAGCAGCGGCCAGTAGACGAAGTCGCGCATGTAGCGCTGGCCGGAAATCGCCGTGCCCGACATCGAGAAGCCGTTGGTGACGAGCCGCGAGTAGACCGGCTGTCCCAGCCACTTCTGCTGCATCAGCAGGATGGACTCGGTCGGTCCTTCGCGCGTGGCGACGATTTCCGATCCGTCCGCCGCGTACGTCTCGACGACGCGCGCAAAGTACTTCGTCGAGAGGCCGAACGGAAACGGCACGAGCGCGATGACGAGCGCGGCGGCGGCGGCCCACGTCATTCGCGATGGGCGCGCGACGGGTGACGCCAGCGCGCCGATCGCGCCGTAGGCGAGCGCGAGCGCGAAGAAGCTCCGCTCCATCCCGAGCGTCGGCAGCAGGACGAACGCGGCGAGGAGCGGACCGCACATCGCCCCGGTCGTGTTGGCCAGTGTCAGCCATGCCGCCGCGCGCGTCGCGACGCCCATCGTCCGTTCCACCGCATCGCCGAGCAGCGTGAAGAGCACGCCCGAAAGCATCGATGATGGAAACGTCAGCGCGCACGCGAACCAGAGGACACGCCGCCACTCGCCGACCTGCGCACCGTCGGTCAGCGACTGAAACGCCGCGTACGACGCGACGACGCCGCAACCGGCGGCCAGCGCGACAGCCGCCGCGTGCCGCGACGCGTCCGGCGCACGCCGCAGCCACCACGCCGCCACGAGGCCGCCGAGACCGATCGCGGCGAGTACTGCTGCGAGCATGACGCTGACGGCGAGCGTCGTTGTCAGGACGTACATCGAAAGGAACCGGAACCAGATCACTTCGAGCGCGAGGAGCGCCGCGCCCGCGAGAAACGCGGACGCGAGGAGCCACCGGGGCGCCGGACGCGCGGCAGCGGGGGCGATCGCCACATCGGCAGCACGTTCGTTCGCGCGGCGTGACAGCCACAGGCCGATGCCGGCCGCGGACAGATTGAGCAACGCCGCGGTCCACGCGGCCCCGGTCACGCCGAAACGATCGACGAGCACGACTTCCGCGACGACGACGCCCGCGACGGCGCCGAGCGTGTTCCAGCCGTACAAACGTCCGAGCACCAGGCCGAACGCGTCGGTGCGCGCGATCGCGCCCGCGAGCACCGGCAGCGTTGCGCCCATTGCCGCCGCCGGCACGACCAGCACGGCGAACGCGGCCACGAAGCGGATGAGGTTGAGCAGCCACGGCGCGTCGCCCGCGAGGCGCGTGAGCGGCACGAGCAGCACTGTTTCCGACGGCAGCAGCGTGCTGACCGCCAGGCCCGTGACCGCGACGACGACTTCGAGCGTGGCGTAGGTGCGCAGCGGCCGTCGCAGGCGCGCGCCGAGCCACGCCAGCGAGCCGTTCCCGAGCGCGAGACCGGCCATGAAGCTGGACAAGACGAGGCTCGCAGCCCAGACGCTGTTGCCGAACGTCAGGCCCGCCCGATGAAACCAAACGACCTCGAAGATCAGACCCGCGGCGCCCGACACGAAAAACGCCAGCGAAACGGCCGATAACATGGTTGTTCACACTACCTTAGGCGGGCGTTTCGTCCTATACTTTCGGTTTGGATCGGACCATGCGGACCCTCATTCGTACCATTGTCATGTCGAGCGTTGTGAGCGCCGCCGCGACGGCCGGCGCCCAGGCGCCCGCGCCGCGCAAGACGGCGCCGCCGCGCCCGCCCGCGATGGCCGCCTCGCACGCGCCGGTCACCATGGCGCCCGAGGCGCAGAAGGCGCTCATCACCCAATACTGCGTCGGCTGCCACAGCGACAAGGCGAAGACCGGCGGCCTGACGCTCGCGAGCTTCGATCCCGCGCATGCGGATCACACGGCCGACACCGCCGAGAAAATGATCCGCAAGCTGCGCGCGGGCATGATGCCGCCCGCGGGCATGCGGCGCCCGGATCCCGACACGCTCAAGGCGTTCGCCACGGCGCTCGAAGTGAAAGTGGATACGGCGGCCGCGCTGCACCCCAATCCCGGCCGCCGGACGTTCCAGCGGCTGAACCGCGCGGAGTACGCGCGCTCGGTCAAGGGTCTGCTGGACGTCGACGTCGACGTGAACGCGTTCCTGCCGCCCGACACGATGAGCGCCGGGTTCGACAACATCGCCGACGTCCAGGGCGTGTCGCCGACGCTGCTCGAAGGGTATCTGCGCGCGGCGTCGAAGATTTCGAGCCTGGCGCTCGGCGATCGCAGCGCGAGCCCGAGCGAGACGACGCGCAAGGTGCCGCGCACGCAGTCGCAGATGCACCACGTCGACGGCACGCCGTGGGGCACGCGCGGCGGCCTGGCGATCACGCATACATTTCCGGCCGACGGCGACTACTCGTTCCGCGTGATGCTGCACGGCACGCCGACGGGCGAGCTGTTCGGCAGCGTGTGGAGCCGCAACGAGCAGCTGGAAATCTCGATCAACGGCGCGCGCGTCGCGCTGCTCGACATCGACTACCACATCGCCGAGACGGACAAGAACGGCCTCAACCTCACGACGCCACGCATCCACGTGAAGGCCGGCCCGCAGCGCGTCGCGGCGGCGTTCATCCAGAAGTTCGACGGCGTCGTCGACGATCTCGTCGCGCCGATCGACTACACGCTCTCCGACACCGAGTACGGCAACGACGTGGGCATCACCGCGCTGCCGCACGTGCGCGATTTCAGCATCACCGGGCCGTTCCACGTGACCGGCGTGTCGGACACGCCGAGCCGCCGCAAGATCTTCGTCTGCCGGCCGCTGTCGGAAGGCGAAGAGCTGCCGTGCGTGCGGAAGATCGTGACCCAGCTCGCCGGCGAAGCGTACCGCCGCACGCCGTCGGGTGAAGACGTGGAATCGCTGATGGGCTTCTACAGCGAGGCGCGCAAGGGCCCTGTAGGAAACGACTTCGAGGCCGGCGTTCGCGCCGTCGTCCAGGCGATTCTGGCGAGCCCGCAGTTCCTCTTCCGCCTCGAGGAAATGCCGGCCGGCACCCGCGCGGGGCAGACGTACCGGATCGCCGATCTCGATCTCGCGTCGCGCCTGTCGTACTTCCTCTGGGCGACGGCGCCGGACGCCGAGCTGCTGAAGCTGGCCTCGAACAACACGCTGCACACGCCGCCGGTCCTGGAGAAGCAGGTCAAGCGGATGCTCGCGGACCCGAAGGCCGCGGCGATGTCCACGCGCTTCGCGGCGCAGTGGCTGCGGCTGCAGGACGTCGAGAAGATTCGTCCCGACGCGCTGCTGTTCCCGTCGTACGACAACGAGCTCGCCGAGTCGTACATGCGCGAGACGGAGCTGTTTTTCGACAGCATCGTGCGCGAGGATCGGAACATCCTTGACTTGTTCACGGCGGACTACACGTTCGTCAACGAGCGGATCGCGAAGGTCTACCGGATCCCGAACGTGACGGGCGAGACCTTCCGCCGCGTGCAGCTCGCCGACGAAGGCCGCCGCGGTCTCCTCGGGCAGGGCAGCATTCTGATGCTGACGTCGGTCGCCGATCGCACGTCGCCGGTCCAGCGCGGCAAGTGGATCATGGAGACGCTGCTCGGCTCGCCGCCGCCCGCGCCGCCGGCCAACGTGCCGCCGCTCGACGACACGAAGGCGGCGACCGAGGGCGGCAAGACGCTGTCCGTGCGCGAGCGGATGGAAGAGCACCGGAAGAATCCGACGTGCGCGTCGTGCCATCGCGTCATCGATCCGCTCGGCCTCGCGCTCGAGAACTTCAACGTCCTGGGCGCGTGGCGCATCAAGGACAACGGCGTGCCGGTGGACACCGCGGGGAAGCTCTACGACGGATCGGACATCGCGGGCCCGGCGAGCCTGCGCCAGGCGCTGCTCGGCAAGTCCGAGTCGGTGATTCGCAACTTCACCGAGAACCTGCTGTCGTACGCCGTCGGCCGCCGCATCGAGTACTACGACCAGCCGGCCATTCGCGCGGTTGTGAAAAAGGCAGCTGCGTCGAACAATCGTTTCTCGTCGTTCGTGCTGGGGATCGTGAACAGCGCGGCGTTCCAGCTGGCGAAGGCGGAACCCGCTCTTACTACTACTGCTGCTGCTGAGAGGTAGACGACATGTTCATCACCAAGAAGCACATTTCCCGCCGCACCATTCTGAAAGGGATGGGCGTGGGCGTGGCGCTGCCGGTCCTGGACGCGATGGCGCCCGCCGCGACCGCGTTCGCGAAGACCGAGGCGGGGCAGTCCGCCTCGAAAGTGCGCGTGGTGGCGATGGAAATGGTCCACGGCGCCGCGGGCAGCACCGCCATCGGCCAGAAGAAGAACCTGTGGGCGCCGGCCGCGACGGGCCATGACTTCGATCTGTCGCCGACGAGCCTCAGTCCCCTCGAGCCGTTCCGGAACGACCTCACGATCATCAGCAACACGGACCTGCGGCAGGCCGAGGCGTTCACGCTGCCCGAGATCGGCGGCGATCATTTCCGGGCGAGCGCGGTCTTCCTGACGCAGTCACATCCGAAACAGACCGAGGGCAACGACGTGCTCGCCGGCACGTCGTTCGATCAGCTGTACGCGCAGAAGTTCGGGCAGGACACGCCGATTCCGTCGATGCAGCTCTCGATCGAGAACGTCGATCAAGCGGGCGGCTGCACCTACGGCTACTCCTGCATCTACACGGACACGATCAGCTGGGCGTCGCCGACGCAGCCGCTGCCGATGGTCCGCGATCCGCGCGCCGTGTTCGATTCGCTTTTCGGCGTCGGCGCGACGCCCGCCGAGCGCGCGGCCAACCTGCGCACCGACAAGAGCATCCTCGACTGGGTCTCGACCCAGATCGCGCAGCTGCGCAAGGAGATCGGCGCGAGCGACAAGCGGCGGCTGAACGAATACCTCGACAACGTCCGCGAGCTCGAACGCCGCATCCAGCGCGTCGAGGCGCGCAATGCGAGCGGCGAGACGCGCGCGTTCCCGGACGCGCCGATCGGCGTGCCCGATTCGTTCGAAGAGCACGTGCACATCATGATGGACCTCATCGCGGTCGCATTCGCCGCCGACGTGACGCGCGTGTTCTCGTTCAAGCTGAGCCGCGACGCGTCCGGCCGCTCGTACCCGGAAAGCGGCGTCAGCACCGGCTTCCACAACGCGTCGCACCACGGCGAGCGCGAGGACCGCATCGTGGATTTCGCCAAGATCAACAAGTACCACGTGGGGATGCTGCCGTATCTGCTCAACAAGCTGAAGGACACGCTGGACGGCGAGCACACCCTGCTGCACAACAGCCTGGTGCTGTACGGATCGCCGCTCGCCGATTCGAACATCCACAACCACCGGCGCGCGCCGCTGTTCGCCGTTGGCCACGCGGGCGGCCGGCTCAAGGGTGGCCTGCACGTGAAGGCGGCGGACGGCACGCCGATGGCCAACCCGATGCTCACGATGCTCCACATGCTGGGCCGTGACGACCTGCAGAGCTTCGGCGACAGCACGGGGGAGTTGGATCTGAACAGCGCGGCGCCCGCGACTACGACCGTGGACGCCGCGGCGAAGGGCTAAGAAGGGCTGAAGGTTGAGGGCTGAAGGCTGAGGGCGGATTTGTAGGGCGGGTCCTTTTGGACCCGCCTGAGGGCGAGCCGGGTCCGAAAGGACCCGGCCTACGAGGTACGAGGTGATGGAGCAGGACATGATGCGACGAGTGCTGATCGGCAGTCTGAGCGTGGGCGTGCTGGCGCTTACCGCGTGGATGCACGCGGCCGCGCCGGCGACCGTGGTCGAGGCCGCGATGACCGGTAATCGCGACAGCGTGCGCGCGCTCCTCAAGGACGGCGCCGACGTCAACTCGGCGCAGGCCGACGGCATGACGGCGCTGCATTGGGCCGCCGGCAAGAACGACGTCGATCTCGCCAGACTGCTGCTCGTCGCGGGCGCAAACCTGAAGGCGACGACGCGCATCGGCGGCTACACGCCGCTGCTCATCGCGAGCCGCAGCGGGCACGTGGACATGGTGACGGCGCTGCTCGGCGCGGGCGCCGATCCCAACCTCGCGACGGCCAACGGCGCGACGCCTTTGATGTTCGCCGCGCAGGCGGGCAACGTCGCGACGGTGAACGCGCTGCTCGCAGGCGGCGCCGACGTCAACGCCGCGGAAAAAGTGAAAGGCGAGACGGCGCTGTTCTTCGCCGCCGCGTACGGCCGCGCGGACGTGATCCGCGCGCTGACCGCGAAGGGCGCCAGCGTCGGCGTCAAGACGAAGGTCATGGACCTTGACGCGTTCAACAAGGAAGAGACCGCGCGCGAAGAGCAGTTCCGCCAGCAGCAGGCGCAGGCGGCCGCCGCGGAGGCGGCGCGCGCCGGCCGTCCGGCGCCGGCCGCGCAGCAGGGACGCGGCCGCGGCAACCCGAACGCGAAACCAGGGATCGATCGCCAGTACAACTACACGGAGCTGGTCGGCTACTGGGGCGGCCTGACGCCGCTGCATCTCGCCGCGCGCCAGGGCGAGGTCGACGCCGCCACGGCGTTGATCGACGCCGGCGCCGATCTCAACGACCGCACCGCGGGCGACAACGTGACGCCGATGCTCATCGCGACGATCAACGGGCACTTCGATCTCACGAAGCACCTGCTCGACAAGGGCGCGGATCCGAACGCGGCCGCCGTCAACGGTGTGACGACGATGTACGCCGCGCTCAATTGCCAGTGGGCGGCCAAGGCGCTCTATCCGCAGCCGCGTGCGTACGAACAGCAGCAAACGACCTACCTCGCGCTGATGAAGGCGCTGCTCGACAAGGGCGCCGATCCGAACGTCCGCCTGACGCGCAAGGTCTGGTACGCGCAGTACGACTTCGATCAGTCGGGCATCGACGAAGCAGGCGCGACGCCGTTCTGGCGCGCCGCGTACGCGTCGGACGTCGACGCCATGAAACTGCTGGTGCAGTACGGCGCCGACCCGACGATCCCGACGATGCGCACGCCAGGCCGCCCGCGGACGGGCGACGCGGTGCGCGAAGCGCAGGACGTGTCCGGCCTGCCGCCGGTCTCGGTGGGCGGACCCGGGGTCGCGCCGCTCCTCGCGGCGTCGGGTGAAGGCTACGGCGAGGGCCTCGCGGCGAACCATCATCGCTACGCGCCGGCCGGCATGCTGCCCGCGGTGAAGTATCTCGTCGAAGTGCTGCACGTGGACGTCAACGTCCGCGACCACGAAGGCAACAACGCGATCCACAACGCCGCGGCGCGCGGCGACAACGAGATGATTCAGTACCTCGTGTCCAAGGGCGCCGATCCGCTCGTCGTCAATCGCGAGGGCAAGACGACGGTGGACATGGCAAACGGCCCGGTGCAACGCATCACGCCGTTCCCCGAGACCATCAAGCTGCTCGAGGGCATGGGCGCGAAGAACAACCACAAGTGCGTCGGCTGCTGACGCCCGTCGTTCGAGTCCCACTGCTGCACAGTTTCTGCGGCCCTACCTTATAGATAGTCGCTGAGAACGCCGAAACATCCGGCGAGATGGGCTGGCTGGTTCTCGGCGTTCTCTATTCCGCCGCGTACGCCGGGGTCGGCTGGCTGCTGCGGGATCAATCCGCGATCCTCAGCTGGTTCCGCGCCGCCGCGCTGCTCGTTCCCCCCATCACCGGCGCCGTAGTCATCGTGCGCCGCCGTCAGACATGGTCCGGCTGCCAGTGGCTGTTCTGGTCGACCATCGCGCTCGGCCTCGCGATGTCGGCCATCGGCCTGACCGGCTGGGCGGCCGACGAGCTCGTGCTCGGCCACGGGACCTGGCTCGCGTGGCCGTCGGTCTTCGCGCTCTTCGGCAGCGTGGCACCGCTCTTCGCGCTGCTGGCGCAGCCGCACCGCGGTCCCCGCGAGCCGCTCGCCGCGACGACCGCCGTCGACATCGCGGGGCTCGCCGTCGTCACCGGCTTCCTGTACTCGTTCTTCGTGACCGCGCCGTCGTCGTCGCCGCTTCTGATCGTCTCGGAGCTGCAGCAGGCGCTGGTCGTGCTGGCGATGGCGGCCGCGATGGTCGCCGCGCGCCGCACGGCGTGGCGCGGCACCTACCGCCGGCTCGCGCTCGGCGCGCTCGTCAGCTTCGTGACGCTCACGATGAGCAACGTCGAAGCGCAGCAGGGGATTTATCGCGCGGCGTTCGTGTACGACTTCACGTGGATTCTGCCGTTCGCGTTCTTCCCATGGGCGGCCACGACGGCGCCCGCGTCGGAGACCGAGGAAGCCGCCACCGAGGACCGGGAGCTGACGCGCCCGCGGCCGTGGGTGATTTTCACGGCGGTCGCGCTGCTGCCGTTCCTGGATTTCGCGCTCCGCCACGTCGCGCCGGACGAGGCGAATCAGACCTTCCGCGATCTCTCGACGGCGATCGCGATCATTTCCGTGCTGCCGCTGCTCGTCGCGCGCATCGCGGCCGAGCGCGCCGAGCTGCAGCAGGCCGGCAGCACGATGAAACTCCTGGTCCACGTGTTCGAACAGTCGCAGGATCTGATCCTCGTGCTGACGCCGGACGGCCGGTGCCGCCATGCCAACAGCGCGTTCTGCCGCGCGATGGGCCTGTCGCCAGACGAGTTGACGCACCTGCGCGCACGCGATCTGATGGTGAGAGACGGCGTGTCGGCCGACGACATTCACGCCGTGGTCCGCGCCGGCGCCACGTGGCGCGGCACGGTGACGCGCACGCGGCGCGACGGGACGACGTTCACCTCGTCCGCCACGGTGGCCGCGCTGCTCGACGACGTCGGCGATCCGACGCACATCGTGTCGGTCGAGCGTGACATCTCGGAAGAGCGGCGGCTGCGCGAGCAGCTGATTCACAGTGAGCGGCTCTCCGCGATCGGCCAGCTCGTCGCCGGCGTCGCGCACGAGCTCAACAACCCGCTGCAGGGCTTGATGGGGCTGACCGAGCTGCTCATCAACGCGGAAACGCGGCTCGAGACGCGGCGCGATCTGGAACACGTGCGTCACGACGGCGAGCGCGCGGCGACGATTGTGAAGAATCTGCTGGCGTTCGCGCGCCGCTCCGCGCTCGAGCGATCGGTCGCGGATCTGAACGAGATCGGCCGGTCGTCGCTCGTGCTGCGCGCCTACGAGCTGAAGCGCGTGGGCATCGCCGTGCGCGCCGAGTACGCCGACGATCTGCCGATGCTCGTCGTGAACCGCGAAGAGATCCAGCAGGTGGTGTTGAACCTGATCATGAACGCCGAGCACGCCGTGCGGTCGGCGCGCCGGCCCGGCGCGATCACGCTGCGCACGAGGGCCGAGGACGGCGCGGTCTGCCTCGAAGTCAGCGACGATGGGCCGGGCGTACCGGCGGAGCTGGCGGGCCGGATCTTCGAGCCGTTCTTCACGACGAAAGGCGTCGGCGAAGGGACGGGCCTCGGGCTGTCCGTCAGTCTCGGGATCGCGCAGGCGCACAACGGGGCGCTCGAGCTGCTGCCGTCCGCGCGCGGCGCGCGCTTCGCGCTGACGCTGCCCGCGCCTCACCAGGCGGTCATGGCGGCGTCGAAGATGGACGCCAGTTCCTCCGGTCCCGCATAGCGCGGCGAGAGCTTCGTCACGCGGTGTTGCGGCAGCGTGCCTTCCACCAGCGCCGGAATATCCGACGACGAATAACCGATCGCCTTCAGCCCGTTCGGCATCTGCAGCCGCTGCATGAACCAGGTGATGCGGTCGGCGAGAATCTTTCCCGCGTCCTCATTTCGTGTGCGCGCGCGCGACACGTCGGCGCCGAGCGCCTCCGCCGCCTGCAGGTGGCGATCCGGATGCGCGGACGCCGTGAAGCGGAACGTCGCCGGCGCGTTGAGGATCACCGACATGCCGTGCGGAACGATCGCGTGATCGGTGATGTAGCCGGGCGCCCGATAGCCCTTCACACCGCCGGACACGGGATACGACATGCCGTGCGGCAGGTGCACGCCGGCGTTGCCGAAGCCGACGCCCGCGTACGACGCCGCCAGCAGCATCTGCGCTCGCGCGACGTCGTCAGACGGATCGTCGACCGCGCGGACGAGGAACGTGTTCACCATCCGCAGCGCCTGGAGCGACCAGATGTCGCTAATCGGATTCGATCCCTGATACGCCGGACGCACCGTGGGCCGATCGGGACGAGGGCGCTCGCTGAACGGCATCGCCGTGAAGGACTCGACGGCGTGGCTGAGGATGTCGAGGCCCGTCGAGGCAGCGACCTGCGGCGGCATCGATCGCGTGTTGTCCGGATCGAGCAGGCCGAGCGTCGGCTTCAGCCGCCGGCTCGCGATACCGGTCTTCGCGTGGAGCCGCGTGTAGTCGAAGATGCTGACGCCCGTCGTCTCGCTACCGGTGCCGGCCGTCGTCGGGATCGCGATGAGCGGCTTGAGCGGGCCGGGGACCGGCAGGCCCTTGCCGATCGGCGCGTTCACGTAGTCCAGAAAATCCACGGGCGGGTAAGTGGTGTAGAGATTGACGGCTTTCGCCGTGTCGATCGTGGAGCCTCCGCCGACGGCGACGAAGGCGTCGAAGCCGCCGTCGCGGCCGAAGGCAATCGCGTCGAGGAACGACGCGTCGGTCGGCTCGACGTGGACGCGATCGTAGAGGACGGCGGTCAGGCCGGCGGCCTTGATCGACTCGAGCGCGGTCTGCACGGGCGTCATCGTGCTCAGCGTCGGATCGGTGACGACCATGATCCGCGTGACGCCGAGATCCTGGAGATCCATCCCGACTTCACGCGTCACACCCGGACCGAAACGCACGCTGGAGACGGCCATCTCGAAGGCAGTTTCGTTGGGCATAGAGTGCCGCTATTCTAGGCGGATTCGACGGACGGTGGCCACGAAGACGAAGATACGAAGAAGACGGACGAAGAAAGAGGAAATAGCCACGGAGATCACCGCCGCTTCGCGGCGCCCGCCGAATCTGGTCGGCGCGCTCTGCGAGTTCAGCGGGTTCTGCGTTGATCGTCGTTTCTTATCTCTGTGTCTCCGTGTCTCCGTGGCCTATCATCTTCGTCACCGACTGGGTGGTCTTCAACGGCGGGCCGGCGCGGTCGCTCATCTACCGGACCTATTCGCTCACGCAGCGCAACGGCCGCATCACGCGCGCGCTGATCATGGTGCATGGCGCCGGGCGCAACGCCGACAACTTGCACAACGCGCGGTGCATGTTTACCGCTGAAACAGCCCTGCCGCTGTTGTTTCCGAAATTGTGAATTAGGAATCATGAATTGAGGAACGAACGGACGAGTTCACGTCTCCCATTCTTCATTCCTAATTCCTAATTCCTAATTTCAGTACAACACATCTTTCTCGCCCTTTGCCGCGACGAGCGTGTCGAAGTGCTGGATGATCAGATCCCGGCGCTTCATCACGCTCTCGGCCTCGTTCTTCTTCAGATAATCCTTCGTCACGCGCGCGACCTCGGCGGCGTCCAGCGCCTTGATACGCTCCAGGAGCTGGCGGTCACACTTCACGAGGTCCTTTTCGTTGACCAGCTTCGCCTGCAGCCGGAAGGCGCGCGTGAAGTCGATCATCCACAGCTTCCAGTCGGGATCGATCAGGACGTTGGTGAGGTTGCGATCGGTGTCGTAGACGAGCGCGGTGAAGACGCGCATGCGGTGCATCTGATCGTTCCAGTTCACCTCGGGTGGCGGCTGCGTCTTGCTCTTGAGGCGCTCGCCCTCGTCCATCTTCGTCGGCACCCACCAGCTGAGCGCGCCCGTCTGTCCCTGCCACTTCCGCTCGACGGTGACCGGCATCATGCCGCCGAGTCCGACGAGCTTCGCGATTTCGTACGCCGCCAGGTCGTACATGTACGAGTCCACGAAGTTGAGCTCGACCGTGCCGTCGGCGAACTCGTTCTTCATCTTGTGCTCGTCGACGGTCTGAAACGCGGCGTTGTGCGTCACCGTGCCGTCAGACATCGTGAGCTTCCACGGGCTCGTGATGCCCTTGCCCGTCTTCTTCCCGCTCAGGATCTTCGCGTTGAGCAGGAAGTCGTGGATTTGAATCGTGCCCCACTGGGGCTCGTTGGGTGCCGCGGGCGCGGGCTTCTGCCGCGCCTCGACCGGCGCCAGCGCCGGGCTCACCACGCAGGCCGCCAATACGAGGGCCAGAGTCATGAATGCCGCACGCAGCGATCGGGTCGGCATGGGAGCTCCTTGAGTGTCAGCGGTAGTTGCCGAATTGTAGCGCAACGCCGAAGTCGTGCTCGCGCAACGCGCGCATCGCGTCCTGCAGCTCGTCCTTTGACGGCGAGCTGACGCGCACCTGATCGGCCTGGATGGCCGCTTGTACTTTCCTGAGCTTTTTGTCCTTGAGGTATTTGACGATTTCCTTCGCCGCCTCGATTGGAATGCCCTGCTGAATCTTGATCACGCGTCGCAACGCGCCGCCGGCCGCGGGTTCGGACTCGCCAGCGTCGAAATTCTTGACCGCCACCCCGCGGCGCACGAGCCGCGTCTGGACGATCTCCCACACCGCGTTCATTTTCATCTCATCGTCTGTCATGAGCGTGAGCGTCTTCTCGGCGACGTTGAGATTGATGTCGGCCTTGGCGCCCTTGAAGTCGAAGCGCTGGCCGATCTCCTTTCGCGCCTGGTTCAGCGCGTTGTCCACTTCCTGGAAATCGATCGTGGACGTGATGTCGAACGACGACGTCGATGGCATGGCGGAGATTGTATAGTCACCAGTCACCAGCCACCAGCCACCCCGACTAGAATGCTCTCATGTCCGATCGTCCCCGCATCGGCGTGTCCACGTGTCTGCTGGGCGAAACCGTCCGCTGGGACGCGGGCCACAAGCGTGACGCGTACCTCGTCGACGTCTTCGGTCCGCAGGTCGAGTGGGTGCCGTTCTGTCCGGAGGTCGAGGCGGGGTTCGGCGCGCCACGCGAGACGATGCACCTCGCGCGCGCCGCCGGTGGTCCCCTCATCTTGATCGACGATCATCGATGCGGACGCGTGCCGCTGATCGTGCCCATCACATTGATGAAGCATCACATTCGTCGCGAAGGCGTCGCGTATCTGGCGGGGCAGGTGTACCTGGATCCGCATCCGCGCGAACTGAGCCTGCGCAACCATGTCTGACACGCCCGCCGGCCCGACGCGGGAGGTGCACATCGTGCGCGTATGCGGTGTCGATCGCGATCGGATCGTCGATCGCGCGGCGACCGAGGAGCCGCTCGAGGTCCGGCTGCACGACCGGCCGTTCGCCGTCCTCATGCGGACGCCAGGCGCGGACCGCGAACTCGCGGCCGGATTCCTCTTCGCCGAACGCGTCCTCAAGAGCGCCGACGATCTCGGCACGATCGAACACTGCACTGATCCACGGCAGCAACCGCAGAGCTCGCAGAGTTCGCGGAGCACACAATCGGGCCCAGCGGTCTCCGCGCGCTCCGCGGTTGCTTCCTCGAACGTCGTCAACGTGACACTCGCTCACGGATCGGACGACGCGGTCGAACGGCTGCTCGCGGGTCGTCGCCAGGTGACCGGCAACAGTTCGTGCGGGCTCTGCGGCCGCGTGACGATTGAGTCGCTGAAGACCGACGCGGCGCCAATCGACGCGGCGTGGTCGTTGCGCCCGGCTGTGCTCGCGGCGCTGCCGGACCGGCTGCGCACGCGTCAGACCGTGTTCGACGAAACCGGGGGACTGCACGCGGCCGGCCTCTTCACGCCGGACGGCGAGCTCGCCGACATCGCCGAGGACGTCGGCCGTCACAACGCCGTGGACAAGATCATCGGGCGCGCGCTGATGCGCGACGCGCTGCCGCTCTCGAACCACGTCCTCTGCGTCAGCGGCCGCACGTCGTACGAGATCGTCCAGAAGGCCGTCCTCGCGGGCATCCCCATCGTCGCTGCCGTGTCCGCGCCGTCGAGCCTCGCGATCGATCTCGCGCGGGAGTTCGGTGTGACGCTCGTCGGCTTCGCGCGCGGGGACACGTTCAATATCTACGCGCACGACGGACGCATCGCGCGCTGATCGCGCTAGCGCTCGTCGATCGATCCGCGCGCGGCGATGATCCACGCGTCGCCATTCCGCTTGAGCTGGAACGTGTCGCGCATCGACTCCGGCGGAACCTTCTGGGCCGTCCTGGGCGTGCAGGTGTAGGTCGAGGACACGATGACCTGCGCCACCGTGCCGTCCCGGTTGATGGTGATCTCGGGCGCGCTGAACGTGACGTCGTACGCGCGACACACGTTCGAGAACATCTGTTGCGTCGCCCGTCGCGAGGTGGCGCCGAGCGCCGGGTAGACCTTGACCAGTTCGTCCACGCTACGGTGCTGATACGCGGTGCGGTACCGCTCGAGGGCCTGCATGATGCCGGGCCGCTCTCGATCGATCATGGGCACGGGTGCCGGTGCGGCCGGCGCGGGGGGCGGTGCCGTTGCCGTGTTCGGGGCCGGCTCGCGGACGGGCGGATTCGGCCGCACGACCTCCGCGGGCGCAGGCTCGACGGCTGCGCGGGTCTCGGTTGCCGGTGGCGTCACGGGCGGCCCTGTCGATCCTGTCGCGATCGTCGAAGGATTCTCGCCAGTGGCCGCGGGTGGCGTGGCGCCGTCCCCAGGATTCGCAGCGACGGTCGGCGCCGCGGCGCGTCCCGATGTGGGCTCCGCGGTTGGTCGTCCGTTGTCGGCGCCGCGTGTCACACGCGGCGCCGTGGCCACCGCGCCCCGCGACGGGGCCGGTGGTGTGCCTGCGTCACCACGCGCGGCCGTCGTGCTCGACGGGCTCGGCGCCGGCGACGGTGGCGTGACGGCCGCCGACGATGGGGTCGCGCTGCCCGCCGGACTGCCGCTGGCGGGAGTGGTCGTCGTTGACGAACCGCCGCTGAACACGCGCCAGACGATGACGGCGCCGACGATCGCCGCGGCGACAGCCGACAGAGCCACCCACGGCCGGCCCGATGCTGTGGGCGGCGCTGGCGCCGACACCAACGACACGGTGCCGCGCGCGCGCGTGACCTCAGCCCGCTCCGCCTCGGCCTGCGCGGCGGCCGCGCGAGCGGCGGCGGCCTGGGCGGCGGCGGCCGACTGCGCGGCTTTTTTCTCGGCGGCGGCGGCGGCCGCCTTGGCGATCCGCTCCCGGAGCGCGCGCGCGGCCTTGTTGTGGCTGTCGCGCTCGAGCGCCTCCGCGACCCGCGAGTCCGCGCTCGCGAAGTCGCCGGCGGTCAGGTGCTCCTGCGCCTGTGAGAGGAGCTGTTCGATTTCGCGCGCGGCCGCCGCCTGCCGCTCACGTTCCTCGGTGGTGATGCGATCGCGCAGGACCAGCGCCGCGCGGTGAGCGCGATCGCGTGCGAGCACCTGCGCCACGAGTTGCGCGGCCATCTTCAGATCGCCGGCCGCCAGCCAGTCCTCGGCCTCGGCGAGTTCCTGTGCAATCGCGCGCGCCGCCGCGGCCTCCCGTTCCTGTTCATCGCGCCGGCGCAGCAGCTCCGCCCGCAACTGCGCGATCTCGGGCGCGTCAGGCAGCAAGGTCGCTGCGTCGCCGATCTGCGTTTCCGCCTCCGAGAAATCCGACCGGGCCAGGGCCGCGCGGGCGGCCTCGATCTTCTGACGGCCCGCCGCGCGCGCCCCGGACCGGGCGATGGCTTCCGTCATCTCGAGCGTCGGCGCGAAGCCGGGCTCCAGGGCCGCGGCTTCGTCGCACGAGGCGCGTGCGCGTTCGAGGTCGCCTCGATCGAGCGCCGTCTGCGCTGCGCGCAGGATCTGGCGGATGCGGCGCCGCGCGATCTCGACGCGGGCCCGCCGCGCGAGGCCGACGGCGGCCGCCTGATCCGGCTCGATCGCGAGCGCCTCGTCGCAGAGCGCGCGCGCGCGCTCGAAATCGCCGTGGCTGAACGCCGTCTCCGCGCCCTGGAGGATGCGCGCCACGCGCGCCGCGCTCGCCTGCGCGCGCGCGCGCGCGAGGACGTCGATCGCCGCCGCGCTGGTGGGGTCGATCGCGAGCGCGTCCTCGCCGTGACGAATCGCCGCGTCGGTGTGACCCGCGGTCAGCGCGGTCTCGGCGGCGGCCACGAGCGTCCCGAGGGCGGCGCGCGCGATCGCGGCGCGCGACTGATCGAGCAGCGTCAGCGCCGGCCGATGATCCGGCTCCAGCGCGAGCGCGTTCTCGCAGCGCGCGACCGCGGCTTCGAAATCGCCGTTGTCGAACGCGGCCTGCGCCGCCGCCATGTGCTGCTGGATCTGGCGGCCGGCGGTCCGCCGCGTCCGCCGCGCGAGCGCCTCGAAGAGCTCGAGCGTGTCGGGGAACTCCGGATCGAGCGCGCGTGCTTCGTCAGCCGCCGCGCGCGCGCGATCGAGATCGCCTTGATCGAGCGCCGCCTGGCCCGTCCGCAGGATCTGCCGGACCCGGCGGCGCGTGCCCTCGCTCCGGATGTGCTGCGCCAGCGCCAGCGCCTGCGCCTGATCCGGCTGAATGGCGAGCGCATCGTCGCAGAGCCGCGCCGCGCGATCGAGATCGGCGCCGTCGAGCGCCGCTTGCGCGCCCTGCAGCAGCCGCGTGACGCGCGCGGCCGCCGCCTGGGATCGCGCGCGGGCCAGCACGTCGATCGCGGCGATGTGCATGGCGTCGGCCGCGAGCGCCTCCTCGCACTGCCCGATGGCCCCGTCGAAGTCGCCGGCGTCGAGCGCCGCCTGCGCGGCCGCCACCAGCCCCGACACCTGCGCGCGCGACTGCGCCGCGCGTGCGCGATCGAGCAGCGTCAGCGCCGGACGGAAGTCGGGGTCGAGTGTGGCGGCGTCCTCGCAGCGGGCGATGGCGGCCTCGTAGTCGCCCTTGTCGAACGCCGCCTGCGCCGCTTCCATGTGCTGCTGCAGCTGGCGCGTGCGGCGCTGGAGGTACTCGCCGCGGCCCGGAGAGGACGGCGGCGCGCTGGCCCGCTCCGGCCGCGGGAGCACGATCGTGGGCTGGTCGGCCCGCTCGCCGAGCCGCGCGAGCACGCGCTCGATGTGCGTCGCCATCTCCGCCAGCGACGTGTACCGGTTGCGCGGCTCCTTTTCGAGCGCGCGCCAGACGATCGCTTCCACCTCCGGATCGAGCCCCTCGCAGAGCTCGCGGAGCGAGTCGGGCCGCGCGTTCGGGAGCCGATGGAGCAACCCGTCGGCGACCGAGCCGGGGAACGCCTTCCGGTAACTCAGCAGCTCGTACGCGACGCTGCCGAGCGAGAAGATGTCGCTGCGCTGATCGACCGCGACGCCGAGCATCTGTTCCGGCGACATGTAGTTCAGGGTCCCGATCAGCGCGTCGGCCCGCGTCATGCCCGATCCTTCGATGCGCGCGATGCCGAAGTCGAGGATGCGGACGACGCCCGTGCCATCGACCATCAGGTTGGCGGGCTTGACGTCGCGGTGGACGATGCCCGCCTGGTGCGCGAAGTGGAGGCCGTCGCAGACCTGGCGCACGAGCCCGAGCTTGGCGGCAAGGCTGAGCGGGCGACGCTCGTGGATCACAGTCGCGAGCGACTCGCCGTCCACGAATTCCATCGCGATGAACGGCCGCGCCTCGTGCTCGCCGACCTCGTAAATCGTGACGATGTTGACGTGGCGGAGCCGGGCCGCCGCGCGGCCTTCGCGAAGGAACCGTGCCCGCATCTCGTCGTCGGTCACCGCGTCGCTGATCACTTTGATGGCCACTTCGCGATCGGCGTCGGGGTCGCGGGCCAGGAACACGGCGCCCATGCCGCCCGCGCCGAGCTCGCGCAGGACGTGATATTTCCCGATCCGGGGGGGAGGTGAGTTCGCCACTGCCGCCCTATATCATCTACCCTGTTGACCGCCGCCGGCCTTCTATATACCTTAAGCGTCTCTCAAAGACGGGGGAGCGTGCATGAATCCTCGGCGTCGCTGGTTCTGGGTCGCCCCGTGTCTCCTCCTGGTTGTGTCTCCCGCGGCGGCGCAGACCGTCCAGGGACTGTCGCCGCGCACGGTGCTGATTGGCCTCGGCACCGCCGCCTCGCAGGCCACCGGATCTGGCTCGAACGTGGGCGAGGTGATCGCCGACCTCGTCGCGCTGCAGGTCTCGACTGCGCCGATCGGCTCGTCGGCCGGCGGGTTCACCTTCGTGTTCGACTCCTCGACGCGGACGTTTCGTCGCGCCGCCTCGTCGCTGGGACCGTCGTTTTCCGAACGCGCGATCACGGCCGGCGCCGGACGCGCGAACATCGGCTTCAACTACCTCCACTCGACCTACACCTCGCTCGACGGCTCCAAGCTCGACGACGGCTCGCTGCAGACGATCGTCTTCCGCGCCTCGTCCGGCGCGCCGCTGTATACCGGGCGGATGCGGCTGGACATGAAGAGCGACACGCTGGTGACGTTTGCGAACGTCGCGATGAACGACTGGTTCGACGTGGGCATCGCCGTGCCGTACGTGCGCCTGTCCCTGAGCGGCTCCTCGGACATCCTCGAGCAATCGACCGGCAAGCTCCTCGCGCCCGTCAGCGGTGCGGCATCGTCGTCGGGATTCGGCGATATCGCGCTGCGGGCCAAGGCGCGCGTCTACAAGCAGGAGGGCGGCGGGTTCGCCATCGGCATCGATGCCCGCATCCCGACCGGCGACAAGGAAGCGCTGATCGGTTCCGGCGTCGCCCGGACGCTGGTGTCCGGCATCTGGTCGGCGACGCGGGGCCGATTCCTTCCGCACGCGTCCGGCGGATTCGAGTACTGGGCCAACCCGTTCGAGGTATTCGATCCGGTCACGAACCAGGTCGCCCAGACGGGCCGTCATGCGCTGGTTTACGACGGCGGCGTCGAATTCGCGGCGTCCGATCGGCTGACGGTCAACGGCGAGCTGCTCGGTCGGTCGCTTCGTGACGGCGCCGCGCTCGACTACGCGGTGATTCCGCAGATCGCGAATCCGCAGGGGATAGCGACGTCGGCCGTGGCCCGGGCGACGGCGACGACGCGCAACCAGGTGACCGCGGCCGCCGGCGTGAAATGGAACTTCGCCGGCAGCGCGCTGATCTCGGCCAGCGTGCTGCTGCCCATGCAGGACATCGGGTTGCGCGCCCGTATCACGCCCGTGATCGGGATTGATTGGGGATTCTGACGCATGCGCTATCGAATCGGCTTCCTGCTCGCGACGATCCTGCTGGCGGCCGCCAGGCCGGGATTCGCGCAGATTGACAACACCACGTGGGGGCTGGAAGTGGGCTTTACCCCGTACTGGCAGATGCCCGGACAAGCGTTGGCGGGCGCGTTCGGCGCGGATCGGATCGATCTGCACGGCCGCGAATTCCGCATCGGCGTCGTGCGCGGACGAACGATGGGCGGCGAGTGGGGCGTGTCGCTCGTCCACAAGCGGTTCAGCGACGACGGCATCGTCGTGCTGTCCAGCAGCAGCGGCAAAGGCTCGTTCACGACGACCGACGCCGAGATGCTGGGCTTCGAGGTTCATCGATTCTTCGCGTTTGCCACCATCGCGAAGCAAGTGCAGATCGGCGTGAATCTCGCGGGGGGCGCGGGCGAGCTGCGCGGCTACGTCGACGCGTCCTACGTGCCGTCGAACCCCACGCAGACGCGCGCGAACGCGCTGGTCCGGACCTCCGACATCTTCGACTACGTGGACAAGAACATCACCTGGCTGCCGATGGCGAAGGCGGAGCTCGGCGCCGCCTTCCTCGCCGGCGATCGCGTGAAGGTGCGCGTCACCGGCGGCGTCAATTTCCCCGGCTACGAGGTGGCGAGCGTGAGCGTCACCTATCTCATGGGTCACGATCGATGAACCGCAGATCCTTCTCCTCCCGCCTCGCCTTCCTTGCGCTGACGCTCGGGTGTGCCGCGACGTGCGCGCGCGGATCGCTGCCGGCCTCGCCGACCGCGTTCACGGCGGGCGGCGGCGGCCGCTACAACGGCACCATGACCTTTCAGCGCCAGGCTGGAACGCTGCAGGTCGACGGCGCCGTGCGCCCGCTCGATATGTCGGTCGTGGTGGCCAACCAGACGCAGTTGTCCGGGCACTTCACGGCCGGCAACGCAAGCGGGACGCTGCAGGGCACGTTGGCGGGCAACCTCCTGTCCGGGTCGTTTCAGGGTACGACGTTGCTGTCGGTGGCGGTGACCGAGGGCGCGACGCAACGGACCTGCGACGGCCGCGGCGACATGTCCGGCACCTTCAGCGGCCTGAATGTGAACTGGCAAATCACCCGCACGAGCTACGACAACTGCGCGGGCCTGAACGTGACGTCAGCGGGGCAAGGCGTGTCCGTCAGCCCGATACCGGAGACGCAGCCGGCCCACGCGAACGTGGTCGTGACCGTGGAACCGGGGAATACGATTGCGGCCGGCGCGGCGTGTCTCGGCACCAGCGCCACGAGCAAGGGCTGGCGGTTCACCGTGATCGTCGCGGAGACGTCGGGTGTCAGCGTCACGCTGGATTCGACGTTCATCGGCGAGCAGCGGACCCCGGGTTCGTCGGCCGTCTCGAGCACGACGCTCGATACGCCGTTCCGGACGCTGGACGGCGGGTCGCGGCGCACGTATGACGGCTGCAGTCCGCAGTCCGGCACGTACCAGGCGTTTTTCAGCGGCGTCGACGCCACCGGCGCCAAAGTGCGTTTTGTGTCGCCGCTGGTCACGCTTCAGCCGTAGCGAGCGCCCCGCGCGTCTCCGCGCTGGTCTCGGCGCGTTGACGCGCGTCTCGATCCGGCGGCCGCGCGCGGCGTGACACGCGTCGGTCTCGCGCGCGCGACTATAATCGTGGCGCTCGCCAGCAATGCTTCAGGAAGGCGCATCGTTCGGTCCGTACCACGTCCGTCACCGCCTGGGCGCGGGCGGGATGGGCGAGGTGTACCTCGCCTTCGACAGCCGCCTCCAGCGTGACGTGGCGCTCAAGGTGCTGACCACCGGAGGCGCGGACGCGGCGTCACGTCTCATCCGTGAAGCGCGGCTCGCCTCGACGCTCGGCCATCCCAACATCTGCACGGTCTTCGAAGCCGGCGAAATCGATGGGCAGGCGTTCATCGCCATGGAGCACGTCGCCGGTCAGCCGCTGTCCCACCTCGTCCGGCGCGAGCGGCTCTCGGTCGACCGCGTGATCCGTCTCGGCGTGCAGATGGCCGACGGCCTGGCCCACGCGCACGCGCAGGGCGTCGTCCACCGCGACTTCAAGAGCAGCAACGTCATTGTCGGCGCCGACGGGCGGATCAAGATTCTCGACTTCGGGATCGCCATCCGCGTCGCGGCGGACGTTCACGAACCGACCGCCGCGGCGACGCAGTCGGTCGAGGCCCGCGAGACGTTGGCGGGCACGCTGCCGTACATGGCGCCGGAAGTGTTGCGCGGCGGCACGGCCGACGCGCGCAGCGACATCTGGGCGCTCGGCGTCGTGCTGTTCGAGATGGCGGCGGCCCACCGGCCGTTTGCGGGAGGCAACCAGTACGAGCTGACGTCGGCGATTCTGATGACGCCGGCGCCCGATCTTCCGGGCGATGCGCCTAGCGGGCTGCACGCCATCGTGCGCAAATGCCTCGCCAAGGAACCTGGCGAGCGGTACGAACGAGCGTCAGAAGTGAAAGCCGCGCTCGAGGCGATTGGCTCGATGAGCCACGCGGAGTTCGTCGCGCGGCCTCGTCGGTCGACCACCGGTCGGACCGCGGCGGTCGGCGCGCTCATCATCGCGGCCATTGTCGTCGCGGCGCTCGGATGGCGCTGGCGCACTCGACCCGTCGAGTCGACCGGCGCCCGCCGGATTCGCGCGATCGCCGTGCTGCCGCTCACGAACCTCTCGGGCGACGCCACGCAGGACTACTTCGCCGACGGCATGACCGAGGCGCTCATCACCGACCTGGCGCGCGTCAAAGGACTCGACGTGATTTCGCGCACGTCGGTCATGCAGTACAAGGCGACGCAGAAAACCCTGCGGCAGATCGCGCGCGAGTTGACAGTGGACGCCGTCGTCGAGGGCTCGGTCATCCGGGCCGGCGATCGCGTCCGGATCACGGCGCAGCTCATCGAAGCGTCGAGTGACCGGCACCTGTGGGCGAACGATTACGATCGCGACGCTCGGGACGTGCTCACGCTGCAGCACGACGTGGCCCGGGCGATTGCGCGGGAAGTCCGCGCGACGCTCACGCCGCAGGACGAGGCCCAGTTGGCCGGCGGACGACGGACCGTGGATCCGACCGCGCACGAAGCGTATCTCAAGGGGCGTTTCTACTCCGCGCGGCTGACCGAGGAATCGATCGCGCGCGCCATCGAGCTGTTTCAGCAGGCGATCGCACGCGAGCCCGAGTGGGCCGAGCCCTGGGCCGCCCTCGCCAACGCCTACATCCAGCGTGGCATTTGGGGTGCCACAGGATCGTCGCGCGAAATCAGCGCGCAGGCGCGCGCGGCGATCGCTCGCGCGCTGGCGCTCGACGGCTCACTCGGCGAAGCGCACACTGTGCTGGGCGCAATCAGCGAGCAGTACGACTGGGACTGGGCAACCGCCGAGCGCGAAATGAAACACGGCATCGAGGTGAGCGGTGGCGCAGCCTTCGCCTATGCGGAGTACGGCACGTTCTTGCACGTGCTGAAACGGTTTCCCGCCGCGATCGCGGAGGCCGAGCTCGTGCGTCGCCTCGACCCGCTGTCGGCGCCAGCCGCGTCACAGCTCGCCCGGCTCTACTATCGCGCGCGACAGTTCGACCAGGCGATCGCCGCGTTCTACGATTCGATGGATTTGGACCGTCAGTATCTCCCCAACTACGCGCGCCTTGCCGACGTGTACCTTGCGACCGGCCACTACAACGACGCGCTCGACTGGCTCGAGAAGGGACAGGCGATCTCCGGCGGTACGCGCCGCCAGAGCGACGGCTTCGGCGTGGCGTATGCGCTCGCGGGACGGAAGGCAGACGCGCTCGAGATCATCGACCAGCTCAAAGCCGGCGTCGCCACGCGCGATCAGTTCTCGTACTCGATTGCAATGGTCGAAACCGCGCTCGGCAATCACGACCAGGCGATCGCTTGGTTGAACCGGGCGTTCGAAGCCCGGTCTTCACCGTTGTGGCTCGTGAACGTCGAGTTGAAGTTCGATCCGTTGCGTGACGATCCGCGATTCAAAGACCTACTGCGCCGGATGAATTTCCCGTCCTCGTGACGCGACAGCCATTACCCAACCACCCAATTACTCAACTACCCAATTCACCTGTTATGACGTTCTTTGGTCTAGGTCAGCAGAAGCCTCATCACTACCGCGACATGCTGCGCGTCGCGTGGGATAACCGCGACGAGTTGTCGTACGCGTGGCGCATTCTGCGCGACGGCGTCTGCGACGGCTGCGCGCTCGGCACCTCCGGCCTGCACGACTGGACGCTCGAGGGCACGCACCTCTGCATGGTGCGGCTCGAACTGTTGCGTCTGAACACGGCGCCCGCGCTCGACGTCAGGCAGCTGACCGATGTCGCGTCGCTTGCGTCGCGATCGTCGGCGGATCTGCGCGCATTGGGCCGGCTGCCGGAGCCGATGATCCGGCGCAAGGGCGAGCGCGGATTCCTCGTTGCGTCCTGGGACGAGGCCCTCGAGCGGATCGCCGCGGAGCTCCGGACGACGGATCCGGCGCGGGTCGCGTTTTACCTGACGTCGCGCGGGATTACCAACGAGGTCTACTACGCGGCGCAGAAGGCCGCGCGCTTCCTGGGCACCAACCACGTCGACAATTCCGCGCGCCTGTGCCACGCCGCGTCGACGGCCGGCATGAAGGCCACGCTCGGCTACGGCGCGTCCACGTGCAGCTATGTGGACTGGCTGCACGCCGATCTGATCGTGTTCTTCGGTTCGAACGTCGCGAACAACCAGCCGGTCACGACGAAGTACCTGCACTACGCCAAGCAGAACGGCGCGCAGATCGCGATGGTCAACACCTACCGCGAGCCGGGCATGGAGCGCTACTGGGTGCCGTCCGTCACGTCGAGCGCGCTCTTCGGCACCGAACTCGCGGACCATATGTTCCACGTCCACACCGGCGGCGATCTCGCGTTCCTGATCGGCGTCCTGCGCGCGCTCATCGAATCGAACGGCGTCGACGAGGCGTTCGTGCGCGAGCGTACCGTCGGCTTCGACGAGGCGCGCCAGCGCGCGCTGGCTTCGGACTGGACCGGGCTCGAAGGCGAGAGCGGCGCATCGCGCGCGCAGATGGAGGCGTTCGCGCAACTGATCGTCGAGCGGCCGAACGCGATCTTCGTCTGGTCGATGGGCCTCACGCAGCACGCGCACGGCGTGGACACGATCAAGGCGCTCGTCAACGTCGGCCTCGCGCGCGGATTGCCCGGCGGGCCGAATCGCGGCCTGGTGCCGATTCGCGGTCACTCGGGCGTCCAGGGTGGCGCCGAAGTCGGCTGCGTCCCTTCGATTGACGCGACGGCCACCGCGCGGTACGCGGATGCGTGGGGTTTCCCGTTCCCGTCCGCGAAGGGCTGGACGACGGCGGAGATGATCGAGCACGCGGCGCACGGCGACGTCGACGCGTTCTGGATCGTCGGCGGAAATTTCCTCGAGACGCTGCCCGACGCCGAGCGCTGCCGTCGCGCGCTGACCCGGCCGAAGCTGCGCATTCACCAGGACATCGTCCTGTCCTCCTCGATGCTCGTCGAGAGCGACGGCGACGTTGTCCTGCTGCCGGCGACGACGCGCTACGAATCCGTCGGGGGAGGGACGGAAACGTCGACCGAGCGCCGAATCATTTTCTCGCCGGAGATTCCCGGCCGGCGGATCGGGTCGGCGCGGCCGGAGTGGCAGGTGTTCGGTGACGTGATGGCGCGCGTGCGTCCGGATCGCGCCGGCGAAATCGAGTTCGACAACGCCGAGGCCATTCGCCGGGAGATCGCCCACGCCGTACCCTTATATATAGGTATCGAAACGCTGAGGCAGAAGGGCGATCAGGTGCAATGGGGCGGCCGGACGTTGTACGCGGACGGCCGTTTTGCGACGTCCGACGGTAAGGCGCACTTCGCGGCGGTGTCCCTGCGAAGTCTAACCGCAGAGAGCGCTGCGCTCGCAGAGCCAACAACAGACGCTGCGGTCTCCCTGCGCTCCGCGGTTAACGTCTTCCGTCTGTCGACCCGCCGCGGGAAGCAATTCAACTCGATGGTGCAGCGCGATGTCGATCCGTTGACGGGCGCGCGGCGCGACGACGTATTGATCAGCGCGGAGGACCTGCAGCGGCTGACGCTGGTGGACGGCGCCGCAGTCGAATTGCGGTCGCCGGACGGATCGTTTCGCGGCCGGCTGAAATCCGCGCTGATGACGCCGGGCAACCTCGAAGTCCACTGGCCCGAGGGCAACGTGCTGCTGTCTGCGTCAGCCCTCGACCCCGACTCTCTGGAGCCCGACTACAATGCGCTCGTGACGTTGTCTCCGTTGTCTCCGGTGACTGGTAGGTGACAGGTAGGTGACAGGTACACGTGACAATCGGTGACAGACCCGTGACCACTCCCACGATTCGCCTACGGCCGGCGCTCGCCACATCGCAGGCGCCGACGATTTCGATCGCCATTGGAGAGTCGAAGACCGTCGGCCGGTCCGCGCAAGCCGATGTGATGATCGACGATCCGAGCCTGTCGCGGCTGCACGCGCGCGTGACGCTGACGGACGCGGGAGCGCTGCGCGCCGACGATCTCGCCAGCACCAACGGCATGTTCGTCAATGGCGCGCAGCAGAGCTCCGCGACGCTGAGCGTCGGCGATCGCGTCCGCTTCGGATTTGTCGAGTACTGCGTCGAGACGATGGCGCCGCCCGCGCCGCCGGTCGCCGAGCCCACGATGACGCGCCGGCCCGTCGAGGCGGAGGCGTCGATCTCGGTCGACGGCGCGGCGCTCGCGGGACTCCTGGCGACGAGCCGGGAGCTGATGGCGACCACGGATCTGCCCGGCCTGCTCGAGCGCGTGCTGGATCGGCTGCAGCCGATCCTGAAACCGGATCGGTCGGCCATCCTGCTCTTCGACGCCGCCACCGGCGAGCTGACGCCGCGCGCCGTGCGGCCCACCGGCGCGTACACCTCGGTCTCCGACTTCGCGAGCGCGACGGCCGTCCGCGAAGCGATCCGCGCGCGCGAGGTGCTGGAGGTCTACGACGCGGCGCTGGACTCGCGGCTGCAGGACTCGGCGAGCATCGCCCGCGCGGGCGTGCGGTCCGCGCTCTGCGTGCCGCTGCTCGGGCGGACCGGGCCGATCGGCGCCCTTTACGCGGATCGACTGATGCGCGCGGGCCGGTTCACGCCCGTGCAATCCCAGATCGCCTCGGCCTTCGCCGCCAACGCCGCGGCGGCGCTAGAGACGGCGCAGCTCTACGACGATCGCGAGCGGCACTTCCGGGCCACGCTCGAGACCTTCGCGAAGGCGATCGACGCACGCGATCACTACACGGCGGGCCACTCCGAGCGCGTCACCGCGTACACGCTCGTGCTCGCGCGGACGGCCGGCGTGGAGCAGGATCAGCTCGAAACGATCCGGCGCGCGGGCATGCTGCACGACATCGGCAAGGTCGGCGTGCCCGATCACATCCTGCTGAAGCCCGGCCGGCTCGACGACCCGGAGCGCGTCCTCATGGAAGCGCACGTCACGATCGGCTACGACATGCTGCATGGCCTGCCGTTCCTCACCGACGCCCTGCCAGTCATCCGCGGCCACCACGAGCGCTGGGATGGGAAGGGCTATCCCGATCGGATCGGCGGTACTGACATTCACGCCTTCTCCCGACTGATGTCCGTGGCCGACAGTTACGACGCGATGACCTCGGCGCGTCCGTATCGCAAGGCCTTGCCGGCGGAGGAAGCCGCGCGGCGTCTGCGCGTCGACAGCGGAACACAGTTCGACGCGCACGCGATCGAGTTGTTCGACGTCGCAGAAGCGGAATTCGACATGATCCGCCAGCGCGCGAATCGCTGATGGCCCTGATTCCAGGGTCGCCGCTCGGCGTGTACGAGACGGCGAAGTGAAAGCGGACATCCGACCGCGCCGCTGGCGGCGTTGATGCCCGCCGACGCGCGGCATGCGTGCTACGATTCGGCCGGATGGGGCTCGAGGTGTCGCGGTCGTGAATCGCTGGTCCGATTGGTGGGCGCAGGCGGCGCGTGACCTCGCGCATGCGCGGCATGCGCTGGAGGCCGCGGACTACGAATGGGCGGCATTTGCCGCGCAGCAGTCGGCGGAAAAAGCGCTCAAGGCGACCGTCATGGCGCTTGGCGGCGAGCCCTGGGGCACTTGACGGCCGGGCTCGTCGAGGCGCTGCCGGCTGCCGCTGTGGCTTCGCCTGATGTGCTCGACGCGGCCCGCCGGCTGGACAAGCACTACATCCCGTCGCGGTACCCCAACGGCTTTGCCGCCAGCTATCCGGGTAAGCTGTACACGCGCGGAGAAGCGGAGCACGCCATTGCCGATGCCGCCATCGTCGCCGAGTTCTGCCGGCGCCACCTACCTGGACAAGAAACCGGCGGATTGAGGACCTGCGCGAGGCCGCGCGGCGTGGCGCCGTCCGGCTGCCCGTCATGCGCCGGGCCATCCTGTTCGGCTCACTCATATCCGGCATCCCGACGCCTCGATCGGACGCGGACCTGCTCATCATCCTGGACGCGAGCGAGCACGCGCAGATGCGCGATCGCGTGCCGGCAGTACTTGCGGCGATGACGCCATTGCCGTGCCCGATCGATCTGTTCGTCCTGACCGTCGACGAATTCGAGCGCGCGCATCGGGAGGGGGATACGTTCGTTCGCGAGGCGCTGGCGCGCGGGCTGGACCTGCTGAGCCCTGTCGCATGACCGTCCCTGGGACTTGCCCGAGAGGCCGGCGATGCCACTGACGCGCGGCAGTCGTGTGGGCTCGTACGAGATCGGGTCCCTGCTGGGCGCGGGCGGGATGGGCGAGGTGTATCGCGCGCGGGATACGAAGCTCGGCCGCGACGTCGCGATCAAAGTACTGCCGCCGGGGTTCACGGCCGACGCTGAGCGGCTGACGCGGTTCGAGCGCGAGGCGCGCGTCCTTGCGTCGCTCAATCATCCGCACATTGGGGCGATCTACGGCCTGGAGGAAGCCGGCGGTATCCGGGCGCTGGTGCTGGAGCTGGTCGAGGGAGAGACGCTGGCGGAGCGGATTGCGAGATCTGTAGGGCGGGTCCTTTCGGACCCGCCTGGTCTGCCGGGTCCAAACGGACCCGGCCTACAGATCAATGACGCGCTCGCCATCGCCCGCCAGATCGCCGACGCGCTCGACGCGGCGCACGAGCGCGGGATCGTCCATCGCGATTTGAAGCCCGCGAACATCAAGATCACCCCCGACGGCGTGGTGAAAGTGCTGGACTTCGGACTTGCAAAGGCTGGAGGGGCGGGAGAGGCGGGAGGGGAGCTCACCCACTCGCCGACGATGATGGGACCGACGCTGGGCGGCGTGCTGCTCGGGACGGCGCCGTACATGAGCCCGGAGCAGGCGCGCGGGAAATCCGTCGACAAGCGGACGGACATCTGGGCGTTCGGGTGCGTGCTGTATGAAATGCTGACGGGCCGGCGCGCGTTCACGGGCGAGACGACCACCGACGTGCTCGCGAAGATCGTCGAGCGCGAGCCGGACTGGACACAGCTCCCGCCGTCGGCGCCCGCGTACATCGTTCGCCTGATCAAGTGTTGCCTCGAGAAAGATCCGAAAAAGCGCCTGCGCGACATTGGCGACATGCGCGTCGAGCTCGACGACGACTTTGCAAGAGCGGGCGCACGGCTGGTCCCGCCGGCCAGGCCTCGATCAGTCGGCGCGCTGACCGCGGCGGCCCTTTCCCTCGCTGCACTCCTTGCGATCACCGTCGCGGTCTGGTGGCTGCGCCCGGCGCCCGCAATCGGCCCGGCCACAGAATTCACGTTCGGACCGCCCGACGGCGCGACGCTCGAGGACATGGCGCCTGTGCCCTCGCCTGACGGGACCCGGGTCGCGTTCGTCGCTAGCCGATCTTCGTCACGGAAACGGCGTTTGCGGCGAGTTTCGCATCGCTCGTGGCTGCAAGTCCTTGATCCTCAATCGCGCGTGATTCAATTCGCGATGTAGTGCAGACCGACCCCCTTGCGGCCGTGGATCGCGCGT